>QCGY01000001.1 GCA_003279715.1 Pelagibacteraceae bacterium AG-390-D18
TAACTAAATCCTCACAAGGTGCAGATCCTGCTTCTGTTGCATATAAAGCTATTGAAGATGCTATTGCAAATAACTTTACTCAAGTTTTAATTGATACCGCTGGAAGATTACAAAATAAAAAAAACTTAATGGAGGAGTATAAAAAAATTGCAAATGTAACAAAAAAAATAGACCCTGAAGCACCACATGATGTAATTTTAGTTTTAGATGCTACTTCAGGTCAAAACGTAATTAATCAAGTTGAGGAATTTAATAAAATTATTCCAATCACTGGGCTAATAATGACAAAATTAGATGGCACTGCTAAAGGAGGAATTCTTTTAGCTGTCGCTAAAAAATACAAGTTACCAATTATTGCTTTAGGTCTAGGAGAAAAAGAAGATGATCTTCAAATCTTTGAAGCAGAAAAATTTGCAGATGCTTTTACCCAAATTAATTGATTAAAGTGCTTGATATTAAAGGTTTATAGAAGGTACACTTATAATTTTCTTTGAAATTATCATATCCACAATTTTTAGCTATTGAAGAAATGATAAAATCAAATTTTCCATTTTTTGGATAAATCTCCAATTTTTTATTGCTAATATCAAATTTAAAGTTGGTATTTAAATTTTTAATAGCACTGATCATTACTAATGTTTTATCATCTTTCAAAAGATAATAAGCAAAATCGTCAGGAAAAACTGGAAAGTCATATTCTTTAAGAAAATATTTTGCTCTTTTAGGAAACCACTCATAAGAAATTAATGGAGATGAACTTTTTGTTTTATAATCATATATATAAAGATCCTTGGGGTATTCATTTATATAGTTACTGTTTTCTCCTCTGGCTAATATCGCTTTCTCTCTAGCTTTAAAATAAAGAGCAAAATTTTCATTATGTGAGTTCATCTGATCTATATGGAATAAATTATCAACTAATGATTTATTATCTTCTGCTATAACGAGATTTGAAAAAGAAAAAAAAATAATAAAGATAAAAAGTGTTTTTTTCACACCTAAAATTTAATAAAAAATTTTGTACTATATTTGTTTAGAATGTGGCTTAATTTAAACTATTAATAAATGTTTTTAATGCAAATAAAAGTTTTTCATCATATTCCATCATATGATCGTCAAATTTTGTAAAATGAGAATATTTTGGTTGATTAGCAATTTCATAAATTTTTTTACCCATCCGAAAAGGCACGATTTGATCAACTTCACCATGCATAACTAAAACAGGTGTATTAATATTCTTAATTTTGTTTTGATTATCATATTTATCTTTTAATAAAAGAGACACAGGGATATAGGGATAAAAGTTTTTTGCAGCATCTATCATTGATGTAAAAGGTGTCTCGAGTACCAAACCAGCATAATTGTTACTTTGTGCTATTTCAGTTGCAACACCAGTTCCAAGTGATTCTCCATAAATTACAATATCGCTTTCAGTTAAACCTAAGTTCTTTAACCATTCAATTGCACTATTTCCATCTATATAAAGCCCTTTTTCAGAAGGCTTACCATTGTTACCACTAAAACCTCTCCATGCAATAATTAAAAAATTAACATCTATATCTTTAAAATGGTTTAATTTATGAATTCTATTTTCTAGTGTTCCTGCATTACCGTGAAAATAAATAATTGTTTTAAATTTTTTTAAATCTTTTTTATGAAACCAACCTAATAAATTTATATCATCAAAAGTTTTAATTTTAACTTTTTCAATTTCTACCTCTAACTTGTCACCAAAATAATTATTTTCGTCAGGAAGGTACATTAAGTTTCGCTGGAATATAAACAATACAATAAGTACTGACATATAAATTAATAATATTCCGATAATGACTTCCAAAAGAAAATTCCTACGTTTTAATTTCATAATTTTTTTTATTTATAATTAAAAAAAATATATATGAAATAAGACTTAAAATTAAGAAAACAGAAAAAGCTGATTTAAAACCCAATATTTCAGAATATCCAAAATTTTTTACCACATCAATTACCAGTCCCATCAACCACTGCATTATAAAAGTTCCTAAAAATATTAATAAATTAAATGAAGTGAGAGCCTTGCCAGCTAAATAGCTTGGAAATGATAGGCCAACAGCTGGTTGGGTAACCGACAAAAAAATTGAGCTTAAAATAAATAATGTAATATAAAATGCTCCTGCTTTTGATCCCAAGATAATAATACTTAGCATTACTAAAAAACTTATAGGCAAACCAAGTTTTAATATTTTTAATGCACTAAAACCTGAATTAGTAATTCTGGGTAAAAAATAACCCCATAAAAAAAATGAAACAAGCATGGTAATATTAATCCAAAATAATCCTGTGGCGCTTTCAAGTGGAGTATAACCAGCAACTCTTGTCATCCAAGGTCCTGCCCATAAAGTTTGAATTGCCATCAACCCTCCATAGTTAAATAAGCCCATTGGAATTACGCTTATAAAAAATCTATCTTTCCAAACATCGGCTAAAGATCCTGATTTTAGTGAATTTTCCCCAGTTTTGATTTGATGATCCCATTTTGGAATGAAAGCGAGCATTAAAAATATACTGATTAAAATTAGAATTGAAATTCCAGCAAATATCCATCTCCAACCGAAACTTGGTAATAAAAGTTGAACGGGCAATGTTGAAGATAAAAATCCTAATGAAGCTATCATTAACATCCAAGAATTGGCTCTCTGTTGTTGATTTTCAGCAAACCAAATTCTATATCCTGTTAAAGGTGCCATTAAACATGCGCTAACTCCAACCCCAATTAAAATTCTTGAAATTAATAATCCTGAGAAACTTTGAGCAAGAGCAAATGAAGTTGTACCGATTAATGCAATTAATAAAAATGATGAAACAATTTTCTTAGGTCCAAACTTATCTAATAAATATCCAAGTGGAATTTGCATACAAGCAAAACCAAGAAAATACCCTCCTGCCAAAAGTCCAAGATCAGCAGCAAGTAATTCAAATTCTAATGTTAAAACTGGAGAAAGTGTTGCGGTAATCGCTCTTAACAAACATGATAAAAAATATCCAAAAGCAAATACAAAAAAAACAGTTATCGCCTGTCTTTTAGGAAGAATATAATTTTCCATTAATTAAAAATTTAAAGATATATCTCTATGAACTGAGTTACATCTTGCAACAAACTTAGCTTGTTCTTTTGTTAATCTTGACTGAAGTCTTAATCCAATATTATTTTTAATTACTTCATTATATTTCAATACCTCGGGTAATAAATTTTTATTAGCGTCTCCTCTCCAAGAAACTTCTTGATCGAATAGAGTAAATGTTTCTGAGCTAGCAAGTAACAGCTTTTGTTCATCAACTTCATCGTTATCTATAACAGACACTAAATCATCTAATTTATTTCCAAATTCATCTATGCCTGAAATTTCACTTAATTTTTCGAAAAGATTATCAATTATTAGAATTGAATTTTCATAGTCTTTATTATTTATAGAATATTTTAATTCTTTAATTTCAGGTGAAAGATTTTTTAACTTTTCATGATCGTTTATAAACATTACTATTTGATCTAAGCTATCATATGCCTCATCAACATTTTTTCTATAACGTTTTGTTCTGGTATTTTTTGCCTTGTGAAGTATTTCAAATTCTTTGTTTCGAGATTTCCAAGTTTCAGGTATTTGATTTTTTATTTCAATAATTTCTAATTTATAATTTTCTATCTTAAGTTTTAATTTATTTTTACTTGATGTATCATCTTTATCTAGATTTCTAATTTCTGATTTTAACTTTTTAATTTTATTATCAATTTTTCTTATTTTTTTCTGTTTTTTTCTAACAGTGAAATGAAGATCTCTATAATCTTCTGCAAATAAGTTATATTCATCCTCAGTTTTTTGAAGTTTTTTAACTATTGCAAAAGTTCCAAGAGCATTATCAAAATGTTCTTCAAATATATCTAATTTATCATTTGGAAGATTAGAAGGTGTTAGTTTTTGAAAATTAATTATTGCAGATCTAATTGTATCCTCTTCATTATTATAAATAGGAAATTTATATTCCTGTAAACAATATTGAAGCTTAGGATTCATTGGTGGCGGTGCAACATTTGATGTTAAATATGTTCTTGCAGGTAAGTAATTAACTAATGAAGGATAAAAACCAACAATTCCAAGACCTATAAGTTGAAGAATTATGAAAGGAACAACTCCTTTCCATATATTTAAAGTAGTAACTAATTTTGAAGCAACTCCTTTTAAGTAAAATAATGCAAACCCAAAAGGTGGGGTTAAGAATGATGTTTGTAGATTAACTCCAATCATAACTCCTAGCCAAATTGCACTTATATTTGCACCTGGTTCAGCTAATAATATTGGGGCAATAATAGGAACAACCACTACCGCAATTTCAATAAAATCAAGAAAGAAACCTAATAAAAAGATTACAGCCATTACAACAATAAACTGTGTCCAGAAACCTCCTGGTAAATCTTGTAAAAAATCTCTTACTAATTCTTCTCCTCCAAAAGCTCTGAAACCAGAAGTTAGCATTGCGGCTCCTAAAAGAATTATAAATACCATCGAAGTAGTAACACATGTTTCTGTAACAACTTCTTTTAGGACATTCTCAATTTTATAAGATCTCCAAAAACTCCATATAATTCCAATTAAAAACGTAAATGTAAAAAAACCTGTAATCAATATTGCTGTTAAATCTCTCGTATCTACAGCCTTAATATTTAAGTTATAATTCTTTGCGAAAAAAAATATAGGAATAACAGATAAAACTGAGATTATAATTGGGTAATATGCATCTTTCCTACCTTTATGAAGACGGTAACCCGCCATCATAGTTGCTCCAATTGCTCCAATGGATCCAGCTTGATTTACTGTTGCTATACCCATTAATATAGATCCAAGCACAGCAAATATTAAAGCAAGAGGTGGAATTATTACTCCAATAACTTTTATCCAAAATTTAAAATTAAATTTTCCTTTAAAATTTACTGGTGGTGCTGCTTTCGGGTTTATTCTTGCAAAAACAAAAACATATAACATATATAATCCAACCAAAACTAACCCTGGCAATAATGCTCCTAAGAACATATCTCCAGCACTTGTAGATCCAACTCTAAACTCTCCAGGCATATTAAACTCACCAGTAAGAATTTTATAGTCTGTTTGACGAATTGTATTAGCCACATCTGCTGCACTAGCTAATTGATCTGCAATAATAATTAAAACAATTGATGGAGGTATTATTTGACCTAAAGTTCCTGATGAACAAACAATCCCACTTGCAAGACTTTTGTCGTATTTATTATTTAACATAGTTGGAAGTGAAATTAACCCCATTGCAATAACTGTTGCCCCAACTATACCTGTGGTTGCTGCAAGCAAAGCTCCTACAAAAATAACAGAAATACCTAATCCTCCTGGAATTGGACCAAATAATTGACCCATAGTAACTAATAGATCTTCGGCAATCTTGGATTTTTGTAACATAATCCCCATAAAAATAAATAATGGGATAGCAATTAAAGTATCTGTTTCTACATCCCAATAATTACTCCTGAAATTTGTAATCCCAGCGGTTAGCCATTCTTTTGGTCCATCAGTCGCAAAATAAGCGCTTACATCTCCTTCAAAAAGATATCCAAAAAAAGCTGCAAGACCTATTGAAACAATTGCTGAACCAGGTAAAGCAAAAGCTACGGGGAAACCTGAGGCTAATGCTCCAATCATGATAATTACAAGTAAACCTAAAAATAAGTGTTCCATAATTTAATTTTTCAAAAGTTTATCGCTACTACTCATAAAATAACTAGTAAATTGAATTAACATTGAGACTGCAAAAACAGCCAGATATATTGCCATCAAATAAAGTAAATACAATCCGTTAGAACCTTGTTGGGTAATTTCGAAAGAAATAACTGGGCCATTAATGATACTCGCCTTTCCACCCATTCCTAAAAATAAAACTATTAAACATAACGGAATACCTAAAATCAATGATCCTATTGAATTAGTCCAAGCTTTTTTACGTTCACTAAAACCTGTATATAAAACATCAACCCTAACATGTCCTTCGTGGATTAACGCGTAAGCACTTGCGAAAAGATAAAGTGCTGAATACCAGAAACGAACTAAATCTCCTTGAAAAGCTTGTTCATATTCAAATATAAATCTGGATAAAACTATAAAAAACTCACTTCCTACAACAAGCACGGCCAACCAAATAAAACCTACAGATTTAGTAAAATATCCAACTATAAATGAAATTAAAATTAATGGAAAATGAACAAATGTAATCCTAAAAGCAGGAACTACTAATTTAATTTTTAAGTATTCCCCAAACAATGGTTCAACTAATTTTTCAACAACTAAAAATGAGATTAATAAATCTGCAAGCCCAACTATTAACACCGCCCAAAAAGATGAACGAATTATATAGGCAGTGAATTTATCTAAAATTTTTGAATCTGCTGTTAATGTTTGTTTAATTGATCTTTTTACATAAAAAATTGCCAGCAATATTGAAATCAAATAAAAAAATAATTGTAAAAAGGCAAAATTTAAAACTGCGTCTGATAATGGTTTACTTAATTTTTTAAATCCAAACAAACCATAATGGGAAAATAAATTTTTAACTCCTGGCCAATCAAACCAAACAGTTAAAACATTGTTAAATAAAAAAACAAAGGTAGTTGCCAATATTGAATAACTAAATATTCTAATAAGTATTGGTAAATTACTCTTTGCAAACATAACTTAAAAATCTGTGAACTTATTAAAAAGGGCCCTAAAAGGGCCCTCTTATTAATTTTTACTTAAACTTTAAGTACTATAGTCCTAAAGCTCTGTTTCTTTGAGCAATGTACGGTGAGTCTGACAAGTTAGTCCAAGCACCAATCTCTTTTCTAGCTTTCACAAACGCTTTGTGTACTCTAGCAGCAAGATCACTATGTTGTTGTACTTCATCGTAAACCTCAGCAGCACCTTTCGCAAAAGCATCGTAAACTTTGTCATTAAACTTCTCAAGTTTAACTCCGTTTTCATTTACTAGACGTGCTAAAGCTGCACCGTTTTTAGCATTATACTCAGCCATTGTAATTTCATCTGCCCATGCACAAGCAGTTTTAATTATTGTTTGGTCTGATTTTGTTAGGCTTGTAAACCATGATTTGTTAACACCACATGCTAACATTGAACCAGGTTCATGCATACCAGGATAGTAATAATACTTAGCAGCTTCATGGAATTTCATAGCTTCATCATTCCATGGACCTACCCATTCTGTTGCATCAATTGCACCTGAAACAAGGTTTTCATAAATTTGTCCACCAGGTAGTGAAATTGGAGAACCACCAAGTTTTCCTAGTACTTGTCCTCCTAATCCCGGCATACGCATTTTCAAACCTTTAAGGTCGTTAGCTGATCTAATTTTTTTATTAAACCAACCACCCATTTGAACTCCAGTATTACCTGCTATGAAACTTTGAGTACCGAAATCATCAGTTAATTCATCCCAAAGTTCTTGTCCACCTCCATGATGGATCCAAGCATTGATTTCTGAGTAAGTGAAACCAAATGGACATGCAGTAAAATATCCAAATGCTGGGTGTTTTTTAACCCAGTAGTAGTCTGCACCATGATACATTTGTGAGTTACCAGAAGCAACTTCATCAAATGAGTCAAATGCTTTAACTCTTTCATTTGCAGCATAATAAGTAACTTGTATTCTTCCGTCACTCATATCTGATAGTCTTTGTGCAAGTCTTTGCGCGCCAGTACCTAGCCCTGGAAAATCTCTTGGCCAAGTAGCTACCATTGCCGCTTCAACTCTTTCTTTGGCAACAGCTGGAGCAGATAAAGATGTTGCAGCTACAGCAGCAACACCAGTTGTAGCAGCAGCTTTAAAGAACTTACGTCTTGAAGGTGACTTCCCCTTCAATGATTTTTTTTCTTTAATCATTTTCTCTCCTCTTTTAGTATTAGTTAATTAACTATTATAAGTTAATTATAATTGAAGTATGAAGTCCATAGTCAAAATGACCTGTTATAATATTTAATACAATCTGGGGTAGAACTTTAAGGTTTAAATAAGTTTTTCTTCTTCATAAACGCAACATTTTTCTGCTGGAATATAAAGTTTAACATCGCTTGAAGGGATTTCTGTTTCTCTATTGATTTTAGATTTAATTGTAAGGCTTCCCATTTTTGCAGTTAATAATTTGTAATTTCCTAGGTCCTCTACCTTTTCAACATCAACATTTAACAGATTTTCACTTTGATTTTTGGCAATCTTTATAAATTCAGACCTAATGCCCAATTTAATCTTTTTGTCCTTTAAATTAGATAAATTAGTATTTGTTTTTATAATTGTATTGTTAATTTTGACGCTATCATTTGAAGATGCTTCAGTTTCAAATAAATTCATAGCTGGGGAACCAATAAAATATCCAACAAAAGTAGTGTTCGGTCTTTCAAATAGTTCTTTAGGAGTACCTGCTTGAACAACTTCACCTTCACTCATCACAATAATATTGTCTGCAAAAGTCATAGCCTCATTTTGATCATGAGTTACATAAACAAGAGTTGTTTTAAATTCTTCATTTATTTCTTTAAGCTTTCTTCTTAGTCTAAACTTTAAATCAGGATCTATAACTGTTAGAGGTTCATCCATTAAAACTGCTGCAACATCCTCTCTTACAAGTCCTCTTCCTAAAGATATTAATTGTTTTTGATCAGCTGTAAGCTTTCTTGCAGGAGAATTTAAAAAAGATTGAAGATTTAGTATATCAGCAACAGATTTTACTCTTTCATCAATTTTATCTTTTAAAAAATCTCTACACTTTAATGGGAAAGCTAAATTTTCATATACCGTCATTGTGTTATAAATAACAGGAAACTGAAATACCTGAGCTATATTTCTGCTTTCTGTTTTAAGATCAGTTACATCTTTATCATCAAATAATATATTTCCTGCGGAAGGTCTTACTAAACCAGAAACTATATTTAACATAGTTGTTTTTCCACATCCTGAAGGTCCTAAGATTGCATATCTTTTTCCGTTTTCCCAAGTCATCGAAAATGGATTTAGTGCATAAATAGGATTTGGATCATTAGGATTATACGAGTGAGAAATATTATTTAAATCAATTTTAGACATATGAACCACCAAATGGAGATGAAGCTAAAGTTCCACTTTCATTAAACGCATACACCTTATTTATATTAAAATTAATTTTTATTTTATCTTTAATATTAAAATTCATAACTTCTTCTATTGAAGTTATAATTTTTGTATCTCCTCTTATAAGATGCAATAAAGTTTCTGAACCACTTATCTCTGCTAACTCTACTTCAAACTCAAATCCTTCTTCACTTAATTCTATATCTGAGGCTCTGATACCTAAATTAAAATTATTATCTTTTAAGTTAGACAAATGACCCGGTAGTTCTATCTCTATTCCTTCAAACTTAATTTTATTAGAACTAATATTTGCTTTTAAAATATTCATAGGCGGATCATTTGAAATTTCAGCAACTTTCAAAGTTTTTGGATTTTCAAAAATTTCCTTTGCAGGTCCAACTTGTAAAACTTTTCCTTCATCAATTGCTATAACTTCACCATTTAGTTCCATGGCCTCTTTAGGATCGGTAGTTGAAAAAATTACAATGCTTTCTTCTGATAGACCTTGTGAAAAAATACTTTTAAATTCTTCTCTTAATTGTTCTCTTAATTTATAATCAAGGTTCACTAATGGCTCATCAAGTAACAAAATCTTTGCGTTCTTAACAAGAGATCTTGCTAGAGAGACTCTTTGTTGCTGACCACCAGATAATTCTTGGATTTTTCTATTTTCATACCCTTCTAACCCTACTGATTTAAGTGATTTTAAAACCACATCCTTAATTTCTTGGTTCTCTACTTTCCTTTGTTTAAGCGGAAAAGCAACGTTCTCAAAAACATTTAAGTGGGGGTAATTTATAAACTGCTGATAAACCATTGCAACATTTCTTTCCCAAACTGGAATTTTTAAAAAATCTTTATCTTCAAATTGAATTGAACCACTATCAGGAGTTAATAGTCCAGCTATTGTTTTTAATAATGTTGTTTTACCCGATAGAGTTCTTCCAAGAATAGTATAAAGGTTTCCTTTTTTAAAATTAAAAGATACTTCGTTAAGATGAAACTGTTCATCAGGTTTATAAGATAATTTATCAGCAACCAAATTCATTATTTAATAGCTCCTGATAGATTTCCTTTTGATAAATATCTTTCAACAATAAATGCAACTACAATTAACGGAGCAACCGATACTAATGCTGAGGCAGATAAACTCCACCAAGGTGTAATTGATGAATTTAAAGCAACAATTTTAACAGGTAACAACTGTACTTCTGTAAAAGTTAAAATGAATGCAAAGAAAAAATCGATCCAACCAAATATAATACAAAACATTCCAGCTACAATTAATCCAGGGATTGAATTTGGAAGTACAACTTTAAAAAAAGCTTGATAAGGATTACACCCATCAATTAAAGCTGTTTCATCTATCTCTCTTGGAACTTTATTAAAAAAATCTACCATAATCCAAACTGCGATTGGCATTAGTAAAACAATATAGACAACTATTAATCCAATTAAGCTATCTAATAAATCAATAGCTCCTAAAAATAAAAAAAACGGGATAGATAAAACAATTGGTGGCATAATTCTTTGAGAGATAAAGAAAAAAGTGATGTCATTGTTTTTTACAAAACCAGCTTTAAATGTAAATCTAGAGAGAGCATAAGCTGATAGTGTTCCAAGCACTATACTTATAAGACTTGCAGTGCAAGTTACAAACAAACTATTAAAATAAGGCTCAATTATATCAACCCCTCCGTTTGCAGGTGATTTAATTAACACTTTCCAACCTTCAAGTTTTGGTTCAAAGTCTACCCAAGGAATATATGTTGCACCTCCATTTACTGAATTAAAATCTTTGAAAGATGTTGTAAGAGCCCAAAGAAAAGGTGCTACTACGAAAACAGTCCAGATTGTAATAAAAGAATATTTTAAAAATTTATATAGTTTTCCCATGTTCTAATCTTTAAGTAATAATTTAGTTAGTCCTTTTGCAATAAAAGTTAGACTTATGATCATTATAATTAAATAAGTGAATGACATTGAGGCTGCATAACCCATCTGAAATTCTCTTAATCCTTTAATGAAAATATAAAAACTAGATGTTTCTGTTGAAGTTCCAGGACCTCCAGAAGTTAATACGTAAACCGTGTCCATTATCTTTGAAGCTTCAATTAGTCTAATAATAATAGCTCCAATAGAAATGGGCGCCATTAAAGGGAATGTTACATAAATAAACTTTCTCACTGGACTAGCACCATCTATAGCTGCAGCTAGAAATGGTTCTTTTGGAAGTGATAAAAGACCCGCTAATAACAACAAAAACATGAATGGTGTCCACTGCCAAACTTCTACAATGATAACAGTAATTTTAGCAAGTGTAGGGTCTGTAAGCCACTTAGGAGTCATACCAAAATTCGATAAAATATCATTAACTGGACCTAAGGATTCGTGAAAAAATGTTCTCCAAATAACAGTCATGATAACTGGAGTAGTCATCATTGGAATTAAAAATAGTACTCTGAAAAATCTTTGAAACTTAATGTCCTTCCAAACCATATGCGCCAAAGCAAATCCAATCACATATTGAAGAACAACTGTTGTAACTGACAAAAAACTTAATCTAAAAAATGATTGCCAAAATCTTGGGTCATCAGTGAATAATCTAATATAGTTTTCAAGTCCTATAAAATTTAAACCATTATAACTATTCCATCCAGACAAACTGAGACGAACTACAAAAATTATTGGAAATATCAATATGCCTATAAGAACAAATAATCCTGGAAATAAGAAAACGTATTTATGTTTAAAATTCATGATTTTGGAATTTGATTATACTATATGTGACCGCTAATAAAAAGCGGTCACATACGAACTAAAAGTTAATATTATAACTTGTTGTCTTCCATTTTTACACCAACAGCGTAGTCTTCTTGAACGTTCTTTTTACCTACTCTGTTAACAATTGCTTCCCATTCTTTTGCAACTTCATCTAAAGCTTCTTGTGGAGATAATTGTCCAGCAAGAGCTTTTGAAGTTCCTGTAGCAACTGCACTAGTGAACTCAAATACACCTCTAACTCTTAAAGGGAAAACTCTATTTTTACTTTTTTCCATATCATTAAGTGTTTTAGTGTAACTGTTAGCGATGTCTGCATCCCAACCCATAGTATTAATATAAAGTTGTGGATCAAAATCAGAGTTTTTAAATGGGTTAACTCCAAAGTTACCAATTGCTAAGTCAGCTTGGTGATTTGCTCCGTTAGAAAAGAAACATAGATAATCAAACGCCATCTCTTGTACTTTACTTTTCTTAGCAACACCTACAGCCCAACCCCATACAATGTAAGGCGCTTGGTTATATTGGTTTTCCCATTTACCAGATACTCTATTCCAAACTTTATCTGCACCTGGAAGAGGAGCCGCTCCTACTTTGTTTTTGATAGGGCTATCATCTTGCATCGCTGCGATGAAAGCATCATCCCATGAAAAACTAAATAGTGTTTGACCACCACCAAATGATCCAATTTCATCACCTAGTCCAAAGTTAATCCCTCCTGGAGGAACATACTTAGTAGCCTCTACCCAGTCACCTAAAGCTTCAACAAATCCTGGATTGTTAATATTTGGTTTCATAGTTTCTAAGTCAAAAAAGAAACCACCTGGAGTTCTTGGGTTTTTAGCATACGCTACTGATCTACTGAAAAAAGCAGCAAACATTAAGTCGTCTTTTTTCATTACTTCAGCTGAACCGTATTCTTTTTCTCCATCTCCATCCCAATCCCAACCGTTAAAGTATTTAGCCATTTCTCCATACTCTTTCCAAGTTGTTGGTACTCTTAGCGTTTTACCAGTATCTGCTTTATATTTTTTTTGCATTTCAGGATTATCTATTACGTCTTTTCTGTATTTTAGATAATGTCTGTCACCATCAACTGGATATTGATACATAGTTCCATCCCAAGAAGAAACACCTACATGAGATTTAGTTACATCTTTCATCTCCGTAGAATTCATGTACTTTTTAGGCACTGGTGCTAGATATTGTCTCCAGTCATTAATAAAGTTAGAAAAGCCAAATACGATATCGTATGGAGCTTGACCAGCTTTAAAAGGAACCATGGCTTTTGCATACAAATCACCTGCAGGTGTATGTGTTACATCAACTTTTGCTCCTGTTAACTTAGCAAACTGTTCAGCATGAAGAGCTGTTGGCTGTCCAATTACAGGAACAGCATGCGTATTTATTTTTAGAGTTTTTCCTTTGTAATTCTTTTTTGATATTTCTTCATAAGAACAGTCTCCAGGAATATCTCCAGTTGCTTTGATATGTGGAAATTGATCACTCCACTTATCAGCATATGCCATCGGACTGAATATCAAAACTCCAGATATGATAGCACTCAAGCAAGTTTTTGTTATTTTCATTTTCTCTCCCATTTATGTTATTACGGAACTAAAACAGCTCGTCCCTTAACTTTACCTTCGTTAAGATCATGAAGTGCTTTATTAGCATCGTCCAATCTATATTCCTGCATAGAAAGCTTAACCAAACCTTTGTTAGCTAATTCCATTAATTCATATAGCTCAGACCACGTTCCCACTAAATTTCCTACTATGTTTTTCTCTGCAATAATTACATCTACTGCTAAGATTTTTATTTCCTCTCCATAGCCTACAATGTAATAATAACCACCACCTCCAGTCATATTTAGACCCATAGATGTTGATCCTTTTTCACCGACAAAATCAATTACAGCTTCAGCTCCTTTACCATTTGTAAGTTCCATAATTCTTTCAACTTCATTACCATCAATCAATACACCTTCGTCTCCTCCTAAAGGCATTGCATGATCAAGTGCTGTTTTTGATTTTTCAACGATAATAATATTTGCTGCACACATTGCTCTTAAACATTGAATTGCAATATGTCCTAATCCACCCGCTCCAATGATCACACAGTTTTGACCTGGCAATAAATGTCTAGAGGCTTTTTTTACAACTCTATAAGCTGTTAAACCAGCATCAGAAAAAGGTGCAACATCTTTAGGTGCTAAAACTTTTGGTAATTTAATCAAGTTTCTAACACTAGTTTTTAATAACTCTGCATATCCACCCTCTTTAATGTTCAGTCCAGGAAAAGCACCAGCTTCAGCGTGCATATCATTTCCTCTTCTACAATCTAGACAAGTTCCATCAGTTCCAGAAATTAAAGGGTGTAATATAACTTGATCACCTTTTTTAAAATTTGTAACATCTTTTCCAACTTCTTCTATCCAGCCTGCATTTTCGTGTCCCATTACACATGGAAGCAATTTATCATCTGGGTCCTGAATATGTTTCCATACTCCTTCAATAATATGTAAATCAGTTCTGCAAACACCTGCTGCACCTATTTTAACAATTACATCTGATGACTTTTCTAATTTTGGATCTGGCATTTCTTGCTCTGTCACCCATACTTTTTCTTTCATTTCCGGGTCGTACTTATGTAAAACTTGTGCTTTCATTAATCTCTCTCCTTAAAATTTTTTTGAAGCTTATTAAAAAATCTACCTTTTAAGGAGTCAATGAAGATTTAAAGTGTTCAAAAACTTTACAAATACAACCTAGAGTTGGTTTTTGTATGATATAAATAATTTAAAATTTAATTATGACAAACTTAAAATCAGTCAATAAGGAATATATTAATATTCTTAAAAAACGAGAAATGACCTCATATCAAATGAGTAAAGATATTTCTGATAGTTGGTCAAGATGTATAGCTGAAGGTTTAAATCCCTTTAAGAATCCAAAACAAAGCGTAATCTCTTCAACTGAACTTAGACAAGTTAAAGAACAAAATGAGTCTCTTAGAAAAATAGTTATCCCTGAGATAGAACTTTTATATTCTCAAATAGCAGGCACAAATTTTATGGTTGCTTATTCAGATGATAAAGGTTTGGTTTTAGATACAATTTATGACAAGACATGTCTTCAAACTGATGTTGGAAAAACTGTAATACCTGGCTCTATATGGGCAGAAAAAATTTGTGGCACTAATGGCTTAGGATTATCAGTTGAGATTAAAAAACCTACTATAGTATCAGGTAAAGAACATTTTTTTATTGCTCATGAAAAAATATCATGTTTTGCCAGTCCTATAATAAACTATGATGGTAAAACAATTGGTATCATTGATGCTTCAACAGACTCAAAATCAAGAGAACAACATACATTGGCTTTAGTTAAATTAACAGCCAGAAGTATCGAGACAAAATTATTTATTAAAAAATTTGCTAATGAATTAATTTTATCTTTTCACCCTAGGTCTGAATATCTTTCAACTACAAGTGTTGGATTATTGGCTATTAATGGGGATGGGGTTGTAGTTGGGGCAAATGGTAATGCTAAAATCATGCTCCATGGATTGGTAGATTTAAAAAATCAAAACTTTGATAATATTTTTACAAATACATTTTCATCAATAGCATCTGATTTACTAAATAATAAGATATTAAAAATAACTGATCATTTAGGATCATCAGTTTTTGTTGTTAAAAGTCAAAACTTTGGTGGAAATAAAATTAAAGAAACAAATATATCAAACAAAACCTATGCATGTAAAAATTGTGAAGATACTAAAATTAAAAGAGAAAAATGTATATTAATTAGATCAACTTTTCTAGAAACCAATAATATTTCCGTGGCTTCTAGAAAACTTGGTGTATCTAGGACAACTATCTATAAGCATTTAAATTAAAAATTTATTCTATTGGGTAATCCCAAGCATCTCCGCCAATTACTTTTGAAATCGCCGAAAAATCTTTAGTATCATTACCTTCTTCACAAAATTTATTGTATATTTCTAATGCCATTTTTCCAAGTGGGGTTTCTGCATTAACGCTTTTTGCACATTCGTTTGCAAGTTTAAGATCTTTATTCATCATTCCTGCAGAAAACCCTGGACGATATTTATTACCTGAAGGTGTTCCTTCAATTAAACCCGGTAAAGGAGGATAAACAGATACAGGCCAGCTATTACCTGATGCGTTTTTCATGATTTCATGTACTTTTTTAATATCGATATTTAATCTTTTCGCCAACATCAATGACTCTGAAGCTGCAATCATTGTAATACCTAGCGACATGTTGTTACAAATCTTTGCTCCATTACCGCTTCCTAAATCTCCAGCATGAAAAATATTTTTACCCATGATTTTTAATAGAGGCAGTGCTAATTCAAAGGCCTCTTTTGTACCACCGACCATTATATTTAGTGTTGCTTTTTGAGCCCCCATAACACCCCCACTTACTGGGGCATCAATCATTTTGATACCACTATCTGTAGCTTTTTTCCCAATCTCTTTTGAAGTTTGAATATCAATTGTCGAACAATCAATTAAAAGGCAATTTTTTGAAACTTTATTAATAATTCCATTTTCTCCTAAAAAAACTTCTTTAGAATGTTTTCCTTCAGGAAGCATAGTTATTACAGTTGATACTTCTTTTGTAATTAATTCTTTAAAGTTTTCAACAACATCAAGTTTTTTTTCTCTAGCAATATCAATGGTCTTTTTAGAGACATCAAAGACTTTAATTTTTTTACCAGATTTCATTAAATTTTCTGCCATAGGCAGGCCCATGTTTCCAACACCAATAAATGCTATTAATTCAGACATACTTTTTCTTTTCGATTAGTTTACTTTATTTTTACAATTGCCTGTATTGAAAAACTCATCAATATTATCAATTGCAAGATTAGCCATTGCAATTCGAGTGTCTTTAGTTGCGCTTCCAAGATGGGGCAGAATAAAAGCAGATTTAATTTTTAAGTAACCTGGATTTAAATTTGGTTCACCTTTATAGACATCTAAACCAGCAGCATAAATTTTTCTTCGATTCAAAGCATCAATTAAAGCATCATCATCAACTATATCTCCTCGAGCAACATTTGTGATTACTGCTCCCTTTGGAAAATATTCAACTGTTTCTTTATTAATTAAATTAACTGTCTCTTTTGTTGCTGGGCAACAAATTGATAAAACATCTGAAACTGAAAATAAACTTTTAAGATTATCATGATAGATAGCTCCTTGTTCTTTGTCATCACTTAATTTTGAACGATTATGGTAATGAATAATCATTCCAAGTGACTTTGCAATTTTTGCAATTTTTTGTCCAATTCTTCCCATTCCCAAAATACCAAGTCTAGATCCTGTTAACTGTTTTCCTATTAAATAATCTGCCGACCATTTCCAATTACTTTCTTTTGCAGCTTCAATTCCTTCAGCTGCTCTTCGGCAAGCACCTAAAATTAAAAGAATTCCAATTTCTGCCGTAGCATCTGATAAAACTTCGGGAGTATTAGTTACTGCAATACCTCTTTTTTTTGCAGCTTCTAAATCAATATTTCCATATCCAACTGCAAAATTTGATATAATTTTTATGGTTTCGGGTAATTTATTGATTGTATCTTCATCCATTTTATCAGTTAGGGAAGTTAAAACCGCATCACACCCTTGACTTAATTCAATTAATTTTGATTGAGAATAAAGCTCATCATTAGTATTTAATTTAGCCTCAAAAGTTTTGATTGCTTTATCTTCGCAGTCTTTAAGTAACTTCCTTGTGACTAATATTTTTTTCATATGATATTTTTTTGGTTAATTTAAATCAAAAATCTTTCCTGGATTCATGATATTATTTTCGTCTAAACTTCTTTTAATTGCTTTCATCACAGGAATATTGTCTAGATGCTCTCTTAGGAGATAATGTTTTTTTTGTAGACCAATTCCATGTTCTCCTGTTATGGTTCCTTCTAACTCAAGTGCTTTGTTAATCAAATTATCACTGTACAGTCTAATTCTTTTTTGTTTTTCTTTATCTTCAGGGTCATACAAAATAATTGAGTGGAAATTTCCATCTCCTACATGACCAACCATTGGAGCAGTTAAATCTAGTTTTTTTACTTCATTTTCTGCCCATGAGATACATTCAACTAATCTTGATATAGGTACACAAACATCTGTAGAATATACCTTCATGTTATTTCCTAATGCTTTAACAGAATAATAAACATCATGTCTTGCTTTCCATAATTTTTTTTGTTCTTCAGGTGAAGATGCCCATTGAAAGTCACTTCCATTATTATTTTTAGACAATTCTTCTACAATACTTATTGCCTCATTATTTGTCATTTCACTTCCATGAAATTCAAAAAAAAGAGTTGGTGAAGGTTTAATATTATCTAATTTAGAATATTTAATACTTATCTCCATTTGATCTTTGTTCAGCATTTCAATTCTTGCTATTGGAACTCCATACTGAATTACTTCTTGTGCCGTTTTAACTGCTGCGTCTAAATCTGGAAAATAACAAACTGCACTCATTATACTTTCTGGAATTGGTGACAACCTAACTTGTACTTCTGTAATTATTCCAAGTGTACCTTCCGAGCCTATAAAAAGATTGGTTAAATTATATCCTGCTGAAGTTTTTTTAGTTCTAGCACCAGTTTTAATAATTTCTCCATTTGGCATAACTACTGTTAGACCTGAAATTACAGTTCTCATAGTTCCATATTTGACTGCCATAGTTCCAGAAGCAGATGTTGATGCCATTCCTCCAAGGGCAGCGTCTGCTCCTGGATCAATTGGAAAAAAAACTCCATCCTCTCTTAAATATTCATTTAATTGTTTTCTTGTAACATTTGCCTGAACTCTGCAATCAAAGTCTTCAGCATTAACTGACAAAACTTTATTCATTTTCTCTAACGAGATTGTGATACCATTTGAATTACCAACTGCATTTCCTTCTAAAGAAGTTCCCGTCCCAAATGGAACAACAGGTATTTTGTGATCATTACACAATTTTAAAATTTTAGAGACCTCTTCATTGGTTTCAGGAAAAACTACTGCTTGAGATAAAACTGGATCATAAGTATCCTCACCCCTTGCATAATTAGCTCTTGTGGACTCTGAAGTTGAAAATCTTCCATTAAAAATTTTCTTTAATTCATCTTGAACTTGCTCATTCATATAATGAATACTAGTAAAAAATTATGAAAAAATACAGCTTATTTAGTTAGCATTTTCTTAATATTTTCCAAAGCTTGAGAAATATTATCTTGTGAGGCTGCAAAACTAAACCTTACATAATCTTTTGATGTTTTGCCAAATGCAGTACCAGGCACAATTGCCACACCAGCCTCGTGCATTGCTTTTTTACAAAATTCTGCGCCATCCATTCCTGTGCCAATTACTTTTGGAAAGGCGTAAAAAGCTCCCCCTGGTAAACTACACTCAACACCTGGCAAACTATTTAGACCATCATGAATTAATTTTCTTCTTTGTGTAAATTTTTCCATCATAGCGTTAATCGAATCATCTGGACCATCTAGTGCTGCAATTCCCGCAAATTGTGCAGCAGCATTTACACATGAAACACTATTGATTAACAATTTATTAACATGTGGAATTAAATTTTCAGGCCAAAAACTCCATCCTAATCTCCATCCTGTCATTGAGTAAGCTTTGCTCCATCCTTCTAAAACAATTAGTCTTTCTCTTAATTCAGGATAATTAAAAAAAGTTGGCATTTCTTTACCATCAAAAATTTGCCGGCTATAAATTTCATCACTTAAAATGGTTACATGAGGATGTTTTTTAAGACCATCAGCTAATTTATCAATCTCTGATTTTTCTACAAAACTACCTGTAGGATTATTTGGGTTAATGAGTATCAACAATCTAGTTTTATCTGTAATTAGAGATAAGATTTTTTCTGCACTAAATTTTAAATCTTTATCTTCAGTAAGATCATATGGTACTGGTGTCGATCCAGTAAAGTTAATCATAGATTCATAAATTGGAAAAGCAGGTGTTGGGTGAATAATTTCAGCACCAGGCTCCCCAAAACACTGAATAGCATAACTCATTGTTGGTTTACCACCTGGCATAATAATAATTCTTTCAGGGTCAATATCTTGATTATAAAGTTTTTTAATTTTTCTAGTAACCGATTGTCTGCACTCTAAAATTCCATTAGATAATACATATCCGTGATGACCATCATCTAAAGCTTTTTTGGCTGCTTCAACCACATGTTTTGGTGTCTTAAAATCTGGCTGACCCAACCCTAAATGGATCATAGAATTGCCTTGAGCTTCTAATTTTTTTGCTTCAGCAAGTACGCTAAATGCAGATTCAGTTCCTAATCTATCTAAACTTTTTGCCAATTTCATTTACATTTACCTCTCTTCTATTTTTTATAGATTATTTTTGAATTATCTAGCTCTTTTAAACTTTTACAACCCATTAATATCATATTGCGTCGAATCTCATCATGCATATTTTGCAAAACACGTTCTACACCTTGTTGACCTCCAGCTCCTAATGAAAATAAAAACATCTTACCAAAACTACAGGCTTTTGCACCTGCGGCTAAAGCTTTTAAAACATGAGTTCCTCTTCTAACTCCTCCATCTAAAATAATTTCCAATTTATCTCCAACTGCATCAGATATAGCTTTAACTTGATCAAATGGAGATCTAGATCCATCAAGTTGTCTTCCTCCATGATTTGAAATCATTATAGCTGTACATCCAATATCAATAGCTCTTTTTGCATCTTCTACAGACATCACTCCTTTTAAGGCAAAGGGTCCATTCCACCTTTTAATGCAGTATTCTGCATCCTTCCAGTTCATTGCTGGATCGTATTGTTCATTAATATAGTCAATAACCGATTTAGCAATATTTGTTCCTTTGTCTGTTTTATTTTTAATATTTGCAAGTTCAAATTTTTTATTAGTCAAATACTTAAAGACCCACTCAGGACGCATTGCAAAACTTAACAAACTTTCAAGAGTTAATTTTGGTGGAGTTGTAAATCCAGTTCGATGATCTCTTTCTCTATTACCTGCAACTAAAGTATCTACTGTTAAACAAAGGCCATTAAAATTTGCAGCTCTACACCTATCAATTAAGTCATCTGTGATAGATTGATCCTTATGAACATATAATTGAAAAAGTTTAGGACAGTTTGAAATTTCAGCAACTTCTTCAATTGAAAAAGAGGCCATTGTAGACATACTATACATAGTTCCATGTTTTTCAGCCGCTCTTGCTGACGCTTTGTCTCCTTCTGGTGTATATAAACTTTGCATTGCACATGGTGATAGAAAAAGTGGCATATCAATTTTTTTTCCAAAAACAGTCGTAGATAAATCAGGTTCACCGACACTTGCCAAAATATTTGGGACTAAGTCACAATCATTAAATGCATTTGTGTTTCTATTTAAAGTAACCTCATCATCTGATCCACCATCTATGTAATGAAAAATTGGGGCAGGTAATTTTTTTTTAGCTAACTTTCTAAAATCATGAAAATTATAACAGTCATCT
The DNA here is from genome assembly GCA_003279715.1 of Pelagibacteraceae bacterium AG-390-D18. Lineage (GTDB taxonomy): Bacteria > Pseudomonadota > Alphaproteobacteria > Pelagibacterales > Pelagibacteraceae > Pelagibacter. Next base: position 21,481 of record QCGY01000001.1, read on the forward strand.
AAATTCATGGTTATCTAAATCTTAAATTATTTCTATTAAGATCACTAATTTTAGTACATCCCATTAATTTCATATCCCTTATTAATTCTGTCTTATATTTTTCAATGGCTCGTTCAACACCTGCCTGACCTCCAGCTGCTAATGCATAAAGATATAATCTTCCACCCGAACAAGCTTTAGCACCTAATGATAAGGCCTTAAGCATATGAGTTCCTCTGTGAATTCCACCTTCACAAATAACATCAAGTTTATCTCCAACAGCATCAACAATTTCTGCTAACTGATCAAAAGGGGCTCTAGACCCATCAAGTTGTCTTCCTCCATGATTTGAAACCATTATACCTGTGCAACCAATATCAACTGCTCGTTTTGCATCATCAACACTCATAATGCCTTTTAATGCAAAATGACCTCCCCACTGGGAACAAAGTTTTTCAGCATCTTTCCAGTTCATAGATTGATCCAACATAGTAGAAAAATAATTTCCTATTGAGGTATTGGTGTCTGTGCCTTCTTTTACATGATCTTGAAGATGAGGTAGTTCAAATTTTCCTTTTGTTAAATAATTAATCCCCCACATTGGTTTTGTAGCGAAACTAAATAAGCTAGATAATGTTAATTTAGGGGGTGAGGTAAAACCTGTCCTTAAATCCCTTTCACGATTTCCTCCTGTAATTGTATCTACTGTTAAAGCCATAACATCAAATTTAGCTGCTTTAGCTCTTTCCAAGCAAGCATCATTTAAACCTCTATCTTTATGAAAATAGAACTGAAACATCTTAGGAGTATCAATCATAGAAGATATTTCTTCCACACTTACGGTAGCTAATGCTGAAACACCAAACATGGTATTATATTTTTTTGCTGCTTTTCCAACTGCTCTTTCACCATCATAGTGAAATAATCTTTGTAAGGCTGTTGGTGCTAAATAAAAAGGTAGATCTAACTTTTTTCCAAAAATTGTTGTTGATAAATCAACATTCTCTACACCTCTCAAAACATTCGGAACTAAATCAACATCATCAAATGCACTAGTATTTCTAGCATAAGTAATCTCATCATCTGCAGCTCCATCGATGTAGTGAAAGATAGGTGATGGCAACTTTTTTTTAGCTAATTTTCTAAAATCACCAAAATTATGACAATCATTTAAATTCATTAGTTTATTTAGAAGTTTTTAATAAAATTAAACATATAACTATTTGCCCCAGGATTTTTGTCTCCTATACTTGCATTAGATACATGATTATAAGAAATAGCAATTTTAGAGTTATTTGATGAACTATATGAAATCTGAACTTCAGATTTAAATTCAAGAGCATGACCTAAATCTTTTCCATCTCCTTTATGGTACAAGCCAGGCGCAAAACTAGGTGTGAACGTTATAGCACCCATATCAACGTTCCACTCAATTCCAGTATAAAAATATGCAGCTGAATTTTCAGTTATAAAGCCACCAGTAATTGGTGAAATATTTCCTAAGAAAGTATCTCTTTCAAGGTTTTCATTTTGATGTTGAAAACCAACCAACATCGCTGCTTGCTTATCATCACTAAAGTCAAAATTACCAGTATAAAAATTATATTGATGATTGTTGATTTCAGTTGCAAATAATTTGGTTGTAGTAAAAAATATAACTAAAAATATGTTTAATTTTTTAACGCTCATTCTTGTTAATATCAGATTATTTTTGTTTTTTTAAAAATTTATTAAAGATTATTGCACCACCAACAAAGAATATCAATAGAGGTAATAGCCATAGAAAATAAGTATTTTTATTAAACAAGGGATCATATAAAATCCAATCACCATATTTACTTTGAAAATAAGAATAAATTTGATTTTCAGATAGTCCCTCATTAATTTTATTATCAACTACAATTTTTAAACTGTTTGCAAATTCTGAGTCAGAGTCATAAACAGATTGTCCTTGACAAATCAAGCAACGTAGGTTTTTTGTAATTTTATTTTTGAGAACCTCATTATCAGCTTTCAAATTATTGAAAGGAAAAATAAAAAAAAATGACTAAAAATAATTTTAATATCTTCATTTTATAAATAATTTGATCTCTTGCAGAGATCCTTTACTAAGTGGTCCTATATATTTCCTAATAATTTTATTATTATTGATTAAAAAAGATTCTGGAACACCATAAGCACCCCATTCAATCGCATTAGTACCCTTATTATCAAAAATTATATTATCATAGGGATTTCCAAGGTCTTTTAAAAAATCATTAGCATTTTTTTTTGTATCTTTGTAATTGATACCAATTATTTCTAAATCATTATTTTGAGACAGCTCCATTAAAATTGGATGTTCTTGCTTACAAGGTACACACCAAGAAGACCAAATATTTAATAAATAAAATTTATTAGAATTAAAAATTTCAAGTGTATTGATTATTTCATCTGAATTAAATAATTTAACTGAAACTGAAGGTACTTCAAAAATTGTTTTTGAATCTGGGGTATAAATATTTGTATTCTGTAAACCTTTATAAAAAATGACAAAGATGATTATAAAAACAAAAATAATTGAAAATGGTAATATTTTATTTTTCATATTCTTTTTTTACAAAACTTATTAATCCACCAAAACTAATCAAAATTACTGCTATCCAAATCCATAACATAAATGGTTTAACCTGATACCTAACATTAAAAAATTCTTGATTTTGTACTATATTAATAACCATAAACTTATCTGATAATAATGTTGTTTTAATATCAGCTTCACTAGTAGTAATATTTGGTTGATTATATATTCTTAACTCTGGGGATAAATTTTCTATTTTACCTTTTGAGTCTTGAATAATAAAATTACCTATTATTGATTTATAATTTTCTCCTTCTTTTTGATTAAGGCTTTCAAAAACTATTTTTGTCTTAGTATTCTCAAAACTTTGTCCCACTTTTAGATTTGTGATAATTTCACTTGAAAACAAACTGTTAAATAAAATGCTCAAAATTAATAAGCTAAAACCAAAATGAGCTGTATTTTGTGCTAAATTTTTAAACCTCTTACTGAAGAAATCTCTCAATGTAATAAAAAATAGATATAAGGCACTCGAAATCAAAATTGTATTTATCAAAAAACTAGAGCTAAAATTTTTAATAATAAAGATAGATAATAAAATTGAAATTATTAATAATGTGAATAAATAAATTTTGTCTTCTAAATTTGATTTAATCCATTTTAACTTTGGTCCAATTGCCATAATCAACAAAAAAGGAATTAAAAACGGTATAATTAATTTGTGATAAAAAGGCGGTCCTACGGATATTTTTTGAGATGACAAAACATCAAGAAAAATAGGATAAGTAGTACCAATTAGAACAACCGATAAAAAATACATCATAAACCAATTATTAATTATTATGGCTGTTTCCTTACTCATCAAAAAAAAATTGCTTGAATTATCTTTGCTAGTTTTATGAAAAAAGAAGAAAATAAATAATGAAAGAAAAATTAAAGAAAATAAAAATATTAAAATAAATAAGCCTCTCTCTGGATCATTTGCAAAGGTATGTACAGAATTAAGAATTCCTGATCTAACCAAGAATGTACCACTCATACTAAGGGTAAATGTTGATATTGATAAGATTATAACCCAAGAGGTTAGGATTAATTTTTTTTCCAAAACAAGAATACAGTGTAAAAGTGTTGTTAATGCTAACCATGGCATTAAAGAAACATTTTCAACTGGGTCCCAAAACCAAAAGCCTCCCCACCCTAACTCATAATAAGCCCAAATTGATCCCAATAAAATTCCAAGAGTTAAAAAAATCCATGAACTTAAAACCCATTTTTTAATATGAGATGCCCATTTTTTTGAAATAATATTTAAGGTTGTTGCAGCCAAAACTGATGAAAAAATAATTGAAGAGCCTACATACCCTAAATATAAAATAGGTGGATGAATTGCTAAAGCAGGATCTTGTAGTATTGGATTAAGCCCCAAACCCTCTGTTGGTATCGGATAAATATGATTAAACGGATTTGATGTTTTGATCAAAAAAATAAAAAAACCAATAATGATAATCTCCTGAAATACTAAAGTTAAAACTCTATATTTTACAGGTTGATTTTTAGTCCTTATTAAAAAAATTAGAATAAACAATGTTAAAACAAGCAGCCACAACAACAAGCTTCCTTCATGATTGCCCCAGGTTCCAGCAATTTTATAAAAAATTGGTTTAGTTGTATGAGAATTATTAAAAACAGTCTCATTACTAAAATCAGATATAACAAATGATAAAACTAAACAAAAAAAAACTAATTACAACTAAAAAAAATTGTAAAAAAGTAAATAATAAAATTTTAGTATCTAATACTTGAGAATTTCTAAAATTTATTGCAGAAAAATAGAAAAGAAATAATCCGAAAAAAAGTCCTAAAATTAATGAATAGTTTCCAATAACGCTAAGTAGCATATTATTTTTCTCCAAGAGCCTGTTTTACTTCTGGAGGCATATAATTTTCGTCATGTTTTGCTAAAATTTTTGTTGCAGAAAAAAAATTTCGATCTTTTAAAAATCCTTCTGCTACTACTCCCTTGCCTTCTTCAAAAAGATTTGGGATTGCCCCTGTATAGGTAACAGTTATTTCATTTTTAAAATCTGTAATCACGAACTTCACTTCGCTAGCTTTTACCAAAATAGAATTTTTTTTTACCATTCCACCTACTCTAATTTTTTTTTTATCTAATTCTGATAGAACTTTAATTTCAGATGGTGATTGAAAGTATACTACGTTTTCTTCAAGAGACTTTAAAACAAGTAATGCTGTTAAAATTAATGTAATTAAAACAAGTACTACAAACAAAAACCTTAATTTAACTTTACGACCATACATGGTTTAAAAGTTAATTGTTTGTGGCGTTAGCTAAAATTTCTTTGTTTATTCTTTGTGATTTTGCAGATTTAGCTTTCTCAGAGTTCAGAGATCCAAATTTAGCTACAAATTTATTTTGTTCCTTAATAAATTGAACTTTTGTAATTAAATATAGAGCTGAAAAACTCAAAAGTGTAAAACTGAAAGCAGACAATACGTAAACTCCGTATCCGTTCATAAAAAGTAATTCATTAATCATAGTCTATCCAGGCCTTTGTTTTTAATTTTTATCAGTTCTGTATTATATTTCATTAAAAAAATTAGCAATGAAAAAAGAGCAAATGCCGCAGTCATTATCAGCAAAGGAAAAAGCATCGATGAATGAATTGAGCTTTTTGATAAAATATTGATTGAAGCTGGCTGATGAAGTGTATTCCACCAATCTACAGAGTATTTGATAATAGGAACATTAATTATGCCTAGTATCGTAATAAAAGTTGTGATCTTAAAAACCTTTTCTTCACTTTCATAAATTCTCCACGAAATTAAATACATTGCATAAAATAATGCTAAGATTAACATAGAAGTAATTCTAGCATCCCAAGCCCACCAAGTTCCCCATGTTGGTTTACCCCAAATAGCTCCTGTAACTAAAGCAATAATATTGAAAACAAATCCTGAGGGGGCTAAACTTTTTGAAATTAAAAAAAAATTTTTATTTTTAAAAATAAAGCCACTAATCGATAAAAAAAGTTATGGATGAAAAGATCCCTAAAGAAATCCAAGCCGCCGGGACATGCACATACATAATTCTCACAGCATCACTTTGTTTATAATCTTCAGGAGATAAAATTAGTGCTTCTGTCAATCCAACTGAGAGCACAATCACAAATAAAAACAAAATATATTTTGGAGCTTTGGAAGTTATCTGAAAAATCCTGTTTGGATGAAAAAGTTTAAACATATTTAATTAGTGATGTTTATTATGAAAAGGATCTCCGATCAAGAATGTAGAGGGAGATAATAATTTGAAATTAACATTTAACATCCTTGATCAGAATATATCGATAATTTAACTAATTTGTATGGCTTAGATTTGAGCTAATTGTGTTTGAAAAATGATAAACTTAATTAGACATCTTAAAATAACTAGAACCTTTTTTTCCTGAAAAAATCTCTTCAATTAAAGGATGTTTTATTGGCTCATCAGAGTCATCCATAAGAAGATTTTGTTCTGAAACATAAGCTTCATAAGTTATTTCGTCATTTTCAGCCAGTAAATGATAAAAAGGCTGATCTTTTCTTGGTCTCACATTTTTTGGAATAGATTGATACCATTCTTCAGAATTATTAAATTCAAAATCAACATCATATATTACACCTCTAAATTCGAAGTGTTTATGTTTTACGATATCTCCAATAGAGAATTTTGCTTTTTGAATTGGCATACTTATTAGTATGGGTATTTAAAAATAAAAATCAATGCTTAAAATATTAATGTTTAGTGATGTGTCAAATATGTTAGTATCTTTCTAGTGAATAAATCTTTTTTAAAATTCGTTACTGATTTTGGACCATTAGCTATATTTTTTTTTTATTACTACAACAGTGATAAAAATTTATCAGTTGCTATTCCTCCACTTATAGTTGCAACTTTAATAGCATTAGCTGTTGTTTGGTTTTTTGAAAAAAAAATACCTATGATGCCATTAATAAGCGGTATCTTAATTACATTTTTTGGTGGGTTAACTATTTATTTCAATGATCCAATATTTATTTATATTAAGCCAACAATTATAAATATTTTATTTGCTTTAGCTTTATTTTTTGGAAAATATTTTACTAAAGAGCCTGTTTTAAAAAAAATTATGGGTAAATCAATTCCACTTTCAGATTTAGGATGGGAATTATTAAATAGAAGATGGATGTTTTTTTTCTTAGGCCTTGCTCTATTAAATGAGTGTGTTTGGAGAACACAAACGGAAGAATTTTGGGTAAACTTTAAAGTTTGGGGAATGCTGCCAATAACTATTATTTTTACCGGTTTTCAGATACCATTAATCAATAAACATAAAATTGATGCCTAGTAACTTAAAACTAGTAGTCAATAATCCTCATAAACAAATAGAAGAAAAACAATTTTTTGAAAGAGATGAACTAAAAATTATCTTAGATTTATATGCAAAAATGGTCTCTGAAGGATCATGGAAAGACTATGGTTTAAGTATCTCAAGTAAACAAGTTAGCTTTAGTGTTTTTAGAAATGCTGCAGAAAATGCTTTATATAAAATTTGTAAAAACTTTAAGCCTAAAAACAAAAATTTAAAATATCTAATAACAGATACTAGTGGCAAAATTTTAAAAAACTCTTTTGATCTTAAAATATTATTAAAAAATACTAACTGGAAAAAGTTACAAAAATAAAATTATCTTCTTTGGCCAAATAATCTTAACAACATTATAAATAAATTTATAAAGTCTAGATAAAGAGTAAGTGCACCCATCACAGCTTTTTTACCCATGATCTCACCTGTATCACTTACGGCATACATGTTTTTTATCTTTTGAGTATCATAAGCTGTTAAACCTACAAAAATTAAAACACCCAAAATTGATATAACAAAATACATCATTGAAGATTGCATGAAAATATTAACTATTGATGCAATTATAATTCCAATTAATCCCATCATTAAGAATGAGCCTAGTTTTGTTAGATCTCTTTTAGTCGTATAACCATATATGCTCATTGCACCAAAAGTAGCTGAGCAGATGAAGAAAACTCTTGTTACACTCATACCTGTGTAAACTAATAGAATTGAAGATAATGATAAGCCCATTAATCCGGCAAAGACCCAAAAAGTTGTTTGAGCTTTTGAAGCACTCATTTTGTTAATTCCAAAACTCATATAAAAAACAATTCCTAAAGGCGCCAACATAACAAGCCATTTTAATCCAGACATATAGATTGCATTGCCAACTGATGTTAGACCTACGATTGATCCAGCATCATTTGTTACTACCGACATTTTAAATGTTAGAAGCGCAACTATTCCTGTTAGTAAAATTCCAGTTGCCATGTAATTGTAAACTTTCAACATGTAGGCTCTTAAGCCTTCATCCATTTCAACTGCGGTTTGTTGAGCTGCTTTAGCTCTATTTAATATTCCGTTTTTATCGAATTCCATAATAAGTAGTATATAATAGTCTTTTACTAATTATTCAAGATACCTTAAAAAGATTTAAAATATCCAAATTAAACAAAAACCATTATGAATTATAAAAAACTAGGCAATACTGATCTTAATGTGAGCACAATTTGTCTCGGTACCATGACTTGGGGTGAACAAAACAGTCAAGAGGAGGCTTTTGAACAGATGGACTGCTCGCTGGAAAATGGTGTAAATTTTTGGGACACTGCTGAATTATATGCTGTTCCTCCAAGAAAAGAAACCTATGGTGATACTGAAGAAATTATAGGTAACTGGTTTGAAAAAACAAAAAAAAGAGATCAAGTAATTCTTGCATCAAAAGTTGCTGGTCCATCAAGAAATTATTTAAGGAATGGAGAAAATAGTTTCACAGGTCCTAACTTAGAGTCTGCTTTAGAAGATAGCCTTAAAAGACTTAAAACAGATTACATTGATTTATACCAACTTCATTGGCCTGAAAGAAATGTAAATAATTTTGGAAGGCTAAGTTACACACATAAAGAAAATAACTGGAACCAATTTGAAGACGTTCTTGGAGAATTAAACAAATACATAGAAAAAGGTAAAATCAGATACGTAGGTTTATCCAATGAAACTCCGTGGGGAGTAATGAATTATCTTAAAGTTTCCAAAGAAAAAAATTTACCACGAATGATGTCTATTCAAAATCCTTATAGTTTATTGAATAGATCATACGAGATTGGATTATCTGAAGTATCAATTAGAGAGAAAATTGGTTGTCTTGCTTATTCTCCTCTAGCAAGCGGATATTTAACCGGTAAATATAGAAATAATAATTTTCCAAAAGGTTCGCGAATGGAACGAGATTTTGATTTTTGGACACGGTATAGAAAACCAAATACAGAAAAAGCCATAGAACTATATTATAAAATTAGTGAAAAATATGGACTAGACATGGGTCAAATGTCATTAAAATTTTGTGAAACTCAAGATTTCATGACTAGTGTTATTATTGGAGCAACAACGATGGAGCAGTTGAAAACTAATATAGAAAGTGTAAACATAAATCTAACTGATGATGTCATTAAAGAAATAAATGAAGTTCAAACAATTTATCCTAACCCATGCCCATAATTAGAAAAATTTTACTAATTTTACCAATAATTTTTATTGGCCTTTACAGTCAATCAACTGCTAATGAAGTAAAAAAAATTGGTAAGTATAAAGATTGGGAGTCAATGGTTATAATAGAAGATACTGGTAAAGTTTGTTTTGCACAATCATCACCCATTTTACAGGCACCAAAATCGAATAAAAGAGATGCAAAATTATTTATTGCATTCAGACCAGCAGATCAAATTATCAATGAAGTAAGTGTTACTGCGGGATATGAATTTAATAACAGCAACTCTGTAATTGCTCAATCAGGGAAAAATAAATTTAAATTTGACATTAAACAACAAGGTTTTGCATGGATCGCAGATAATAAAATTGAGTTTAGAATGATTAAGAGAATGAAAAAAGGTTCTCGAATAATGATAACTGGATATAATCAAAAAGGATCTCAAACAATCGATCACTATTCATTACTTGGATTTACTAAGGCTTACAACTCTATTAAAAAAGCCTGTAGTTAAAAAAATGAAACCAAAAAAAAAAATTGTTTTAGCCTACTCTGGAGGCCTTGATACCTCTATAATTTTAAAGTGGCTTCAAGAAAACTATGATGCAGAAGTAATTTGTTACACAGCTGATGTTGGTCAAGAGATCGATAGAAAAAAGATAATCAATAATGCAAAAAAATTTGGTGTTAAAAATATTATAATCAAAGATTTAAAAGACACATTTGTTAAAGATTACGTGTATCCAATGATCAGAGGTCACGCAATCTATGAAGGTGTTTATTTGTTAGGCACATCAATAGCAAGACCACTTATTGCAAAAGATCAAATTAGAATTGCTAAAAAATTTAAGGCTTATGCAGTTTCTCATGGAGCAACTGGTAAAGGAAATGATCAGGTTCGATTTGAATTGGGATATCATTACTTTGGACCAAATATAAAAATTATTGCTCCTTGGAGAATTTGGAAATTGAAATCAAGAACAGATCTTATTAATTATGCAAAGAAACATGGAATAGCTATTCCAAAAGATAAAAAAGGAGCACCTCCTTTTTCAATTGATGATAATTTATTTCATACATCAACAGAAGGTAAGGTTTTAGAAAACCCTAAAAACTCTGCACCTGAATTTATATTTCAAAGATCAGTATCACCTGAAAAAGCTCCTAATAAACCAAGCTTTGTAACTATCAATTTTAAAAGTGGTGACCCATTTGGTATTAACGGGAAAAAACTTTCTCCTGCAAAATTATTAGAAAAACTTAATCAACTCGCAGGAAAAAATGGAATTGGAAGAGTTGATTTAGTTGAGAATAGATTTATTGGAATAAAATCTAGAGGGGTATACGAAACTCCAGGTGGTACTTTGTTAATTCAAGCACATAGAGCAATTGAATCTGTCACTTTAGACAAAGACACAATGCATAAAAAAGATCAAATAATGCCAAGATATGCGGAACTTATTTATAACGGATATTGGTATTCAAAAGAAAGATTTAAACTACAAAAAATTATAGATCTTAAAAAAAATAAAGTTAATGGATCAGTTAAGCTTAAACTTTATAAAGGAAACGTAATTATAGAGTCTAGACAAACAAAAAGCTCCGCTTATTCAATGAAAAAAGTTTCATTTGAAGAAAACAAAACATTTAATAAATCAAATGTTGAGAGATTTATAAATTATCACAAAAAAAACCTTCGTTCTTAAATAAATGAAAATAAATGTTTTTGCAGACACTATCTGTGGATGGTGTTTTATAGGTCATACAAACCTAAATAATGCACTTAAAAAATTTCCTAACATAAAATTTGATATTCATCATGTACCATTTCAATTAAATCCGGATATGCCCTTTGAAGGAATTTCTCGAGAAAAATATTTAGAAATAAAATTTGGAGGAAAAGATTTTGCTACTCCGATGTATGAAAATATGAGATTAAAAGCAAAAGAATCTGGGATAAATTTTAACTTAGAAAAAATTAAAAAAACCCCAAATACAGTTCTTTCTCATTTGCTTATTAATTTAAGTGAAAAATTTAATTTACAAAATGAAATAAAAGAAAAAATATATCAATCATACTTTATCGATGGGCTTGATATAGGAGAAATAAACATTTTAATCGATATTGCTAAACAAAACAATATTTCTGAAAATGCATTTAAAGATTTTATTAATGAAAAAAATATTGAAAACGTAAATTCAAAAATCTTGGTTGCAAAAGAAAAAGATATAAGTGGAGTTCCTTTTTTTGAGATAGGTAAAGATTTTATTTCAGGTGCACAAAGCTCAATTCAACTAGAAAATGTTATTAAATCAAATTTAAACTAGGATTTAGGACAATTTAACCTTTGTTATAATCAATAATAATTATATTTTAATCCTATGGAATCACTAAAAAACTGGATGATAGATGCTGCAAATATTTTATTTGATGATAGCAAAAATGATCTCAGAGCCCTACCTAAAACTGTAAGACTACAAATACTTTTAGTTTTAAGTTTTATTTGGACAACAGTTTTTAGTTTATATATTTTTTCTTATACAACCTTTGCCTTTGGTTGGGCTGGTCTTTATGTAGCTCATATTGGTTTAATATTTGCTGTGTACATGACCTTTAAACATTTTCATAAAGCTGAAGAAAAATCTAGTAGTGTATTTGTAACCAAGAATTTTGATCCATTTAAAATAATGGTAATAGTTTTTGTAGTAGTTTTTATTTTTGTATTTTCAAAAGGAATTGAAGTTTTAACCAGTCCTAACCCAAGCTCGTACTCTATTCCCTATGATGGACCATCTAAATCAGTGTTTGAAAAGTGGCTGCCATTTAGTAAAGATAAGTAATGGAAAAAATAGCAAAAAATTTACAGCTAGTTTTAATGTGTATTATTTTAATAAGCACAGTGATTGCTGTTGGTATAGAAATTAAAAATATGTTTCTAAATCAATCAGTAACACTAGCTGATTTGCTTTTAATGTTTCTATATTTGGAAGTTCTTGCAATGGTCAGGGTATTTTGGGACCAACAATCAATTAGCATCACTCTTCCTCTTTTAATAGCAATTACTGCTCTTGCTCGATTTATAATCTTACAAGGTAAAGAGATGGATCCAACTGCGTTAGTATATGAGGCTGTTGCTATAGTGCTCATTGCAGCTGCAATTGTAATTTTAAGACTAAGGCATAGTGATAAATTGGGTCTAAAGAAAAAAAAATCAAAATAATCTAATATGATATTTGAAGCTTCAAGGGCTAAAGCCGTTGATAAATTAAATCATTTTGTCGAAAACAATCTTTTAGAATATTCTAAATTAAGAAATTTTGATTTTGGTTCTCATAATAGATCAAATACTTCATGTTTATCTCCCTATATAACTCATGGGATAATTAATGAAATAGAAATTATTGATAAATCCCTTAAAAAATTTTCATTTGTAAAAAATGAAAAGTTTATTCAAGAAGTTTTATGGAGAACTTATTGGAAAGGTTGGCTAGAACTAAGACCAAATGTTTGGTCTGATTACTTAATAGAATTAAATAAACTTAGAAAAGAATTTAAAGATAACCAAAATTATATAGATGCTATTGAGGGAAAGACAAACCTAGAATGCTTTAATCAGTGGGTAAATGAACTTAAAGAAAATAATTATCTTCATAACCATACTAGAATGTGGTTCGCAAGTATTTGGACATTTACTTTAGAACTACCATGGCAATTAGGTGCTGAGCTTTTCATGCAACATCTATACGATGGAGATCCAGCATCTAACACACTTGGATGGAGATGGGTGGCTGGAATTCAAACACAAGGTAAACATTATCTTGCGAGTGAATGGAATATTCAAAAATTTACAAACAATCGATTTCAAAACATAAAATTAAATGAAAATGCTCCTCCAAAAATTTCAGAAAAAACTTACACCCTAATTAAAAAAGATTTTAACAACCCACAAAACATTGAAGAGAAAAATCTTTTAATATTTGAAAATAACCTCTCATTTGAAATCAATGACTTTAAAGAGAATAAATTTAAAAAAATTTATATAATTTCAAATAAAAATGAAAATAGATCAATAAAACTTAGTGAAAAATTAGTTAAATTTAAGTCTCTTTTAATAGAAGACCAAAAAAAAAGATTAAAAGATAAATCTATTGATTGTGAAATTGTTGATATAAGTGAAATTAAGAATATTGAAAATTATTATAGTTTATATCCTACTGTTGGAGAAAATTTGGATTATTTAAATTCAAATAATTTAAAAAAAGATTTTTTGTATAGAAATCTTGATCAACTAGCTTGGCAATACTGTAATAAAGGATTTTTTAACTTTAAAAATTATATTCCAAAAATAATCACAACCTTTAATTAAAACCAACGTATCATTCCAATAATTCCTGCAGTTGCATAAAAAAACTGTAACAAAAGTATTCCCTTATGACCTCCTCTATAGGCCCAAATTCCAATTAAAATTGCTGATAAGAGTAATAAACAGAAACCAAAAAATTCTATTCCGATATTTGATGCAACAAACAACGAATATAAAATAGCAGTAATAACACCTGCCCACTCAAAAAATTTATTATTCATTTTATTTGATTAAACATTTTTTGAATAGTAACATAATTCAGTATTTTCAGAGATAAATTTATGTACCCAATAAATTTAAATAATTTTCCAGATGGTTTTGAACTAATAGATGATAAAGTACTTTTTGATCCAAAAAAACATCTTCAGTTAGAAAAACCAAACACAATTTATTCGTTAAAAGATTTAGGTTATTCAGAAGAAATTATTAACGACTCTCCTGTCGATTTCGCAGCAACTTCAGTTTTTAGAATCTTAAGCGATGAAGGTAGTGAAATATTATTAGATGTAACTAGAAAATTAGAAAAATTTACAACTTCTAGTCAAAGAATAGCTAGAAATGTTAGAGGTGGAGTTTATCGATCTAAATTTTTAAGAGATTTATGTCTCTCTGATGAAATTAATATTTTCTTGTCAGATATAGCGGGAATAGATCTTTCTCCTCATACAATTCCTCATCAACTAGGTCACTTAAATTATAATCCTTTAGAATTAGAAAAGAATGTAGATAAATGGCATGTAGATACTTTAATGTTCGATTATGTGATGTTTGTTACAGATCCAAAAAAAATTAAAGGAGGTCAATTTCAATATTTTTATGGAACTAAAGACGAAATGGCTGAAATAAAAGAAAATAATAAACAAATTCCATCTGATAAAATTATCTCTCCAGAAATTCCTGGACCTGGGTTTGCGGTATTTCAACAAGGAAAACATGTAGTTCATCGAGCCACAGGACTAACATCTCCTGGTGAAAGAATTACACTGGTCAACGGTTATATGGCCAGTGATCCAAGTATTGAGGACTACACCAAATTTGGTCAATTATGTCATGTTGATCCTATTGAAATTCTCTCGAAAGAGTTCACTAACCACACTGCAACTCATGTAAGAAAACTTTTGGAAGAAAAAATTTTAGATAAAAATTTTCAAGACTTAGACTTAGACTCGATTAAACAATTAGAAAACGCCTCTAAAATTTTAAAATCAGCAATTGATCAATTAAAAAAAGGTAAATCTGATATGGAACACTTTGGTGATTAATCATATCATAATATAGTTTTAAAATTCTCATAAAGAGTTTTAGAATAATTATTCATATCAAACATATTGTTTTTTGCGGCATCATCAAATTTTTTTAGAGCACCATCTCCCAACTGATCTTCAAGTGCTTTTTTATATTCTGGAACACATCCCCATTCGTTAACCGTTGAGTCTTTAATTTCTATATGAAATTGAATTCCATACGCATGGTTTTGATATTTAAAAATTTGATATTTCGTTACAGGAGACGACGCTAATAGAGTTATATCTTTATTTTTTTCAATACCCTGAACCTCATAAGAATGCCATTGTAAACTTTTAATCTGATTTGGAAATTTAGAAAATAATTTATCCTCATTTTTTTCTTTTAAAAAATTAATATCCATTATACCAATCTCTGCAGGACTTGACTTTACAACTTTTCCACCCACAACTTCACCTAGCAATTGACAGCCTAAACAAAATCCTAAATATGGTTTCTTTAAATCTACTACAAATTCTTTAATTCTTTTTTTTTCCTCAATTAACCATGGATATTCTTGCTCCATATAGGTGTCCATTGGACCTCCCATACAAAACATTCCATCAAATTTACTTAAATCATTTGGAATTTTTTCACCTTCATCAAGCTCAACAGTAGTTAAATTTATCCCATCAGCTAACATTAAGTCTTTAATGTAACCAGGATCTTCAATTTTTATATGTTGTAAAACAATAATATTCACTAAAACTAGCTTAGCTTAGAGCACTTCTTAGAGCAATATTTTACTCTATCCCAATTTAACTTCCATTTTTTTCGCCAAACAAAAGGTCTTTTACAAACCGGACAAACTTTTGAGGAAAGATGTTCTTTTTTCACTAAATTGTATTTTTTTTAATAAATTTATCTGCTTCAGATAAAATCATTTTTTTTCGTTCATCTTTCATTTTATCAAAGATACGAACCATCATTGATAATCTTGGATTTGTTAAAAAGAATTTTCTATTACGATCGATGAATCTCCAATACAGACCATCCATTGTATTACTCCAATCCCCTTTTTTAAAATCCATCATTTTCATAAAATAAGCAGATCCACAGATATAAGGTTTGGTTGCAAAAATTCCACCATCACTAAATAAACCCATCCCATAAACATTTGGAACCATCACCCAGTCAGACGAATCTACAAACATTTCCATAAACCATTTATAAACAATTGTGGGCTTAATCTCACAAAGGTTCATTATGTTGGATAAGATCATTAATCTTTCTATGTGATGAGACCATCCATGATTAATTGCATTTTGAATTGCATGATCTAACGGTGGTAGGCCAGTTGTTCCTTCATACCAAGAACTTTTCATTTTTCTATTTTGTTTAAAGAAATTTCTAGTTTCCATTTCTTCAGAATAACCTTGGTAAATACCCCGCATAAACTCTCTCCATCCAATTACCTGACGGATATATCCTTCAAGCGAGTTCATTCTTATTTTATTTTTCTTATGAAAATCTAAAATTTTTTGAATAATAAATTCAGGGGTTATTAAACCTAAGTTAATATAAGGACTTAAAGCACTGTGAAATAAAATATTATCCTTTTGGTTTACAGCATCTTCGTAATCACCAAATAAATCAGATTTTTCTTTTATAAAAAAGTTTAAGAGTTTAACAACGTCATCATATTCTGTTGCAAGCCAAAAGTTTTTCGTGCTTCCCGGATGATTTTTAAATAATTTTTCAATAATGGGTTTTAATTTTTTTGTATGACTAGTTTCATTGATTTTTGGAAATTTAGGAATTGAAATATCTTTTGGTAGTTTATTTCTATTATCTTCATCAAAACTCCATTTTCCTCCAACAGGGTTTCCATCAGCACCCATTAATATTCCAGATTTTTTTCTTACCTCTTTATAGAAAGTTGCCATAAAAGGTTTTTTAGATTTTCCTAAATAATTTTTAAATTCATCTCTAGAATTTAAAAACATGGGTGTTTGAACCATGTTCCACTTAACTTTTTCTTTTTTTAGGAATTGTGAAACTTTCTTTTCAAAAAATTTATCTTCAATCTCAAAGCTTGTAATTTCAGTTATTTTTTTTTGACTAATTATTTTTTTTAATTTATTTAAATAATCATCTTTAAATTCTTTATCTTCTATTTTTAAATAATTTAATTTAAATTTATTCTTCTTAAGACTATCCGCATATGATCGCATAGAAGATAAGAATAGCAGTATTTTTTGCTTATGATGTTTTTCATAAGTACATAAACCGTTATCTTCTGCCATAAAAAATAGGTGGTCTTTTTTGAAGCGGTCTAGGTATTTTGATGGAAATAATTGATTACCAAGTATAAAAAATAATTTCATAAACAAATATAACTAATAAAAAATTTTATGTCAGAAAAATATCTTATTTTTGGTGCGACAGGATCTATTGGATCTAGTTTAGCTGAACAGTTAAAAAATTCAGGAAATGATATCCACTTAGTAGCAAGAAATGAAATGGAAGTTGGTTCTATTGCAGAAAAATTAGGATGTACATTTACAGTTGCTGATGTTCTTGAAGATAGTTTTATTGAAAAAGTTAAAGCTGATATTGCTGAGATAAAAGGGATCGCATATTGCGTGGGTTCAATAGATCTTAAGCCATTAAGAATGGTTACCGAACAAGACTTCAATAAATGCATGAAATTAAACCTTTATTCAGCTGTCGAAGCTATAAAAGGATACCAAGAAAGTTTAAAAAAAAATAAAGGTTCAATTGTTTTTTTTTCAACAGTTGCGGCTCAAAGAGGTTTTACAAATCATGCTATTATTGCTTCTGCCAAAGCTGCAGTTGAGGGTTTAACAGTGTCGCTTGCAGCAGAATTTGCACCAAATATAAGAGTTAACTGTATTGCTCCAAGCCTAACAAAATCAAAAATTGCGGAACCAATGTTAAAAAATACTACAATAGCTGAGGGTATTGCAAAAGCTCATCCATTGAAGAGATTAGGTGAAGGCAAAGACTCTGCTTCTCTTGCAAAATTTCTAATAACTGAAGATAGTTCATGGGTAACAGGTCAAATTATTGCAGTTGATGGTGGTAGATCTAAACTTTCATAGAGTGAAAAAATTTTTTTTACTTATTCTCTTTTTATTATTTTCATCGAATAGCTATTCTCAAAATTATATCTTTAAAAAAATAACAAAATTAAAAGAACCATGGGGATCCTCATTTATCAGCAATGATAAAATCATTGTAACGGAAAAAGATGGAAAAATAAAAATAGTTAATATTAATTCAAAAAATAATTTTGAAATAAAACATAATTTAAATTTTTTAAATGTTGGACAAGGTGGATTATTAGATATTATTTACCAAGATAATAATGTTTGGGTTTCATATTCTGAAAATAGAGGTAATGGAAAAACAAGTACTTCGATTGCTAAGGCAGTATTTAATAAAAAAGAATTAAATTTTAAAAATATATTTCAAGCAAATCCTCCTATAGACTCAGGCTATCATTTTGGTTCTAGGTTAGCGATTAAAGGTAATTATCTTTATGCATCAGCTGGTGAGAGAGGAATGGGAATGATTGCACAAGATCCTACAAAACATCCTGGAAGCATTATAAGAATTCATACAGATGGTAGTATTCCAAAAGATAACCCTAAATTTGAGGGAAAGTCAGATTGGTTACCTGAGATTTATCAAATAGGTGTTAGAAACCCACAGGGATTAACATTATCTCCTTATGATGAAAAAATTTATTTAAGCAATCATGGAGCAAAAGGTGGAGACTGGTTTGGTGAAGCAAAAAAAGGTGAAAATTATGGTTGGAAAATATTAGGTTGGGGTGGAACTAATTACTCCGGGACTAAAATTGGTCCAAAATGGAAGCCAGGCTTTACCAAAGCTATTAAATACTGGGTACCTTCAATTGCAGCAAGTGCAATAACTATTTATAAAGGAAATGAGTTTAAAGAATGGAATGGTCATGCTTTGATAACCTCACTAAAAGATAAATCATTAAGAAAAATAATCTTAAATGATTTGTCTAATATAAATGAAGAAGTTATTTTTAAAAACAAAATAGGAAGAATTAGAGATATCCAAGTACACCCAGATAATGGAAATATTTATTTTCTAGCAGGAAATGGATTGTGGTTAATGGAAAAAAATAATTAATATAGATATGGAAAAAAAACCTTACCACCATCTATCTGATGGAACTTTCAGAAACCCTGAAGGATCTCCAACTTCAAGATCAAGTTCAGGAAAGTTTTCTTATAGAGATTTTAATAAAGAAAAAAAGAAGCTTGATATGACAGTACCAAAAGAACATGTAATAAATAAACAAGAAGTTTTAAATAATTTAAATAATTTAAAAGATGATGATTATATTGCTTGGATTGGTCATGCTACTTATTTAATTAAATTAGGTAATACGACATTGATAACAGATCCTGTATTTTCAAAAAATGCAGGACCATTAATTTTTGGCCCAAAGAGATTTACTGAACCGGCTTTAAAACTTAATGAAATTCCAAAAACAGATGTATTTCTATTAACCCATAATCACTATGACCATCAAGATATGTCTACAATTAGAAGATTTCCTTTCAAGGATGCAAAAGTATTGGTTCCTTTAAGGCTAGGAAAGTATTTTAAAAAATATAAAGATGTCAATGAAATGGATTGGTACGATGAGATCAAAATTAACGATCATTTAAAAATAACCTTCTTACCGGCAGTACATTGGTCAAAAAGAAGTCTAACTGATACCAACAAAACTTTATGGGGTAATTTTTTAATTCAATATAAGGATATCAAAATTTTATTTGCATGTGACACGGGTTATGGAAATATTTATAAAGAAATTGGTAAAAAATATGGTCCAATTGATATTACGATGATTAATATAGGTGCTTATGATTTTAGACCAATGTTTGATAAATCTATTTATCACACAACTCCTGAAGAAGCTCTTAATGTTGCACAAGATTTAAAAAGCAAAAAAATATTGGGAATGCATTGGGGAACTTTTGTTTTATCTCTTGAACCTATAATGGAACCTCCTATTCGATTTAAAGAAAATGCTGAAAAATTTGGGTTTAAAAAAGAAGATGCAATTACATTTAAAATTGGTGAAATTAACTCTTTAAAATCAATTCTTAAAGATTGATTTTAAATTTGTTTTAAAAAAAAATTTCTTAATTGAATAATTGTTTGTTTTGGATTTTGTTCTGGAATAAAATGACCAGACTCTATAGCTTTTCCTAAAATTTTTTTGTTAGAATATTTTTGCCAAATTTTTATTGGATTAAATTGTTTTCCTATTACCCCATTTTTTCCCCACAAAACTTGAATTGGTATATTAAGTTTTTTATTTTTATCTTTTTTATCGTGTTCTAAGTCAATTGTGTCTGAAGCTCTATAATCTTCACATGAAGCATGAATTCTTTTTTTTTGTTTAAACGATTTAAGATAAGCTTCTTCTGCTTTCCCAAATTTATGTTCTCCGGACCATTTATGTAAGCAACTTTTCATCCACTTTCTAGGATCACTCATTATCATTCTTTCTGGTAACCAAGATGGTTGGATCAAAAAAAACCAATGAAAGTAAGCTTTTGCAAATTTTCTGTTTGTAGTTTCATACATATCTAGTGTTGGACAAATATCTAAAACACATAGGGCTAAAATATTTTTTCTAAAATCTCTGGCCATCCTATGAGCGACTCTTCCACCACGATCATGACCTGCAAGAAAAAATTTTTTAAAACTTAATTTATTCATTAGCTGAATCATATCTTTAGCCATTTCTCTTTTTGAATAATTAATATGGTTTTTACCACCAGGTAAAACCAGACTATTTCCATACCCTCTTAAATCGGCAACTACTACTGTAAAATTTTTACTTAATTCTGGTGCAGTTTTGTTCCACATGACATGAGTTTGAGGATATCCATGAAGCAAAAGTAATGGAGGTCCATTACCTTTAATTCTACAAAAAATTTTTCCTTTATTTACCTTGATTGATTTTTTTTTAAATCCTTCAAACATGATTAAAAGAATTAATCATTTAATAATTTATTTTTAGCTTTTATAAATTCTTCTTGAGTAATCACTCCACTTTCTTTTAAATTATTTAATTTTGAAAGCTCATCACTTAAATTATCAGATAAAGATTCTTGATTATCTTCAAAACTATTTGTTTCTTTTTCTGATCTATTTTCCTCTTTTGCAGAAAATCCCTTCATAATTGCCGTGGCACCCAAATATAAAACAAAGCCTATTATAGGTATTACTAAACAAAAAAAAATTATTTTTTCCATAAACTAATCTTCGTCCTCTTCTCTCCATTTTTTTTCATACATGAGCCACGCTGCATAAATTACACATACTGTACCAACTATCATACCATAATCAAATCCGGTTTGTTTATCATATAAGTGCCAACCTAATTGTGTTGCACCTATAGGGGGTACGGTTAGTAATAGGAAGATAATCCCAATTCTATAAGGATATTTTGGTTTTTTCATTCCCAAAACTATCAAATTTAGTTAATAAATTTTATCTTTATTTTTGCGATCTTTTGAAACAGTCAACAGTATTCTTTAACAAACACGCGATAGTCATTGGTCCTACTCCACCAGGAACAGGTGTAAGTGCTTTGGCGACTTTTGAAACTTCATCAAATGCAACGTCACCCACTAAACCATTTTCTGTTTTATTGATTCCAACATCGATTACAATTGCATCTTTTTTAACCCAATCCCCTTTTACAAGTTCTGGAATACCTACAGCTGCAACTATAATATCTGCTTCTAAACATTCAGCTTTTAAATCTTTTGTTCTTGAATGTGTAATTGTAACCGTACAGTTTTCTTTAAGAAGAAGTTGTGTCATTGGTTTACCATTTAAATTTGATCTTCCAACGATAACTGCTTTTTTACCACTTAAGTTTGGTTCAATTTTTTTAATCATCAAATAGCATCCAAGGGGAGTACAAGGCACTGAACTTTCATAACCTGAAGATAAGTTTCCTACATTCATTGGATGAAAACCATCTACATCTTTTAATGGGGTAATTGTTTCTATTACTTTTTGTTTATCAATATGCCTTGGAAGTGGAAGTTGAACTAAAATTCCCGAAACACTTTCATCATTATTTAATTCTTTAATTTTTTCTAAAACAGTCTTTTCTTCAATTGTATCTGGATATCTAATAACTTCAGATTTTAAACCTACTTCGTTTGCTGATTTTTCTTTATTACGAACATAAATTTGGCTTGGAGCCATATCTCCAATTAGAATTACTGTTAAACCTGGAACTTTATTATATTTAGTTTTTAACTCGTTTACTTCTTGTTTGAGCTCTTCTCTAAGTTCTGCTGCTACTTTTTTTCCATCTATTAAAATCATAAATATTTCCTAAAAAATCATTGGCGCAATGTACAGCTTCATACACATTTCAATAAACCAAATCAATAAAAGAAGAATTATTGGTGAGATGTCTAAAGATCCTAAGTTTGGTAAAAAACGTCTAATTCTATATAAAATTGGGTCGGTTAATCGATATGTCATTTCTAAAATTGAATAAACAAATCTATTTTGGGTATTTAAAATATTAAAAGCAACCAACCAGCTTATTAGAACGTTTGCTATAACGACATAAGAATACAGTTTTAAAATTTGTAAAACTAAATAGAAAATCGCTATCATTTTTTCTCGATATAAATCGACTGACTTGGAAAAGCAAAAGCTGCTTTTTTATTTTCTACAATTTGCTTAATTTCAATTGCTAGTCTTTCTTTAACAGAAAGCATTTCATTCCAACTGTTAGTTTTTGTAAAACAACGAACATACATATCAATAGAGCTATCAGAAAATTTATCAATTCTAACTGCAACACCAACGTTTACATCAAAATCTTCACTTTTATTAACGTATGCTTCAATTTCATTTCTAATAGTTTTTAACTGATCAACTGTTGTGTCATACTGAAGAGTTATTATCCAACTTATTAACCAATTAGAAGTTTCGCTTACATTTACAACTGCATTTTCTGCAAATTGAAAGTTCGGAATAATTGCCAGTGACTTATCAAATTTTCTGATTGTTGTTGATCTAAATCCAATCTTTTCAACAATCCCTTCTATGATACCCTCAACAGCAATCCAATCACCTATCTTAAATCTTTTCTCAACCAATACTAAAATTCCTGAAATTAAATTTTTAAATAAATCCTGAGCACCTAATGCAACTGCCACACCAAATAAACCAAGTCCTGCAATAATTGGTCCTATCTTTATTCCCCATAACTCTAAAACTGCAGCAAGTCCTAATATAAAAATTAAAATTTTAAGAGATTTAATTATCCATCCAATTAACTCTCTAGTTAAAAGTTTATCAAGTCCACTTAAAATATAAGAAATTGGTTCAATTATTTGATGAATAACCCAAAATATTAATATGGTAATTAACGTTCTGTTAATAGTATCAACAACCTCTCGACCCTCAATTGAAAAAGTCATATAATAGCTTGCAATAAAAAAACCAAGAACAATTGGTAAAAATCTTGCAGGGCCTTCTAAAGCGTGAACGAAAGTATCATCAAGTTTATTGGTTGTTCTCTTAGATATAATTTCTAACTTTTTAATTATAAGTTTAGAGATTAATCCTCTAAAAATTAAGAAAATAAAAAATATCCCAATTCCAATTAATATTTGAAAAATATCAACACCTAGAATTCCCTTTTTCCAAACAGACAAAAATATATCAGAAAAATTATTTATTATTTCCATAGCTAAATTTTATATAACAAAAATTCTTCTTCTCCAGGATTAAAAAGAAATATCTTCTTCCACTTAATTTCATTCAATATTGACGAGGTTTTCTCACCAATGCACATTAAGTTCGTATTCATCCAAAGACTTTCGGACTGATGCATCTTAATAAAATTCAGTAAACTTAAGGCGCTTTTTTGAGAGTATACATAAACCATATCGGGTATTTTAAGCATCAATTGCTTTACAAACTCATCATTAAAGTTTTGATTATGAATACTCCTATAATTTATAACCCTTTTAATTTTATACCCCTCTTTTGATAGTTGGCGGTCAAGATCAACTGAAACTGTTTCACCACTTATATAAATTAAATTTCCATCTTTCTGATTAAAATTTTGCAAAATAAGCTCTTTTAAGTTTTCAACATTGCCTTCAGCTGCAATTACATTTTGAAAACCTACACTTCTTGCTTTTTTTTCAGTAGCACTACCTACACAGAAACAAAGAAGATTTTTATCAATACTTTTTAAATCTAAAAACTTAATAGAATTTGCACTTGTAAAAATAATACCTTTAAAATCTAAAAAATTAATCTGCCCATAATCTACCTTGACTATCTTTAACAACGGAATATGAGAAACTTGATGTCCTAATGATTTAAACTTTATAATCATTTCTTTGCAATCTTCTAAAGGTCTAGTTAATAAAATGTGCATACTATCTTTTATAAGAATTATTTGATTTAGCTTTTAATATCTGTCCTACTTCTTTACCAAGTTTTTTTGCATTTTCAATTTTTGAAGATTTTTTTTCATAAAATCTTTTACTACCATCTAAGGAAAAAAGCTCTGCTTCTAAAATAATTTCATTTCCCTCAATTACAGCATGGGCTCCAACAGCTGTTTCACAATCACCCTCTAAAACTTTGAGAACATTTCTTTCTGTATGAGCTCTTATAGATGTTTCTTGATTGTTAATTTTATCTAAAATTGAAATAACTTCTTTGTCATTATTTCGACATTGAAGAGAGATAATTCCCTGTCCTGCACTTGGAATTAATTCTTCAGTTGAAAATATCTCTGCAACTTTATCCTCTATTGATAGAGATTTAATTCCTGCATAAGACAATAATATTGCATCATACAAACCATCATTTAGTTTATTAATTCTCGTATCAACATTTCCTCTAATAAGCTTACAATTAAGATCATGTCTAATTTTTTTTATTTGAAATTCTCTTCGATAGGAAGATGTTCCAATTATAGCTTTAATTTTTAATTCTTTAAGTTTTTTTTTATCTTTAGTTATTAATATTTCTCTAGGATCATTTCTTTCTAAAAATGTATCTGTTCTTAAACCATCAGTTTCTATTGCTGGCATATCCTTTAATGCATGAACTGCTATATCAATTTTTTTATCTTGAAGCTCTTTTTCTATGTTTGATGAAAATAAACCTTTTCCTCCCACTTCTGATAATCTTATATCTTGAACTTGATCTCCTCTTGTTGTTATTTCTTTAATTTCAACATCTTCGTCATTTAATTCTGTATTTTGAATAATCTTATCTTTAGCTTTTTGAGCATAAATTAATGCTAACTTGCTACCTCTTGATCCTATGATTATTTTACTTTTCATAAATAAATATATTTCTTACTTGTATTGAGATTGTACAATTAATAAAAACTATTTGAATGAGTAAAAAACCCTTAATTCTTGGAATTGAGTCTAGCTGTGATGAAACGGCAGCATCAATAATTACTGAAAATGAACAAGGAATACCAATAGTTTTATCCAATATTGTTTCAAGCCAAGAAGATGTACACAAAGAATTTGGAGGAGTTGTACCAGAATTAGCTGCAAGATCTCACATGGAAAAAATTGATTGGATTGTTCAAAAAGCAATTGATGATAGCGGACGAAAGATAACGGAAATTGATGCGGTAGCTTCAACAGCTGGCCCAGGACTTATTGTGTGCTTATCTGTTGGGCTTAGTTTTGGAAAAGCTTTTGCGTCTGCTTTAGAAAAACCATTCATTGCTGTTAATCATTTAGAAGGTCACGCCTTAAGCCCAAAGCTAAATTCAGAACTAAATTATCCATATTTGCTTTTATTAATTTCTGGTGGACATTCGCAATTTTTAAATGTTCAAAGTTTAGGAAAATATAAGAGATTGGGAACAACTATTGACGATGCATTAGG
This sequence comes from Pelagibacteraceae bacterium AG-390-D18, assembly GCA_003279715.1. Lineage (GTDB taxonomy): Bacteria > Pseudomonadota > Alphaproteobacteria > Pelagibacterales > Pelagibacteraceae > Pelagibacter. The sequence continues at coordinate 47,197 of QCGY01000001.1, forward strand.
TGAAGCATTTGATAAAACTGCTAAACTTTTAGGAATTGAATTTCCAGGCGGACCTCAAATAGAAGTTTTAGCAGAAAAAGGTGATCCTAATAAATATAATTTACCCAAACCAATTTTTAATAAAGGTGGATGCAACTTATCTTTTGCTGGTCTTAAAACAGCAATTTTAAAAATAACAAAAAATATTAAGACAGATCAGGAAAAATCTGATTTGGCTGCTTCTTTTCAAAATACAGTCGAGCAAATTTTATATAAAAAAACAAAGATTGCATTTAGTCAATTCGAAAAACAAAATGACTTAAAAGAAAAAATATTTGTGGTTGCTGGAGGAGTGGCTGCTAATAAAAAAATTAGATCTATGTTAATTAATTTATGTAATGAAGAAAACTATCAAAGCATTTTTCCACCAATTGAGTTTTGTGGTGACAATGCTGCTATGATTGCTATGGTTGGTTTAGAAAAATTTAAATTAAAACAATTTAATAATTTAGATCATCCAGCAAAACCAAGATGGCCTTTAGATGAGAAAGCTGCTTTTCTTAAAGGTGCAGGAGTACAATTGTAATGCAGTACTGGTTAATGAAATCAGAGCCTGACGTTTGGTCTATTGATCAACAAAAAAAAGCAGGCATCAAAGGAGCACCCTGGGATGGTGTAAGAAATTATCAAGCTGCTAAAAATTTAAAAAGTATGAAGAAAGGTGATCTTTGTTTTTTTTATCACTCAAATATTGGAAAGGAGATTGTTGGAATAGTAGAGGTAATCAAAGAAGCATACTTAGACAAAACTGATAAATCAGGGCGGTTTGTAGCTGTTACTGTAAAATTTAAGGAAAGATTATCCAAACCTATTACACTTGAAAGCATCAAAAAATCAAAGAAATTAAGCCATTTAGCACTTATTAAACAAAGTAGGTTATCTGTAATGCCTATAGATTCTAAAAGCTGGAAAATATTAAATAACATGAGTAAAATTTAATTATAAAAATTTCATGCCATTAAAAAAAAAGAAGAAAACCAAAGTTAAAAAAAAAGATACCAAAAAGGTAACCAAAAAAACCAAAGTTAAAAAAAAAGTTACCAGAAAAATCATTAAAGAAAATTCAAAAGAACTAATTATAAAAACAAAACCTCAATGGGTTAAAAATAGTCTAGCTTCCAAAAGCAAATATCAAGATAAATACTCAAAATCTATAAAAAATAATGATGAGTTTTGGAAAAAAGAGGGAAAAAGAATTAATTGGATAAAACCATACAAAAAAATTAAAGATATAAAATACAGTACTAAAGAAGTGAGAATCAAATGGTTCCAAGATGGAACTTTAAATGCTTCAGCTAATTGTATTGATAGACATTTAAAAGATAAGAAAGATAAAACTGCTATAATTTGGGTTGGAGACGATCCTAAAGATAATCAGAAAATATCTTATAAGCAACTTCATGAAAAAGTTTCAAAAGCTGCTAATGGTTTAAAAAAATTAGGAATTAAAAAAGGAGACAGGGTTACTATTTATTTAACAATGATACCTGAACTTGCTATTTTAATGCTCGCTTGTGTTCGAATTGGTGCAGTTCATTCTATTATTTTTGGTGGATTTTCAGCTGACTCTATTTCTGGAAGAGTAAATGATTGCGAATCTGAATATATAATTACAGCAGACGAAGGTGTCCGAGGAGGTAAAACTATTCCTCTTAAATACACAACTGATGAAGCATTAGAAAGTTGTCCTAATGTTAAAAAGTGTATTGTTGTTAAACGAACAGGAAATTATATCAACTGGGATCATTCAAGAGATGTTTGGTATCATGATTTAATTAAAGATGTTTCAAAACATTGTGAACCAGAAGAAATGAACGCTGAAGATCCTTTGTTTATTTTATACACTTCAGGTTCAACAGGTAAACCTAAAGGAGTTTTACATACAACGGGTGGTTATATGGTATATGCTTCAATGACTCATCAATACATTTTTAATTACAAACCAAAAGATATCTATTGGTGCACTGCAGATATTGGCTGGGTGACAGGTCACAGTTATATAATTTATGGACCCCTAGCAAACGGTGCAACAACTATAATGTTTGAGGGTATTCCAAACTATCCAAGCAGTTCGAGATGGTGGCAAATTATCGATAAGTATAAAGTAAATACTTTTTATACAGCCCCTACAGCAATTAGAGCTTTGATGCGTGAAGGAGACAAGCCTGTTAAAAAAACTTCAAGGAAATCACTAAAATTATTAGGTACAGTTGGTGAGCCAATAAATCCAGAAGCTTGGATGTGGTATTACAAAACTGTAGGAAATTCTAAATGCCCAATTGTTGATACATGGTGGCAAACAGAAACAGGTGGTATAATGATTGCTCCTCAAACTGGAGCAATTGATTTAAAACCTGGTTCAGCAACTAAGCCATTTTATGGTATTAAGCCTGTGCTAGTTGATAAAAAGGGGTTGGAAATAAAAGGTCCTGGAGAAGGGCGGCTTTGCATTGCTCAATCTTGGCCAGGACAAATGAGAACTGTCTATGGAGACCATCAAAGATTTATTGATACATATTTTTCACAGTTTGATGGAAAATATTTTACAGGTGATGGGTGTAGAAGAGATAAAGATGGATATTATTGGATTACAGGAAGAGTAGATGATGTAATTATTGTGTCTGGTCACAATCTTGGTACTGCTGAGATCGAAAGTGCATTCGTTGCGCATCCAAAAGTTGCTGAAGCAGCTGTCGTTGGATATCCCCATGATATAAAAGGTAATGGTCTTTATTGCTATGTAACATTGAATGTAGGCGAGAGAGAAACAGGTGATCTTGAAAGAGATTTAAAGCTTTGGGTTAGAAAACAAATAGGACCTCTTGCTACTCCTGATCTAATTCATTTTACCCCTGGACTTCCAAAAACAAGGTCAGGAAAAATAATGAGAAGAATTTTAAGAAAAATTGCAGCCAATGAACATGGTCAATTAGGTGATACAACAACTTTAGCTGATCCAAGTGTAGTTGAGAGTTTGGTTGATAATAGAAAAAATATTTAAAAGTCTATTAACTTTTCAAATTCCTGTTTAATGATATCCCATTTTAAAATCATAGAGTTTAATACAATTTTTCGATCTAAAGTTTTGAGTTCTTCACCGATGGGGGCCCACTTATATAATGAAAGTGCACTTGGATTAAAAGGTAAGTCTTTATAATAAGTCTCCCAATTTAAATTTTGTAATCTTTCATTAAAAGTTATTTTTGCTTCTTCAATTATGTCTAAAGGCATCTTATTAGAAGTTTCATCATCTAAAATCTTATTAAAAATTTCTTTAGCTTGATTAGTATTTTGGTAATTAAAATTAACTTTTAAATATGAAAAAGTAAAAAAAGTTAAATCTTGAAGTGCTATAGAATAAATATTCCATTTAGCTAAATTAACAGATGTCATGAACTCATCATTATCAAAATGAAGGACATATCTGGTTCCCATTCGGGTTTTTAAATAACTATACAAAGTAACTTGACTAACCCATGCAGATTTTGTTTGAATAAAATTTTCAAGTTCATCTAAATTTTTTATTTTTTTTTTTGGAATGAAGGCTTTAAACAAAGCAAATAAATAAACTTTAAAATCTTTAAAAGACAAATCTTTTAATGATAATTTATATTTTTGCATAAAATCTCTGTTTGAGACAATTATACCTTAAAAAAGTAAGTAATTAAGCACCTAATATGAACAATTTTCAGCTTTTCAAAACCCTTAGAATGGTTATGGTTTTCACAGTTATAACTAAAAAGAGAGGTATAAATGTCAAACGCAGAAAAACATTGGGAAAAAACCAGGTCACTGTTATTTATAACATTGGCAATTTGGTTTGTATTCTCAATTGGCATCTTCCTTTTTGCAGCTGAAATGAATGAGGTTACAGGACCTTTTGGATATCCATGGACATATTGGTTTACATGTCAGGGATCTCTTGGAATTTTCGTAATCTTGATTTTTTGGTTTGCTAATAGGCAAGAAAAAATCGATGAAGAGTTCGGCTTTAACGAAAGAGGAGATGACTAATGATTAAAGGTAAATTTATAGACAATTTGCCAAAAGTTTATGGGATCTATACTGGAGGTTTTATAGGTTTCATTATCTTAATGGCAATTGGTGAACAGATGGGTATGAGTGCTAAAGCAATAGGTGTTGCTTTTGTAGCATTTACAATATTCATCTACGCATTAATTGGTTATCTATCAAGAACAGCTCAAGCAGATGCATATTATGTAGCTGGAAGGCAAGTTCCAACTGTGTTCAACGGTATGGCGACAGCAGCAGACTGGATGTCTGGTGCTTCATTCGTTGCAATGGCAGGTGGTATTTACTTTAAAGGTTATGGATATATGGCTCTACTTGTTGGTTGGACTGGTGGTTACATATTGGTTGCAACTTTATTAGCACCATACTTAAGAAAATTTGGCTGTTACACAGTTCCAGATTTTATAGGTACAAGATATGGTGGTAATTTAGCAAGACTACTTGCGGTAATAGTTTTAACTGTTGCTTCATTTACTTATGTGACTGCTCAAATTAACGCTACAGGTACAATTGCGTCTGTTGCTCTAGATATCGACTTTAAATACGCTGTATATGTTGGGCTAGTAAGTATTTTACTTTGTTCAATGTTAGGGGGTATGAGAGCGGTAACTTGGACACAGGTTGCACAATATATTGTATTAATTATAGCTTACTTACTTCCAATTTTTTGGATCAGTAACAAAATGGGTGCGGGTTTCTTCCCTCACTTTATGTTAGCTGATGAAGTGGCTAGAATTGGTGAATTAGAACAACAGTTTGGGTTTGTAAAAAACTCTGCTGCTGATCTAGCAACGGTACCTAAAGGGTTAGCAGGAATAACTAAAGCACACTCTGCAGTAAATGCAACACCTTGGGCATTTATTTCATTGGCACTAGCGATGATGATGGGAACAGCATCATTACCACACGTGATGATGAGATACTTTACTACTCCAAGCGTAAAAGCTGCTAGAAAATCAGTAGGTTGGTCATTATTCTTTATCTTCCTTCTGTATTCTTCTGCACCAATGTTAGCAACACTATCTAAACTATCGTTGATTGATCCAACTTTATCTACAGGTATTATTGGTAAATCATTTGCTGAAGTTCAATCAATTGATTGGTTCCAAAACTGGAATCAAGCAAACTTGATGTTCATCAGTGACTTTAACGGAAATGGAACTCTTGAATTAAATGAGTTTTTCATGGGCGGTAAAGCGGTTGTATTAGCAACACCAGAGATAGCTGGATTACCATATGTAATTTCAGGTCTAGTTGCTGCTGGAGGTATGGCAGCTGCCATGTCAACTGCTGATGGTTTAATTCTAGCAATTGCAAATGCGATTTCTCATGATGTTTACTACAAAATGATTGATCCAAAAGCTGAAACTGCGAAAAGACTACTTGTTGCAAGAGCATTACTTGTAGTAATCGGTTTTGCAGGAGCAACTATTGCGGCAATGGAAATACAAGGTATCTTAGGTTCGGTAATCTGGGCTTTTGACTTTGCAATGTCTGGATTGTTCTTCCCACTTGTACTGGGTGTATGGTGGAAAAGAGCTAACAGACAAGGTGCTATTGCCGGTATGGCTTTAGGTCTTGCATCTTCAATTTGGTACCTGGTTTGGGTAAGAACCGGTGGAAGTGGATTCCTTGGAATTACTCAATTAACGTTTGGTATCTTTGGAGCAGCTGTAAGTTTAGTTGCTATGGTTATTGTGAGTTTAATGACTCAAGAACCAGATAAAGCTACTCAAAAAATGGTTGATGAAGTTCGTATACCAAGCGGCAGAACCGTTACTGGTAAATAGAACTATCAAATCTTAATTTAGGGGCGATTAATTTCGCCCCTTTTAATTTAATCTTTTTTCCAATATAAATTTCTCAATGTCAGCAAACTTTCATCCATTAGTTTACTTTATTGACTACCTTTTTGGGGTGATCATGTGGACCTTAATAGGAAGAGTTGCGATGAATATTTTTCAAAAAGAAGACTCTGAATTCTTTTTTATGAAGATATTTGTGAAATATACCAATCCATTAATTAAAATTTTTAAGCCTATAACCCCATCTTTCATTATAGCGCCTCTTGTTCCACTATATGTTGCTTGGTTCTTTTACATGATTAGATTTTATTTTATGCCTTGGATCTTGGGATATTCTGTAATGGGTATGTTATCCTTTCCGCTAGAAAGTGAAATTTCGAGACAAATTTATCAATTATTTAATTCAATTAAATTTTAAAAATTGATACTAGTAGATCTAGTAATCAATGAAAAAAATACAAATTTCACCATCAATCTTATCTGCTGATTTTAGTCAATTGGGCAGTGAAATTAAAAGGCTTGAGGAAGGTGGAGCAGATATGATTCATGTAGATGTAATGGATGGTCATTTTGTGCCCAATCTAACAATTGGACCGCCGGTAATTAAAGCCTTGAAAAAACAGTGTTCAATTAAATTTGATGTTCACCTAATGATATCTCCTGTCCATAAATATATTGAAGCCTATTCAGACGCTGGTGCTGATATTATTACAATCCACCCCGAAGCAACTGACAATTTAGAGAAGTCTATTTTAAAAATTAAAAGCTTAAATAAAAAAGTTGGTGTTTCACTTAATCCAGAGTCTAAAATTGAATTAATTATCGAACAACTTGAAAAAATTGATTTAGTTTTGATAATGAGTGTAAATCCAGGATTTGGAGGTCAAAAATTTATGCCCGAAGTTCTTGATAAAGTTAAACAACTTAAAAAAATTCAAACTCAAAATAAAATGTATTTTGATATAGAAATTGATGGAGGAATCAATTTTGAAAATTGCCAAAAAGCTATTGAAGCTGGTGCCAACATACTTGTTTCGGGAACAACTGTATTTAAAAGTAATAATGGAGATATAAAAAAGAATATTAATTTATTAAAATTAAAATAAGTTAATGATTGTAAAAAAATTTACAGACAATCTAAGCAGGTTTTATTTTAATTTAAGAATAAATTTAAAACAATTTTATAAAAACTCTAGTTTTTATGACAAACAAATATCTAAAACTAAAAATATAAGTTTTAATTATAAACCAAGCCCCTATTTATTATCTTCAATAGTAAAATATCAAAAAAAAAAGTATAAAATTGAAGACTTTGCATTGGAAACTATTTGGCAAAACAACTTAAATTATGAAGAGTTCAAAAAGTTAAATAATTTTTTTTGGTTTTTCAGTTTAGATTTAAAATCCTCAAAAAAAACCACTCAAACAGTTATCAATAATTGGATTAACAAGAACAATCTTTATAACGAAAAAAGTTGGAATTTTGACATCACATCTAAAAGAATAATTTCCTGGTTATCTAATCATCAATTGACTTACGAAGATTGTGAAGAAGAATTTAAAAAAAAATTTAATCAAAGTATTCAAAAACAAGCAAATCATCTTTTAAATGAAATTAAAAATTTATCAGAAGTTGAAAACAAAATTATAGGTTGTGCTGCAATTATTTTAACAGGCCTAGCATATAAAGAAGATAGTAAATATCTTATAGACGGATTAAACTTTTTAAAGAAAATAATAAGATCATCAATAGGTAATAATGGTTTTCCTAAATCTAGAAACATAAAACAACTTATTCTTTATTTAAAATATTTTATTATAATTAGAGAATGGTTTAAAGAATCTCAAAATACAATTCCAGAATATATCGATGAAACAATATATTATCTTGGCCAAAGTTATGCATTTATATGGCAAAATATTAAACAAGATATTCTTTTTAATGGTAACTACATTTCAAATAATAATGAATTTGATCAATATTTAAAAAGATTTGGATATGTATTTAAAAATGAAAATAAAGAGACCGCAGGTTATGCAATTCTTAAAAATAAAAAAATTATGCTAACAATGGATATAGGAGATAGTCCTAGCAATAATTTTTCAAAATTTTATCAATCAGGGGCTCTTTCGTTTGAAATCATTTCTAATGGAAAAAAATTAATAACTAATTGTGGTTATTTTACTAATGCACAAAATAAGTTAAATAAACTTTCTAAAAGTACAGCTTTACAAAGTACTTTATCAATTGAAGATCATTCTTCTTGTGATTATAAAAAATTAGATAAATTTAATTTTATTGTTAAAAAAGGTATACGCATAGATAATAAAAACGTTATATTTGAAGATAATTATTGGAAGATATCAGGATCACATGATGGCTATTTAAAAAAATTTAAAACAATTCATAAAAGAGAAATTGAATTTTACCCAGAACAAATGAAGTTCATTGGTATTGATAAATTATTAAGAAAAGATAAATCAAAAAATATTAAGTTTGATATTAGATTTCATTTAACTCCAGATACCAAAGTTATGAAAACACAAGATAATAAATCAATTTTAATAGAATTAGAGGATGAAGGTTGGAAATTTAATTGTGATAATTTTGATATAAATATTGATAATGGATTATATTTAGGTATTAAAAATTCATATAAAGAAAACCAAAACATATGTATATCGGGAATTTGTCAAGATGATACTCAAAATATAAAATGGGAAATTACTAGGCTATAATGAAAAAAATAAAAACTGCTCTTATTTCTTTATCTGATAAAAAGAATTTAAAACCACTATTATTTTCTTTAAAAAAAAATAATATAAAAATTATTAGTTCGGGTGGTACCTATAAAGAAATTAAAAAGTTGAATTTTAAATGCTTAGAAGTCTCTGATTTTACAGGTTTTCCTGAAATTTTAGAAGGAAGAGTAAAAACCCTTCATCCAAAAATACATGCAGGTATTTTAAATAAAAGAAAAAGTAAAATTCACCTTAAAGATCTTAAAAATAATAATTTTGAAAATATAGATTTAGTTATCGTAAACTTTTACCCATTTGAAGAAACTTTAAAAAGCACAAAAAATCATAACAAAATAGTTGAAAATATTGATGTAGGTGGGCCAACAATGGTCAGATCAGCAGCTAAAAACTATCAAGATGTAACAGTTATTACTTCATCAGATCAATATAAAGAATTAATTGGGGAATTAAATAATAATAAAGGTTCTACATCATTAGAGTTTAGAGAAAAATTATCTAGAATTGCATTTACTGAAACTGCTTATTACGACTCAGTTATTTCTGACTATTTTAATAAAAAAAATAAAGTTCTTTTTCCTAAAAGAAAAGTTTTTCATGCTAATCTAATTGAAACTCCACGTTATGGTGAAAATCCGCACCAAAAAAGTGCAATTTATTCAAAAAATAGCAATATGAAAATAAATCAAATTCATGGAAAACAACTAAGTTATAATAATTATAATGATATATTTTCAGCTTTAACTATTTCAAAGTCTCTTCCCAAAAATACTGGGACTGTCATAGTTAAACATACGAATCCATGTGGAGTTTCTATAAACAGTAATCATCTTAAGAGTTATAAATTGGCACTAGCATGTGATCCGATTAGTGCGTTCGGAGGTATAGTATCATGTAATTTTAAAATTAATAAAAATTTAGCTACAGAGTTAAATAAATTATTTCTTGAGGTCATTATAGCTAACGGTTTTGATAAAGATGCATTGAAATTATTAAAAAAGAAGAAAAATTTAAGATTAATTGATGCAAAAAGTTATTCTTTTAGAGAAATATTAAAATTTGTAACTTCAAACGAAGAATTATTAATACAAACTGAAGATTTAAAGAAGTTTAGTAATAAAGATTTTAAAATCGTTTCCAAAAAAAAACCAAATTCTAAGCAAATGAGAAATCTTATTTTTGCATTTAATATATGTCGATACGTAAAATCTAATGCGATAGTGCTTGCATCAAATGAAACAACAGCTGGAATTGGATCTGGTCAAACAAGTCGTGTGGATAGCTGTCAAATTGCAATCGATAAAATGCAAAAATTTATGCACACAGATGATGATGTGGTAGCAGCATCTGACGCATTTTTTCCTTTTGTTGATGGAATTCAAAAACTAGTTCAATCAGGTATCTCAGCAGTTATACAGCCCTCTGGATCCATTAGAGACAAAGAAATAATAAAGTTTGCTAACGAAACTGATACAATTTTAGTTTTTTCTAAAACTAGACATTTTAGACATTGATTAATTGATCTATTTTTGCAGCTAAAATAAAGTCATTTTCTGATAATCCCTCTATAGCATGTGTTGTAATTTTTATTTCTGCATATCCCCAACCAAATAATATATCTGGGTGATGTCCCTCATTTTCTGAGAGTTCTCCAACTTTATTAATAAAGTTTTGACTATCTAAAAAATTTTTAAAATTAAATTTTTTTTTTAAAAAGAAAATTTTTTTTTCATCTTTAGTGATATCCCAATTATCAACTTTTTTTTGGTACTTGTGAATTTCTGATATATCAAAAGGTAAAACACCTCCTTCACAGGGAACACATTTTTTATTTAAAAGATCATTCATATATAATTTTGGAGCGGGCAAAGGGGGTCGAACCCTCGACCTTCTCGTTGGCAACGAGACGCTCTACCACTGAGCTATGCCCGCAATTATTAAAGCTATAGTTAGACTTTTTTTTTAATTCAATCAATACAAATTAATTATAGATATGATATATATTATTTTATTATGCAAATAAATGATCTCCCAAAAAAAATATCTATTTTTCCTTTAAGGAATTTTATCATTTTCCCCAAAACTACAGTGCCATTGAATATTTTTGAGCCTCGCTACATAGATATGATTGATGATAGTATGAAATCTAATAAGTTAGTAGGTATCATACAGCCTTTGAGCTTGGACAATGTTAATCAAGCAGAACCTGATGTTCATCAAGTTGGCTGCCTGGGGAAAATAATCAGTTTTAAAGTGTCAGAAAATGGACAGTATTTAATTGAATTAAAGGGCTTAATTAGATTTGAAATTATTAGAGAGTTCAAATCTAAAAAAAAATATAGAGAATATGAGGTAAATTTTGAACGTTTTAATCGTGATCTTGACCACAAAAAAGAACAACTTAAATTTTCTGATTTAGAATTAATTTTTAAAGATCTAAAATCATTATTTGAAAAAAGAGGTTTCATAATAAATTGGAAAGAACTTGAAAAACAAAGTTTAGATGAAACTATAAATGCTTTAGCAATGGCCTCACCATTTACATTAGAAGAAAAACAAGTCTTATTAGAAGCGGAAAGTCTTAATATAAGGAAAAATAAAATAGCAGAAATTTTAAGCACTTATACTTACGATATTTTCGACAATACAACTATTCAGTAAATTAAAATAAAATACCTCTGTCAGCAATTTTAGTAAATAATTTATTAATTACTGGATAATTGCCAATAAGTCTAACTGACTTGCTTAAGAAACTACTTTTCATCTTTCTTTCAATATTAAAGAATTCATGGATTAAATCTATTCCATTTGAAAAAATAAAATTTTTATGTCTTAATTTTTTCTGGAACTCTAAATTTACAGACTTGTCTATTGATAAACCAACATCTAACCTAGTTTTGATAATTTCAAAAAGAATTTTAATATCTCTAATCGTCATATTGAAACCTTGACCTGCCAAAGGGTGAACTTTGTGTAATAAATCTCCAAATGCTAATATATTATTATGATAATAAGATCTTAAGTTTAATGAACTTAACTTAAAACTATTAATTTTTTCTATATATCTGATTTTATACTTAAAATTTTTATCTCTTATTAATTGTTCAATATTCTCTTCTTTTTGATTTTTTGAATTATGAACAGAATAAACAATAGAAGTTTTTCTATTTGAAATTGGTAAAAAGGCCAAAGGTCCTTTATTTGTAAAAATTTGAGAAGCTGTATCATTTATAATTTGGTCATGTGCAATGATAGTCGTGTATGCATTGCTATTATATTCTTTAGTTATTTTCTTACTAAAATATCGTTTTGTAATAAAATTAGTTTTTTCACAATTTATTATAAGATCATATTTATTTAAAAAAGAAAGATTTTTTTCATTTGAAAATTTAGATCTAAAAAATCTATTTTTTATTAAATCTTTATATAACAAATTATAAAGTCTATAATTTTTAATAATTGAAAAAAGTTGATCATTATTTGAATTAAAATTTATTAATTTTTGTTTCTTCAAACTTTCTGAAAAAATCTCTATTCTTTTTACTTTCCAAATTAATTTTTCAATATTAATTATATTGCTGTTAAAAAAATCTATATTATTCTTTGAAATTCCAATTGTTCTAGAAGGACTTATTTTATAATTTTTTTTGTTAAAAATTACATCAACATCAATTCCATAATTAACTAGTACCTTAGCCAAGGTTAAAGCAGTTAAATTATTGCCAAGTATACAAACTGTCATAATATTTTTAATTTTAACAACAAAAATTAGATGATACAAAGTGATTAAATCGATTCATTTATATGAATATTAAAAAAACAGCTAATTTATTGCTTAATTTCGCCGTTAAAAGGTTGGCAGAAATATTTGGAGTCTTCATTTCTTTCGCAGGTGTAATGTTATTCTTAGCATTAATAACATATTCACCTAATGATCCAAATTTTATTTTTCCTGAAAATACAAAAATTGAAAACTTAATGGGGTTTCAAGGTAGTTTTATTTCTGACTTATTTTTTCAATCAGTAGGATTAATGGCTTATTTGATTCCATTTACGCTGTTGATTACAGGTATTAATATTTTTAAAACGAAAGATTTTTTTTTAGTCATTGAAAATAATTTTTTTACGATTTTATATTTAGTATTTGGTACACTTTTTTTTGTACATTATTACTCTGATGCATATTCTTTATATATAAATGGAACTAGTGGTTTTGTTGGGCAATATTTAAATCAAACTTTTCTTAAATCTCTTATATTAGTTAATGAGAGTATATTTTTTTATATATTAATTCTATTTACTATAATCTTTTTTCTAATCAGTATTAATTTTAACTCTAAAAACTTTGTAAAATTTATTAAAAAATTTTTTGATTTTATCAATAAAAAAAATACTAAAAATTATACAGATAAAAGTGAAATAATTAATGAATACATACCACAAGATGAAATTAAAAATCTTATTCAAGAAGATTTACCTTTTATTAAAAGTGAAAATAAGTCAGAAACAAAAATAAAATTTAAATTACCTTTGCTAGATTCATTAAAAATTCCAACAAAAAAAGAGAGGGAAAATTTTGAAAAAAATGAAACTCATGATCCTGGGTTTTTAGAAAAAATACTTATGGATTTTGGAGTAAATGGAAATATAAAAAAGGTTAGTCATGGTCCTGTTGTTACACTAAATGAATTCGAACCAGCTGCTGGAGTAAAAGTTTCTAAAATAATAAATCTATCAGATGATATAGCAAGAAATACAAGTTCAGAGTCTGCAAGAATAGCAACTATACCTGGTAGCAATACTGTTGGAATAGAGCTTCCAAATACAGTAAGAGAAAATGTTTATTTAAGTGAAATTTTAAATATCTCTGATTTCAAGAAAAAAGATATTAAGTTACCAATAGCGCTAGGTAAAAATATTTCTGGTAAACCTGTTGTTAGTGACTTAGCTTCTATGCCACATCTTCTTATTGCTGGAACTACAGGTTCTGGAAAATCAGTTTGTATTAACACTATTATTTTATCTCTTCTATATCGACACACACCAGATAAATGTAAGTTTATTTTAATTGATCCTAAAATGCTTGAATTATCAACATACGAAGGTATTCCACATTTACTTTGTCCAGTAATTACGGAAGCAAAAAAAGCAGCTTCTGTTCTTGGTTGGGTCGTTAAAGAAATGGAAAGTAGATATAGATTAATGACAAAAGAGGGTGTGAGAAATATTGATGGATATAATGCTAAGCATAAACTTCCAATGCCCTATATTGTTGTTGTGGTCGATGAGATGTCAGATTTAATGTTGGTTGCAGGTAAAGAAATTGAAAATTACATCCAAAAATTATCCCAAATGGCTCGAGCTGCAGGAATTCATATCATTATGGCCACACAAAGACCTAGTGTAGATGTCATTACAGGAACTATTAAAGCTAATTTTCCAACCAGAATATCTTTCCAGGTTACCTCAAAGATAGACAGTAGAACTATTCTTGGAGAACAGGGGGCTGAGCAATTGCTAGGCAAAGGAGACATGCTTTACATGTCCTCTGCTAACAGAATAGTCAGAATTCATGCACCATTTGTATCTGATAATGAAATTGAAAAAATTAATAATTTTTTAAGAGCTCAAGCAGAACCCGATTATATAGATGAAATATTAAATTTTGCTGACGAGAAAGAGATTGGAGACAATCAATCTCTAGGTGACAAAGATGAACTTTATCAATCAGCTTTAGAAATAATTAGATCCGAAGGTAAAGCATCGACTTCTTATTTACAAAGAAAACTTCAAATTGGTTATAATCGAGCAGCAAGAATTATTGATATGATGGAGGCTGATGGGATTGTCAGTAAAGCAAATCATGTTGGTAAAAGAGATGTGCTCTAATGTTTAAATACTTCTTTATTTTTATTTTTGTAATTTTATTTACTAATTCTCATGCAGAAAATAAAAATAAAATTATAGAAAAACTTCAAAATACTAAAAATTTAGTTTTTGAATTTGAACAAAATATTAATGGAAAAATAGAAAACGGAGATTGTACAATTCAATATCCAAAAAAAATTTATTGTAAATATCTAAAAAATAATAAAATTTTAGTTTCTAATAGTAAATCATTAGTGATTAAAACTATATCAAGCTATTATAGGTACCCCTTAAAAAAAACACCATTAAATTTTATTTTAGACAAAAATTTTTTAATAGAGAGAATAAATAATTTAGAGGAAGGAATATTAAACGAGACTTATATAAATTTCACTATTTTGGAAAATAATAATGTAATTAATATTTTTTTTGACAACAAAACATTTAATTTAACTGGCTGGCAAACTAAAGATATTTATCAAAATGTTAATGTTACTTATCTTTCATCTATTCAGGTAAATCAACAACTTGATGAAGATTTATTTAAACTACCTATACAAAACTAAATTTTTATAGTTTCAGTTTTAAATATTTTCATACCTCTGGCAATATAATTATTTAAAGCATTTTTGTGATCCAGAGAGCATGTATGAACCCAAACTCTATCAATACTTTCTTTAAAAGATTTCTTAATTGCTTCAGATAATAAATATGATCCCAGTTTTTTATTTTGAAATTCCTCTAATAATCCAAAGTAAGCTATTTCTACTTCTTTTTTCTCACTATGTGATATCAGTTCAAAAAAACCAACAAGATCATCTTTATGTTTAAAAATATATGTTTTAACTTTTTCACTTGATATATAATCTATCCATTGAGTTTCTGTCCAAACTAATCGATCAATCCATTTATGTTTTTTACCAATATTTTTATAAAAAAATTTATTTAATTGAAAATTAGTTGGCTCTAATAAATTTAAAGAATAATCAACAGTAGGTTTGGTAACTTCAACTAGATCTTTAATTGAATTTATTTCTAAATAATTTCTTTTAACTTCTTCTGTCACTCAACCATTTTTCCAACTTTTTCACCCCCAAATAAATGAAAGTGTAAGTGTGGAACCTCTTGACCACCATCATTACTTATATTAGTTAGCGCTCTATAGCCCCTGCCTACTTCTGTTGAAATACCTAATTTTTTAGCTACTATATTTATTCCCTTGAATAATCCGACCATCTCTTCTGACGAAGCATTAATACTAAAATCATCTAAATCTATGTATTTTCCTTTTGGAATTATTAAAGCATGAATTTTTTTCGCAGGATAAATATCATGAAAGGACAAAACAAAATCATCCTCATAAATTTTTTTACAAGGTATCTCCCCTTTTAAAATTTTTGCAAAGATATTGTTTTCATCATAATTCATTTTTTTCTTTTTTCTAACTCTGACATTACATCTTCAATTTTTATATCATTTGCCTCAAGATACATTAACAAATGGTAAAAAACATCTGCACTTTCATGAATTATATTAGAATTTTCCTCTACTGCCTCAATCAACTCATTAACTTCTTCTAAAACTTTTGCTTTACATAGCAATTTGTCAGTAAGTAGTTTATTTGTATAAGATCCATCAACCGGTAATGATTTTCTTTCCCGAGCAAGTTTGATTAAGTTTTCTAATGTATCAAGCATATTAAATTCTAACAGGAATTCCTTTTAAATCCAAATATTCCTTAGCCTCTTTTACAGAATGTTTGCCATAGTGAAATATCGATGCTGCTAGAACTGCACTAACTTTTCCCAATTTAATTCCATCTACTAAATGATCTAGATTGCCAACTCCACCAGATGCTATAACAGGAATATTTACTTTTGAAGATATCTTCGATATAAGCTCAATATCATAACCAACTTGAGTGCCATCTCTGTCCATTGATGTTACTAATAATTCACCTGCCCCGCTATCTTCCATTTTTTTTGAAAACTCAATTGCATCTATTCCAGTATTATTTCTTCCGCCGTGAGTAAAAATTTCCCATTTATCTTGATTTTTTTTTGCATCAATTGCCACAACAATGCATTGAGATCCAAATTTTTTCGAACTTTCAATTATTACTTCTGGATTTTGAACTGCCGCAGTATTGATTGAGACTTTATCTGCTCCACAATTTAATAGCTTATTAATATCATCAACACTTCTAACTCCACCTCCAACAGTTAATGGAACAAAACATTTTTTAGATGTTCTATCTACTACATCATAAATAGTTTCTCTATTTTCATTCGATGCAGTAATATCTAAAAAACAAATTTCATCTGCCCCACCATCTGAATAAATTTTAGCCTGCTCCACTGGATCTCCAGCATCTTTTAGATCAACAAAGTTAATACCCTTTACTACACGACCATTTTTAACGTCTAAACAAGGTATAATTCTATTTTTAAGCATCTAATTCCTTCACTAATTCCTCTAATTTAATATCACCATCATAAATTGCTTTTCCAACTATAATACCTTCAATATTCTTGTTATTTAATTTCTTGGCTCTTTTAATGTCGTCTATTGAAGAAACTCCACCAGATATAATTACAGGACAATTAGATGTGTTGGCAACCTTTGCTGTTACTTCAAAATTTGGACTTAGTTTCATGCCATCTCTATTGATATCAGTATAAATTAATCTACTAGCACCATAATCATTTACTTCATTTAAATAATCTAAAGTTAATTGGTTAGAATTTTCCTTCCAGCCTGATACGGAAAGATAACCATCCTTAGCATCTAGTCCTAAAGCAATTTTATTCGGAAATTTTATACATGCTTCTTTTAAAAAATTTTTATCTTTTATGGCAGCACTTCCTAAAATAACTTTTTCTACACCAGCATCAGTATATTTTTGAATGCTATCAATGTTTCTAACACCACCGCCTACTTCAATTTTTAAATCAAATTTATTCACTATTTCTTGAATGATTTTCAAATTAACTGTTTGACCTGTTAAAGCTCCATCAAGATCAACGATATGCAGGTTTTTAAAACCATGATCCTTGTATTTTTCTGCTTGTTCAACTGGTGATATTTCATATTCAGTTTTATTATCAAAGTCTCCTTTAACCAACCTCACACACTTTTTATCTTTAATATCTATTGCTGGAAATATTTTCATTTTATAAATTTATAAAATTATCAATTATTTTTAGACCAGTTTTATCACTTTTTTCAGGGTGAAACTGTGTTCCAAATATATTTTCTTTTTCAACGGCGCAAACTATATTTGATGAATAATCAGTTGTTGCAGCTATAACCGACTTATCATTTGGAATAAATTCATAACTGTGAACAAAATACATGTGGGAATTATTTTCTATATCTTTAAAAACTTTACTATCTTTTAGAATATTTATTTCATTCCAGCCAATGTGTGGAAGTTTATATTTGTTGTTTTGATTGTTAATTTTAGATACTTTTCCAGAAATCCAACCTAAACCATTAGTTTCAGTTTCCTCATAGCCAATATCTGCAAACATTTGAAGTCCAACACAAATACCAAGAAGTGGTTTTTTATTAATAATAGTAAACTCATTTAATTCATCAACTAAACCACTGATATTATTTAGTGCATCAACACAACTTTTGAACGAACCCTGCCCTGGCAAAACAACCTTGTCAGAAGATTTGATCTTATTTAAGTCTGAAGTAACTTCGATATTTACCTTTTCCTTAGCAACTTCCTTAAAGGAATTTATTACCGAGCTTATATTGCCTGAATTATAATCAACAATTGTGACGTTCATTAAACTTATAATGAGCCTTTAGTAGACGGTATACTCTTTTTACTTCTAGGATCCATCTCCAATGCTTCTCTCAATGATCTTGCTAATGCTTTATAGCAAGACTCAATAATGTGGTGACTATTATCTCCATAAATATTTTCAACATGCATTGTAATACCTGCGGATTGAGAAAATGCTTGGAACCACTCTTTGAATAGTTCCGTGTCCATCTCACCAAGTTTTTCAACTTTTAATTTTACTTTCCAAATTAAATAAGGTCTGTTCGAAACATCTATTGCAACTCTAGTTAAGGTTTCGTCCATTGGAATTACTCTGTGAGCATATCTTTTAATGCCAACAAATTTTTTAGCTGCTTTTTTTAAAGCTTCACCAATTGCAATACCAGTGTCTTCCGTAGTGTGGTGAAGATCAATGTGTGTGTCACCTTTTGCTTTAACCTTTAAATCAATTAATGAATGCTTTGATAATTGCTCAAGCATATGATCCAAAAAACCAATTCCAGTATCAATTTTGTACTGACCCTTTCCATCAATATTAACTTCAACACTAATGCTGGTTTCTTTAGTTTTTCTTGATACTTTTCCTTTTCTAGCCATATATTTTAGAGGTATACATATATAATCCCACTATATCAATATCAGTATCAACACTTGAAGTATCAAAAATAGTTACCATTTATCTATCATGACAACGATTGTATTGGTTAGAAAAAATAATGAAGTAGTAGTTGCTGGAGATGGCCAAGTAAGTATGGGAAATACAGTGGTAAAAAGCACTGCTTCAAAAATTAGAAAAATTGAAAAAAGAGATGTGGTAGCAGGATTTGCAGGTTCAACTGCTGATGCACTTACATTATTTGAACGGTTAGAAGCTAAAATTGAAAAACATGCTGGAAATTTATCAAGAGCTGCTGTTGAATTAGCAAAGGATTGGAGAACAGATAAATATTTAAGAAGATTAGAGGCTTTGATGGCTATAGGCGATAAGCATAATAGCTATATAATTTCTGGAACTGGCGATGTTTTAGAGCCAGAGGGTGATGTAATTGGGATAGGTTCGGGTGGAAACTATGCATTAGCTGCTGGAAAAGTATTAATGGAAACAGATAAAAGTGCAGAAGAAATTGCAAAAAAAGCAATTAAAGTCGCTTCTGAAATCTGCGTTTTTACAAATAATAATATCAAAGTTTTAAAAATATAATGAAAAACTCAAACGTAACTCCTTTGGTTCCTAAAGATAAAAATATTAAAGAAGAAAACTCTTTGGTAAGCTCTTTATCTCCTAGAGAAATTGTTTCAGAATTAGACAGATTTGTAGTTGGTCAAAATAAAGCTAAAAAAGCAGTGGCGGTTGCATTAAGAAATAGATGGAGAAGACAGGCTCTTAAAGGTGAAATGAAAAATGAAGTTTTACCAAAAAATATTTTGATGATTGGACCAACAGGAGTAGGTAAAACTGAAATTTCTAGAAGATTATCAAAACTAGCCGAAGCACCTTTTGTTAAAGTTGAAGCAACAAGATTTACTGAAGTGGGATATGTTGGAAGAGATGTTGAGCAAATAATAAGAGATTTAATTGAGATAGCTATTGGCATGGAAAAAGTAAAAATGAGAAAAGAGGTTCATGCTCAAGCTCAAAAAGCTGCCGAAGAAAAAGTTTTGGATGCTTTAGTTGGTAAAAAAGCAAGCCTTGCAACAAGGGAAAGTTTTAGAAAAAGACTAAGAAATGGTGATCTTGATGATAATGAAATAGAAATTGCTGTAAGCGACAGTGGATCAAGTAATACCTCTTTTGAAATACCTGGAATGCCTGGAGCAAACGTTGGCATGATTAATATTGGTGAAATGATTGGTAAATCAATGGGAAATAAAGAAAAAAAGAAGAAGATGACAGTAAAAGAATCACACGAGATTTTAATTAATGATGAATCAGATAAATTAATTGAAGAAGATAAAATTATTAAAGCAGCAAAATTATCAACTGAGAATAATGGAATAGTATTTTTGGATGAAATAGATAAAATTTCTGCAAGAACAGATAGGGTTGGTGGAGACGTTTCTCGCGAAGGAGTTCAGAGAGACTTGTTGCCATTAATTGAGGGAACTACAGTAAACACAAAACATGGAGCAATTAAAACTGATCATATTTTATTTATTGCTTCTGGAGCATTTCAACTTGCAAAACCATCCGATCTACTTCCTGAGCTTCAAGGAAGGCTACCTATAAGAGTTGAACTAGAAGCATTGACTAGTGATGATTTTAAAAGAATTCTAAGAGAACCAGATTTCAGTTTAATCAAACAATATGTGGCTTTATTAAAAACTGAAAATGTTGAACTTGAATTTTCAGATGATGGTATCGATACTATTGCAAACATTTCATCTGAGGTAAATGCTACTGTTGAAAATATCGGGGCTAGAAGACTTCACACAATAATTGAAAAAATTTTAGATGAAATAAGCTTTACAGCAACTGACCGCTCTGGTGAAAAAATAATTATTAACAAGGAATATATTAATAAAAATTTAGATTATTTAGTTAAAGATACAGATCTTTCAAAATTTATTTTATAGATTTATTTTTTTTTAAAAAAATATAAAAAGCTCCAGCACCACCATCCTCTATTTTTGCATCTTTCATTTCGTAAATAATTTTCATCAAATTATTATTATTTGAAATAAATTCAGGTACTGAGTATTTTAAAATACTTAAATCTTTCGAAACATAGGGATCTTTTACATTCTGAGAATGAATCCCTTTTCCAGTAACAACTATCAACTTATTTATTTTTTCTTGATAAGATTTAATAATAAAATCCTTAATCAATTTATTTGCTTTATCTAGAGTATATCCATGTAAGTCTATTGATCTTGTTTTATAAGTTAATTTTTTATCTATTTTAATGTCTTTATTTGGTAATCTTTCATTTTTTGAAATAAAATTTTCCCAATCTTTTTTATCTTTTTCTGAAATATTATCAGTCAATTAAGTTAAGGTGTTAACTAATTGCCAATTTGGATTAGCTGATGTTATATCTCTTGAAAATACCCAAGTATCATAGATTTTTTTTATTTTCTCTGAGTCTCCTGATACTACTTTTTTATCTTTATCTTTAATACAAGTTATGACTTCAGCTATAAATTCTACTGTTACATTTAAAATTTTATCTATTTTTTTATGCTCTTTAATAATTGCAGAATTAATCCCTATAAAAGTTATTTCTGCATAATGCCCTCTGTTACTTCTTTCTTTTAACGCTTCATTAAATTGATTGAATATCTCTTCACTAAGAAGTGGTTTGCTCGCAACTATTTTATTATCATTATCACTAAAATCTGTAATAATAGTTTCGTAAGCAATTTTCGCTCCTTCTAAAAATTCTTTTTGTGCAGAATCATCAAAATTTTCATTAATTTTTTGAACTTTTTCTGTCCTCATTTTATTCAAAACTTCTTCAAATTTTGGAGGGGCTTTTCCCTCAAATCCTGTTCTTTTTCCCAGTATTCCTCTAAGTCTTAGGAAAATAAATCCAGCAATCATTACTAGAAGAATTATATCTATATATTCAAAACTGTAGCTCATGACCTTATAGTAATTACTATGTTGATTAATTTCAACCAGCAATTTAGATTACAGACAAATGAACTCAGTTTTATTACTAATAATTTTTATTCCAGCTATTGAAATATTTCTTTTTATAAAAATAGGTTCTCAAATTGGTGCGATTACAACAGTTTTATTAATATTTGCAACTGCAATTATTGGTGTTTACTATGCCAAATACGAGGGTTTGAATACTCTTAAAGCTGGATTTACCCAATTAAGAAACAATAAAGCACCAACATATGAAATGATATCTGGCGCAGCAATTGCTTTTGCAGCATTACTTTTAATTATTCCTGGATTTGCTACAGATGTTATGGGTTTTTTATTAATATTTCCAATAACAAGAAAATTTTTTTTTGGTAAATTTGCAAAAAAATTTAAAACTAGTGACACTGAAAAAAATACTTTTATTGATGGGGACTTTGAAGATATAGAAGACGATCATGACAAAAAAATATAAAATTTTGGGAAAATATATAAAGGATACGTCAGGTGAAACACCTGATATTGAAACATATATTTTTGTAAAAGATCGAATTTCTAAATATCAACTTAACATAGATATAAAATCAAAACCTTTAAAAAATAAGATGATAGAAATTGAAACTATATTGAAATTTTCAGATAAAGAACAAAGTAAAAAAAAATCATACTTTGAAATAAATTTTGCAACAGTTGTAAAAATAGATGATGAAATTAAAGAGAAAGAGGAATTAGAAAAAATTATTCTATGTGATGTTCAAATAGAAATTTACCCTAGTCTAGAAAAATCTTTATTAGATCTACTTCATAATTCAGGGTATCCAGCTATTAAATTTGAAAAAAAAGTTAACTTTGAAGAACTTTTTAATCAAAGACTAAATTAAAAAAAATTTTTTTTTAGATTTTTTTTTAAATATTCTTTATGTTTTTTTAGCTCTTCTGTTGTTGGAGCAATTACTTTTTTATAATAATCAACACCAAATTTTTTTTCTTTAATTTCATCATCTCGATTTCTAAAATTTAAGGTTGGTTCTTTTTGATCAATTAGATTTATATAAACTTTAGCTAATAAATCACAGTCAATTAAAGCTGTGTGTTGGGTTCTTTTTGAATTATCGACCCTATATCTTTTACACAACGCATCTAAACTGACGGGAGAACCTGGAAATTTATCTCTAGCTAAAATCAAAGTATCTATTATTTCATTATTTATTTTTTTTTTACCAAATAAAGACAATTCATTATTTAAATGTCCTAAATCAAATTCTGCATTATGAATTATAAGTCTCTTGTCCTTAATGAAATCTAAAAATTGTTCTCCAATATCTCTAAACTTTTTTTGAGAAGCTAAAAATTTATCAGTATATCCATGAACTTCAAAGGCTTTTTCTGATACTTTTCTTTCTGGATTTAAATAACAATGAAATTTATTTTTAGTTGGAATTAAGTTATCCAATTCAATACAACCTATCTCAACAATTCTGTGTCCTTCCTTGATTGAAATCCCAGTTGTTTCTGTATCTAATACAACTTCTTTCATTTATCTAATTTCTTCAATATCTTTTTTATATCATCTTTAACTGATTTTCTTGTAAAATTATTCTTAATAATAAAGTCAGATTTTTTCTTTTTATAACTAATTGGTAATTGTATTGCTTTAAATTTTTTCATTAATTTATTATTAAAGTTTTTTCTTTTTTTCAATCTTTTTAAGATATTAAATTTAGAAGACTGGACATACACCAATACATCTTCTTTCTTATTAATTTTATTTTCTAATAATAATGGAATATCCAATATAACAATTTTTGAATTTTTATTTTTTTTTAAAAATAAATTCATTTTTTTTCTTATTTCGGTATGAACAATTTTTATAATCTTATTTAAATTATTTTTATTAGCTAGGATTGCGTTAGAAATTTCTATTTTTTCTATTGGAAATGAATTGATAAATTTTGGTAGTTTTATTTTTAAATTTTTAAAAACATTTTTATTTTGTTGGTATAATTTTGCTACCTCATAATCAGCATTAAAGACTGGGTAACCAAAATTTTGAGCCACATAACTTTTGCCAGAACCTATATCTCCTAAAATTCCAATTTTAATCATTAATCTAAAAGTTTAATTACATTTTCATCAACATTGGGTTCTAATTTATGCCATATATTGAAAGCCAAAAGAGCCTGATAAATAAACATTAATTTACCATTTAAAGTTGTACAGCCTAATTTTTTTCCTGTTTTTAAAAAATTTGTCTCTCTAGGATTATAAATAACATCATAAAAAAATGCATTTTTAGAAATTAAAGAAAAATCAAGATTTATTTTATCCTCTTTTTTTAAACCTAAACTTGTTGCATTAATAATCATATCAACATTTGGAACTTCACCCCATTCAATTATTTCTATATTTTTAAAAAGTGTTTTTAAATTCTCTGCCTTATCTTTTGTTCTATTGCTTATTTTAATTTTGGAAATTTTCATTTTATTTAAGGCAAAAATAATTGAAGGCACCACTCCACCAGCTCCTAATATTAAAACTTCTTTATCAGTAAGATTAAATTTTGATTTTTTAATACTAGTTTCGAAACCAAATATATCTGTATTGTGCCCTATTACCTTATTGTCTCTTAAATAAATGGTATTAACTGATTGTATGCTTTCAGCTTCAATACTTAATTCGTCTAGAAAAGGGATAATAGTTTTTTTAAATGGTACAGTAACATTAATACCGCTTATTTTTTTTTCTTTAACCTGTAAAATTTGTTGCTTTAATTCATCTTCATTCAATTTCCTTTTTTCATAAATTGCATCAATACCATTATTTTTAATCCAATAATTATGTAATGTTGGAGACAATGAATGTTCTATGGGGTTTCCTATGACTACAAATTTTTTCATTTTTGAATTTTTAAATATTCTTTAATTTTTAAGACGGGTAATCCCATTATAGTATCTTCATCTCCAGAAATGTTTGAAAACAAATTTCTTCCCTCCCCTTCAATCTGATAAACGTTATAAGCATATAAGATTCTGTCTGGTATTTTTGATAAATAAATTTTTAAATCTTCATCTGTGAAATTTTTCATTGTTAGCTCCGCTTTATCGGTATAATTCCAAATCATTGAGCCATTTTTTGAGATACAGACAGAACTTATTAAGTGATGTTTTTTTCCATTGAGTTTTTTTAAGATTATTAAAGCTTCTTCTCTGCTTTCAGGTTTTGATATCAATTCATTATCCAAATCTATTACACTATCGGCACCCAGAACTAGTTGGTCTCTTTGACTTAAACTAACTTTATTAGCTTTTAATTCAGCTAAATTTTTTGAAATATCTTCTGGTGAAGCTAACTCTTTGGTAAGGCTTTCTTTGACAACATCTTCGTCAACGTTTGATGGTTTAACTTCACAAGGTAAATTGTGTTTGTCTAATATTTCTTTTCTAACTTTACTCTTGGAGGCAAGAATAATTTTATTTAACATTGTTTAAATATATTTCGTGTATTTTTATTATTGAAGCAGCAGTTTCTTCTACTGATTTTCTAGTAACATCAATTGATGGCCATTTATATTTTTGAAAAGTCTTTTTTGCGTCTATAATTTCTTTTTTTATATCTTCTATATTTGTATATTTTATGTTTTCAGATTCTTTTAAAGAAGTCATTCTATTTTTTCTTAAATCAACTAATCGTTCTGGTTCTGTGTTTAAACCCACAACACAAGATAATTGCGGGTTATCTCTCAGTTTTTTTGGTAAAGAGTTTTCATTTACAAGTGGTATGTTTGAAGTTTTAAAACCTTTATTGGCCAAATAAATTGATGTGGGTGTTTTACTTGTTCTACTAACGCCAACCAAGATAATATCTGATTTTTCTATATCATTTACTAAATTTCCATCATCATGGCTCATTGTAAATTGTATGGCTTCAATCCTTTCATAATATTCATCATTGAGAGCGTGTTGTCCACTTGGTTCATGAGAAGCTTTTTGATTTAAAATTTTAGAAAAATTTAAAATTAAATTTCCCAGTACACCAAAACAAGGGATTTTTTTTCCATCACTTATATTGGCTAAATATTTTGCTAAATTATTGTCTACAATAGTATATAGGATTACTGAATTTTTATTTTTTCTTGCATCTTCTAAAATTTTAAGAATTTGATTTTCAGTCCTTGTGAAGGAATAAGAATGTACTTTATATTCAATATTTTTGAATTGAGCTTTTAAGGCCAAAAAAATTCGATCAAGCGTTTCTCCAGTCGAGTCAGATATAAGGTAAATTTGATATGTATTGCTCATGAATAAATTGTTAATAAATTTGTATTATTTTAATAAAATTACTCAATTTAAATATTGGTTAATTTTCATTGTAAAATAAGGGTTTTGTTCACATTAACAAACATATGAATAAAATTATACAATATATTGAATAAATATTTTAAAAGCTTCAATTTAAACAATTTAATCAATTAATAATTGTTATTAAGTTGTTAATAAAATGTTAAAAAAAACTTATCATCAATATTCACAATACATAATACTAATACAATAAATATATATACTATTTTAATATGACACCTCTTTACAAAGTAATAATAAATAAAAACACGAAAATAAATCCAATTTGGATAATGAGACAAGCTGGAAGATACTTGTCTGAATTTAGAGAAATAAGAAAACAAAATCCAAACTTTATAAAATTATGTTTAAATGAAAATTTATCATCAGAAATAACTCTGCAACCTTTAAAAAGATTTGATTTGGATGCAGCTATTATTTTTTCTGATATTTTAATGTTACCATATGGTTTAAATCAAAAAGTAGAATTTGAAAAAGGTTTTGGCCCTAAACTTGGTGAAGTTAATATCGAAGAGATGTCAAAATTAGATGAAGTTGATTTTGTTCAAAAAATTTATCCAGTATATAAGGCAATTAAAAAAGTAAGTACAAACGAAATAGTAAACAATAAAAATACAATAGGATTTGTTGGTGCTCCCTGGACACTTCTTGTTTATATTATTAATCAAAAATCCCCTAAAAAGAACTTGAAAGAAGATTTTTTTAAAAATGATTTTTTAATAAATAGAATTTTATTAATTTTAGAAAAATTTTTAAAAATACATATTAAAAATCAAATTGATAATGGCGCAAATATAATACAAATATTTGATAGTTGGGCAGGTTTATTAGAAGAGAAAGACCTACCTAATTATGTTTATTCACCCACTCTAAACTTAGTTAATTATGTTAAATCTTTAAATATCCCTGTAATTTGTTTTCCTAGAGAAATTAAAAACTATAAAGAATTTTGTGATATTGTTAAGCCGGATGCAGTGAGTATTGACTATAATGTCGATCCAAAAAAAATTTTAAAAGATATAAAAATTCCAATACAGGGTGGGCTTGATCCTAAAATGTTACTTTCAGATAAAGATACTTTAAAAAAAGAAGCAATAAAATATTTGGATATTTTTAAAGACCACCCTTATATATTTAATTTAGGTCATGGAGTTTTGCCCGAAACAGATCCCAATATGTTTGAATACTTGGTGAATACAGTAAAAGATTATTAATGAAAAAAGCTGTTATTCTCTTTAATTTAGGCGGACCTGATAAATTAGAAAATGTTGAACCATTTTTATTTAATCTATTTAACGACCCAGCAATATTAAATTTACCTAAATTTTTTAGATATCCTCTTGCCAAATTAATTTCTAACAGAAGAACCCCAACTGCCAAAAAGATTTACCAAGAACTGGGTGGATCATCCCCTATTTTAAAATTAACAAAAGAACAATCTCAAGCACTTGAACTAAAACTTAATAACGATGATCAAACTTCAGAATATAAATGTTTTATTGTTATGAGATGTTGGCATCCAAGGGCGGAAGAAGTTGTTAACCATGTGAGAGATTTTAACCCAGATGAAATTATTTTAATGCCTCTATATCCACAATATTCTGCGGCAACATCTGGATCTTCAATTAAAGAATGGAAAGATATTTGTAAAAAAAATAATCTTAATGTTAAAACAAGTACAATTTGCTGTTATCCAACAGATGAGAATTTCGTTCTGGCTCATACAGAGGAAATAATTAAAAAGATTAATAATTTAAAAAGTTTTAAATTAATATTTTCTGCACACGGTTTACCTGAAAAAAATATAAAAAAAGGTGATCCCTATCAATGGCAAGTGGAACAATCAGTTAATAAAATTGTCGAGTCTTTAGATATTAAAAACTTAGACTGGATATTAAGTTATCAAAGTCGTGTTGGACCTTTAAAATGGATAGGTCCATCAACAGAAGATATAATTGTAGAAAATTCAAAATTAGGGAAACATATTGTATTGGTTCCCATTGCATTTGTGTCAGAGCATTCAGAAACTTTGGTTGAGTTGGATATAGAATATAAAGAATTGGCTGACAAAAATGGATGTAAAAATTATACAAGAGTACCAGCTCTAGGTACCAATGAAAATTATATAAAAGCTATGTCTGCCCTAATAATTAATAAAAATGATTATAATTTTAATGGAGAACTATTCCCACCTAAAATACAATGCCCAAATCAATTTATTAAATGCCCGTGTTTAAATTATGAATAGTTATTTATTATTTAAAAGTTTACATTTGATAGCTGTTATTTCCTGGATGGCTGGTCTTTTGTACCTCCCAAGAATTTTTGTCTATCATGTTGAGAATAAAGATAAAAAAGAAGCTACAGATATATTTGAAGTAATGGAAAAAAGACTTTTCTTTTACATCATGCGTCCAGCAATGATCTTAACATGGATCTTTGGTTTAATTTTAATCTATCTAAATGGAATTGAAATTTTTTCTCAACTATGGATGCAAATAAAAATTTTTCTAGTTATATTGTTATCGGGTTATAATGATTACCTTGGAAAATGCCTTCTATCTTTAAAAAATAATTCTAATACTAGATCTGCAAAATTCTTTAGAATAATTAATGAAATTCCAACAGTAATGCTTATATTTATCGTATTTCTGGTTATTTTTAAGCCAATCTAGGGTTGAAATATTACTCTAAGCATATATATTAAATTAATCTATTTAGTCCTTACAAATTTAAATCATGAACATCCAAGAGTTAAAACTAAAATCATCTGAACAACTTATCGCTCAAGCTGAAGAACTGGGCATAGAGAATGCTAGCACTTTAAGAAAACAAGAAATTCTTTTTGCTATCTTAAAAAAAGTTGCGGAAAAAGAGGAAATTACTGGAGCGGGCGTTTTACAATTATTACAAGATGGATTTGGTTTTTTAAGGGCGATGGAATCAAATTATTTGCCAGGACCAGATGATATTTATGTTAGTCCAAGTCAAATAAGAAAATTTGGTTTAAGAACGGGAGATACTGTCGAGGGACCAGTTAGGGCCCCCAAAGAAGGCGAAAGATATTTTGCATTACTTCAAGTTAGTAAAATTAATTTTGAAGAACCAGAAAAAGCAAGACACAAAATCGCATTTGATAATTTAACACCTCTTTATCCGGATCAACAAATGGTCATGGAAGTGGAGACAACAAAAATTGAAAAAAAACCAGATTTAACACCAAGATTAATCGATCTTGTTAGCCCAATTGGAAAAGGGCAAAGATCTATTATTATTTCACCACCTAAGGCTGGTAAAACAATGATTTTGCAAAGTATCGCAAACTCGATTGCTAAAAATTATCCAAAAAGTTATTTGATGGTTTTACTGATTGATGAAAGACCAGAAGAAGTTACAGACATGCAGAGAACTGTTAAAGGTGAAGTCATAAGTTCTACTTTTGATGAACCAGCGCAAAGGCACGTTGCTGTAGCTGAGATGGTCATTGAAAAAGCAAAAAGATTAACAGAACATAAAAAGGATGTTGTTATATTGCTAGACTCGATAACAAGATTGGGAAGAGCATATAATGCTGTTATTCCAAGTTCTGGAAAAGTTTTAACCGGGGGCGTAGATGCTAATGCCCTTCAAAGACCAAAGAGGTTTTTTGGTGCAGCAAGAAATATTGAAGAAGGTGGATCTTTAACAATTATCTCTACTGCTTTAATCGATACTGGTAGTAGAATGGACGAAGTAATTTTTGAGGAATTTAAAGGAACTGGAAATAGTGAAACTGTTCTTGATAGAAAGATAGCTGATAAAAGAATTTATCCAGCGATTGATATAACAAAATCTGGAACTAGAAGAGAAGAATTGCTATTTGATAAAAACGATCTTCAAAAAATGAATGTTCTCAGAAGGATAATTGCACCTATGGGAACAATGGATGCAATTGAATTTATTAATTCTAAATTAAAAGATACAAAAAATAATGCAGAGTTTTTTAACTCAATGAATAAGCCAGCTTAGTATTATATATAGTTTAGTTCAGACATTTCTTTATTAAATTCATTTTCTATAACTTTAGCGATATTTTTGTCTAATAATTTTTTCCAATCATTATTAGGCCCTAAATTAAAAAATGGTTTTACTTTTCCAAACTTATCTTTTTGAGCTTCTATAAATCCTAACTTATTTTCTTGATCTTTTAATTTAATAAAATTGCAATTATCAATAGACTCAAAGACTTTTCTTTCTTCAAATTTTTTATCAATTAATTTTTCAAGATAATTAGTTATCTTTTTAAATTCAATTAATGGGTTTTCTAATAAATTCTCATATTTAATTAATAAGTAATTTTTTTCCATTTTTTTCCAAGAATTGTAATGATTTTTCCAAGAAGAAATTATATGAGGTAAATCTACCTCATTACTAGAATGCCTTAAACCTATTACGTTTTTATCATTTAGTAAAAAATTAAGAGCACCATTATAATCAATAAAATCGTAGTGGTTTTTTATAGATGTAATAATATTTCTTGGATCTCTAACAACATAAATTACTCCAAGAGAATTTGTATTATTTGTAAATGTATGTTTTCCATTTTTCCAATAGGCGTGATGCGTTTTAAAAAATTTAAATTGGGTAGATAGATTTAGTCTTTCTTGTGCATTTATACAATTCTCAGAAAATTCTTTAATATCATCCAGGTTATCTGTTAAACCATTAAAATGACTTCGGTTTGGAAACTGTCCTATTTTTAAGCTATTTATATTAGACGGATCCTCATTAGAATAAAAAAGATTATTTAAAAATATTCTTATCCAGGTATTTCCACTTTTTGGGTAAGATGCCAACCAAATAATCATAAAAAAATAATTAATTAAATATAGTTTAGTTCAGACATTTCATTTTTAAAATTAGTTTCTATTTCTTTCTGAGTTTTTAATTCTAGAATTTTCTTCCAATTATTTTCTGGACCAAGATTAAAAAATAAATTTTTATTTTCTGAGTGAAATTTTCTCCAACTTTTAAAACTACTTTCTGATCCATCAAAAGTTTCACTGATCTCCTTATTTTTAAGAACATCAAAGTTTGTAGTCTCAATAGCTTTTTGTAATTTTAATTTATCTACACCTTCGACTCTATTCATCAGAGTATTAGTAAAAACAATTATATCTCTAAAAGTCTCATATTTATTTGTTATGAGATCTTCATATTTCACTAAAAGTCTTCTAAATTGATTATTTCTAAACCAAGATAAGTAATTTTCAGCCCATGAGCTTATAAAGTTGAGAGAAGCATGTGACCCGTTGTTTGACATTAAGCTTCTTGTTTTATCTGTTATCATTTTTAGAGCTTTATCATCGTCAAAAGAATAATGATTTTTAAGAGAAGTTAATACATTCCTTGGATCTCGAACTATATATATTGCACCAAGAGTAGTCTCTGGTGTAGTAAATTCATTACCTTGATAATTTCCTAAAAAACTATGTGTTTTAAAAAATCTAATTTTTTTATCTTTATTGATTTCTTTTTGAATAGGTACCCATTGCTTTGATGCCTCGCTTATACTATTAACTTTTCGTTTAAAGAATTTTTCATGTGGAAATTGTTCAATATTTGAAATTTGGCTAAAATCAAATTGACCATTTTGAGAAAAATAATATGCTGAAAGAAAAGCTCTTACATAAGTATTTCCACTTTTGGGATAGGATGCTAACCAAATGATCATGAAAAATTTATATAATTAAAGATAATATATAGCTATAATAAAAGTTGATGACGATTTATGCTTTATCAAGTGGACCTGGTGTATCTGGTATTGCAGTTATAAGAATTTCAGGACAAGAAACTTCCAAAGCTATAAAATTATTAACTGGTAAAAGTGTTCCAGTGCCAAGAGTGGCAACACTTAGAAAAATCAATAAAATCAGTACTTCTGAGCTAATTGATGAAGGCATAATACTATGGTTTCCTGGGCCTGAGAGCTACACAGGTGAAGATATGGCCGAAATACAGGTTCATGGAAGCAAGGCTGTAATTGATGCTCTTCACACTTCTATTTCAGATATTGAAAATTGTCGTTTAGCGGAACCAGGCGAGTTTACAAAACTTGCATTTCAAAATGGAAAAATAAATTTACTTAAAGCCGAGAGCATTGCAGATCTAATTTCTTCTGAAACTGAAATTCAAAGACAGCAAGCGATTAAAATTATGAATGGAAAATCTTCTGACCAATATAATTTTTTAAGAGAAAAACTTTTAAAAATTTTATCTCATGTTGAAGCTAAAATAGACTTTCCGGATGAAGATTTGCCAAATGATATTTTAAAAGAAATAATAAAAAGTTCTGATGATGTTTTAAAAAATATTGAAAAAATCTTGAATGATCAAAAGGTTGGAGAAAGAATAAGAGAAGGTTTTAAGATTGCAATTCTTGGACCTACTAATGCAGGTAAATCTAGTCTCTTAAATCATCTATCAAATAGAGATGTTGCAATAGTTTCAGAGATTGCAGGAACAACAAGAGATGTAATTGAAACACATCTTAACATAGATGGCTATCCCGTAATTGTTTCTGACACTGCCGGGATAAGAGAGTCTAAAAACGAAATTGAAAAGAAAGGTATTAAATTATCTTTAAATAGAGCAGAGGAAGCTGATTTAAAGTTGGTAGTTGTTGATGCCAAAAACCTTGATTTTACTGATATTTTGAAGGGTTTGTTAGATGAAAATGCAATTTTAGTAATAAATAAATCAGATCTTTTAGATGGAGAAATTGATCCTGAAATTAAAAAATTAAATCATGTATTAATTTCAATTAAAGAAAATTTAAACGTAGATGAATTAATTTCAAAAATAAAAAATGATTTAAAAAATAAATTTATAACAAGTGATGATATTTTAATTACAAGAGAACGACACAGACAACATCTTGAACAATGTTTAGAGTATCTAAAAAATTTTAATAAAAAAAATGAAGATAAAGATTTTGATAAAGCTGCAGAAGATTTAAGGTTAGCTACTAGACATCTTGGTATGATTGTTGGAAAAGTCGATGTTGAGGAGATATTAGGCAGTATTTTCAACGATTTTTGTATAGGTAAATAATACTCTATTTTCCTTATTTTTAAGCCCCTTTTTACTAAAAAATGTTGATAATTAAAGCTTATTTAAGCTAAATTATACGCACCTTGTAAATATAATAATCAGTTATAAATTCAACTCATGAAAAATGATTTATCATTCGATGTCGTAGTAATAGGCGGTGGTCATGCAGGATGTGAGGCAGCTGCAGCTTCTGCACGACTAGGAGTTAACACTGCCCTATTCACTCATAAGATAGAAACAATCGGAGAGATGTCATGTAACCCTGCAATAGGAGGTTTAGGTAAAGGTCATTTGGTAAGAGAAATAGATGCTCTTGATGGTGTCATGGGTGAGGTTACAGATAAATCGGGTATACAATTTAGATTATTAAACAGAAGTAGAGGTCCAGCAGTAAGAGGACCAAGAACTCAATCTGATAGATCATTATATCGTAAATATATGCAAGAAAAACTTGCAAACTACTGTAATTTAAGCATTTTTTCTGATCCTGTTATAAAGTTTATTTTTGATAAAAATACAATAACTGGATTTATAACTAAAGAAGGTAAAAAAGTTTTATGTTCTAAGCTAATACTAACAACGGGCACCTTTTTAAATGGTTTGATACATATAGGCGATGAAAGAACACCTGCCGGAAGGTATGATGAGAAACCTTCAACGGGATTAAGTGAACAATTAGAAAAATACAATTTTAAAATAGGAAGATTAAAAACAGGAACCCCTCCTCGACTTGACTCAAGAACAATTAATTATGCAAATTTAGAAGAACAGTTTGCAGATGATGATCCTTATTTTTTTTCTTTCTTAACTAAAAAAAATATTAATAAACAAGTTTCATGTCGTATGACTTATACTAACGATAAGGTTCATAAAATTATTGAAAAAAATTTATCTAAGAGTGCAATGTATTCTGGTAGCATACAAGGTGTTGGACCTAGATACTGCCCATCTATTGAAGACAAGATAGTAAAATTTGCTGATAAAGGTCGACATCAGATATTTTTAGAGCCCGAAGGGCTAAATGACCATACAATTTACCCAAATGGCATCTCAACATCTCTTCCAGCTGATGTGCAGCAAGAAATATGTAACAATATCAATGGTTTAGAGAATGTATCTATTATAAGACCAGGATATGCCATAGAATATGACTATATAGATCCAAGAGAACTGTTTTTAACGCTTGAGACTAAGAAAATTAGCAATCTTTATCTTGCAGGTCAGATTAATGGAACAACAGGATATGAAGAGGCGGCAGCTCAAGGTCTTATAGCGGGGATAAATGCTGCTCTATCTCATAAAAAATTAGAACCCTTTATATTAGATAGATCTGATGCTTACATAGGTGTAATGATTGATGATTTAGTGACTAAAGGTGTGGCAGAACCATACAGAATGTTTACATCAAGAGCTGAATATAGATTAAGTCTGAGATCTGATAATGCAGACCAAAGATTAACTGCAAAAGGTATAGAAATAGGATTAATTGGCGAACCAAGAAAAGCTCTTTATTTAGATAAATTTCACAAAATTAACCAAATTAAGTTAAAAATGAGCAAATCTACTATATCACCTACTAAAGCTGATAAATTTGGAATAAAAATTGCTAAAGATGGAGTTTTAAGATCTTCAAATGAGATATTAACTCAAAAAGGAGTAGATATGAGTAAAATTAGAGAAATATGGTCTGATATACCTTTTTTTAGCAATGAAATAGATGAGCAGGTTGAAATTAATGCTCATTATAGAGGTTATTTGAAGAAGCAAAAAGCTGATATTTTAGCTTTTAAAAGAGATGAAAACCTTATAATTCCAGATAAAATTAATTATGATGGTCTTTCAGGGTTGTCAAACGAGGTAAAAGCTAAATTTAAAGAAATAAAACCAAAAACAATGGGTCAAGCACTAAGAATTGATGGAATTACTCCAGCTGCTGTATATATTTTGTTGTCACACGTTAAAAGAAAGTCTATTAAGCATATAGCTTAATGGATCAAGAAATTTTAAAATCATTCTCAAAATTAAATGACTTAAATGTTTCACGTGAAACATTTTTAGACTTTGAAAACTATATATCCATGATTATTGAAAAAAATGAAAAAATTAACATAATTAGCCAAAAAACATCATCAAAAAAGTCTATAATTGAGCGTCATATTATTGATTCAGCACAAATTATTGATTTTGTTGACTTTAATTGCAATACAACTACAGATTTAGGATCTGGAGCGGGTTTACCCGGAATTGTAGTAGCAATTATACTTAAAAATATGAAAAATAATATGGACGTGCATCTTTATGAAAAAAGCTACCATAAAAGCCGTTTTTTAAAAGAAGTTTCAGAAAAACTAAATTTAAATACAAAAGTTTTTCAAAAAAATATTTTTGAAATAAAAAATTTAGAAACAGGTACGGTTATGTCAAGAGCATTCAAGCCAATGCCAGTGGTTCTAGATTTAGTTTATGAAAATTTTTCTAAATATAAAAATTTAATTTTTTTTATGGGCAAGAGTGGAAAAAAAATATTTGAAAAATCCAAAGATGATTGGAGTTTAGAGTACATAGAAAAAAAAAGTTTAACAAATGATGACTCATTTTTATTAAACATAAAAAAAATTAGTAAGAAAAATAAAAAAAGATATAAGAAAAACTAGATGCAAATTATTTCAGTAATAAATCAAAAGGGTGGGGTAGGAAAAACAACAACCGTCATAAATTTAGCCGCTGGATTAACTCAACTTAATAAAAAAATTTTAGTTATTGATTTGGATCCCCAAGGAAATGCCACTACAGGTCTTGGATTATCCAATGTAGACAACTCAAGTGACACAATTTATGGTGTACTAAATGGAACTAGAGAGATTAATGAGATAATCAAGAAGACAAAGTTTGAAAATTTAGATATTATCACTTCTAATGTAGATCTATCAGGGCTTGAGGTAGAGACGGCTGACGATAGTAATAGAGCCTTTATATTAAAGGCTAAATTAAGCTCTTATTTAAACAATTCTAGAGGATTATACGACTATGTACTTATTGATTGTCCACCTTCCTTAAGTCTTCTTACAGTTATGGCACTTGTCTGCTCAAACTCACTTCTGGTACCTTTACAAACAGAATTCTTTGCTCTTGAGGGGTTAACCCAACTCATTAAAACTATTGAGAGGATAAAAGTAAGTTTAAATCCAGATTTAAAAATTCGAGGGATCCTTTTGACCATGTATGACAAAAGAAATAAACTTTCTTCACAAGTTGAAAAGGAAGCTAGAGATTATTTTCATGAAAAAGTTTACTCAACCGTAATCCCAAGGAATGTGAGATTGTCAGAGGCACCCTCGCATGGAATGCCAGTTTTAATTTATGACAAATCTTGTCCTGGTAGTAAATCTTATTTTAGTTTTACTGATGAATTTATAAATCAAGAGTCAAATATAGGGAGTGTAGCTTAATGGATAAAATTAAAAAAGGTCTTGGAAGAGGTTTATCATCGCTAATTGGTGAAACTAAAGTAGAGATTCAAAAAAACCAATTACCAGTAAGCGACTTAATACCAAATAAATACCAACCAAGAAAAAACTTTGATGAGGCAAACTTAGAAGACTTAACAAATTCTATAAAAGAAAGAGGAATGATACAACCAATCATAGTTAGAAAGTCATACAATGAAAATTCAAAATTTGAAATAATTGCAGGTGAGAGAAGGTGGATAGCGGCACAAAGATTAGGTATTCATAATGTTCCTGTAGTAATTACAGAGGCAGATGATTTAAAATCTTTAGAATTTGCAATAGTTGAAAATGTTCAAAGACATGATTTAAATCCGTTAGAAGAAGCCCGAGGTTATAAAAGATTGATAGATGAATTTTCTTATGATCAAGAAAAAGTATCAAAATTTATAGGTAAAAGCAGAAGTTACATAACTAATTCATTAAGAATATTAACTCTACCAGCTGAAATTATAAAACTAATAGAGACACAAAAATTAACTGCTGGCCACGCAAAAATTTTAGTTGGATTAGAAAATGCTTCTTTTGTTGCAAATAAAATTATTGAAAAAAAATTATCTGTAAGACAAGCAGAAAATTTTGTTCAATTATTTAAAAAGAAGAGGCAAAATTCAAAGATTATAAAAGATACAAATATTATTGCTCTTGAACTTTCAATATTAAATAAAATTGGATTAAATGTAGAAATAAAAAACACCAAGAGAAATAAAGGAAAAATCTCCTTCGAATATAAAGATCTAGATCAGTTAAATAAAATTATAGATATAAT
This sequence comes from Pelagibacteraceae bacterium AG-390-D18, assembly GCA_003279715.1. Taxonomy (GTDB): domain Bacteria; phylum Pseudomonadota; class Alphaproteobacteria; order Pelagibacterales; family Pelagibacteraceae; genus Pelagibacter. The sequence continues at coordinate 84,817 of QCGY01000001.1, forward strand.
TAAATCTAATTATTAGTTTCTGCAGAAGAGTGGCTTAAAATAAAATCTGTAATTAAATTAATTGAATTATCTATATTCTTTTTAATTTGTAATTCAGTTTCACTTAGTGCGTAGATTAGTCTTTTAATATTTTTAGGTTTCCATTTATAAATTTGTTGTTTGGTTATTTCTTTTTCTTTCCAAAAAATTGGTGGTTTTGCTAATGAGATGGTTAAATCTATATTTTTGTTTATTGCAAATGCTTTTGATAAGGCCAGTAATTTTTTGGCTTTAATTATAAAAGATCTTATAATTACAATGCAGTCTTCATTACTAAAATTATTTTCATTTAAGATGCTTATTATTTTCTTTTCATTTTTAGCAAGACAATTATCAATTAGCTCAGATATACTGTGGTTCTCGTTTAAATTAATCAGTTTTGATATATTGTCAGTATTAATTTTTTTTCCATTTTTAGTAAAATATTTAATTTTTTGAAGTTCATTTACAAGTGTTTCTCTGTCTCCACTGCATTTATTCACTATTAAGTTTATATTTGAGGATGAAATTGAAATTTTTTTCTCTTTTAAAAAGTTATATGCTAATTTTGATAAAGTTTGATCATTATCAGGGTAAAAAGCAACGCAAATTAATTTCTTATCTTTTTCAAAAAAAGATCTTAACTTTGATTTTTTTTCTAAATTGTCAGAATTTAAAATAATTGTAACATCTTCAATATTTTTTAAATTTAAAATTTCAATTATCTTTAAAATTTTATCAGTTGTTCTTTTGATAACAATAATTTTTTGGTTCTCGAAAAGAGATTTGGACAAAATATTTTCAATAAAATTATTCTCATTATCTAAAACTTCTTTTTCATCATAGTTTGAAATACTATTTTTATCCTTAATTAAAATATTAAGAGCTTCATTTTTTAAACCTTCATTTTTTCCATAAAATAGTATTAAATTATTAATATTTTGATTAATTTTTTTAATCTCAAAAGATTTTAAAATCATTAATTAATAATCAACTCAGATATAAGTTTGTTAGATATAGAATAAGCAAAACTTTGTTTTATAGATTTTTCATATTTAGCTTCTTCAAATTTATCATCCATGCTATCTATAATTTTCTTTTCAGTAATTTTTATTTTTTTGTTTGTTGATTTTATTAAAAATATTGCCTCTACTCCAAGTTGGAAGCTAGTTACTTTTCCAGTACTGTCTTTGCTTAAAATATTTTTTTTATATTTAGTTTCCACATTGATAAAAAATTTATTGTTAATTTTTTCATTTTTGTATCTATCTAAATTTTTTTTTAAAAAATTGTTAAGATCTCTGTCTCCAGTATAATTAATTTGTTCAATTGAAAAATTAACATCACTATTTTTTAAATAAATTGGAGTAAATCCACAATTAGTTAAAAAAAGAAATAGAGAAAAAATTATAATATTTTTTTTTAACATTTTAAGTTGTTATTATGTTTATTAACTTATTGGGTATAAATATTTTTTTTTGAATATTTTTATTTTTTAAAAATTCATTTAATTTATTGTCTTCTTTAATTTTCTTTATCAGGGTGTCCTCACTAATATTTTTTTTTGTTTCAATAATTTTTCTAGTTTTACCGTTAAATTGAATAATGTATTTAATATTATCTTCTATTAAAAAGCTCTCCTCTACTTTTGGCCAAGATATCTTTTCTTTAATATTCACCAATTCCATACATTCATTTGAAAAGTGAGGTATTACAGGACTAATTGCAATTAAAATCTTTTTATAATTCTCAATTAATTTCTCTTTTTCAATCTTATTTAAAATTATTTTATTTAGAGAGCTATAAATCTCATGTAAATTGGCAACTATCTTATTATATGAAAAATTCTCAATATTATGAGTAATTTCTTTAATAAATTTATTTGTTATTTTTTCTAAATCACTATTGTGATTACGAGCATGATTTTTGCTTATTTCTTCAATAAATTTTTGATTTAGTACCCATAATTTTTGGATAAATTTGTATGATGATTTAATGCCTTCATCGGACCATTGAACATCTTTTTCAGGCGGACTATCTGATAAAATAAATAGCCTAACAGAGTCTGCTCCATAATCTTTAATAATTTTTTCAGGATCTATAGTATTCTTTTTTGATTTTGACATTGATTCTGAGGCACCAACTTTTATGGGTTCTTCATTTTCTTTAAGAAATTTTTTTCCTTGGATAGTAATTATTTCATCTGGACTAACCCAATTATTATTTTGATCCTTATAAGTTTCATGACAAACCATACCTTGAGTAAATAAACCACTAAATGGTTCTTTAATATCAAATTTATTATTCTTATAGGATAAAGCTTGCATAAAAAATCTAGAGTATAAAAGGTGAAGTATAGCGTGTTCCACGCCACCAATATATTGATCTACTGGCATCCAATATTTGACTTCATCTGTGTCAAAACCATAGTTTTCATTTTGAGGCGAACAAAATCTAAGAAAGTACCAAGATGAGTCAACGAATGTGTCCAGAGTATCCGTTTCTCTGGTACATTGTTTTCCATCAATTTTGATATTTTTCCATTCTAACATTTCATCAAGTGGATTTCCTGTAGAATTTAATTGATCAATTTTTGGCAACTTAACAGGTAACATTTCTTTTGGAATTTTAACTGGATTATTCTTTTCGTCATATGCTATTGGAATTGGACATCCCCAGTATCTTTGACGCGAGATGCCCCAGTCTTTTAATCTATAATTAGTTTTTTTTTGTCCGATATTATTTTCTTCTAAGTAGCTTATAGTTTTATCTATTGATTCATCAGGAACTTTTAAATTATCTAAAAATTTTGAATTAAATAAATAACCAGACTCTGTATAAGCTTTGTCATTAACTAAAAAAGCTTTATCTTTGTCAGGTCTGACTACTGGTGTGACTTTTAAATTATATTTTTTTGCAAAATCCAAGTCTCTCTGATCATGTGCTGGACATCCAAATACAGCACCTAATCCGTAATCCATTAAAACAAAGTTTGCAAAATAAACTGGTACTTTTATACTTTCATCTAAAGGATTGATTGCTAATAAATCTGTCTTAAAACCTAGTTTATCTGCTGCTGCAATTGATTCTTCAGTTGTACCAGTCTTAGAGCATTCTTTTTTAAATTTTATAAATTCTTTGTCATTTTCATAAAATTTTGAAACCGGATGATCTACTGAAAGTGCTAAAAAAGACATACCAAATAAGGTATCTGGTCTAGTAGTATAACATTTTATCTCATCAATTTTTTTATTAGATTCAATTTGGAATTTAATTTCACAGCCATAAGATCTTCCAATCCAATTTTTTTGCATTACTTTTACTTTATTGGGCCATTCCTCTAGGCCATCCAAGCTCTCTAAAAGTTCTTTAGAAAACTTAGTAATTTTAAAAAACCATTGGTTAAGTTTTTTTCTTTCCACAATTGCGCCTGAACGCCAACCTTTACCATCTATAACTTGCTCATTAGCTAAAACTGTTTTATCTACCGGGTCCCAGTTTACATAACTTTCTTTTCTATAGACTAGTTCTTTATCATAGAGTTCTAAAAAAAATTCTTGTTGATGTTTATAATAATCTGCAGAACAAGTAGAAATTTCTTTATCCCAATCTATAGATAATCCAAGCTTTTTAAGTTGTGTCTTCATTACTGAAATATTTTTTTCAGTCCATGTTTTTGGGTCTAATTTGTTTTGTCTCGCAGCATTTTCAGCTGGCATACCAAAAGAATCCCATCCCATTGGGTGAAGTACATTATAGTTTTGTAATGTTTTGTATCTCGCTAACACATCGCCTATAGTATAATTTCTAACATGTCCCATATGAATTTTTCCTGATGGGTATGGAAACATCTCTAGGCAATAGAATTTTTTTTTATGCTTATCGATTTTAACTGAATAGGACCTATTTTTATCCCATATTTTTTGCCATTTATCTTCAACTATCTTAAAATTATATCTATCCACAAAAAATAATTATTAAATTTAATTTTTATTTATTTCGTACTGTCAGGGTTGTCACCTCGTGTTGATGTATTTAGATAAGGTTTAAAGTTTTTATCTTTATTTTGTTTTTCATAAATAGCAGCCTTTTTCAGAATTTCTTTTGTAAGTTCTGTTCTTAAATTTCCATCTTTTTGAGAGATTACACAATTTACCTCGGTTACACATTTTTTATAAAAAACTTTAATATCTAATGCATCAGATCTCACTTCATTGGTCAAAAATCTTATACTGATTTTAATAGACTCATTGTTTTGATCATTTTCAGAATACCAATCAGTAATTAAAATTCCCCCACTATAGTTTGCTGTAGCTATTGGTATAAAATCAATAGTATCTAGTGAAGCACGCCAAAGTTCATTCGAACTTGCAAATTCGAAGTTACCAGAACCTTTGTTGCTAAAAGCATCATCAAGTCTAAAAGCTCTACCTTCTTCTAAATTTTTCTTTACCCTTTCTCTGGGATCATAAGAAACTTTTCTAGCGTCTGCTCCAGGAATTTTTCCATTACAGGCACTTAAAATTATAGATAAAATAATGCAAAAAATTGTTACTTGTATTTTATTCATAGGGAATATTTTAGCTTTTAAAGATTAATTATTAAAATCATACAATTTTATTAAATAGCTTAATTTCACTAAAATTAAGGCATATTGTGTTGCAAAAATGCAACATAATAAAATAATTAGCTAAATATGGTTCGATTTTATAATAAAAACTGCACTAAATGTTAAATAAGTCTCGTTTATTATTAATAATTAACAATAAAAATAAGGAGTAATTAATATGAACAATTTTAAAAAAATAGGTTTAACTGCATTAGCAGGTTCTCTTATTGCTACTTCAGCTTTTGCTGGTTCAATGAGTGTAGGTGGTTCTGCAGGTATAAGCTATAGTGGAGCAAGTAACTCTGCAAAAGGTAACTCTTGGTCATCTGGTGACTCTCTAACTTTCACAGGTTCTGGTGAATTAGATAATGGTCTGTCAGTAGTAACTTATCAAGAAATTGATGGTGGTAGTCTTGATGACAGATATATGTCAATGGAAATGGATGGCTTAGGAAAGCTTACTTTCAATGCTAAAGGTGGAAGCTCTGCAATGTCAGCTGTTGACGATGTAATGCCTACTGCTTACGGTGAAGCTTGGGATATAATCGGAAGCAAAACAACTGCTCCGGCTACTGGAGTATCACTTAAAGAAGGAGCAATTGGTGGTTTCGCAACTGCTAACTCTTTCTTCTACGATGTACCAGAATTGATGGAAGGTTTAGATGTTAACGTATCTTACGTACCATCAGGAACTGATAGACCAGACGGATCTATCTCTGTTGCAGTAGCATACACAGGTGTTGAAGGTTTAACACTTGGTTATGCACAAGATGACAATGGATTAGCAGGTACTAGCTCATTAGAAACTGAAACTATGTACGCTAAGTACGCTTGGGGTTCGTTCACAGTTGGTGTTCAAGAAACTGAACAAGAAAACGACGGTGCAACAACTTCTGATGATGAGTTCTCAGCATTTGGTATTACATACCAAGTATCTGATGATTTAACTATCGGTTACACTACATCTGAAAGAGAGTTTGGTGATAAGACTCAAGACGAAGAGTCTGTAAGCTTAAACGTTTCATACACTTCAGGTGGAATGACAATTGGAGCAGCTATGGTGTCTATGGATAACATGGGTGGTTCAACTGCATCAGTAGATGATATCGATGGTTACGCTATCGATGTATCATTTGCATTCTAATTTAAATTAGATTTAAATTATAAAAGGGCCCCTTTTTAGGGGCCTTTTTTTATTTAAGATTATTTAATTCGTTAAGGTTTGAAAAAACTTTTTTTTGCTCATACAACCAATCCAACATATATTTTTTTGCTTCATCAGTAAGGGTGTAATATTTGGATCTTTTATCTTCAGAGTTAATTTCTTTTTTTAAAAATTTAACACTAACACCTTCTTTTAAAATATTTTGAATTGTTGACCTGCTAATTACTTTTGCAGAAACATTGTAACAGATTTCTTCTAGCGTAGATTGCCTTTTTTTTTGAGAAGAAATAAAAAAAATTAATATAGAATGCTGCTTTGTAGAGAATAAAAATTTTTTGAAAATGCTTTTATCTTTATAACCTGCGTTATGTAAGTTTGAGTACAATATATTAAATATTTTTTCCATAGCTGAATGATATGTGTTAATTTTATTAATATATAATTTTATTTAAGCATATCTATTATGTGTAATATGTACCTTATATTTTTAAATATTGACGCACCAGTAAAACTTAAAATGGGTATTTGAATTTAGGTTTAGTTAAATTTTTGTTAATATTTAGATGTGATAATAATACAACAATCTTAATTTAATTAGTATTCATAATTAAATTGTAAATATTAAATGTAAAATTAAATACATTAATATGTTCTTATTATTAAAAAAATTGCAATTAAAATTTACTCTAATAATTAAATAAAAATTACTATTAAATATTAATCTTTTTTAGAATGTCATGAGAGTTATATAGCAAACGTTAATGTTAACTATTAATTAATAATAAAAACTAAGAAAGGTAAAATAACATGAACAATTTTAAAAAAATAGGTTTAACTGCATTAGCAGGTTCACTTATTGCTACTTCAGCTTTTGCTGGTTCAATGAGTGTAGGTGGTTCTGCAAGTATAAGCTACAGCAACTTAAGTAATGCAGACGGTGGTAACACTTTCTCATCTGGTGACTCTCTAACTTTCACAGGTTCTGGTGAATTAGATAATGGTATGTCAGTAGTAACTTATCAAGAAATTGATGGCGGTACTCTTGATGACAGATATATGTCAGTTGAAATGGATGGCTTAGGAAAGCTTACTTTCAATGCTAAAGGTGGAGACTCTGCAATGTCAGCTGTTGACGATGTAATGCCTACTGCTTACGGTGAAGCTTGGGACATAGTCGGAAGTAAAACAACTGCTCCAGCTGCTGGGCAAGCACTTAAAGAAGGTGCAATTGGTGGTTTCGCAACTGCTAATTCTTTCTTCTACGATGCACCAGAAATGGTTGATGGTTTAGATGTTAACGTATCTTACGTACCATCAGGAACTGATAGACCAGACGGATCTATCTCTGTTGCATTAGCATACACAGGTGTTGAAGGTTTAACAGTTGGTTATGCACAAGATGATAATGGACTATCAGGAACTAGCTCATTAGAAACTGAAACTATGTACGCTAAGTATGCTATTGGTTCGTTCACTGTTGGTGTTCAAGAAACTGAGCAAGAAAACGATGGTGCAACAACTTCTGATGATGAATTCTCAGCGTTTGGTATTACATACCAAATATCTGATGACTTAACTATCGGTTACACTGCATCTGAAAGAGAGTTTGGTGATAAGACTCAAGACGAAGAGTCTAAAAGCTTAAACGTTTCATACACTTCAGGTGGAATGACAATTGGAGCAGCTATGGTATCTATGGATAACGTAGGTGGTTCAACTGCATCAAGAGATGATGTCGATGGTTACGCTATCGATATCGGATTTGCATTCTAATTTAATTTAGATTTAAATTATAAAAGGGCCCCTTTCTAGGGGCCTTTTTTTTATTCAAAATAAGATATTCCAGCAAAACCAATGCAATTTAGTAACTTAAGTTTTTTTAAATTTGAAGAAGAGACACCACCAAGAGCTATTATTTTTTTATCAGTTAGTTTCGATAAAAGTTTAAATCTATTAATACCTAGATAATTTTTATTTTTTTTAAATAAAGATGATAAAAATAAAATATTGACTTTCTGAGATTCTTTAATTTTGATTTCATTGTTATTGTGAGCAGAACCGATTATTAAGAAGTTTTTTTTAATCGAAAATGATAAGTGTTTTTTGTCTTTATTAAATGAAGGAATATACGCCCCATCTAAATTTAATTTAATTGCCAGGTTAATATTATTTGATAAGAAAAATTTATATCTTTTTTTCTTACAAAAATTCCTAATCATTATAATAGTATTTAAATTACTTTTTGAATTATAATTTCTATAAATAAATGCAGTGTTTGTATCCTGCTTAACTATATTATTTGTGTCAAATTTATTAATGAAGTAATATTTGATAGGAAATTTATTATGCATAGCTCAATTAAAAATTATGAAGATATAATTAAATTAATTAAGTCAAAATTAGAAGAACAAAAAATAAATAAATTACCAAAAGTTATTGCTGTATCCAAAACATTTAGTTTAGATAAAATATTACCCCTAATAGAATATGGACATTTGGATTATGGAGAAAATAAAGTACAAGAAGCTATAGACAAATGGGCAAAGATAAAAATTGAAAAACCAGAAATAAAGCTCCATTTAATTGGAAAACTTCAAACTAATAAAGTAAAATTTGCCATTAGAATATTTGACTATATTCATTCCGTAGACAGTGCAAAACTTGCACAAAAAATTTCTGATGAACAGATTAAACAAAAAAAAAAAGTTAAGATCTTCATTCAAGTTAATATTGGATCAGAAGAACAAAAGTCAGGAGTAAATACTAATGAAATTGATCAGTTATTAAATTTTTGTAAAGATTTAAGATTAGATGTTATTGGTCTAATGTGCATTCCACCTGTAAATCAAGAATCTAATGAATACTTTAAAAATATGAACATTCTAAATGATAAGTTTAATTTTAAAGAAATAAGCATGGGTATGTCTTCTGATTATCTAAAAGCCATTGAGAATAACACCACATATTTGAGAATTGGGTCAGCCATTTTTGGTAAAAGATATTAGAAAATTTTAATTTGCGAATTCTTATTTATTAATCTTAACATAATTAAAAAATCTTTCTTGCTCAAAACTACACATCCAGCGGTAGGCTCATAATCTTTTGTAAGATGAATAAATATACAACTTCCTCTGCCAGGAATCCTTTTTTTATAATTATATTTAATAGGTATTAATAAATCATATTTGTGGTCTTTTCTAAAAAGTGTTTCATGACTAATTTCGTCGTTAATATTTATTAGTTTATTATATTTTTTTGGATAATTTTGATCATCACACCATCCCATTTTTCTTCTAATTTTAATACACTTAAGATCTATTTTGGGTAAAGTAATTCTATCTTCTCTATAGTAAAGATGTTCAATTTTGAAAATACCAGAAGGAGTTTTCTTATCACCTTCAATTTTTCTAGTAGTAACCCCATTTTTTCCTATACTACATTTAAAATTAAACTCATCTACTTTAAGTGTATGTTTATTTTTTAAAAGAATTATCATATCTTTATTATATATGGATAAGCAAAATTTGATAATTTTTAATAATAATTCTTTTTATGATATTATGAAAGAATTAGAAGAAAATTTAAATTTTAAAATTTTTGAAGCATCTAATGATAAAATATTAAATAACATAAAAGATGATTTAAAACATTACCTCATTATTACTTCAGAAAAAGTAGGTAATTTTAATAATCAATTTATTTTGGACCAAACACCAATCAAGATTACAAAATTAATAGAAAGATTTAATATCCAGTTTCTTAAAGCTAATTTCATAGAAAAGTCTGAATTTAATGTTGGAAAATATAAAATAGATTTGAATTCAAGAGAATTAAAATCAAAAAAAAATGTTTTAAAATTAACAGAAAAGGAAATCAATATCATAATATATTTATCAAAATCAAATAATGCTGTACGAGTTGATCAATTACAATCTGAAGTTTGGCAATATCATTCAAATCTTGAAACCCATACTGTTGAAACACATATATACAGATTAAGAAAAAAAATACTTAAAACATTTAACGATAATAATTTTATAATTAGTAAAAAAAATGGTTATCAAGTCAATTAAAAAAAAAAATAAGATTGCAAAAAATCTTTTTACAAGCAAATATAAACCGAGAATTATTAAGTCAAAAAAAGGAAAAGGAAGCTTTAAAAGATTTAAAAAAGATTAAATTCTAGCTCCTATTTTTTCAATTATTTGTGATGAAAGTTCTGTCCCTTTTTTAAGACTATCTAATATTGTAAAATTGTTAATATAGCCATGAATATAACCAGCAGCAAATAAATCTCCTGCTCCTGTTAAATCAATTATTTTAAGATCCTTTTTACTTTGACACTCAATAACTTCATGGCCATTTATAGCAACACTTCCTTTTTCCCCACGAGTAATTACAATTAACTTACCAATTTGCTTGCAAAATGAAACAACTTCTTCAAAGGTTTTAGCATTAAATAGTGATGTTATCTCTTGTTCATTTGCAAATGTAATATCCAATTTATTTTTTACTAAATCTAAAAAATTAAGCCTGTGACGTACAACACAAAATAAATCAGATAACGACATTGCTACTTTATTAGAATTCTTAATTGCTTTATTAAAAGCAGTCTTGGGCTCTCCCTCATCCCACAAGTATCCCTCTAAGAAGGTTATTTTACTTTTTTTTATTACTTCAGCACCTATATCATTTTCATTAATTTTTCCTGCAATTCCAAGAAAAGTACACATAGTTCGCTCTGAGTCAGGTGTAATTAGTATTAAACAAGTTCCTGTTGGTAAAGTTTCATTTTTCTTTGAATATAAATATTCAACATTTTCCATTACCAAGCCATCTTCATATTTTTGACCTAAGTCATCACTATTCACTTTTCCAATAAAACCAACTTTATTTCCCAACCGCGATAGCCCCACAATAGAATTTGCTACAGAGCCTCCAGATATAGTCTGTTCAATGTTAAGTGAAGATAATAAAGATTTAAATTCTTTTTCTTCTATTAGCTTCATTGTGCTTTTAGTCAGTGAATGCTTTTCTAGGAAAGTTTCATCAACTTTACATAAAATATCTACAATTGCATTTCCAATGCCTAAAACTTCCATTTTATAATTTTTCCCAATTTTCTAAAGGTGGCATGACATGTTCTATTAAATTACTATCTTTTAATACACAAACAATATCCCCAGAAATAGAAATTCTTCCATTATTCATTTTGTTAGCTTGAGTTCTATGAAATGTTTTAGAAGGAAACATTATTAGATCATCTTCTTCAATATTTAAGTCTATTGATGGTGCATTAAAAATGTTAAATTCTTTAATTACACCTTTGCTTCTTACAGTAGGACTCCTAAAAACACCAGGTATGATTTCGTTTTGAAAATGTTCTTCAATAAAAACTATATTTGCATCTTCTGCACTTTTTTTTTAAATAGTATGCAAAAGATATGTGTGATTGAAGATGGTTGTGTGGAAGAATATTTTCTTTACCGTTTGATAATGTTGCCCAAGATCTGGTGATGTATAAATCAATAACATTTTCATTAATTTTTAAATGATTAAGATATTTAATTGCTGTCTTTTTTATGTGTGTAAAAAGTTCTCTAAATTTTTCGTTTTTATTTAAATATTCAAATCCCTGTGTATCTCCAGTCCAACTTTCATTTTTATTTTTATAATCTCTATTATTAGATTTTGAAACCATAGTCTCAATTTCTTTGGTCATTTCGTTTTTTATATTCTTATCTAATGAAATTTTTTCTTGAATAATACTCAGTGGAAATAAATTAACGATTTTCATTATGCTTTTAACGTTTTAATTGGTTTATACCTATTAGGATAACAAGAAGTACAAATTTTACAAGTTAATCCATAACATTCTCTTGCTTTACAATATTCTCTCCCATAAAAAATTATTTGCAGATGAAGTTTAGACCAGATTCTTTCAGGAAAAATTCTTTTCAAATCTTTTTCTGTTTGAACTACATTTCTTCCATTTGTTAAACCCCATCTTTGTGCAAGTCTATGAATATGGGTATCGACCGCAAAAGCTGGATACCCAAAACCTTGAGACATCACTACGCTAGCTGTTTTATGGCCTACACCAGGTAGTTTTTCCAGTTCTTCAAAGGTTCTAGGAACTTTTCCGTTATGTTTTTCTAAAATCTGTTTTGACATTAAATAAATACTTTTAGCTTTAATTCTAAAAATACCAATTTTTTTGATTAATTTTTCGATTTTTTTTTTTCCTAATTTTACAAAATGTTCTGGTTTGTAGTATTTTGGGTATATATCTTTTGTCACATTATTTACATTCACATCGGTACATTGAGCAGAAAGAAGTACAGAAATTAATAGTGTAAAAGTATTTTTACTTTTAAGGGGAACTGGTGCTTTAGGATAAATTTTATTTAGAGTTTTAATTATAATTTTTGCCTTTTGTTTTTCATTCATTATGAAAAGTTAAGCAAATCTCTCATTGAATATAATCCTGGTTTTTTTTTCATTAACCATTTAGAGGCTGTTAATGCTCCATCGGAGTAAAGTGTTCTATCAAAAGCCTCATGGTTTAATGTTATTATTTCTTTTCCACTTGAGAATTTTACTTCATGTTCACCAATAATTTCGCCTTTTCTTATAGAATTAAAATTAATTTTTTTTCCGTAGGGAATAGATTTTTTATTTAAAAATTTTTTACCAATTAAATTATATAAATTTTTATTTTTTCCATCTGCAATCCCTTTACCAAGCATTAATGCTGTACCAGATGGGTAGTCTTTTTTGTGTTTGTGGTGAACTTCAAATATTTTACTTAAGTATTCATCATTTAAAGATTTAGACGCGATTTCAGTTAAATACATTAACAAATTTACACCTAAGCTCATATTTCCAGCTTTTAAAATAGGTATCTTTTTGGAATATTTCTTAACTTGATTTTCTTGGGTTCTACTAAAACCAGTTGTGCCAATAACAACTTTCTTCTTAAGTTTGGATGCTATCCTTAATATTTCTAGGGTGCACTCAGGAACAGTAAAATCAATAATTATATCTGTTTTTTTAAATGCAATATCTGAATTTAATTCTGGTCTAATCCCGTTAAATTTTTTATTTACCAGTCTATTTTCTGTAAGTGTAACTAATTTAAAATTTTTATTTTTTTTTGATGACTTAATTAGTTGTTGGCCCATTCTACCCATACAACCTGAAATCGCTAAATTAATTTTTTTCATTTATTAAAAATTTTTTCTCTAATATATCCTACTTCAGTAGTTTTAAAATGCTTGAAGGGTACATTTGTATCTTCAATTGCTCTAATAGTTTCTTCTGTAATATTCCCGTAAATTTCTATTTCAAATCTGTCAGCAATCTCTTGATGTTTTTCAACATAGGCTTGAACGGGGGGATTATTAAGGTGATGCACCATAGCTTCACTGTTTCGGTAGACTTCACTCCATGTAAATTCTAAAGGATCAGTTGGATCTTGATCAAAAGTATGAATAAGCATATCTGGTTCTGACTCATTAACGGCATCATCTGCTTCTTTTGCTATCTTAAGATATTCTTCAACCTTACCTTCTTTAACACGTATTCTAGCTATTAAAATAAAAGGATTAGACATTGTATTATAATAAATGATTTTTAATTTTTAATATATAAATTCTGAAAATACTAACTTTTTTTAATTAATTAGTCTTTTAATTTTTCCAAAAATCTTTGGCTTTTTGAAAAAACTTTTTTATGCTTGGATTAGATTTATCGTTCTCAATTTCTCTAAATTGCTCTAATAATTCTTTTTGTTTTTTATTTAAATAAACAGGCACCTCTGTTTTAACCTGAACATATAAGTCACCAAAATCACCTCTTCTCATAAATGGCATCCCTTTACCCTTTAATCTGAACTGTTTACCATTTTGAGTTCCATCAGGAATTTTTATTTTAGCTTTACCCCCATCAATAGTTGGAATTTCAATAGTAGTTCCTAATGCGGCATCTGCGAGAGAAATTGGAAATTCAAAAAATAAATTTTCATCTGATCTTTTAAATAAGTCATGAGAATTAACGTTAATAAATAGATATAGATCACCTGTTGCACCACCTCTGCTACCAGCCTCTCCTTTGCCTGCTAATCTAATTCTTGTTCCATCATCAACACCTTGAGGAATTGTAACTGATATTTTCTTAGAGGCTTGTTTCTTGCCTTGCCCATTACAGTCACTACATGGATTTGTAATTTCTTCTCCATTACCATTACATTGAGGACAGGTTTGTTGGACAGTAAAAAAGCCTTGATTAGATCTTATTTTTCCATTTCCACCACAATAAGTACATCTGTCAGGAGAATGGCCTGGTTTTGAACCATTACCTTTACAAGTGTTGCATTTTTCAGTGGTTGAAAATTTTATATCTTGTTTTTTACCTTGGTATGCTTCCTCGAGTGTAATTGATAAATCATATCTTAGGTCTGAGCCTCTATTATTTGAGCTTCTATTTCTTGATCTTCCCCCACCACCAAAATCACCAAAAAAATCTTCAAAGATATCTGAAAAGTCTGCTCCACTAAAACCTCCAAAGCCACCACTTTGTCTTCCACCACCATTTTCAAAGGCAGCATGACCGAAATTATCGTAATTTTGTTTCTTTTCTTTATCTGAGAGAATTCCGTAAGCTTCACTAGCTTCTTTAAATTTGTCTTCTGCAACTTTATCACCTGGATTTTTGTCAGGGTGGTGTTTAACCGCAAGTTTTCTATATGCTGACTTTAGCTCATCAGGAGAAGCATTTTTCCCAACACCTAAAACATCATAGAAATCTCTTTTAGCCATAAGTTACTCTAATATAATGGTTGTTGAGATTTTTAAGCGCTTTTTTCTTTATCTTCTTCTTTATTCTCTTCTTTTACTTCTTCAAAATCTGCATCAACTACGTTATCGTCTTTTTTTCCTTCATCATTATTTTTACTATCATCAGGTGAGTCTGGTTTTTTTTCTTGAGCTTTATAGATAGCCTCACCTAATTTCATTGATGCTTGAACTAACACTTCTGTTTTTTTCTTAATATCTTCATTGTCAGTTCCTTTAAGAGCTTCCTTTAAATTGGATGATGCATCTTCTATTGCTTTTTTTTCAGCATCAGTAATTTTAGATCCATGCTCTTTAAGATTTTTTTCAGTTGAATGAATTAAGGTGTCAGCTTGGTTTCTTGTATCCACAGACTCTCTTTTCTTTTTATCTTCTTCTTTATTAGCTTCTGCATCTTTTACCATTTTTTCAATTTCCTCTTCACTTAATCCACCAGAAGCCTGGATTTGAATTTTTTGTTCCTTACCAGTTCCTTTATCTTTTGCGGAAACACTAACTATACCATTAGCATCAATATCAAAAGTAACTTCAATTTGAGGAACCCCTCTAGCTGCTGGAGCTATACCAACCAATTCAAAGTTTCCTAACATTTTGTTATCAGTTGCCATTTCTCTTTCACCCTGAAGCACTCTAATAGAAACTGCAGGCTGATTATCTTCTGCTGTAGAAAATACTTGGCTCTTTTTTGTTGGTATTGTTGTGTTTTTCTCAATTAGCTTAGTTGATACACCACCTAGAGTTTCAATACCAAGAGATAAAGGTGTAACATCTAAAAGAAGTACATCTTTCACATCACCTTGAAGTACTCCGGCTTGAATAGCAGCACCCATAGCTACAACTTCATCTGGATTAACACTTTTATTAGGGTCTTTACCAAAAAAATTTTTAACTTCAGCTAGAACTTTAGGCATTCTAGTCATCCCACCAACCATTACGATTTCATCAATGTCACTTGCAGATATACCAGCATCACTCAATGCTATTTTACATGGTGGTAGCGTTCTAGCAATTAAATCTTCAACAAGAGCTTCAAGTTTTGCTCTAGTCATTTTTAAATTGATATGTTTTGGACCTGTTTTATCTGCAGTTATAAACGGCAAATTAATGTCGGTCTGTTCTGCTGAAGATAGTTCGATTTTAGCTTTTTCAGAAGCTTCTTTTAATCTTTGAAGTGCAAGCTTATCTGATGTTAGGTCAATACCATTATCTTTCTTAAACTCAGCTATTAAGTAGTCAACAATAGCGTTATCAAAGTCTTCACCACCTAAAAAAGTATCTCCGTTTGTCGATTTAACTTCAAACACACCATCTCCTAATTCAAGAATAGAAACATCAAATGTTCCTCCTCCTAAATCGTAAACGGCTATCTTTTTATTTTGTTTTTTATCCAAACCATATGCAAGTGATGCTGCAGTAGGCTCGTTAATAATTCTTAAAACTTCTAGACCTGCAATTTTACCAGCATCTTTTGTTGCCTGTCTTTGTGCATCGTTAAAGTATGCAGGTACTGTTATGACTGCTTTGGTTACTTCTTGACCTAAATACTTCTCAGCTGTCTCTTTCATTTTTTGAAGAATAAAAGCAGAAATCTGTGAAGGCGAATATTTTTCTCCTTTTGCTTCAATCCAAGCATCACCTTTTTCAGAATTAACTATTTTAAAAGGAGCGGCTGCAATATCTTTTTTTACAGTTGGGTCTTCAAAATTTCTTCCAATAAGTCTTTTAACAGCAAAAATTGTATTTTCAGGGTTTGTTACAGCCTGTCTCTTAGCAGGTTGACCAACAAGTTTTTCACTATCATCAGTAAAAGCTACAACTGATGGAGTTGTTCTTGCACCTTCAGTATTTTCCAATACTTTTGGTTGGCTTCCTTCCATAATTGATACACAAGAGTTTGTTGTACCAAGATCTATTCCAATAATTTTACTCATAATTTAATTTCTACCCTTCATATATGTGTTAATATTAATTCTACAAGTTCAACAAATGCAATTATTTGTCTAAATTCTCCTTATTTTCCTCACTTTTATCAACTTTAATTTCTATCTTTTTGGATACACCAACTAAAGATGGTCTTAGTAATCTGTCTTTTATCATAAAGCCTTTTTGAACTTCCTGAACAATTGTTCCAGGCTCTTTTTGATCATCTTCTATTTCCATCATTGCTTGATGTAAATTTGGATCTAATTTTTTATTAAGACAATCAATTGGTTTAATATTATTTTTGGTAAAAATTGAGATTAAATCTTTATTGATTATTTCAAAATGCTCTAAAGTTTTTTTTAATGCTTCTGTGTCTTTAAGAGACTCATCACTTTCTAAAATTAACTTTGATCTTGCTAAGTTATCAATCAAATTTAAAGCTTCTTTTGCAAATGTAAAACCTCCATAATCAAATGCATCATCTTTTTCTTTTTCGAACCTTCTTCTTTGGTTTTCCATTTCAGCAAAAGTTCTTGCAAGCTTATCTTCTAATTCTTTTATTTTTTCTTCAGGGGATAATTCTTTTTCTTCTTCTATACTTTCGTTTTCTTCTTGCTTATCTTCAGACTGCTGCTCAGTTCCGATGGTCTCATCTGCTATTTCAGTTTTAGTGTTCTCTTGATTTAAGTTTTCTTCTTTTTCCATGTTTGCATATATGGTAAGAAATCTCAGAATTGCTAGGTATTAATGAAAAAAATCTCAAAATTGCTTATTGGCACTAATAACAAAGGAAAATATAAGGAAATTAAAGATTTATTACCAAAATATATTAAAACACACTCAACATCTGAATTTAAACTTAAGAGTCCAAGAGAAAATGGTCTAACATTCAAAGAAAATTCAATCATAAAATCTAAACATTTTTCAAAAAAAACAAAATTGATATGTCTTGCAGATGATTCAGGGCTAGAGATAGACATTTTAGATCAAAGCCCAGGAATTTATTCAGCTAGATGGGGTGGTAAAAAAGGTGATTTTAAAAAAGGAATAGATAGAGTGTACAGAGAACTAACTAAAAAAGATCTAAATTGGAAACATAAGAAAGTTAAAGCTAGATTTATTTGTGCGTTATCAATTTGTTATTTGGATAAAAAAATAGCATCTGTTCTAGGTAAAGTTGAAGGATATATTTCAGAAAAACCAAAAGGAAAAAATGGTTTTGGTTATGATTCAATTTTTATTCCTAAAAACAAAAGAAAGACTTTTGGTGAAATGAGTTCTTTACAAAAATATAAAATGGACCATCGTTTTAATGCATTTAAGAAAATTAAAAGATTTCTATAATTTTTTTATCTTCAATTTTATAAAAGTTTAAACGATGATTAATTTTATTATTTTTAATATCAAAAATACCTATTTTTCCTTTAAAAGAATTTTCCTTTTTAAAAAGTTTTTTAAAATTAGATAGATTATTTTTTAATGATAAATAATAGACAAGTCCTACAAGATCGTAGCTTAGTAATGATAAGTGTGAAGGATATTCATTAAACTCTTTAAAAAATTTATCTTTATAATTTTCAAAATTATTTTTATTTATAGATGGGTAGTACAAGGGCTGAATATCTATTTCGTTTAATAAACTCTCATCAAACCATTGGTTTAATGTAATAAAATACTTATTTTTAGGTGAAACGTCAGTATATAAAAGTGATGTAGATACACTTTTTAAACTTTCATCAAAATCTGCAATAACAACAGCATCAAAATTTAAATCTCCTAAAGTATATCTTTGTTTAAGTTTTTTAATTTTTTTTTCTTTATTTGATTGATCTGATTTTTTTAGCCTTAAAATTTCATCTTCTAAGTTTTGTTTTCTAATTCTGTAGTTAGTAATTTCTTCAATCTGTTTTGTTAATTTTGTAGGTTCTGTATTATAGTCATAATTTTTATATATTTTGATTCTAGAGTCTTTGATTCCTTTTTTAACTTCAAATTCATAATCTTGAATAGGTGTTAAAAATATCGTTCTCCTTATGTTGTTTATTTCTGTAAATTTTTTTATAGTATTGAATTGAGATGTAGAATTTATTCCTGCGGAAATCACATTTTTTGGAAGATCTAATGTTTTATTTGTTAAAGATAAAAAAGTCATATCTTTCATTTCATCTAAGTAGGATATGCTTTCATAAAAAATTGGGCCGATAACAACTTTCACACCCATTTGACTTAATTCAAATGCTGACTTAAGTGCTTTGTTTGCTTTAGAAGCTGTATCTTTTGGAATTATTTCTATTGAATTATTATTAATATCTTTCACAGCTAGTCTTACAGCTTTAATAATTGATTGTCCCAGCTCTTTATTAGAACCTGTCAAAGGGACCATAAGACCAATCTTAATTTTTTCAGAAGCTTTGGTTAAATTTGAAAATAATAAACAATAATTTAGCAATACAAAAAAAATAATTTTAATAAATTTACTCATTTTAGTGTTACTATAATATTTTTTAAGCTTAATTATGGTAATAAAATCACAATCTCAAATAAATGGTAATGAAAATGGTCTATATTTAGTATCAACACCAATTGGTAATTTAAAAGATATTACTTTAAGGGCTATTGAAACATTGAAAAGATCTTCACATATTCTTTGTGAGGATACTAGAGTTTCACGAAATTTATTAGATAGATATGAAATAAAATCAAAACTTGTTTCAAATCATAAATTTAATGAGGCAAAAAACTTAAATAAAATAATTAATCTTCTAAAATCTGGAGAGATAATTTCATTAATTTCAGATGCTGGAACACCAAGTATTTCTGATCCTGGTGCAATATTAGTCAACGAATGTATAAAGAATAATATTAAAGTTATACCTATACCAGGACCCTCAGCTGTTGCATCAGCAGTATCAATAAGTGGTTTTTCTGAAAAATTTATTTTTTATGGATTTTTGCCTGAAAAGAAGCAGGCTTTAATAAACGCTTTTAATAAAATTTCAAAGTTTGATCAAACGAGTGTTTTTTTTATATCTCCTAAAAAAGTAAATAAAATAATTCCAGAGTTAAAAAAAAACTTTAGTGGTAGAAAAATAGTATTTTGTAGAGAAATTTCAAAAATATATGAAGAATTTATAAGAAAAAATGTAGATGATTTAGATATATTGGATATGGAATCAAAAGGAGAGCTAACAATAGTAGTTTCCGAAAAAAAAATTGATAAAAATCATTCGAAAGAATTAAGTGAATCAGATATAAATATTATTAAGAAGATGATTAATAAATTAACCATAAAAGAGATTACTGAAATTATTAGTCAAAACAAAGATATTTCAAAAAAGGAAATTTATAATTATTGTTTGAAATTAAAAAATGAAATCTAAATTTATATTAATTATTTTATTAAGTATAATTATATCTGGGTGCGCTGGGGTTTCATCAAAAGGTATATTCGGCACAGGAGTTAGCATTGCTTTTGATCCTCGAACTGTTGGCACTCAAATGGATGACTCAATTATGCAAAAAAATATAGCTGCTCGTATTCTAGTTAAAGATAAAAAATACCTTTTATCAGTAAAATCAAAAGTATTAGATGGAAGAATTTTTTTAACAGGAAAAGTTGATACTCCCGAAGAAAAACTATTACTCACAAAATTAGCTTGGGAAACAAAAGGCGCCAGGTCTGTTCGTAATGATATAAAAATAAAAGAAGAATTTAACTTTAAAAGGTCTGCAAAAGATATTCTAATAACCTCTCAACTTCGAACAGCTATTATTTTAAATAAAAATATTAAAGCAACCAATTACCAAATAGATACTTATAAGAAAAAAGTCTATGTTTATGGAATTGCATTAACTTCTGAGGAAAAAGATTTAGTAATCAGCGAGGCAAAAGAGATTTTGGATGTAGAAGATGTTATTGCAAGCATTTTGTTGCTCGAAGACTTGAGAATTCAAAGAGAGTAATTATTTTTTATAATCAATTACATCTGCAGAATAAGCTGCTATTGAAGCTAAATTAATTAGCTCTGATGTGGAGGATCTTAGCGGAGCAATTTCTATAGGTAATCCAAGTCCAATTAGTAAAGGGCCTATAACTTTAGTATCCCCTAACGTCTTCATCATTTTGTAAGATATAGCTGCACTGTGTTGACCAGGCATAATTAAAATATTTGCTCTACCGACAATTTTTGAAAACGGATACAGCTCTTCATACTCAGGATTTAAAGCAACATCAGGCTGCATGTCTCCATCAAATTCGAAATCTACTTTTTTTTCTTTTAATATATCTACAGCGTTTCTAATATGTTTTGTTCGGCTAGTGAGGGGCTGGCCAAATGTAGAGTGAGACACAAATGCCACCCTAGGATCAAAACCAAATAGTCTTACTACTCTAGCTGTTGAAATTGCTATTTCAGCCATTTGCTCTGATGTTGGATATTCATGAACACTAGTGTCTCCAACAAAGATAGTTTTACCTTTATGTACAACCATATTAAGTCCAAACATGATCTCACCATTTCTTACATTAACTACTTGTTTTATTTTATCTAATGAAGCGCCAAAACGTCGTGTATTTCCTGTGACAGCACCATCTGCATCACCACAAGCAACCATGCTAGTTGCCCATATAACTCTATCATTTCTTACAAGTCTATCACAATCTCTTTCTAATAGACCTTGTTCTCTTTGTAATTTTTGAAATAAATGTTTTACATATTTATTTCTTTTTTCTTCATCTTTAGAGTTAACTATTTCAATATCAAAATTATCACTATAACCAATATTTCTAATTTGTTCTTTTATCTTCTCCTCTTTCCCAACAAGAATTGGTATACCTAATTTAGAATTTTTAAACGCTATAGCTGCTTTAAGTGTGTTTTCATCCTCACCATCCGCAAATACTATTTTTTTTTGATTTTTTTTAATGTAAGAATTTATTCCTTGCATAATGGTTACTGTAGGGTCTAATCTTTGTTTCAGTTGATCTTTATACAAATCAAAGTCATATATATTTTTTCTTGCCACTCCACTATCCATCGCAGCTTTTGCTACGGCGGCTGGAATTACACTTATTAATCTTGGATCAAATGTAGAAGGAATAATATAATCTTTTCCATAATGTGGTCTTTCACCTCCCATAGCGGCCACAACCTCGTCAGGAACATCTTCTCTTGCAAGTTTTGCAATTGCTTGAGCAGCAGCAACTTTCATTTCTTCATTTATAGTCTTTGATCTAACATCAAGGGCACCTCGAAAAATATAGGGAAAACCAATTAAATTATTTACTTGATTTGGGTAATCTGATCTTCCTGTCGCAACTATTGCATCATCTCTAATTTCATTTATTTCTTCAGGAGTAATTTCTGGATCAGGATTCGCACAAGCAAAAATTATAGGATTTTTTGCCATTTTTTTTACAAATTCTTTCTTAAGAGCACCCTTAGCTGACAAACCAAGAAAAACATCTGCACCATTTATTGCTTCTCCAAGAGTCCTTAAATCAGTTTCGATTGCATATCTTGATTTCCATTGATCTATTCCATCAGGTCTTCCTTTGTAAATTACACCTTGTCTGTCTAGCATAATAATATTCTCATTTGACACACCTGAATTTTTAAATAATTCTGTACATGCTTGAGCAGACGCACCAGCTCCATTAACAACTATTTTAATTTCTTTTATTGATTTGCCATTTATGTCCAATGCATTTATTAATGCTGCGGTTGTAATAATAGCTGTCCCATGCTGATCATCATGAAAGACAGGTATATCTAAAATTTCTTTTAATTTTTGCTCTATTTTAAAGCAATCAGGAGCAGCTATGTCTTCTAAATTTATTCCTCCAAAACTTGGAGCAAAATTCTTAATTGAATTAACTATTTCATCTGCATCAGAACAATCTATTTCAAGATCAATGGAGTCTATATCTGCAAATCTTTTAAAAAGTACTGCCTTACCTTCCATTACTGGTTTTGATGCAAGCGCCCCTAAGTTACCCATTCCCAATATTGCAGAACCATTGCTTATAACAGCTACTAAATTTCCTTTACTTGTATAGTCATATGCATACTCTGGATTTTCACTAATCATTCTTACAGGTGCCGCAACACCTGGAGAATAAGCTAAAGCAAGATCTCTCTTTGTAGTCATATTTTTTGATGAAATGATCTCAATCTTCCCAGGTTTTTTGTCTTTATGAAAATCTAAAGCTTCTTTATCTGTATAGTGATCAATGTTAGTTTTTTTCATTTTATTATAACTTTTAAAATCAAATTTTATTTTTACTCTAACTTTAGAACTTTTATTATTTGTGATATTTAATCTAAATATTCCTACAATAAGCTTACAATAAACTGACAATTAGGGTAAAATTAAGACTAATATGATTTATGAACATAGTTAAGTCAACAGGTACATTTGGTTTTTTTACTATAATAAGCAGGTTGCTTGGTTACTTAAGAGACATTTTAATAGCAATTTTTCTTGGAACAGGATTATTAGCTGACGCTTTCTTTTTAGCGTTTAGAATTCCAAATACATTTAGAAGATTGTTTGCTGAAGGTACTTTTAATGCAGCATTCGTTCCAAGCTATTCAACAGAAGTAACTAAGGGTAAAAAACAATCAAATAAATTTGCTAACGATGTTTTCAATCTACTTTTTTTGGGATTATTATTTTTAACAATTGTAATTGAGATTTTTATGCCAGCATTTGTCTCAATTATTGCTCCAGGATTTGTTGGTGATTTTGAAAAAATGGAATTAGCAACAAATTTAACAAGGATTACATTTCCTTTTTTATTATTTGTTTGTTTAGCATCATTTTTTTCAGCAATTCTAAATTCACACAATAAGTTTGCAGCTGCAGCTGCAGCCCCAATAATTTTAAATATTGTTTTAATTTTAGTATTGATTTTTTCTAAATCTTTAGGTGATCAGTTAGTTTATTATTTGTCTTATGGTGTTTCTTTGGCCGGCTTTTTGCAATTAATATTTTTATATAGATACGTGTCAAAATATTATTCACTTAATTTTAGCCTCAAATTAAAAGTAAGTAATAAAGTTAAATTTTTTTTTAAAAAACTTCTACCAAGTATTTTTGCTTCTGGAGTTACTCAAATTAATATTTTAATTGGAACAATAATTGCATCATTTCAAGCAAGTGCAGTTTCTTATTTATATTATGCTGATAGAATTTATCAAATTAATCTAGCTATAGCTGGTATTGCAATTGGAGTTGTTATACTTCCACAGCTTTCAAAACATATTCAATCCAGAAAAAAAAATAAGATTTTGCTCATACAAAACAAAGCTCTTGAATTAAGTTTGTTTTTAAGTCTGCCAGCTACTATCGCTTTAATTATTGGATCAGAACAAATTGTTTCAGCTTTATTTGGATATGGGTCTTTTAATGAAAATTCAGTAATTAACTCAAGTTTAGCTTTGTATTATTTTGCATTAGGTCTCCCTGCTTTTGCTTTGATAAAAGTTTTCTCAAGTTTTTTCTTTGCAAATAATGATACCAAAACTCCATTTTATATTTCTTTGATTTCAGTAATCCTTAATATTTTTATTAGTATTTATTATTTTAGAGAAATTGGATTTATAATAATCCCGATAGCAACTTCTATTTCCTCTTGGTTTAATTCAATATTATTATTTATTTTTTTAAAAAAAAAAAAATTATTTTATTTCAATCAAATATTTTTTATCAAATTTGTTAAAATAATTTTTGCATCAATTCTGATGGGATTATTTTTTAATTTTTTATTAAATTTTTTTCAAAATGATTTATCATTCAATCAATCAATTAAATCATTATACTTAGTTTTATCTGTTATATTAGGATTATTTTTTTATTTAATTGTGTGTTATTTTATCAAAGCTTTTCAAATGAATGATATTAAATTAAAGTATTAATTTATGAGTAAAAAAATATTCTCTGGTGTTCAGCCCACAGGTAATCTTCATCTAGGAAATTATTTAGGAGCTATAAAAAATTTTGTAGATTTAAATAATGATACTGAAAATGATTGTATATTTTGTGTTGTAGACTTACATGCTATTACTGTTAAACAAAATCCTAAGGAGTTGACAAGCAATATTCAGGAAACAGTAGCCACATTTATTGCTAGTGGGATAGATCCTAAAAAAAGTATAATCTTTAATCAATCGAGAGTGCCAGCTCATGCTGAAGGAGCATGGATATTAAGTTGTGTTGCTAGAATGGGGTGGCTTAATAGAATGACCCAATTTAAGGAAAAAGCTGGAAAAGATAAAGAAAAAGCTAGTGTCGGTCTTTATTCTTATCCAGTTCTTATGGCAGCAGACATCCTTCTTTATGATGCAACCCACGTTCCTGTTGGAGATGATCAAAAACAACATTTAGAGTTATGTAGAGATATTGCGCAAAAATTTAATACTGATTTTGAAGTTGAAAATTTTTTACAAGTTCCAGAACCTTTAATCCAAAAAGAATTTTCAAGAATTATGAGTCTTAAAGATGGTTCAAAGAAAATGAGTAAATCTGAATTGTCAGATTTAAGTAGAATAAATTTAACTGATGATAAGGACCTGATTATAAATAAGATTAAAAAAGCAAAAACAGATCCATTACCAATGCCCAATACCACAAAAAATCTTGATGAAAGATTAGAAGCAAAAAATCTTTTAGGTATATATTCAAGCTTAACAAACATTACTTTAGAAAAAAGTGTTGAAAATTTTGCAGGTAAAAATTTTTCAGAATTTAAAGAAAAACTTTCCGAAGCTCTTGTTGATAAAATTCAACCTATTTCAATAGAAATTAAAAAATTATTAGATGATAAATCGTATTTGGACAATATTCTTCTAGAAGGAGTTGAAAGAGCCAATCAAATAGCCTCAAAAAAGATCAAGAGAATTAAAGAAATAGTAGGTTTTTAGATAAAATTTATTAACAAGTTTTAATTTTTTAAATATTCACTATATATAATTTATGTTCGTTCAAACAGAAGTTACACCAAACCCTAATTCGCTTAAGTTTCTACCTGGTAAAAAAGTGTCTAATAGTGGACCATATGAAATTACTAATAAGGATGAGACTCAAAATGTACTTGTTAGAAATTTATTATCTATAAATGGAGTAGAAGGAATTTTTTTAGGAGAAGACTTTATTACTATCAATAAAAAAGAAATAATTAAATGGGATGAAATAAAGCATATAGTAATTTCCTTTATTAATGATTTTTATTTTGAAGGAAAAGAATTTGTCATTGATGAAAGTTTGAAAGAGCAAAATTCAAATCTAGATGAGCTTGAGCAAAAAATAGTTAAAATTTTAGATGAGAAAATAAGACCAGCAGTAGCTAGAGATGGTGGAGATATTAAATTTAAAGAATTTAAAGATGGGGTGGTTAAAGTGCAATTACAAGGAAGCTGCTCAGGATGCCCAAGTTCTACAATGACACTAAAGCAAGGAGTTCAAAATCTTTTATGTCATTATCTACCTGAAGTTAAAGAAGTTGTTGCAATTTAAAAAATATGAAAAATAATCAAGTTACATTTGAGCAAAAAAGTAAAAATACTTTATTAAGAACTTTTCTAAGTAGTTTTATAATTATTTCTTTTTTCTATATTACTCCAATATTTATTAATTTTGCTGACAAAAATTTGTATACAAAAGAGTATACTAACAACTCCAAAAAAATTTTGGCATATGCTCTTAACAAACAAGAAAAAAACAAAGAAGTAATTGAAACTTTAAATGAAGAAGAAGTGCTACTCGATGTTTATAGTTTAGATAAGAGCGAGACTGAGTCTGTTTACTTAAGTGCGTCAACAATAAATAAATTATTTAAAGATACTGAGTACAATCTTAATGATGTTAGACAAAATAAATTAGTTAAACCGGTTGCATTAACATTGCTGCCTAACGAATTAAAGATGATAGAAAATACAAAGAGAAGAAAAGAATTTTTTATACAAATTATTTTGCCTTTAATCATAAAAGAAAACAACATTATAAAAAAAGATAGAAGAACACTTTTTGCTATTATTAATAAAAGCAATAATACAACCGTAGAATTAAGCTGGCTTGAAAAAAAATATAAACAATATGGAGTAAAGTCTAAAGATCTATCAACATTAAAAATAAGAATGGATGAAATACCAGTTTCTCTCGCAATTGCTCAAGCAGCAAAAGAAACAGGATGGGGAACCTCTAGATTTGCACAGGAAGGTAATGCTTTGTTTGGACAATGGACTTGGTCAGGAGAAGGTCTTAAGCCCAAAGATGCAAAAGAAGGTGAAGATCATAAAGTTATGAAATTTAATATTTTACAAGCTTCAGTGAGAGCATATCAAAGAAATTTAAATACTCATCGAACTTATAAAGATTTTAGAAAAGCTAGGGCGGAGTTAAGAGACTCTAAAAAACTATTAGATAGTATAGAACTATCTAAGTACTTGAATAAATATGCAGAGACAGGCAATCAGTATGTTGAAGTACTACAAAAAATAATTAAGCAGAATAAACTAAAAGATTTTGATGATGCTAAATTACTTCCTTCAAGTAGTGACTTAGAAAGTCTTATTTAGTTTTCTTTAATTGGAAATTGAATACCAAACCATCTCCATTTTCCATTATCATTAAGAGAGCAATTTATTCTACCTCTTCTAGGTTTAAAAGGACCTCTGAATTTTATGGTTAACACATTGTCATCAAAAGCAGTATTGGATCTTTCCCACATATCTAATTCATTAGAATAACAATTAATATTTTTAATGTTATCTTGTTCATTAAAAAACTTAACTTTAAAATTAGGTGGATTATTTTCTGAGGATAATTTTTTTTCAAGAGGTAGTAATTTCTCATATTCAAGTGGGAACGAGTTTATAATTGAATTAAATCTTTTTAGTTCTCCATAATCTTCATTAATTGGAAATCTAGGTAGTTCAAATTTATCTTTATTTAAATCAATTACCCCAGAATGTTGACCAAAAGCAAAATCAAAATTTTGAGAAATGTAATCTCTCATAAATTTTGAATATTCACCAAAAGGATAAGAAAATAAATTTGGTATATATCCCAAATTATTTAAAAATATTTTATTTGCTTTTTCTATGTCTGAGATAAAAAAATTATTATCTTTATCAATAAGATATCCGTGAGAATGTGAGTGGTGACCTATTAATGCAAATTCTTCAGCCTCAATTTCCTTGATTTGTTCCCAGGTCATATATCCTTTTTTCCCAACTGGCTCTGTTGAAACAAACAAGATAAAGGGAATTTTATTTTGTTTTAAAAATGGCCAAGCCTCAAGATAGAAGGATAAAAAGGCATCATCAATAGTTATAAGAATTTCTTTATTTGTTTTTGGCGAAGTAAAATTTTTTTTAAGATTTTTTGGATTAGAAAAAGTATAACTTGAGTTTCTTATTATTTCTATCTGCTCTTTAAAGACTTCCATTTTAATATTTGTAGAAGGGTATTTATTTTCATTAAAACGATGATACATTAATGATAAAATACCTTCGTCACCAGAATAGTATTTGATATTATTTTCATCTGAAATAGAATTTGTGTTTATAAACAGGATAAAAATGAACAAACTTATTATAGATGTTGCTAATGAAAAGATTTTTTTAATGATCATTACTAATGGTAGTATTTATAATATTACACATGAGAATACTAAAATTAATTACGAAAAATTAACTGTAATTATTAATGATTTCCTACTATCAAGAAATCTTAAAATTGCTGATATTAATGCTATTTATATCAATAATGGACCTGGGAGCTTTGCTGGTATAAGAAATTCAATATCAGTTGTTAAAGCCTTTAATATTGCAAAAAATATTGACTATTACTCCTATAATTTAGACGATTTTAAAGATGAAAAAGACTTGAGACATGAAAATATCCCCAATTTATGTAAAAAATATAAAATTAAAAAAAATTTGATTAATCCTGTTTATTTAAGTTAAAATTAATTATGTCAGAAACTATTGAGGAAAAATGTTTATTAAAGGGTGTAAAATTAACTGATCAACGTAAGGTAATTGCACAAGTTATGTCAAAATCATCTGATCATCCTGATGTAGATGAATTGTATAATAGGGTTTCTAAAATTGACTCAAAGATAAGCATTGCAACTGTTTACAGAACTGTAAAATTATTTGAAGAGTCGGGCATACTTGCTAAGCATGAATTTAAAGGCGGGAAAGCAAGATATGAAGAATTGAATGAAGGACATCATGATCACTTAATAGATGTTAAGTCAGGTGAAATTATTGAATTTGTAGATGAAGAAATTGAAAAACTTCAAAAAAAAGTAGCAGAAAAATATGGCTACAAACTAGTAGACCACAAGCTTGAATTATATGGGATAAAGAAAAAATCCTAATCAATGAGTCAAAAAATTTTTATCAAAACATTCGGTTGTCAAATGAATGAGTATGACTCAAATAGAATATACGACTCAGTAAAAAAAATTGGCTATGAAAAAACAGAAAATTATGAAGATGCTAATTGCTACCTTTTAAATACATGTCATATCCGAGATAAAGCTAAAGAAAAAGTTTACCATGAAATTGGAAGAGTTAAAAAAATTTTCAGAGAAAAAAGAAAGCCATTAGTGATTATTGCTGGGTGTGTAGCTCAGGCAGAAAATCAGGAAATGCTTAAAAGAGAACCGTATATCGACCTTGTTATTGGACCACAAGCATATCATAAAATTAATGACACAATTTTAAATCATATTGAAAAAAATAAAAAAATTGAAGAGACAGAATTTGATGCTATTTCAAAATTTGAATATTTTAATAAAATTAAAAATAATTCTGGAAAAATTTCTTCATTTTTAACTATCCAAGAAGGTTGTGATAAATTTTGCCATTTTTGTGTAGTGCCATACACAAGAGGCCCAGAATATTCTAGACCATTTAAACAAATCTTAGATGAGGCTAAATATTTAATAGACTCAGGTACACAAGAATTAATTTTACTTGGACAAAATGTAAATGCTTACAATAATGAAAAGTATAAATTATCAGATTTAATATTAGAGATCGAAAAATATTCTGACATTAAAAGAATTAGATACACTACATCTCACCCAAAAGATATGTCAGACGATTTAATCGAAGTTTATAAATATTCAAAAAAACTTATGCCACTAGTTCACTTACCAGTTCAAAGTGGGTCTGATAAAGTTTTAGAGCTAATGAATAGAAAACATACAATAAGTGAATATTATAAAATACACGACCGTTTAAAAGAAATTAACCAGAATATTCAATTTTCTAGTGATTTTATAATAGGTTATCCAGGAGAAGAAGATATCGATTTTAACAATACTTTTGAACTTATTCAAAAAATTAAATTTATAAATTCCTATTCTTTTATTTTTAGTCCAAGACCAGGTACAGTTGCAGCAGATTTAAAATTTACTGACAAAAAAATTTCTATGTATAGATTAGAAAAAATTCAAAGTCAGCTATATGAAAATCAGATGCAAGTGAATAAATCTTTTGAAGATAAGACAATTAATGTTTTAGTTGAAAATTTTACAGATGATAAAACCCAAGTTTTTGGTCGATCTGAATATATGACATCTGTTATTTTTAATGGTAAAAAAGAGGATATTGGAAAAATTGTGCCAGTAAAAATTAATAAAAGTAATCGAACCACTCTGTTTGGTGAAAGAGATTTCAGCTCTAATCAAAAGGTAGCATAGTAATTGAGCAGTTTAACAAAAAAAAATAGCGATACTTCCTTAAAGTTTGTTTATTCTGATAATAATTCTTTAAGTGTTATTTTTCATGATAATGAACTTTTGATTGGTGTAGTAGGTGAGTTTAACAAAAATTTAAAAGAATTAGAAAAAATTACAGAAACAAGTTTATATTCTAGGGGAAATTCAATTCTAATTAAATCTAATCCTGAAAAAAATGAAATAGTCAAAAATGCAATAAAATTTTTAGCCAATCAATTTATTAATAATGGTAGTATTGAAAATAAAGATATACTTTCATCAGTGGATAATTTTATGATCAACGAAAAAGTTAAAAATAATAATGTTACCGATATAATCAAGACTCCAAAAAAATCAATTATCCCAAGATCAGAAAAACAAAAAGATTATGTAAGAGCCTTGAGACAAAGCGACATAATAATTTCTGCAGGTCCAGCAGGAACAGGTAAAACATTTTTAGCGGTAGCTGTAGGCCTTACAATGTTATTAGAAAAAAAAATTGAAAGAATTATCTTATCTAGACCAGCTGTTGAAGCTGGAGAAAGATTAGGATTTTTACCTGGTGATATGAAAGAAAAAGTTGATCCTTATTTAAGACCTTTATATGACTCATTGTATGATCTCTTTGATTTTGAAAAAATTCAAAGAATGATCGAAATTGGTGATATTGAAATAGCGCCACTTGCTTTTATGAGAGGAAGAACCTTAAAAAATTCATTTGCAATCTTAGATGAGTCGCAAAATGCAACAGATACACAAATTAAGATGTTTTTAACTAGAATAGGAGAAAATTCTAAAATAGTTGTTAACGGAGATCCCACACAAATTGATTTACCAAATAAAAATATGTCTGGTTTAGTTAGATCAAAAGAATTATTAGGTCATTTAAATGAAATATCCGTTGTTGATTTTGATCATTCGGATGTGGTTAGGCATCCACTAGTTTCTAAAATAGTTAAAGCCTATTCAAAAAATGATTAGTGTTGAAGTTTTCTCAGAAGAGGAAGCTTGGTCAAAAAAACTTAAAAAAAAAGAACTTTTTTTTAAAGAAATTTGTAATTTTTTCCCTAGAAAATACCGATTTCCTAATAAGAAAATAACCCTTTCTTTACTTCTCTCTAATAATAAATGTATCAAAAAATTAAATAAGAATTTTAGAAATAAAAATAAGTCTACAGATATTCTTTCATTTCCTTTAACAAAAAAAATATCAATAACTAAAAGTACTTATATTGGAGATATTATAATTAGTTATAATTTCATGAACAAACCCAAATCACAAAATATTAAAAACTTTAAAGAAAAAGTAATTAAAACTTTTATTCATGGATATCTTCACTTATTAGGTTTTGACCATATTAAAGATAAAGATTATAGAAGAATGGTTAGTGAAGAAGAAAAAATATATAAATCTGTAACTTCAAAGATTAACTAGGTTGATAAAAAAAAGATACATTGAGATAATTTTTTTAATAATTTTAGGTGCATTCTCATCTTTAAGTTTACCTCCCTATAATTACTTAATAATAAATTTTTTTACCTTTAGTGCGTTTTTTATATTTCTGTTTAAAAAATCTAAAATTACCCAAAGTAAAAAATCCTTCTTTTTTTATGGGTGGTTATTTGGATTTGGTTATTTTTTATCAAGCTTGTATTGGATATCAATATCTTTAACATTTGATCAAAATTTTAAATTTTTAATTCCCATAGCTCTTATTTTGGTACCTTTATTTCTGGGAATTTTTTATGGATTAGCTACTTTTTGTTTTATAATTTCAAATTCTAGGAAAGTAATAAGCTCTTTTTTAGTTTTTGCATTATTTTTTGGAGTCTTTGAATTTATTAGAGGTTCAATTTTAACTGGTTTTCCTTGGAATTTAATAGCCTATAGTTTTGTTAATCATTTAGAAATATTGAGTATTACCTCATTAATAGGAACCTACGGATTTAATTTATTTTGTATTTCATTGTTCTCTAGTCCTGCAATATTTATTCTAAGAAAAACAAAAAAAGATATAGCTATGTGTATTGTATTTTTAATTATGCCATTTCTATTTTATTTATATGGATCATCTTATAAGGAAAGATTTAACTCATCAGATGCTATCAACTATGAATATAAAGTAAGAGCCATAGGTTCAAATATAAGTCTAGATAGATTTTATTCAAATATTGATCCAGTGTCTGTGATAAATGAATTGATCGATATAAGTCAGCCTATTAAAGATGATAAAACAATATTTGTTTGGCCTGAGGGAATTCTCCCCGATGTTTCTCAAGAAGAATTAATTGAATTTAAGTGGTTATTTAAGGATGTCTTCAGTAAAAATCATTTATTATTCATTGGAATCAATAGTCAAAACAAAACTAAAGAAAAAATTGATTATTTTAATTCCTTATCGATTTATGATCATAATTTAGAAATATTAAATTTTTACAACAAGATTAATCTGGTCCCATTTGGTGAATTTTTACCTTTTGAAAATATTCTAAAAAAATTTGGTTTAAGTGTAATTACAAATAATTATCAATCATTTTCTAATGGTGAAGATAGAAAAATTATAGATATAAACAGAGATGATTTTTCTTTGAAAATATTACCATTAATTTGTTATGAAATAATTTATTCTGGCAAAATATTTAAAAATCCAAGTTTTGATTTAATGGTAAATATCTCTGAAGATGGTTGGTTTGGTAGTTCGATAGGACCCAAACAACACTTTGCTCATAGTATTTTTAGGGCAGTTGAAAATGGCAAGTATTTATTACGCTCAGCAAATAATGGTCTTGCAGCTATTGTTAATCCCTTAGGTGTTATTGAACAAAAAGTTGAATATGGAGAGACAGGCTATATTGATTTTAAGAAAGCTAAAAAAATACAACCAACATTATTTTCTAAATACGGAAATAAAATCTTTATAATATTAATTTTACTATATATTTTTATGATTTTTTCATTTAATAAAATTAAAAATGAGTAATTTAAAAAATTTTCTTTTTACAAGTGAGTCTGTATCCGAAGGTCATCCAGATAAAGTTTCAGATAGAATTTCAGATATGGTTGTTGATAGCTATCTATCTGGAGATCCATTTTCAAGGGTTGCATGTGAAACACTTACAACAACAAATAAAGTAGTTCTAGCAGGCGAAGTTAGAGGCCCTGAGATAAAAAAAGATGAATTAATTGAAAAAGTTAGAAACTGTATAAAAGATATTGGCTATGATCAGGAAGGTTTTACCTGGAAAGAAGCAACAAAAATAGAAAGCCATCTTCATTCTCAATCTGCTGATATAGCAATAGGTGTAGACTCATCTGGAAATAAAGATGAGGGAGCCGGAGATCAAGGTATTATGTTTGGATATGCTTGTAATGAGACTGATGTTTTAATGCCAGCACCTATTCATTACTCTCATAAAATTTTAAGATTAATGGCAGAAGATAGAAAGTCAGGAAAGTTAAACAATATAGAACCAGACAGTAAGAGCCAAGTTACTTTTGAATATGTAGATGGAAAACCTACGAAAGTAAAATCTGTAGTAATATCCTCTCAGCACTCTGCAGATATTAACCAAGTACAAGTTAGGGATTTATTAAGACCCTACATATTAAAATCTATTCCATCAAATTTTCTTGAAGATTTTAATGAAGATGAGTTTTACGTTAATCCAACAGGTAATTTTGTTATTGGTGGTCCAGATGGAGATTGCGGGTTAACAGGAAGAAAAATTATAGTAGATACATATGGTGGTGCCGCACCTCATGGTGGCGGAGCTTTTTCAGGAAAAGATCCTACGAAAGTAGATAGATCAGCAGCTTATGTTGCAAGATACATCGCTAAGAATATTGTTGCTTCAAAAATTGCAGATAAGTGTTTAATTCAATTAGCTTATGCAATAGGTGTTTCTAAACCACTTTCAATTTATGTTGATTTATTTGACAACGATTTAGAAAAAAATAAATTTGTTGTAGATAAGATAAATGAAAATTTTGATCTAAGCCCTCGAGGTATTAGAGAGATGCTCAATTTAAATAAGCCAATATACGAGAAAACAGCTGCCTATGGGCATTTTGGAAGAACATCAGATGATAATGGTTCATTTTCTTGGGAAAAAACTGATAAAACTGGCCATTTTTCTAAATAGTTTCTGTTGAATTAAAAAAAAACTTTACTATATTGCCCTTACATTATTGAATTTACAGAATGGGCATTAGCCCATTTTTTTTTGGAGCAAACAAAAACATGTTAAATAAAAGAGCAGATAAATTAGAATTATTAAGAATAGCTGAAGCCGTAGCTTTAGAAAAATCTATCGATAAAGAACTAATCATTAGTTCGATGGAAACTGGAATTGCAAAAGCAGCAAAGTCTAAATTTGGTCAGGAAAATGAAATAAAAGTTTCAATTAATAGAGATAATGGTGACATTGAAATTTTTAGAAAATTGATTGTTGCTGAAAATCCAGAAAACTCTAATACAGAAATTAAACTTGAAGACGCAATTAATCTAAATGAAATTAATAAAGACAAAGCAGTTGGAGATGAGGTGTTACAACCGTTACCATCTTTTGACTTTGGAAGAATTGCAGCTCAAACGGCAAAACAAGTAATCAGTTTTAATGTAAGAGAAGCTGAAAGAGAAAGACAATACACTGACTTTATTGATAAAAAAGATACAATTTTAAGTGGTATTGTTAAAAGACTAGAATTTGGAAATGTAATTGCTGATCTTGGACGTACAGAAGCAATTATCCAAAAAAATGAAATGATACCAAGAGAAAATATTAAAGCTGGAGATAGAATTAAAGCTTATTGCTATGATGTAAGAAGAGAGCCGAGAGGACAACAAATTTTCTTATCAAGAGCTCATCCAAAGTTTATGGAAAAGCTTTTTGTTCAAGAAGTTCCGGAAATTTATGATGGATTAATTGAAATAAAATCTTCTTCAAGAGACCCTGGCAGTAGAGCAAAAATTTGTGTTAAAGCAGTAGATACATCTCTTGATCCAGTTGGAGCTTGTGTGGGTATGAGAGGATCTAGAGTTCAAGCTGTTGTAAACGAATTACAAGGTGAAAAAATTGATATTGTAAATTGGTCTGAAGATCCAGCAATCTTGGTTTCAAATGCTTTATCACCAGCAGAAGTTCAAAGAGTAAATGTAGATTCAGAAAGAAAAAAATTAGATGTAATTTTAACTGAAGAAAATTTAAGTAAAGCGATTGGAAGAAGAGGTCAAAACGTAAGACTTGCAACTAAGTTATTAAATTATGAAATTAATATAATGACTGACGCAGAAGACTCGGAAAGAAGACAATCTGAATTTAAAGAAAAAACAGAAAACTTTGTTAAAAACTTAGAGCTAGATGAAACGTTGGGTCAATTACTTGTTGCTGAAGGTTTTTCATCAATAGATGATATTAAAGATACTGCTGCAGAAAGTTTAATGAAAATTGAAGGCATTGAAGAAGATACCGCAAAAGCGTTAATAGAAAGAGCAAAAGAATTTCATCAAAAGGATCAAGAAGATATTTCAGAAAGAATAAAAGAACTAGGTCTTCAAGATGCTTTGATAAACTTAAAAGGACTAACGCCTGGAATGTTAATGACTTTAGGTGATCAAAAAATTCTAACTTTAGAAGATTTTGCTGATTTAGCATCAGATGAGCTAACAGGGGGATTCGATATTGTTAAGGGTGAAAGAGTAAAAATCCAAGGTTATCTTGAAGATTTTGCTTTATCAAAAGAAGAAGCGGATGAACTAATTATGTCTGCGAGAAATATTGTCTACAAAGATTGAGTGATGAGCTATGGAAAAGAAAACAAAATTAACTATATCTGGCACTGCCAAAAAATCGTTCAAAAACATTGAGCTTGCAAAAACTCAAGGAAAAAATTCTGTAGTTATAGAAAAACAACCAGGCAAATTTCCAAGTAGAAGTGGATCGTTCAAACCTGGAGGCTTTAAGTCGAAAACAACCTCAACATTTAATAGAGGAGCTCCTATAAAACCATCATTTGCACCTAAATCACCCCTAATAACAAATGACTTTGAGCGAAGAAAGTTGGCGGAGCAAAGAGCTACAAAAAGACTTAAAGGGGACAATGATAATAAAGATAAGAAAACATTAAAAGCAGGAACAAAAAAGAGAGAATTAAAATTAACAGTTTCAAGAGCCCTAAGCGATGAAATTGAGGCAAGAGCGAGAAGTGAAGCATCAGTTAAGAGAGCAAGACAAAAAGAAAATAAAAATTTAACTAAAGAAGAAGTTCAAGAAAATTTAAAACCTGTTAAACGTGATGTAAATATTCCAGAAGCTATTACGGTTAGAGAGCTTGCTAATAGAATGGCCGAACAATCAAGTAACGTTATTAAGTTTTTATTTGGAATGGGCGTTACAGTAACTATCAATCAAACATTAGCCGCTGATACTGCTGAGTACTTAGTAAAAGAATTTGGACACAACCCAGTAAGAGAAGAAAAAGCTGAAGAAATAATTCAGAAGATTAAAGCTACAAGGGTAGAAAATTTAAAAAATAGACCACCAATTATAACTGTTATGGGTCACGTTGATCATGGTAAGACTTCAGTCTTAGATGTTTTAAGAAGTGCAAATGTTGTATCTGGTGAATTTGGTGGAATTACTCAACACATTGGAGCTTATCAAATAGAAAGCCAATCTAATAAACTAACTTTTATTGATACACCAGGTCACGCAGCATTTACTGAAATGAGAGCAAGAGGATCAAAATTAACTGATGTGGTTGTTCTAGTTGTTGCGGCAGATGATGGTGTTAAACCACAAACGGTAGAGTCCATTAAACATGCTAAAGCTGCAAATGTTCCAATAGTTGTAGCAATTAACAAGTGTGATTTACCAGACGCAGATCCACAAAAAATAAAAAACCAGTTATTAGAACATGAACTAATTGCAGAAGATTTATCTGGGGACACTTTAATGGTTGAAATCTCAGCAACTACTAAAAAGAATTTAGAAAAACTAGTTGAAGCAATTGTTTTACAAGCTGAAATACTAGATTTAAAAACTGATTTTGAGTCAAAGGCTACAGGAATTGTTTTAGAATCTAAAATTGATGTTGGAAGAGGGCCTGTCGCAACAATTATAGTAACTACTGGAACTTTAAAAAAAGGCGATTTTTTTGTAAGTGGTTTGAAATGGGGAAAGGTTAGAGCAATAATTGATGATAAAGGAAAAAATATCAATGAAGCACCTCCGTCAGCACCGGTCGAGATTTTAGGAATTAACGGTGCAGCAAAATCAGGAGATGATTTTATTGTTGTTGATAATGAAAAAGAGGCAAAAAACTTAAGTGAGAATAGAGCGCAAGAAAGTAAAGAAGCTAAAAATCCACTAACATTTGCCACTCAAGACTCTGCTTTTTCAGATAGTTCGGCAGAAGAATTAAATTTAATAATTAAATCAGATGTTCATGGATCATCAGAAGCAATTAAAAATGCAATAAGTCAAATTAAACATGATGAAGTTAAACCTAAAATAATTTTAGCAGACATTGGTATGGTAACAGAAACTGATGTTACATTAGCAAAAGCTTCAAATGCTGTTCTAATAGCATTCAATGTTAAGCCAAGTAAGGAAGCAAAAAAATTAGCTGAAAATGAAAAAATAAAAATTTCTTCTTATAATATTATTTATGAGGTTTTAGATTACATTAAACAAAAGATGTCAGGATTATTATCTCCTGATATTCAAGAAACTGTTACAGGTACAGCTCAAATTTTAGAAATATTTAAAGTTTCAGGTGCTGGAAAAGTAGCAGGATCAAAAGTGATGGAAGGAGAAATTACCACTGCTTCAGATGTAAGGATAATAAGAGATGGAGCAATCATTTATACTGGTAAAGTTGGAACTCTTTTCAGAGAAAAAAATCAGGTTAAACAGGTTAGCAACGGCCAAGAATGTGGAATTACAGTGAAAGATTATATGGATTTCCAAAAAAACGACACAATAGAAGCGTATAGTGTAACATCAACTGATAGAATGATTTAATGACTGATAGAATTGGAAAACCGATATCACAAAGACAGCTAAGAGTTGGAGAAATGATTAAGCAGTCTTTAAGCATGATTTTTATAAAAAATGAGGCTAAGGTCCCGAATTTAGAAACTAATACTATAACGGTTACTGAGGTGAGAATGAGTCAAGATTTGAAAATAGCTAAAGCATATGTGCTCCCACTTGGGGGAAAAAATGCTGAGGAAGTTATTGCTGTGCTAAAAAAATACTCATTTTTAATCAGAAAAATATTATCACAAAAAGTGGTTATGAAATTTTTACCAAAATTACTCTTTAGAAAAGATGAATCTTTTGAATATGCGGAAAAAATAGAAAACTTAATAAAACAAACAAATAAATAGGAAAAAAGAGGCATGAATAAAAAGGCACAAGAATTAGCAATGCACGAAAAAGATACTGGATCTTCAGAGGTTCAGATTGCTTTGTTAACAGAGAAAATTGAAACTCTCTCTACACATATTAAACAATTCAAAAAAGATAAACATTCATCTGTTGGATTGTTGAGAGCGGTAAATAGAAGAAAGAAATTGTTAGAATACCTAAAAAATACAAAAATGGATTCTTACAAAAATGTACTGTCGAAATTGGGATTAAGAAAATAAAAATTAAGATAGAACGGAATGGAACGAAACGAACGAAACGAACGAAACGAAATGGAAATGAAATGTTTAAAGTACACAAGAAAGAAATAGAAGTAGCAGGAAAGAAGATAAGTTTAGAAACAGGAAAAGTAGCAAGACAGGCAGACGGAGCAATCATCGCTTCATGCGGTGAAACAGTTATTTTAGCAACAGTGGTAGGAGCAAAGAAAGTAAATCCAGATATGGATTATTTTCCATTATCAGTAAACTACCAAGAAAAATATTATGCAGGTGGAAAAATCCCTGGTGGTTATTTTAAAAGAGAAGCAAGACCAACTGAAAGTGAAACATTAATCTCAAGATTAATTGATAGACCAATTAGACCTTTGTTTCCTGATGCATTTAAAAATGAAGTACAGTTGTTACCAACAGTAATTTCATATGATAAAGAAAATCAACCAGATATCCTAGCAATCACTGCATCTTCAGCAGCACTAGCTATCTCAGGAATGCCATTTATGGGGCCTGTAGGAGCATCTAGAGTAGGTTATGTTGATGGTAAGTATATTCTTAACCCATCAAAAGCTGAATTAGAAAACTCAAGTTTAGATTTAGTTGTAGCAGGTACTAAAGATGCAGTACTTATGGTTGAGTCAGAAACGTCAGGATTATCTGAAGAAGTAATGTTAGCTGCAGTAAAATTTGGTCACGAAGGGTTTGTTCCAGTAATCGAAATGATAGAGGAGCTTGCAAAAGAATGCAGAAAACCTGAGTGGACTGTTGAGAAAAAAGATTTATCTGAAGTTAAACAAAAACTTGAGGAAACTTTTACAGCAGATTTAACAAAAGCTTTTGCTACAAGGGATAAGCAAGATAGATCAAATCAAATTTCAGAAATTACTGATAAAGCCAAAAAGCTTTTTGAAGGAAATGAAAACTATTCTGATCTTGATGTCAATTCTCAACTTAAAAATCTTGAAAAGAAAATTGTTAGAACTGACATTCTTAAAAACAAAAACAGAATTGATGGTAGAGGGTTATCTGATGTAAGACCTATCTCTTGTGAAGTTGGTGTATTGCCAAGAACTCATGGTTCTGCTTTGTTTACTAGAGGAGAAACACAGGCAATTGTTGTTACTACTTTAGGGACATCTGATGATGAACAAAGAATTGAAAGCTTAGATGGTCTTCAAAGAGAACGATTTATGCTTCACTACAATTTCCCTCCTTTTTCAGTTGGTGAAACGGGAAGAATTGGAACTGGAAGACGTGAAATTGGTCATGGTAAACTAGCGTGGAGAGCAATTAACTCCTCATTACCTTCAAAAGAGGCGTTTCCATACACTTTTAGAATAGTGTCAGAGATCACAGAATCTAATGGTTCTTCTTCAATGGCTACTGTTTGTGGAGCATCTTTAGCATTAATGGATGCTGGTGTTCCAATTAAAGAACCAGTTGCAGGTATTGCAATGGGTTTAATTAAAGAAGGTGATGATTTTAGTGTCCTATCAGATATTTTAGGTGATGAAGATCACTTAGGAGATATGGACTTTAAAGTTGCTGGAACTAAAGATGGAATTACTTCACTTCAAATGGATATTAAAATCACGGGTATTACATTTGAAATCATGGAGCAGGCTTTAAATCAGGCTAAGGATGGAAGAATTCATATCTTAGGTGAAATGAATAAAGCATTATCAGCTTCAAGAGATGATGTTGGTAAACACACTCCAAAAATGGAACAAGTAACTGTTGATAAAAAAGACATTGCTGCTGTAATTGGAAAAGGTGGAGCAACGATTAGAGAGATCGTTGAAAAATCAGGTGCTAAAGTTGATGTAAATGACGAAGGTGTAGTAACAGTTGCTGCCCCCGATGAAGAGTCTAGAAACATTGCTATGCAGTTTATTAAAGACATCACTGCAAAAGCTGAATTAAATAAAATTTATTCAGGTAAAGTAATGAAGATTATGGAATTTGGTGCATTTGTTAACTTCTTGGGAAAACAAGATGGACTAGTTCATATCTCAGAACTTGCAGACAAAAGAGTTGCTAAAGTTACTGACGTTGTCAAAGAAGGTGACGAAGTTAAAGTTAAAGTGATTGGTTTCGACAGAGGTAAAGTTAAACTTTCTATGAAACAAGCTGCTGAATAATTAATAGCTTAAATTAAAATTACAAACCCCTGGAATGAAAATTCTGGGGGTTTTTTTATATAGAAGATAAACTAATTTTTTTTGAATATTTTTTTTTAGGAGAATTTTTAATAACTGCTTGGCCACAACGCATTACACCTCGTTTCTTATCAAAGGTCATTTTTGGCTCACCATATAATTTCCATCCACTTGATAAGGCTTCTGTTACTCGATGACAAAATTTTGATGTATCGTCTTCTGTGATAAATCTATAACCTTTCATATATTTTTCCTTTTAAGTGTGTTTTATTTTTAACTAAATTTAACTATATTTTAAGTAATGTTTTTGGGATCTGGCATCCCAACCTTGTTATATCCAGCATCTACATAGTGAATTTCACCTGTAACTCCGTTTGCAAGGTCACTTAATAGATATAATGCTGAATTTCCAACATCATGAATATCTACATTTCTTTTAAGTAAAGAATGGTCTTCATTCCATTTATATAAGAATTTTGCATCTCCAATAGCAGAAGCCGCTAATGTTTTAATAGGTCCTGCACTTATCGCATTTACTCTCATGCCTCTAGCACCTAAATCTCTTGCAAGATACTTAACACTAGACTCTAAAGCTGCCTTACATACACCCATTACATTGTAATTTGGAATAGCTTTGTTCGCTTCATAACTAAGTGTGATTAAGCTACCACCTTCTTTCATCACTTTAGATGCTTCTTTTGCAACTTCTGTAAATGAAAAACATGAAATTAACATACTTCTTAAAAAGTTTTCTCTAGTTGTGTTCAAATATTCACCAGATAATTCAGATTTATCTGAAAATGCAATTGCATGAACTACAAAATCAATTTCACCCCATTGAGATTTAACATCTTCAAATAATTTTATTACATCCTCTTTTTTTTCAACATCACAACTAAATGTTACTTTTGAATTTAGTTTTTCAGCTAGAGGAATAACTCTTTTTTTTAAAGCATCACCCAAGTAAGTGAATGCAAGCTCTGCACCAGCTTCTGCAAGTTTTTGTGAAATACCCCAGGCGATAGATCTCTCATTGGCAACACCCATGATTAATCCTTTTTTACCTTTCATCAAACTCATAATTTAAACCTTTTCAAAAATCAAAGCAGCGTTAGTTCCACCGAAACCAAAACTATTGGACATAACGGTATTTAAAGTTGCTCCAGTTTCTGTTTTAGCAACTATAGGAAACTTTTTAGCTTCCTCATCCATCTCATTAATGTTTGCTGAGCCAGCAATGAAATTATTTTTCATCATGATTAAACAATAGATTGCTTCATGCACCGATGCAGCTCCTAGTGGATGACCTGATAAAGATTTTGTTGAACTAATCTTTGGAATATTATCTCCAAAAGTATTTTTAACAGCATTTAGTTCTGTAATATCTCCAACGGGAGTTGAAGTTCCATGTGTATTGATATAATCAATTTTATTTTTAGTTGTAGCCATTGCCATTTGCATACATCTCACTGCTCCTTCACCAGATGGTGCCACCATATCGTATCCATCTGATGTTGCTCCATAACCAGTTAATTCCGCGTATATTTTAGCACCTCTTGCTTTAGCATGTTCGTATTCTTCAAGCACAAGCACACCTCCACCACCAGCAATTACAAAACCATCTCTTGTTTTGTCATATGCTCTTGATGCTGTCTCTGGTGCATCATTATATTTTGATGATAGTGCTGTCATTGCATCAAACATAGCAGTCATTGCCCAGTGAACTTCTTCACTTCCACCTGCAAAGACAACATCTTGTTTACCCATTTGAATTAATTCCATTGAATTTCCAATGCAGTGTCCACTAGTAGCGCAAGCTGAGCTCATTGTATAATTTGTTCCTTTAATTTTAAATGGAACAGCAAGAGTTGCAGATGCAGTACTTGCCATTGTTCTTGGAACAATAAATGGTCCCATTAATTTTGGAGTTTTAGCTCTAGTTTTATCTGCTGCCAATATGACGTTTTCAATTGAAGGTCCTCCTGAACCCATAACTATTCCAGTTTTAAAATTACTTACTTCTGTTTCTTCTAAACCAGAGTCCTCAATTGCTTCTTTCATTGCAATGTAATTGTAAGCTGAACCTGAGCCCATAAATCTAATTGTCTTTCTATCAATGTGATCTTCAAGTTTTATGTTTGGTTTACCATGAACATGACTTTTAAGATTATGTTCTTTATACTCTTCTGCGTAAGAAATTCCTGATTTTGAATTTAATAGGGATTGATGAACTTCTTCTTGATTGTTTCCTAAACAAGATACAATTCCTAAACCTGTGATAACTACTCTTCTCATTATTTAAATAACCCTACTTTTAAACTTTCTGCTGAATAAATTTTTTTATTATCTGCAAAAACTAACCCATTAGCCAAACCAACCGTTGTTCCTCCAGGTGACATAATTTTTTTCATATCAATTTCGTACCTTACATTTTTAACACTTTTTACAACTTCACCAGTAAATTTAACTGTGCCTACTCCAAGAGCTCGTCCTTTGCCTGGGTTTCCAAGCCACCCTAAATAAAACCCAACTAACTGCCACATAGCATCTAGACCTAAGCAACCAGGCATAACAGGATCTTCCTTAAAATGACATTCAAAAAACCACAGATCATCTTTGATATCTAACTCAGCTTTCAGTGATCCCTTATTAAAAGTGCCATTATTATCATTGATCTCTGTTATTCTATCAAACATAAGCATTGGAGGAAGGGGTAATTTGGCATTTCCTGGGCCAAAAAGCTCACCATTTCCACATGTTATGAGATCATCAAAGGTAAATGAGTTTTTTTTCATAAAATTTGAGTTCCCTTAATACTTGATTTAATGATAATATAATATAATAAAACAGTATAAATTATTCTTAGTTTAGAATTATTATAAACAATTATGACAAAAAACTGCAATTTTATTGATAAATTAAGAGATGCTGGATTAAGACCTACTAAACAAAGGGTAAAAATCTGTGAAATATTATTTATGAGAGAAAAAACTTTTCATTTCACAATTAATGATCTTGCAAAAAAAATTTCAGAGGATTTTAATGAAAAAATATCTTTAGCCACTGTTTATAATACTGTTCACGCTTTACAAAAAAAAGGTTACCTTAAAGAGATTGCGATAAATAGTGATAAAAGCTATTTTGATACAAACACATCAGCTCACCATCACTTTTATGACGTGGATACTCATGAATTAATAGATTGTGATCAAAGCAATATTGACTCTATTAATGTAAAAAATAATATTACTGGAAAAAAAATAAATTCAGTAGAAGTTTTGATTAAAGTTGCGAGTGATAATCAAAATCATAATTAATTCAATAAAATCAATAACTTAAATTATACATTATAATTATTCTAAACTGTTGACTTTTAATCTGTAGCCATTATATGTTCAATATCATTAAATTAAGGAGAATATAATGTCATTAAAAGGAACAAAGACTAAAGAAAATCTAGAAG
The DNA here is from genome assembly GCA_003279715.1 of Pelagibacteraceae bacterium AG-390-D18. Classification (GTDB taxonomy): domain Bacteria; phylum Pseudomonadota; class Alphaproteobacteria; order Pelagibacterales; family Pelagibacteraceae; genus Pelagibacter. Next base: position 129,395 of record QCGY01000001.1, read on the forward strand.
CAGCATTTGCTGGTGAAAGTCAAGCAAATAGAAGATATCTTTACTTCGCTCAAAAAGCAGACATCGAAGGATACAATGATGTTGCATCAGTATTTAGATCAACAGCAGAAGGTGAAACAGGCCATGCGCATGGACACCTAGAATACTTAGAAGAAGTGGGTGATCCAGCTACTGGTTTACCAATTGGTGAAACAAAAGCTAATCTAGCATCAGCAGTACAAGGTGAAACACATGAATATACAGACATGTACCCTGGTATGGCTAAGACAGCTAGAGAAGAAGGTTTCGAAGAAATTGCTGATTGGTTTGAAACTTTAGCAAAAGCTGAAAAATCTCACGCTGGTAAATTCCAAAAAACTTTAGAATCTATTAGTTAATAAATTATTTTAGTGGGCATTAACTTGCCCACGAAATACCCAAAAAAAATTCAATTAAAATTATGAGTAAAGAAGGAAGCTTAGACGCCCCTATTCGACATCCAATAGATTTTGAACATCCTGATTTTTTAAATCCTGAAAAATTAGATGCTGAAATGAGAAGAGCATTTGATATTTGTCATGGTTGCAGAAGATGTTTTAACTTATGTGACTCGTTTCCAAAGTTATTTGACATGATTGATGAGTCAGAAAATGAAGATGTTGAGAGCTTAAAAAGCGAACAATTTGAGCCAGTTGTAGACGCATGCACTTTGTGTGATATGTGTTTTATGACTAAATGTCCGTATGTACCTCCTCATGATTTTGATTTAGATTTTCCTCACTTAATGCTGAGATACAGAACAGCCCAAAAAAAATTAGGAAAATTGCCAAGTGTACCGACACAATTAGCCCAAATAGATAGAAACGCAAAAATTGGTGTTATGTTTTCAAAATTAGTTAATTGGGCTTCAAGCATTAAAAACAAATTTTTTAGAAAAATTTTAGAAATTATTGCAGGAATTGATAAAAGAGTTCAGTTACCAAAATATAATTCAGAAACATTTTCAAATTTTTTTAGAAAAAATAAAGATCAAATAATCTTTGAAAATGCAAATAAAGATAGAAAAGTTGTAATTTACACAACTTGTTTTGTAAATTTTAATAAAAAAAATACAGGGGTTGCTGCTTTAAAAGTTTTAAAAAAGAATGGAGTTGAAGTTCAAGAGGCTTACCCAGGATGTTGTGGTATGCCTTTTTTAGAACAAGCTGATCTTCCAAAAGTAGTAGAGCAAGCAAAGAAAGTTTCTAAAGATTTATTAGAGTGGGTTGATAAAGGTTATAAAGTAATAACTTTAACAGCTAGTTGTGGTTTAATGTTAAAATTTGAATGGCCTCTTTTATTACCAAAGGATGATAATATAAAAAGATTATCATCAAATACTATGGATATTGATGAATATGTTGTTGATATAGCAAATAACGAAGGCTTGGCTGAGGGATTACAAGAAATAGATGGTGGCGTTACAGTTCACAATGCATGTCATGCACGAGCTCAAAACATGGGTATCAAATCAAGAGACATGTTGAAATTTATACCAAATGTTAAGTTGGATGTTGTTGAAAGATGCGCTGGTCATGGTGGTACATTTGGGGTGATGAAGGATACTCACGATTTAGCAAATAAAGTTGGAAGGCCAACCGCAAGACAGATAAAAAATAAAAATAATAAATATATGGCTTCGGACTGTCCGCTTGCTGGCAAACACCTTAAGCAATTAGAGACTGACACAAATATTTCTAATGATGAGGCGTTACATCCTATCGAATTAATGGCAAAAAGTTATAAATTATGATTATGCCCCGAGAAAAAAGAGAAATTTTAAAAGAAGATATTATGCCTTTAGATATCTATATAAAAAATAGAAAAGAGCTTAGAAAAAATATAGTAAATTTTAAAAAAGACAGAAGAATAGCGCTAGGTCCATACGCAACTTTCTATTTTGAAAGTTATGAAACAATGTTAGCTCAAGTTCAAGAGATGCTTTACATTGAAAAAGGTGGAGATGAACAATTAAAAGATGAATTAACTGCTTATAATCCTTTAATACCTAATGGAAAAGAACTTACAGCTACATTAATGTTTGAAATTGATAATCCAGTTTCAAGATCGGCATTTCTAAGTAAAGTTGGGGGAATTGAAGAAAAAGTTTTTATTAAAATTGATGGTGAACTAATTAAAGCAATCCCAGAAGAAGATGTTGATAGAACTTCTGCAGAGGGAAAAGCTTCTTCAGTCCAATTCATACACTTTAAATTTAGTGATGAACAAATTCAAAAGTTTAAATTAGATGATACTGAAGTCGAAATTGGGATAGATCACAAAGAATATTCGCATACGACAAAACTAAGCTTAGCAAATTTAAGTTCTCTATCAGCTGATTTTAGTTAATTAAGCCCCAAATATCCTTAGTTTTAATCCACCCCTCATAATCATCAGATTTTATTTTGCACCATTTTTCCTGACACTTATTTACAATTAATAGTCTGCCCTTTTCTATTTGGGCTATAGGTTTTGCAAATGAAGATGGTTTTTTAAATAAAACTTTATTTTGAATTGTAATAACAGAATTACTTTTTTTTAATTGTGAAATGTGTATCCAACCACTGTTATTTTTTAAATCAATTATTCTTCTAAAATTTTCTTTTTTATCTATTTGTTTCAAAGGTAAGTTAATTTTTTTATAAACATATTTAATATCTGACTCAAAACTAGGGCCATAACGAACATTTACTTTACTTTTTTTTAAAGAAACAAAAGTTTCTTCAGCGATAGAAGATGATATGAATATTATTAAACTAAATAGTATATAAATAATTTTATTCATTAATTACATATACATTTTTTTCTTTTATTAAATTTTACTTTCCTAAATCTTAAATTTAGCAAATCTAGAATTAAAATATATTTATTTAAATCTTTTCCAATATTTAAAATTTTTTTTAAAACCTCGTTAGCTTGCATAGTACCAATAATACCAGCAATAGTCCCAAGTATTCCTTCATATTCACAATTTAATATATCGTCAGAGATAGTTTCTTCTTGATAAAAGCATCTTAAACAAGGATTTTTTTTATTACTAAAATCAAAAGTAAATATATGGCCATCAAATTTACTTATAGCTCCAGTTACTAAAAATTTATTATACTTTAGACTTATATCGTTAATTAAAAATTTTGTTTCAAAATTATCTGTGCCATCAACAATATAATTATAATTTTTAATAATTTTTATAAATTTCTTTTTATCTAGCTTAAAATTATAAATATCAATTTTTGTTCTAGAATTTATGTTAGCTAATTTTTTTTTTGCAGCTTTAACTTTTAATTTTCCTAAATCTTTTTCATCATATAAAGTTTGTCGATGAATATTAGAAAGACTAACCAAATCATGATCTACAATTCCTAGAGATCCAACTCCCGATCTAGCTAAAAATTCGGCAACTGGGCAACCCAATCCTCCCATGCCAATTATTAATACTTTTGAGTTTAATATTTTTTTTTGACCTAGAATGCCTATATTTTTTAAAATAATTTGTCTTGAATACTTCTCGAGTTGATTTTTACTTAATTTTAAACTCATTTTCCAGTTGAGCCAAATCCACCTTCTCCTCTAACTGTTTCAGGTAAAGTATCTGTTTCTTCTAAATCCATTTTAATAACTGGAGTTAAAATCATTTGAGCTATTCTATCCTTATTATTTATTAAAAAATCTGTATTACCATGATTATAAAGAATGACTTTAATCTCACCTCTGTAATCGCTGTCTATAGTTCCTGGAGTATTTAAAACACTAATATTATTTTTAGCAGCTAAACCAGATCTTGGTCTAATTTGAATCTCAAATTCACTAGGAAATGCAATAGAAATACCGGTTGGAACTAAACAAGAATTTTGAGGTTTGAGTGTTATTGACTCATTTATAAAAGCCATTAAATCCATTCCTGATGCCCCGTTAGTTTTATATGAGGGCAACTCAACAGATGAGTCTAATTTTTTTATAAGAACTTTTGTCATTAATTTAATTGATTAATTATTCTATCAACTATTTCATCAGATATTTCAGATTTCTTTTTATAGAAAAGTTTTTCTTTGTTTTTGTCTTTATAGTGAATCGTTACTTCATTAAAGTCAGAATTAAAGCCAATTTTTTTATTGGATATATCGTTTGCAATGATCCAATCGCAATTTTTATTATTTAATTTTGTTTCAGCATTATTTTCAAGATTATCTGTTTCTGCCGCAAATCCTATAACAAGTTCTGGCCTCATTGAATTATGGTTCGAAACATAGCTCAATATATCCACATTTTTTTCTAAATTTAAATTTAATGAGTCCTGTTTTTTAATTTTATATTTGTATTTTTTATTAATCTTAAAATCAGCTACTGCTGCAGAAAAAACTGCTACATTTGCTGGTAAGTTTTTTTGAGTTTCTAATAGCATTTCATCTGCTGTTTCAACCTCAATTAGTTTGATATCATCTTCAATTTTCAAATTAGTTGGTCCTGAAATAAGAGTTGTATCAAAACCTTTTTTTGATAAAGATTTAGCAATTTCATAGCCTTGTTTACCACTAGATTTATTTGTAATAAATCTTACGGGATCAATGTATTCATTTGTTGGACCAGCTGTAACTAGTGCTTTAAATTTTTTATTTTTTTTAAGATTTAAAAAATAATTATTTATTTCGTTAGAAATTTTATCAGGCTCAGACATTTTTCCTTCACCATATTCTCCACAAGCCATTTCTCCAATTTCTGGACCAATAAGTTTATAACCATAATTAATTAGTTTTTTTAAGTTTTGTTTTGTAGATTGATGCTCCCACATTCTAACATTCATTGCTGGGGCTAAATAAACTTCTTTGTTTGATGCTAATATCACAGTTGACGCTAGATCATCAGTTGTTCCTTGAGCTAATTTCGAAATAGTGTTTGCTGTAGCTGGTGCAATTAAAATCACATCTGCCCATCTTGATAAAGCAATATGATCCATTTCCGTTTCATTTTCGACACTAAATAAATCGCTATAAACTTTACCTTGTGAAAGAGATGCAACCGAAAGAGGTGTTATAAATTCTTTAGCACTGTTGGTTAAAATTGTTTTTATTTCTGCTCCATTTTTTTTAAAAAGTCTAATTGTTTCAAGACTTTTATAAGCAGAAATCCCACCACAAATTATATACAGAATTTTTTTGTTCATCAGATTTTTCATTTGCCGAATTAAAATACCAATAACCCTATAATTACAAGAACTAATAAACCAATAATAGATTGGTTTCTAAAAGCAGTCATTTCAGATTTTTTATTATTTAAGGCTGTGTAAGAATTTGAGTTTTGTGGGATCTGACCACTAGCTAAAAATGTTAAAGCTTGATTAGCTTTATCCATAATCTCTGGAAATTCTGGCAATCTTTTAATAACCTCCGATGTATTGCTTAAAGTATCTGTAATTGTATTTATTGGATCTTTTGTTTCTCTTAACCAATGCTCAAGTACTGGTTTAGATGTTGTCCAAATATTAGTATTTGGATTTAATTTTCTTGCAACACCCTCAACTACAACCATAGTTTTTTGTAACATTAATAACTGAGGTTGAGTTTGCATGTTAAATTTTTCTGTGACATCAAATAATTGTTTTAGCAACTTACCACCTGATATATCTTTAACTGCTTGCCCAAATATAGGCTCTCCTATTGATCTTAAAGCTTGAGCCAAATCATCAATTGGAACATTATTTGGAACTAATCCAGCTACTAAATGAACTTCTGCAACTTTTCTGTAATCTCTTTGAATAAATCCATATAAAATTTCAGCTAAAAACCTCTTACTAACCTTATCTAATCTACCCATTATACCAAAATCTATAGGAGCTATTTGACCGCTATTATCAATGAAAATATTTCCTTGATGCATGTCTGCATGAAAAAAACCATCTCTTACAGCGTGTCTTAGAAAGTGTTGAATAATGTCTTCTGCGATTTTATTTGTATCTAAATTTCTATTTTTTAATTCCTCAGTTTCTCTTATAGATACTCCATCAATCCAATCAAGTGTCATTACATTTTCACTAGTAAAATTCCAATAAATTTGAGGAACTTTAAACCCAGCATCATTTTTAGTATTTTCTGAATACTCATTAGCTGCAGCCGCTTCAAATCTTAAATCCATTTCAAGATTTGTTATTTCTTTTAATAAAAATACAACTTCAACAAGTTTTAATCTTTTCGTTTTTTTTACAAATGACTCGACAATAAATGCAAACAACATCATTGCATCAATTTCTTCATTAAATATTTTTTTGATATCTGGCCTTAAAATCTTTATTGCTACATCTTTAATTGTTCCATTGTCATTAATTTTAGCCTTGTGTACTTGGGCTATTGATGCAGCAGCAACAGGTTCACTTAAATCAATTATAGAATTATAGGTTTCTTCACCAAGATCTTTTTTAATTATTTCCTGTGCTTGGTTAATGGAAAAAGGTGGAAGACGATCTTGCAAATTTTCAAGTTTAGTTGATAGTTCTTCACCAATAATATCAGGCCTCGTTGCTAAAAACTGTCCAAGCTTTATAAATGTAGTGCCCATAGACTCTAAGGAACTGGATAATCTTTCTCCCTCATTAGTATTTGGTTTTTGCTGATTATTTTTAGAAAATGAAATTGAAAGCAATTGAAATAATATTGTTATTGCAACAGGAGGTTTTTTAAATTTTGAGGCTATACTTAAAATATCAGATTTTGCAACCTTTCTTCCTAATTTAAATAAAGTTATGAGTTTTTTGATCATTAATACTTCCATCCACTATGGATTGAAACAATTCCACCAGAAAAGTTTCTGTAAGAACATTTTTGAAATTTATTATTTCTCATCAATTGAATTAATTCTTCTTGGTTAATAAATTGCTCTATACTTTTAACTAGGTATTCATAGGGCTCTTTTTCACCAACAACAAATTGACCAACAATTGGAATTAGTTTTGAATAATTTTTATAGATAAAATCAAGATTTGAGTTCTGTATTTTTGAAAATTCTAGGCACAAGTATCTTCCACCTGGTTTTAAAACTCTATACGCTTCAGAAAGCGCTTTATTTAAATTTTTCGTATTTCTTAGTCCAAAACTAATAGTATAAAAATCAAATTTATTGTCTTCAAATGGTAGTTTTTCTGCAGGAGAAATAACCCAGTTAATATTTTTGTAATTAGAAAGCTTTTGCTTACCTTGGCTCACCATTCCTTTGTTAGGATCGACACAAGTAATTTTATTATTTTTATCAGTATTGTCTAAATAGAGCTTACCTATGTCACCAGTCCCACAGGCTACATCGATTAAATTTTTACCTAAAGATGGGCTCATCATATTTATTAGACTTTTTTTCCAGAACCTATGAATACCAAATGACATAAAATCATTCATAAGGTCATATTTACTATAGACTTGATCAAATACACCTTCTACAAGTCCTTTTTTATTTTGTAGATATTGTTGCATAAAAAAAAATATATATTCAATATAGTGTGAAATGCCAGAATTACCAGAAGTAGAAATTGTAAGAAAGTCTCTCAATAAAAAGATTAAACAAAAGAAGGTTAAAAAAGTAATAATACGAAATAGAAATTTAAGACTAAAAATTCCATTTAATTTTGATACCCATTTTTTGAATAAAAAAATAATTAAAGTGGATAGATTTTCCAAATACCTAATTATATATTTACCAAAAGATAATTACTGCTTAATTCATCTTGGTATGTCAGGAACGATACATATAGTTAATAATAAATCAGTTAATAAATATACAAATACTAGTTTTTATAATTCACCATTTTTACCAAAAAAACATAATCATGTAGAATTAATTTTTGAAAATTTTAAGATTATTTATAACGATCCAAGAAGATTTGGTTTTTTTCAGCTTATTAAAAATAATACAGATCTCATTAAAAGATTTAGTCATTTGGGTCCCGAACCTTTTGATAAGAATTTTAATTTAAATTATGTCCATAATTTTTTTAAAGACAAAAATAAGGATATAAAAAACTTTTTACTTGATCAAAAATTTGTTTCTGGAATTGGAAACATTTATGCTAGTGAAATTTTATTCTTTTGTAAAATCAATCCGTTTAAAAAAGTAAAATTATTAAGCAAGAAGGAATGTAAAAAAATTATAATTAACAGTAGAAAAATTTTACTCAAAGCAATTAGTAAAGGGGGATCAAGTATAAGAGATTTTAAAGATACATCAGGATTCAAAGGTGGTTTTCAAAATGAATTTAAAGTTTATCAGCAAGAAGGAGTACAGTGTAAAAATATAGGATGTTCTGACATTATAAGAAAAAAAATAATCTTTAATAGATCAACTTTTTTTTGTGATTCTTGCCAAAAATAGCCAATTATTTTATTGACCACCATAAATTCTCAAGCTATACCCCTGCGGATATGGCAAACACAAAATCAGCAATTAAGAGAATTAGAAGAATTTCTAAGCAAACAGCAGTTAATAAGGCGAGAAAAAGTAGATTTAGAAATGCTCTTAAAAAAATGAACCTTTTAATTGAGGACAAAAAAAAAGACGAAGCTCTAAAGTTCTTGCCAAAATTGAATTCAGAACTGATGAAGATTGCAAAGACTGGTATAATTAAGAAGCAAAATGCTTCAAGAAATGTTTCTAGGATCACAAAAAAGATTTCTACAATCTAATTTTAAAACCTTTGCACGAATTTAAAGAAACAACCACAAGTACTCACATCATATATTAAAAATTTTTTAATATTTTACTACATCTAGATTTGGTAAATAAAAAACATTTCTAGATTCAATTTATAAACGATTCAATCAGTGTTTGATTTAAAAAAAAATTTTAAAATAAAAAATAAAATAAATTTTTTTTTAATTTAAATTAAATCTTCAATCGTAGATTTTATTTTTTTTTAAAAAAATATAATAAGTAGTTGCAAATTTTTTTATTTAGTTCTAACTGAGATTCTTCTACAAGATATGAACAAATCAACAAATATAAATAATTTAAACAGTTTCAAGTCCGAAAACTTTGATTGGAAATTAGTTCAATCTGAAATGAAAAATAAGTTAGGACTGGATGTTTATGAAAGCTGGCTTAAAAAAATTACTTTTGTAGATGAATTTAATAACTATTTATTATTATCTGTTCCAACAAGATTTATTAGAGACTGGATAACGTCAAGATACTTAGATCAAATTTTACAGATTATACGTTTGTATAAAAAAGATATTATTAGAATTGAATTTAAGATAGACGACAAAAATATAAATCAAAATTTTGAAAATTTAAAAGTAGATGAAGGAATACCCGATAGAAATGAAAATGTTTCATTTATAAAAGATTCTTATCTTCAATATAATCGAATAGATCCAAATAAAAGATTTGATAATTTTATAACTGGTACAAGTAACAAGCTTGCATATGAAGCATCATTAAAAGTTTCAGAAAATTTATCTCATTATAATCCTCTTTATATTTATGGTGGTGTTGGAATGGGTAAGACCCATCTATTAAATTCAATTGGAATTGAGCTCAAGAAAAATAATAAAGTAATGTTTGTATCAGCTGAGCGTTTTATGTATCAGTTTGTAAAATCAATCAAAGCTAATGATATGGTTAAGTTTAAAGAATATTTTAGAAATACAGATATTTTATTAATTGATGACATTCAGTTTATAAGTGGAAAAGAAGCAATGCAGGAAGAATTTTTTCATACATTCAATGCATTATTAGATAAAGGCTCGCAAATAATTGTATCAGCTGATAGGGCTCCAAATAAACTATCTAGAATTCAAGATAGAATTAAATCTAGATTTTCTGGTGGTTTAGTTGTTGATATTCAAAAACCAGATCTTGAGCTTAGAAAAAAAATTGTTGAAAAGAAAACTGAAGAACTAAATAATTTATATGCAGATCAGCTCCATGTATCTAAAGAAATACAAGATTTTATAAGTACAGAAATTATCTCAAGTATTAGAGAATTAGTTGGAGCGATTAATAGAGTAGTTTCATTTTCTAGAATCTACAATAAAGTCCCAAATTTAGCTGAAACTAAGGTTGTTCTAAAAGATCTGTTAAATCTTGCTGAAAATAAAGTAACAATTGATTTGATACAAACTACAGTTTGTAAATTTTTTAAAATCAGTAAAAATGAGATGTTATCTTCAAGAAGATCGAGATATTTAGTTAGACCCAGACAAACCGCTATATATTTAACTAAAATTTTGACATCTAAATCTTTACCAGAAATTGGAAGAGAGTTTTCTAATAGAGATCATACAACTATAATACATTCGGTTAAAACTATCGAGAAACTGAAAGATAAAGATCCTGAAATGTTAGATAATATTAATAAGCTTAAAAATCAGATATTATATAATAATAAAGATAATGAAATTTAACGTAAACCAACAAGACCTTCAGCAGGCACTAAATTATTGTCAAGGTGTAATTGAAAAAAGAAGTACACTTCCAATACTTTCTAATATTTTACTAGATGCAAGTAATTCCAAATTAACAATAACAGCTACAGATTTAGACTTAATATTTATTCACCAATTAAATAATGTTGAAGTTTTAGAAGAAGGTAGAACAACAACAACCTCTTCGATTATGTATGATATTATCCGAAAATTCTCTTCGGGTAAAAAAATAAATTTATCTTTAACAGATATAAGTAAATTACAAGTTGAATCAGAAAAATCTATTTTTAATTTAAATTGTATTAGTGCAACAGAGTTTCCACTTACAGATGAAAATTTTAATCAAAATGAATTTCTGATTAAATCTAAACAGCTTTTAAAACTTCTAAATAAATGTAAATTTTCAGTTTCTAATGATGAAACAAGACACTATTTAAGTGGGATTTATTTACATCAGACTGAGGTTGATGATAAAAATCATTTGACTGCTGTAGCAACTGATAGCCACCGAATGTCTATTTCAAAAATAAGATTAGATCAAAAAATTGATTTTGAACCAATCATATTACCAAAAAAGACTATTTTTCAACTATGTTCATTATTAGAAAACTATGATGGAGATGTAAAGGTATCTAATATCAAATCAAAAATTAAATTTGAATTAAATAATAGTATTTTGATATCAAAACTTATTGATGGTAAATTCCCTAATTATATCCAAGTAATACCAAAAAATAATCAAAAAAAATTAGAAATAGATTTAAAATTATTTTTAAATTCTGTTGATAGAGTTGCCTCAGTTTCTCTAGATAAAAAAGATGGAGTAAAATTTAATTTAACAAAAGACATATTAGATCTTTCGGTTAACAATACAAATAGTGGTGATGGTAAAGAGACATTAAATGTTAAATTTGACCATGATTTAGAAATAAGTTTTAATTCAAGATATTTAATTGATGTTGCTTCACAATTAGATGGAGAAAGAGTAGAGATATTTCTTAATGATACTGGTTCCCCAGCTTTAATCAAAGACCCAGGAGATTTTGATAGTATATTTGTAGTGATGCCTATGAAGGGCTAATTTAATAGATTTAGTTCTTCATAAATGTTATTTTCTAAAATCTTTAAGAATTCTTCTTTAGGGTGACCTGCAATTATAGGTTCTAAGATTGAAATGGTTATTATTTTATTACTATTCTTTTGACCTTTTTTTGGCCAAACATAACCAGAGTTAATAGCAACTGGCTGACAAGAAATTTTTAATTCTTCATAAATTCTTGATGCACCTTTTTTAAAAGAAGGTCTTTCGTGTGGTAAAACCCTTGTACCTTGTGGAAAGATTATTAACGGTCTATCTGTAACTTCAATTATTTTTGATATATCATGAAGAAATCCTAAGTTATCTTTGGTAACTTTATTTCTTTTAATTGATATTGATCCAATTTTTTTTAGATACCAGCCAAAAACTGGAATTAAAAGTAATTCCTTTTTTAAAATAAATACTGGTGAATTAAAAATTGTTTGGAGATAAAAGGTTTCGAACATTGATTGATGAGATGCAGCAATAAAGAACTTCTCATTATTTATAATATTTTCTCTACCTTTAATTATTATTTTAGTTGATAAAAATATCTTTAGACACAAACTTGTCCAATAACCCATTAATTTACCACCATATAAGACAATTTTTTGAGGTAGAAAAAAAGCTGGTAAAAAAATTAATGAAATAATTATTATCCCAGCAAAAAAGAAAATTGAAAATATAAAGTTTCTAATCATTGATATCAAAAGCTACATTAAATCAGTGTGCTTTTGTCTTTTTCTAATAACCTTAATTTTTGATCCTTTGATGAATAGTTCCATTGGTTTAGGTCTTAAATTGTAATTTGAACTTAGTGACATTCCATATGCACCAACATCGCACATAACAATAATGTCTTTTTCTTTTAATTTTTGAAATTTTTTTAATGAAGTAAACTTGTCTGTACTTTCACAAATAGGACCTACAAACTCATATATCTTTTTTGAAATTTGAGTTCTTTTTATTGAAGGCAATGTCTTGTGATTAGCTCCGTATAAAGCTGGTCTCATCAAGTCATTCATAGCTGCATCTAGTATAATGAAATCTTTTTTATCATTTTCTTTTATATAAATAACTTTAGAAATTAAATAACCTATATCTCCAATTATAGATCTTCCTGGCTCAAAAATTATTTTTGAGTGATGTTTTTTTAAAAATTTTTTAATAGCAGTATTATATTTACTGTAATTAAGTTTTTTACTATCTTCATTATAGGAAATTCCCATCCCTCCACCTAAATCAATAAACTTAAATTTGTGTTTAGTTTTAACAATCATTTTATCAACTATATTAAGCATTTTTTCATAGGGCTTGTGGTCCAATATTTGGCTTCCGATATGAACGCTTAAACATTCCAAACTAATATTTCTTGAATTTTGGCAATAGCTTACAAGTTCTAAAAATGTTTTTTCATTTACACCAAATTTATTTTCTTTTTTACCAGTTGAAATTTGGCTTAAAGTTTTTGCATCTGTGTTAGGATTTAATCTAATTCCAATTTGTACTTTCTTTTTCTTAATCCTAGCTAGTCTATCAATTTCATTTATTTCACTTTTAGACTCAGCGTTTATCAATAATATCTTTTTATCAATAGCATAACTTATCTCGTTAGATGTTTTGCCCACACCTGAAAAAACAATTTTTTTTGGGTTAATACCAGCTTTAAGAGCCATCATAAGTTCACCCATTGACACTACATCTGCTCCTAAACCAAATTTTTGAATTTCTCTAATTAAACTTACGTTTGTATTAGATTTAATTGCGAAACAAATTAAAGGAGAAAAAGATTTAAAATTTTTTTTGAAATTATTAATATTTTTCTTTAATTGAGTGTAAGAATAACAATAAGTTGGAGTATTAAATTTTTTAGCAATATCCTCTATTTTTATTTTATCAATTGTCAGTTTTTTTTTGATATATTTCATTAAGCCTTATTTTTAAGGATTATTATCTTTTCAGTTTTTTGCTTTGGGTCTTTATATTCTGGGTCTCCTTTTTTTCCACAAGAGACAAGCAAGCAACAAATTAGAAAAGTAAAGCTAATTTTTTTGATCATTTTTGTTTCTTATATTTCATTATCATTTTTTTGATATTATCAAAAGCTGTTCCTCCATAAGATTTTTTGGAATTTACAGAATTCTTTAAATCAAATACTTTTAACACTTCGTTATTTAATTTTGGCTCAATTTTTTTTAACTCTTCTAAGCTTAATTCATCAAGTCTCTTTCTTTTGTTTTCAGCTAAATTAACAACAGCAGCTGTTTTTTGATAAGCTTTTCTAAAAGACATTGAGTGATTTTTTACAAGATAGTCTGCTAAATCTGTTGCTGTAATATATCCAGAGTTTGCAAGCTCAATCATTTTTTTTTTATTAGGGTTAAAATTTTTAAGTATTTCATCAAAAATTTTAAGACAATTGATTAAAGTATCATTTGACTTAAAAACAATTTCTTTATCATCTTGAAGATCTTTGAAGTAAGATAATGGAAGCCCTTTTAAGATTGTAAGCATTGAAAATAAGTTTCCATAACTACTTCCAGATTTTCCTCTCAAATATTCCAATAAATCAGGATTTTTCTTTTGAGGCATTATTGAAGAGCCTGTTACAACTTTATCTGAAAGGTTAATTAAATTAAAACCATCTGAACTCCAAATAATAAGCTCCTCTGCAATTCTTGATATATGCATTGAACAAACAGAGATACTATATAAAAAATCTAAAACAAAATCTCTATCAGAAACAGTATCAATTGAATTGTTTGTTGGTTTTTTAAATCCTAGTTTTTTACTTGTATAATTTCTATCTATATTGAAGGAAGTTCCAGTGAGCGCAGCTACACCCAGAGGATTTTCATTTAAACTATCTAAATTATTATAAAATCTCTTTTTGTCTCTATTAAACATTTCAACGTAAGCCATTAAATAATGAGCAAAAGAAATAGCTTGTGCATTTTTGAGGTGAGTAAAACCAGGCATAATGGTATTTATATTTTTCTCTGCTAATTTTAGAGTACTTTTAATTATTTTATCTAAGTTAAGATTGATTTCTTTAGTTGAAGATTTTATCCAAATTTTAAAGTCTGTAATTACTTGATCATTTCTAGATCTTGCAGTGTGAACATAACCTGCTTCTTCACCAATTATTTGAAAAAGTCTTTTTTCAATATTCATATGAATATCCTCATATTTTTTATTAAACTCAAATTTTTTATTAGAAATTTCTTTTTCTATCTTTGTAAGACCATAAATAATTTTATTTTTAATTTTGAAAGATATTATTTTTTGTTTAAACAACATCTCTACATGAGCAATAGACCCCTTAATATCTTCTTTATAAAGTCGTTTATCAATATCAATTGAATTACCAACTTTTTGAAATATAGATGACGCATTTTTTTTTATGCGAGTATTCCAGATTGCTTTGTTGTTTTTATTTTTTACCATGATATTTAATTATAACTATTTAACATGAGATTATTAATATTATTTATCTTTTTGACAAATAATGTCTTTGCCAATGATGTATCTGAAATAAAAAATATTGTCATTCATAAAGATCTAAAATTCTACGATAATGTTATCTTTTTAGATAAAAATGATAAAAAAATTAACATCAAAGAATTTAATGGAAACTTACTTTTATTAAATTTTTGGGCAACTTGGTGCGAGCCCTGTAAAGAAGAGATGCCATCTTTAGATAGACTTCAAATAAATGAAAATTTGAGTAATTTAAAAGTTTTTGCAATTAATATATCTCGAGAAAATAAAAAAAAAGTTGATAATTTTTTCAAAGATTTGAATATCAAAAATTTTGACCCATATTTTGATGGACCAACAACTCTTGCAAAAATATTCTCCTTACGTGGAGTTCCAACTTCAATTCTTTTAGGTAAAGATGGAAAAGAATTTGCTAGAATTATTGGATCAATTAATTTTGATGATAAAAAATTTATAAATTGGCTTAAAACTTATAATTAGTTTTTAAAAAAATAAGCAAATCCAACCAGAACAAGTATTGCTACAAATTGAATAAGAACTCTTAATTGCATTAATTTATTTGAGTATTTTTTGCTGGTCTCACCTCCTTTGAAAAGAGTTCCAATCCCTAAAATTAAAACAATACCTACTGTTATCAAAAGAACTATAGATAGGACTTTAACAAATATTCCTGAAATCATATAAATACTGTAGATTGTTTTTAAAAAATAAAAACATAATTAATCAACTATGACATTTTGCCTAGACTCAATAATAATAAAACCTGAAGAAGGAGTGAAAATAAAAAACGCTATTATTTTGCTACATGGATATGGAGGTGATGGTAAAGATATAAGTATGTTAACTTTAAACTGGAAAAGGCATATGCCAAATACAGTTTTTATTTGTCCGAATGGGCATGAGACTTGTCCAATAAATCCATCAGGATTTCAATGGTTTGATCTTACTAAAGATGACACGAATTATATACTTGATCAATCAATTAAAGCTGAAGAGAAGATTAAAATATTTATTAATGAAATCAAACAAGAATTCAATTTAGAAAATAATCAGATATGTTTATCAGGTTTTAGTCAAGGTTGTATGATGTCATTAAATGTTGGATTAACATCTGAAGAAAAATTTTTATGTATTGTAGGATTTTCTGGAAAAATAATTGATCAAAGTAATTTAAAATCAAGAATAAAAAATTTTACAGATACCTTATTGATCCATGGTGACGCAGATCAAGTTGTACCTTCAACATATCTCTTGGAAGCAAAAGATTTTTTAATTAGAAATAATATTGGAGTTGAAACACTTTTGATAAAAAATTGTGATCATCATATTCCTATAGAAGCTTCAAGTACAGCTCTTAATTATATTTTAAAAAAAATTAACATCTCTTATTATTGATAAAATTGTTTAAGTAAGTTAAAAATACTTAATGAACAATTTTATTGAACAAAATGTTTCATTAGAAAAATGCCCAGCTTTAGTTCTTAATGCTGATTACAGACCATTAAGTTACTATCCTTTATCTTTATGGTCGTGGCAGGATACCGTAAAATCTGTTTTTTTAGATAGGGTGATAATTGTAAGTAATTATGACAGAGTTATAAGAAGCCCCTCATTTAATATGCAATTACCAAGTGTTATTGCATTAAAAGATTATATAATTCCTCAAACAAGACCTAGCTTTACAAGGTTTAACGTTTTTTTGAGAGATAAGTTTTCATGTCAATATTGTGGAAGTAGTGAGGAACTGACTTTTGATCATTTGTTACCAAGATCAAAAGGCGGTGAAACTAATTGGGACAATGTTGTAACGGCATGCTCTGCATGTAATGTAAAAAAAGGGGGCAAATTATTAAAAAACTCAGATATGAAACTTAACCAACATCCTTATCGTCCTTCAACTGAGGATTTGCATAAAAATGGTAAAAATTTTCCACCTAATTATTTACATAAAAGCTGGATGGATTATTTATATTGGGATGTAGAGTTAGAAGCCTAGATTTTCTCAGAAATATTTATTGCAATTTTTGAGCCTGTTTTAATAATTTTATCCAATAATAAGTAGGGACCTTTTTTTGTGGCACCTTTATCGTAAGCTATATCTTTATGATCTAATTCATCTTGTCTAAATTTTGTAATCTTTTTTTTAAGATTTTTTTCGCTAACATCAAGTTGATTAATCTGATTTAAATAATGTTTATCTATAACTTCCTCAACAGAGGCGGTACAAAGCATAGCTGCTTTTTTCCCTAATAATGTTGAACCAAATCCTAAGCCAACACCTAACAAATCCCATAAGGGTAAAAATTTTGTTGGTTGGATATTTCTTTTTTTAATTTCATTTTCAAAAAACTCACAATGCTCTTTTTCATGTTCTTTCATATCTTCAATAGTTTTTTTAAGATTTTCGTCTTTTACAAA
>QCGY01000002.1 GCA_003279715.1 Pelagibacteraceae bacterium AG-390-D18
GACCTAAGCCCAACTACTTGTCTAAGTTGTTCAAGATATTGAATATGAGATTTCCAATTAAGATCTATTGATTGTAAGAAAATTCTTTTTTCAATTTCTTTTGCATGCTCTTCACCTAAAAGTTTTATTCTCTCTTCTCTAGACTCTGAAAATTTATTTATAATTTTTTCCTTTAAATCCCCATCTTTAGCAGAAACTAATTCATTTAATTCTAATTCATCAAAGCTTTTACCAACAATTTGTTTTAGACGATTGGCAAATTCATTACTTTTAGGATTTGATAAATTTTGAATCTTTAATTTAATTATGTCTTCAATTATTTCCTTCAAAAATTCATCAGAGTAGTCAAATATATTTTGACTACTCATTGAATTTTTTCGCTGAGAAAATATAACATGCCTTTGGTCGTTCAAAACATTGTCAAATTTAATTAATGTTTTTCTAATATCAAAGTTTCTAGCTTCTACTTTTTGTTGAGCTCTTTCTAATGCTTTATTGATCCATGGATGGTCAATACTTTCTCCATCTTTAAGTCCTAATTTTTCTAACATTTTATTCATAGATTCTGATCCAAAAATTCTCATTAAATCATCCTCAAGACTTACATAAAAGATGGAGCTTCCCTCATCACCTTGTCTCCCAGATCTTCCTCGTGCTTGATTATCAACTCTTCTTGATTCCATTCTTTCAGTTCCAACGACAAACAACCCACCTAAAGATTTTATTTTATTTTTTTGTGTTATAAGCTGATTTTCTTCGATAGATCCTTTTTTACCACCAAGTTGAATATCTACGCCTCTTCCAGAAATACTAGTTGTGATAATTACTGATTTTTCTTTACCTGCATAAGCTATTATATCTGCTTCATTCTCATGATTTTTTGCATTTAATACAACATGTTTGATATTTTTTTTCTTTAACAAGGTTGAATAAATTTCAGACTTATTAATACTAGATGTAAAAATTAAAATTGGTTGACCAGCATTATGACGCTCAACAATTTTTTCAATAATTGCATCATTTTTCTCATTTTCTGTTCTGAAAATTTGATCATTATAATCTTTTCTAATCATTTCATTGTTAGTTGGAATAATCACAACAGTTAAATTATAAATTTCAAAAAATTCTTCAGCTTCAGTTGCAGCAGTACCGGTGCAGCCAGATATTTTTTTGTAAAGTTTAAAATAATTTTGATATGTTATTGAAGCCAAGGTCTGATTTTCTGCTTGAATATTTATTCGTTCTTTTGCTTCTAATGCCTGGTGCAAACCATCACCAAATCTTCTACCCTCAAGTATTCTACCAGTCAGTTCATCTATAATTTTTAAGCTTTCATCTTTAACAATGTAATCTTTTCCTTTTTCAAATATATGATTAGCTCGAAGTGCTTGATTGACATGATGAACCAAATGTAAATTTTCTGGATCATAAAAGTTATTATTTTTTAAAATACCGGCACTAGAAAAAATTCTTTCTACATTGTTAATTCCATCATTAGTTAAAAGAATACTTTTTTCTTTTTCATCTATTTCATAATCTTTATCACTCAACTGTCTTACAAGTTTATCAACAGCAAGATACTGGGCAGTTTTATCTTCAGCTGAACCAGATATAACCAATGGAGTTCTAGCCTCATCGATTAGACATGAATCTATTTCATCAACTATAGAAAATGAATGTTCTCTTTGAACCATTTCATTTTCTGTAAATTTCATATTATCTCTAAGATAATCAAAACCTAGTTCACTATTAGTTGCATATGTGATGTCACAATTATAATTTTTTTTTCTTTCATTATCATCCTGATCGTTATTAATGTAGCCAGATGACAAACCTAAAAAGTTATAGATTTGACCCATTTCAATCGAGTCTCTTTTTGCAAGATAATCGTTAACAGTAACAATATGAACACCTTTTTCATTAAGAGCATTTAAGTATGCTGCTAGCGAAATAGTAAGAGTTTTTCCCTCTCCTGTTCTCATTTCAGCAATCTTGCCTTCATGAAGAACAACCCCTCCAATTATTTGAACATCAAAGTGTCTTTCACTCCGTGTTCTTTTTGAAGCCTCTCTAACCAAAGCAAATGCTTCAGGCAAAAGTTCATCTAAGGTTTTTCCTTGTTTTATTTGCTCTTTATACTCTTGGGTTTTTTTTGGAAAATCTAAATCATCAAGTTTTTTAAATTGATCTTCAAGCGAATTTATTATTTTTACAATTTTACTAATTCTATCCAGCTCTTTTTGATTGCTAGATTTAATAAATTTTGTAATTAGGTTTAATGGATTAAACATGAGTATTTGATTTATTCTTTACTTATAATGTTTAATATATGTATTAAATAATTATTTTAAATACTATGGGAATTAATTTATCAAATTTTTTATCTTCAAAATCAAAAAATGCTAAAATGATTGATTTTCAAGACCTTGAACACATTGATGGTGTTTCTATTTCTGTTTTAAGTGCAAATTTATACAATGATAGCAGAGACGACTTGTCTATGTTTTATTTTAGAGATGGAGCAAATTATGCCTCAGTATATACTCAGTCAAAAATAGTATCAGAAAATATAAAATGGAATTTAAAACAAAATAGTAAGAAAATTTATTCTCTTTTAGTTAATACCCGAAATGCAAACGCTTTTACTGGCAAACAAGGTTATGAAAGTTTAAAAAAATTATCAGAAATTATTTCGTTAGAACTAACTAAAAAACAAGAACAAGATGAGGATATCTCAAAAAAAATTTCCTCAAAAGAAATAATGTTTGGTTGTACAGGAACTATAGGAGAACCTTATCCTTATGAAAAAATCTCTCATCAAATCCAGAATATAGTTAGTAAAATTAAATATACTCAAAATAAATTTATTTGGATGAAAGCTGCACTTGGTATTATGACAACTGATACTAAGCCTAAGTTAGCAATGGAAGAATGTACAATTGCGAATAAAAAAATTAAGATTTATGGAATAGCAAAAGGTTCAGGCATGATACACCCTAATATGGCTACTACACTAGCTTATGTTTTTACAGATGCGAAACTATCTAATGATATTTTAAATAAGTTGCTTAAAAAAAATATCTCAACAACCTTTAATGCTATAACCTGTGATGGTGACACAAGCACTAATGATATGACAACAATTTTTGCAACTGGCAAAGTAGATAACACTCAAATTAAAAATATAAATGACAAAAAGATTAAAAATTTTGACAAAGCTTTAAATAAGGTTTTATTAAATTTAGCAAAAAGAGTGGTTTCAGATGGAGAAGGGTCTTCAAAGTTTGTAACGATTAATGTTAAAAAATGTAAATCAGAAATAGATGCTAAACAAATAGCATTTTCTATTGCAAACTCACCCTTAGTTAAAACTGCAATTGCTGGTGAGGATCCTAATTGGGGAAGAATAATTATGGCAATAGGTAAAGCTGGACCAAAAATCAATTTGAAAAAACTTTTAATTAAATTTGGAAATTTGAAAATTGTACAAGATGGAAAATTACATCAAAGTTATAATGAAACAAAAACTGCGGAATATATGAAAAATCAAAATATTGATTTCGACATTGAAATTTTTTCCGGAAAGAAAAGTTTTACTGTT
Source organism: Pelagibacteraceae bacterium AG-390-D18 (assembly GCA_003279715.1). Classification (GTDB taxonomy): domain Bacteria; phylum Pseudomonadota; class Alphaproteobacteria; order Pelagibacterales; family Pelagibacteraceae; genus Pelagibacter. The sequence goes on from QCGY01000002.1 coordinate 3,602, forward strand.
TATACAATGGACTTTACAAAAAAATATATTGATATTAATGCAGACTATAGAAGTTAGTAACCTTGAAAATTTAACAATAATTATTAGTTCTACATCATGATTAAATATAAATTGGCATGCAAAAATTGTGAAACAACTTTTGACAGTTGGTTTGCGTCATCTAATGAATTTGAAAAATTAAAAAAAAAAAGTCTTTTAATCTGTCATATTTGTAATTCTACATCTGTAGATAAAACACTTATGGCACCAAGTTTAAGGAATAACAAAAAAGGTGCAAAAAATGATTTACGATTAGATAAATACAAAAATATAAAAAAAACTATTAAAAGTTATCAGAAATTTATTAAAGAAAATTTTAAATTTGTTGGTGAAAATTTTGCTTATGAAGCACGATCTATACACTACAACCCTAAAAAAAAATCTAAAGGTATCTATGGAAACGCTTCCAAGAAAGATCTTAGAGAACTTAAGGAAGAGGGTATTGAGGCTCAAATGATACCTTGGGTAGAAGATAAAGATAATTAGAGTTTTATAGATTTTACAATATAATTAATTGAAGTGTCTGAAGACACTTTCCATTCATCTTTAATAATATTAAAATTCATTCCATCTAACTTTTCTAACCTCAAATTATTTTTCCTTAAAATCTTTTTAAGATCCTCTGGTCTTACAAATTTTCCCCAATCATGAGTCCCAATTGGAAGCCACTTTAAAACATATTCCGCACCAATTATTGCAAACACATATGATTTTAATGTTTTATTAAGAGTTGCAACAAACATAAGCCCATTTTTTTTAAGAAGTTTTGAACACGAATTTATAAAATAATTAATATCTTCAACATGTTCAATTATTTCCATATTTAGAATGACATCAAATTTTTTTTGAATTTTTAATTTTTCAGGTGAGGAGCAAAGATAATTAATTTTTAGATTATTTTTTTTTGCATGCAACTTTGCAATATTAATATTTTTAATTGATGCATCAATTCCAGTTACTTTTGCACCTAATCTTGCCATTGGCTCTGAAAGAAGTCCACCTCCACATCCTATATCTAATATATTAATCTTATCTAAGGGTTTTTGTTTTGTTTTTAATTTAAAACTATTAATGATATTTTCTTTAATATATTGAATTCTTATTGGGTTAAATTTATGAAGTGGCTTAAATTTTCCGCTAGGGTCCCACCATTCTGCTGCCATTTTCGAAAATTTTTCAATTTCTTTTTTATTTACACTGCTCATAATCGATAATTAGTTGACATAACAACTAAGATGTATTTTATCAATTATTTATTAAATTATAATAAATAAATTTGATCAATGAAAACTGTTGTTTTAAAATTTGGTGGAACTTCCGTAGGAAGTATTGATAGAATTAAAAAGGTATGTAAAATTATATCTTCTTATAAAAAGAAGAAAAATAAAATAGTAGTGATTTCTTCTGCTATGAGTGGTGTTACTAACGAATTAGTTAATAAATCCAAATTAATTAGTAATAATTTTGATAAAGCTGAATATGACACTCTGTTATCTACAGGGGAGCAAGTTTCTTGTGCTTTAATAGCTGGAAGATTAAATCATATTGGTTTAAAATCAAGATCTTGGCTTTCATGGCAAATACCTATTGTAACTGAAGGCCCTTACTCAGCAGCAAGAATCAATAGAGTTATCTCAAAAGAATTACTTAACTATCTTAAAAGTGGAGGCATTCCTGTAATTACCGGATTTCAGGGGATAAATAACAATTATCGGCTAACAACTATTGGAAGAAGTGGCTCAGATGCTACAGCAATCATGTTAGCTAAATTTGTTAAAGCAGATGAGTGTATTATTTATACAGATGTAGATGGAGTTTATACTACTGATCCTAGACAGTACAAAAATGCCAAAAAAATTAAAAAGATATTTTATGATGAAATGTTAGAAATGGCATCTTTAGGTTCAAAAGTTATGCAGCCAACTTCAGTACAAGATGCAAAATTGAGTAAAATAGATATACAAGTTAAATCATCTTTTGTTTCAAAACTAGGAACATTAATTACAAATTCATCTAAAGCCTTTAGTGACCAAATAATAACTGGAATTTCATCAACAAAAAATGATGCAAAAATTACAATTGAGGGAGTTAAAGATAGACCAGGGGTGGCAGCATCTATTTTTAAACCATTATCTCAAAACCTTATAAATGTAGATATGGTTGTTCAGAATATTTCGCTTAACGGCAAAGAAACAGATATTACATTTACAATTAAATCTGATGACTTAAAAAAAGCTGAAAAATTCATAAAACAAAATAAAAAAATATCTTATAAAAAATTATCTTTTGATAAAGATGTATCTAAAGTATCAATAATTGGAGTTGGAATGATAACAACTCCAGGGATAACTTATCGAATGTTTCAAGCTTTAGCTTCAAAAAAGATAAACATCCTGGTAATATCTACTTCTGAAATTAAAATTTCAGTTTTAGTTGCTACTAATCAAGTAAAAAAAGCTATAGCTGTATTGCATAAAGAATTTAAATTAGACTAAATTTTATGAGCCTTAGGCCCTTCAGGAACATTAATCGAAAAAAAACTAGAGTAATAAATGTTGGTGATGTAAAGATTGGTGGAGGCAATCCAATTTCAGTTCAGTCAATGACAAATACTTTAACAACTGATGTTAAAGCTACAATCAGTCAAATAAATGCAATTCATGAAGAAGGTGCAGATATTGTAAGAGTTTCATGTCCCGATGAAAACTCAACAAAAGCATTAAAAGATATTACTCAAAATGTATCACTTCCAGTTATTGCCGACATTCATTTTCATTATAAGCGAGCAATTGAGGCTGCTGAAAATGGAGCAAAATGTTTAAGAATAAACCCAGGTAATATTGGTGAAAAACAAAAAATTCATGACGTTTTAAGTGCTGCAAAAAATAATGATTGTTCAATAAGAATTGGGGTTAATGCAGGGTCACTTGAAAAAGATATTCTCGAAAAATATAAAGAGCCTTGTCCAGAAGCTTTAGTAGAAAGCGCATTAAGAAATATTAAAGTTTTAGAAGATCAAAATTTTTTTAACTTTAAAGTCAGTGTTAAGTCATCAGATGTTTTTTTATCAATTGCTGCTTACCGTCAACTTTCAAAAGTAATGGACTATCCTTTGCATCTTGGAATAACAGAAGCTGGTAGTTTTGTTTCAGGAAGTATTAAATCATCTATTGGACTTGGAACGTTACTTTTAGATGGGATAGGTGACACTATCAGAGTCTCACTTTCTGATGACCCAGTAAAAGAAATTAAAATTGGTAATGAAATTTTAAAGTCATTAGGATTAAGAAATAGAGGGGTAAAGATTATATCTTGCCCTTCATGTGCTAGACAAGCATTTCAGGTAATCGATACTGTTAAGGTTCTAGAGGAGAAACTATCACATATTAAAACTCCTGTTACGCTGTCCATAATTGGATGTGTAGTAAATGGGCCTGGAGAAGCAGCAATGACAGATGTGGGTATTACAGGTGGTGGAAAAGGTAATAATATGCTCTATCTTTCAGGTGTTCAGAGTAAAAAAGTCTTAACAAATGAAATAATAGATAAAGTCGTAGCAGAAGTCGAAAAAAAAGCTTCAGAGTTAGAAAAAAAATAATGATACCAGCGAAAACAATTGAAGAACTTATATTAAAGCATTCAACTTTAGAAAAGGATTTGTCTTCCGGTGAAATTGACAAAAAACTGTTTGCAGAAAAATCAAAAGAGTACTCAGATGTTAACGAAATTATTGAAAATGCTAAGAAATATTTATCGTACGAAGACAATAAAAAAGATCTGGAAAAAATTTTAAATGATGGTTCTGCAGATAAAGAATTAAAAGATATGGCTGAACTCGAATTGTCAGATTTAAAGACTGAATTTGAAACAAATGAAAAAAAATTAAAGTTATTCTTACTTCCAAAAGATGAAGCTGATAAAAAAAATGCGATTATAGAAATTAGAGCAGGGACAGGAGGACTAGAAGCTAGTTTGTTTGCCTCAGATCTTTTTAAGATGTATGAAAAAGTGAGTCATAAAAAGAAATGGACATTAGAATTAATATCAATCTCCAGAAGTGATGCCGGAGGCCTAAAAGAAGTTATAGCATCAATAAAAGGAACTAATATTTATTCAACTTTGAAGTATGAAAGTGGAGTTCATAGAGTTCAAAGAGTACCAGACACTGAAACACAGGGAAGAGTTCACACTTCAGCTGCAACGGTAGCAGTATTACCTGAAGCAGAGGAAGTAGATTTAAAAATAAATGAGTCTGATTTAAGGATAGATGTTTTTAGAGCGGGTGGGCCAGGAGGTCAGTCAGTAAATACAACTGACAGTGCAGTCAGAATTACTCATATTCCAACTGGATTATCTGTTTCTCAGCAAGATGAAAAGTCCCAGCATAAAAATAAAGCAAAAGGTATGAAAATTTTAAGGTCAAGGTTATACGAATTAGAAAGATCAAGAATTGACCAAGAAAGATCACAAGATAGAAAAACAAAAATAGGAACTGGGGATAGATCTGAAAGAATTAGAACTTATAATTTTCCACAAGGAAGAGTGACAGATCATAGAATTAATTTAACACTTCATAGATTAGAAGAATTTTTAGAGGGTGAAGCTTTTGATGAAATGATTGAGTCATTAACATTACAAGCACAAGAAGATAGTTTAAGCAGTTTAAATTAAATGAATATTCAGTCAGCAGTTATAGGAGGAGCAAATGTTTTAAAAGATAAATCTATTTTATCAGCTCAACTAGATGCAGAAATTTTAATGGCTAAAGCTTTAGATAAAAATCGTGAATACATCATTTTAAATCAAGATAAAGTATTAAATATTAAAAATTTAAATTATTTTAAAAAATTAGTTCGTGAAAGAGCTACTAGAAAGCCAATAGCCTATCTTTTAAATAAAAAATTTTTTTGGAAAAGTGAATTTTATGTCAATGAAAATACTCTAATACCACGTCCTGATACAGAAATCATTATAGAACAAATATTAAAATTTACAAAGAACAAGAATTGTTTAAGAATCCTTGATGTTGGAGTTGGCTCAGGATGTATTCTTTTAAGCATTCTTCAAGAAAGAAAGAATTTTTATGGAACTGGAATAGATATTAGTAAAAATTCCTTAGAAATATCTAAAATAAATGCGAAAAAGCTTTTAGTAGATGAAAGAGTAAAATTTTATAAATCAGATGTTGACAAATTTGCTCAAGGCAAATATGATTTGATTGTATCTAATCCCCCTTATATTAAAAAACGTGATTTAAAATATTTGGAGTGTGATGTTTTTAACTTTGAGCCTAAATTGGCTTTAGATGGTGGATTAGATGGTTTATCAGTTATCAGAAATGTAATAAAAAAATCATCTGAACTGTTAAAAAAAAACGGAAAATTTATTTTAGAGATTGGTTTTAATCAAAAAAATAAAGTTATTAAATTATTAAACAATAAAGGTTTTTATATAAATAGTACTGTTAAGGATCTTGCAAAGAATGATCGTTGCATTGTCAGTACCAAAGTATAATTGATTAGATATATGGTAACATTTAGAAACAATAATAACGGTAGAAGAAATAACTTCAGAAGAAATGATAGAAATTTTAAAAGTAATGGAGATAGACCTAAATTTGGATCAAATTATTCAAATAACGATAATTTTAAAAGAAAAGCTCCTGGCCGGAACAATCATAATGCTCCGAAGTTAATTGAAAAATATAGTGATTTAGCAAGAGAAGCTTCTTCAAATGGAGATAAAATATTATCTGAAAATTATCTTCAGCATGCTGATCATTTTACGAGAGTTTTGAATGAACAAGAAAATTATAGAAAATTAAAATTTGCTGAAAATAAGTTTACGGAGAGTACCCCTGAAACAAAGGAGTTATCTGATACTTCTGAAGAATTAAATACTGAGGGCAAGAAAATCTTAGCAGAAATTAAACCAATTTCTAAAACAAAAACAGAAGCAAATTAATTTAAACCAATAATTTTTTCTGATTTTTGAACATCAAGTTTTATTTTGATAGTTTCAAATAGCTCTCTATTTTTACCTTTTAAAACTTTACCTGATGGAAGTTTTAGTTTTTGAGAATTCACTTTTTTTCCGTTAACAATAACTTCATAGTGCAAATGTGGGCCTGTTGATTTTCCAGTTGAACCGACATAACCAATAGTTTGACCTTGTTTAACTCTTACACCTTTTTTAATTCCTCGTGCAAATTTTGACATATGAGCATAAACGGTTTGATATGTTGAGTTGTGCCTTATTTTAACACAATTTCCACCGCCTCCACACCAGCCAGCTTTTTTTATTATACCATTTCCAGATGCCATAATTGGAGTTCCTGTAGGAGCAGCAAAATCAGTTCCTCTATGCATTTTGTTGAACCCGTCTATAGGATGTTTTCGCATTCCAAATGATGAAGATAATCTTGCACCATTAATAGGTGTTTTCATTAATGCCTTTTGTACACTTTTTCCGTTTTTATCATAATGTCCCTCAACATTTTCTTTATCAAAGTAGTATAGAGAATTATCTTTACCACTTAATTTAAGGTTAGCAAAAAGTATTTCTCCTGTTTCAATTACTTTTTTATTTTCATCAATAAAAACTTCATACATAATCTGAAACTTATCTTCTTTTCGAATATCTCTTTGAAAATCTACTTGAAAACCATAAATTCTTGCAAATTCAATTATTGTATTTGGTGGAATATTTTGATCTTTTGCTGCTTTATATAAACTTTGTAAAATTATATTTTCTTTATAAAAAATTTTTTTATCTAATTTAATAGATAATATTTTCTCATTAAATTTTAAATCTTCACTGTTTTTTTGATAAATAAATTTTTTGAGTATTTGAAATTTGAAAAACAAATTCTTTTATCTTATTGTTGGTTTTATCTAAAATAATTTGAATTTTTTGTTTTGTATTTAATTTGTTTATGTTAACTTTTTTTGAAAGACTTTGTTTGATGGCATTGATCTCCTCTTTAGTAATAGAATAATTATTTAGTATTTTATCAAAAGTTTCTCCAGATTTGATTTTGTGGTTATATTTTTTGTATCTAGGTTCTAAATTATTAATAATTTCATTTAAGGTTTTTTTTAAATAAATATTATCAATAAAATTATTATATTCGTTAATGCTTATTTTTTTTTGATAATTTGTTAATGTTACAATTATTACTGTAAAAATAATTAGAAAAATAAGACCTAATATTTTTATATTCTTTGACAATGATGATTTAAATTTATTTAGCATTTAAATTTTTTGATTAGAATTATTAGTTTAGCAGGGCTAAAAAATCAAAAAAAACCCAATAAAATCATCAATTTTTAGTATTTTTTTTATTCATAAATGCTTGATTTACTTTTATTTTAGCCTATAAGCGTCACACTTTCTCACGAAAATTATTGTTTATACAATAGATAAGTGAGGATTATTGGGCATTTTTGATCCAATTAGCTATTTAAAAAGTAAAAATTTAAGAAGAGAAGTGTGGACGGTTAAGGTTACCAAAATTTGTCGTACACACTTCAACATTATATAAATTTTATTCTTAGAATTTATATAGAAGCTAGTGTGCGCCGTTTTTAAACTTGAGAGTTTGATCATGGCTCAGAACGTACGCTGGCGGCACGCCTAACACATGCAAGTCGAACGAAGTAGCAATACTTAGTGGCAGACGGGTGAGTAACATGTAGGTATCTGCCCTTTGGCCTGGAATAACACGAGGAAACTTGTGCTAATACCGGATAAGTCTTTACGGAGAAAGCTTTATGCACCATTGGATGAGCCTGCACTTGATTAGTTTGTTGGTGGGGTAATGGCCTACCAAGACTGTGATCAATAGCTGATTTGAGAGGATGATCAGCCACATTGGGACTGAGACACGGCCCAAACTCCTACGGGAGGCAGCAGTGGGGAATCTTGCACAATGGAGGAAACTCTGATGCAGCGATGCCGCGTGAGTGAAGAAGGCCCTTGGGTTGTAAAGCTCTTTCGTCGGGGAAGAAAATGACTGTACCCGAATAAGAAGGTCCGGCTAACTTCGTGCCAGCAGCCGCGGTAATACGAAGGGACCTAGCGTAGTTCGGAATTACTGGGCTTAAAGAGTTCGTAGGTGGTTGAAAAAGTTAGTGGTGAAATCCCAGAGCTTAACTCTGGAACTGCCATTAAAACTTTTCAGCTAGAGTATGATAGAGGAAAGCAGAATTTCTAGTGTAGAGGTGAAATTCGTAGATATTAGAAAGAATACCAATTGCGAAGGCAGCTTTCTGGATCATTACTGACACTGAGGAACGAAAGCATGGGTAGCGAAGAGGATTAGATACCCTCGTAGTCCATGCCGTAAACGATGTGTGTTAGACGTTGGAAATTTATTTTCAGTGTCGCAGGGAAACCGATAAACACACCGCCTGGGGAGTACGACCGCAAGGTTAAAACTCAAATGAATTGACGGGGACCCGCACAAGTAGTGGAGCATGTGGTTTAATTCGAAGATACGCGCAGAACCTTACCAACACTTGACATGTTCGTCGCGACTCTAAGAGATTAGAGTTTTCGGTTCGGCCGGACGAAACACAGGTGCTGCATGGCTGTCGTCAGCTCGTGTCGTGAGATGTTGGGTTAAGTCCCGCAACGAGCGCAACCCTCACTTTTAGTTGCCATCATTAAGTTGGGCACTCTGAAAGAACTGCCAGTGATAAGCTGGAGGAAGGTGGGGATGACGTCAAGTCCTCATGGCCCTTACGTGTTGGGCTACACACGTGCTACAATGGTATCTACAACAGGAAGCAAGACTGCGAAGTTAAGCAAATCCCTAAAAGATACCTCAGTTCGGATTGCACTCTGCAACTCGAGTGCATGAAGCTGGAATTACTAGTAATCGTGGATCAGCGTGCCACGGTGAATGCGTTCCCGGGTCTTGTACACACCGCCCGTCACACCATGGGAGTTGGTTCTACCTTAAGGCAAGGTTTCAAACCCTTGACCACGGTATAGTCAGCGACTGGGGTGAAGTCGTAACAAGGTAGCCGTAGGGGAACCTGCGGCTGGATTACCTCCTTTCTAAGGATGAATGAAAGTAAAATTTCATTCTAAATAATATACATCGGTAATGTTGACCGTCCTCATTTCTCTTCTTAAAGTAGTGTTTCTCTTGCATGGGGGCCGGTAGCTCAGTTGGTTAGAGCACACCCTTGATAAGGGTGGGGTCGAAAGTTCGAGTCTTTCTCGGCCCACCAATATAAGATCATGGGGGATTAGCTCAGCTGGGAGAGCGCCTGATTTGCATTCAGGAGGTCAGCGGTTCGATCCCGCTATCCTCCACCAAAAACACTTAGTTATAAAAATTGTAAATAAAAATAATAATTAATATCAATATCTATATCCGAACATTAGTAATGTTATTAGCTAATGTTCAAATAAAAATTTGATTCAACACAGAATTTTTTTCTGTGCATAAATCAAGCGTTTAAGGGCGTGTAGTGGATGCCTTGGCACTGAAAGCCGATGAAGGACGTGATATACTGCGATAAGTTTCGGGGAGCTGTATGTAAGTTTTGATCCGAAAATTTCCGAATGGGGAAACCCACCACTTTATGTGGTACTTTAAACTGAATACATAGGTTTAAAGAGACAACCTGGAGAACTGAAACATCTAAGTAACCAGAGGAAAAGAAATCAATTGAGATTCCGTTAGTAGTGGCGAGCGAACGCGGACTAGGCCAGTAATTTTGTTAAAAAAATTTGAATAGTTTGGAAATGCTAACCATAGAGGGTGATAGTCCCGTATGAGTAATGTTTAACAAAATTCTTGAGTAAAGCGGGACACGTGAAATCCTGCTCGAATATAGGGGGACCACCCTCTAAGCCTAAATACTCTTCAGTGACCGATAGTGAACTAGTACCGTGAGGGAAAGGTGAAAAGAACCCCTATTAGGGGAGTGAAATAGAACCTGAAACTGCATGCCTACAATCAGTCGAAGCTCTTTTTAGAGTGACGGCGTACCTTTTGTATAATGGGTCAGTGACTTAATTTATTAAGCAAGCTTAAGCCATCTAGGTGTAGGCGTAGCGAAAGCAAGTCTTAATAGGGCGATTAGTTTAATGAATTAGACCCGAAAACGAATGAGCTTACCATGAGCAGGTTGAAAGTTGGGTAACACCAACCGGAGGACCGAACCAGTTGACGTTGAAAAGTCTTTGGATGACTTGTGGTAAGGGGTGAAAGGCCAACCAAATTCGTAGATAGCTGGTTTTCCGCGAAAACTATTTAGGTAGTGCGATGAATAAATAGATGCTTAGAGGTAGAGCACTAAATGGGCTAGGGGGAAGAGATTCTTACCAAACCTAATAAAACTCCGAATGCTAAGTATTGTTCTTCATCAGACAGACTGTGGGTGCTAAGGTCCATGGTCGAGAGGGAAAGAGCCCAGACCACCAGATAAGGTCCCCAAATTATGATTAAGTGTGAAAGGATGTGGAAATTCCTTAACAGCCGGGAGGTTGGCTTAGAAGCAGCCATCCTTTAAAGATAGCGTAACAGCTCACCGGTCTAATAGAGTTTCTGCGCCGAAGATGTAACGGGGCTAAAATCATATACCGAATCTGTGGGTTTATAAAACTTTCGAGTTTTATAAGCGGTAGCGGAACGTTCTGTAAGCCTGTGAAGGGATACCCGTGAGGGATCCTGGAGGTATCAGAAGTGCGAATGCTGACATAAGTAACGATAAAAGAAGTGAAAAACTTCTTCGCCGAAAATCCAAGGGTTTCTGCGCAAGGTTAATCCGCGCAGAGTTAGTCGGCACCTAAGGCGAGGGCGAAAGCCGTAGTCGATGGAAATAAGGTTAATATTCCTTAACCAGATGGTAGTGACGGATCTTGTAAGTTGTGTACTCTTAATGGATTGAGTATGCCGCGAAAAGGTTCCAAGAAATAGCTCCATCATTAGACCGTACCCTAAACCGACACAGGTGGATTAATAGAGTATATTTAGGCGCTTGAGAGAATGATGTTGAAGGAACTCGGCAAAATGCTTCCGTAACTTCGGGATAAGGAAGACCTGTTTTTAGGCAACTAGAGATGGGTGGCACAAGCCAGGGAGAAGCGACTGTTTATCAAAAACACAGGGCTCTGCTAACACGTAAGTGGATGTATAGGGTCTGACGCCTGCCCGGTGCTGGAAGGTTAATGCGGTTGGTGCAAGCTAACTTCTGAAGCCCCAGTAAACGGCGGCCGTAACTATAACGGTCCTAAGGTAGCGAAATTCCTTGTCGGGTAAGTTCCGACCTGCATGAATGGCGTAACGATTTCTCCGCTGTCTCCAACATCAACTCAGTGAAATTGAATTCTCCGTGAAGATGCGGAGTTCGCGTAGTTAGACGGAAAGACCCCGTGCACCTTTACTGCAACTTTACATTGGTATTAGGAAAAACATATTTAGTATAGGAGGGAGACATTGAAGCAAAGGCGTCAGCTTTTGTGGAGTCACCAGTGAAATACCTCTTTTGTTTTTCTTGATATCTAACTGATTGCCGTCATCCGGCATCAAGACATTGTATGGTGGGTAGTTTGACTGGGGCGGTCGCCTCCCAAATAGTAACGGAGGCGTGCGAAGGTAGGCTCAGAACGGTCAGAAATCGTTCGTAGAGTGCAATGGCATAAGCCTGCCTGACTGTGAGACTGACAAGTCGAGCAGAGACGAAAGTCGGTCATAGTGATCCGGTGGTTCTGAGTGGAAGGGCCATCGCTCAACGGATAAAAGGTACGCCGGGGATAACAGGCTGATACTGCCCAAGAGCTCATATCGACGGCAGTGTTTGGCACCTCGATGTCGGCTCATCACATCCTGGGGCTGGAGCAGGTCCCAAGGGTTTGGCTGTTCGCCAATTAAAGTGGTACGTGAGCTGGGTTCAGAACGTCGTGAGACAGTTCGGTCCCTATCTGCTATGCGTGTAGAAGAATTGAGAGGAGTTGACCCTAGTACGAGAGGACCGGGTTGAACATACCACTGGTGGACCGGTTGTAGCGCCAGCTGCAGTGCCGGGTAGCTAAGTATGGAAGAGATAACTGCTGAAAGCATCTAAGCGGGAAACTCACCTCAAAACTAGTTCTTCCTATAGAGCCGTGGTAGACCACCACGTTGATAGGCTGGATGTGGAAGCACAGTAATGTGTGCAGCTGACCAGTACTAATAGCTCAATTGGCTTGATTTATGCACTGAAAAAAATTTTTATAATATCTTTAAGATGTTATTATTTCTTATTAAAAATATGAAAGAAATAAATTTATCTAATCATAATGAAATTAAAAACTGATAACTTTTATAAAGAGGGATATCTTTGTATTAAGGATTGTTTATCACAAGAATCTAGTGATTTATTCTGCAACACTTTATTAGATATAACTTTTTTCCATTTAAAAAAAGTTGGTAAATATTCAGCTAAAATAGAAAAAATATATAATTCTAAAAAAAATACTCTAGACAAACTATCAATGATGTTTGAAATGTTTGAAACAAACGATAAAGAGATGCTTTATCAGTTACAAAAATTTTTTCCTTCAAGTAATAATATGAAAAATATTATTAATTCAAATTACTTGTCTCAAATATTCAGAAAGTTGTTAAAAATTGATACAAATGTACCATTATTAATTGATGGACCTGGAATTTTTGTAAACAGGCCAAACACTAAGAGACTTTTATATAAATGGCACTCTGAAAGTCATTATTATCCCAAAAGAAGAAATTTTTTGAATATTTGGTTTCCTATTTTTTCAAAAAAAAATGACAAAAATGGTACCATGTACATTAAAAAAAAATCACATTTAATAAAAGAATTACCTTTCAATGAATACCAAGGATTTGACAAATCTTCAGAGAATAAAAAAAATCATTTTATTCAATATGAAGTACCTGAAAATTTTATTAAAAAACTTAAAACATATAAAGCAAATTTAAGTGTAAATGATTTATTGATTTTTGATAGAAAAGCTGTTCATACCTCTACAATCAATAAATCAAATAAATATTCATTTGCTGCAGTCTTTAGAGTTTGGGATATTTCAAAAGATCTTACAATAAGTGGAGATTTAGCAGTTAAACCTTATCAAAATTACGGAAATGGTAGACCTGATTTAATTGTAAATGATAGTTAAAAATTTAATCAAAATAGCATTAAATATTTTTAAATAAAAATAATTTTATTTTAAATGACTCTTGGGTAAATGAAAAAAGAATAATAAATCGTGGAGAGTTTTATTATATTTATCTGGTGACCTTTTCCAAGTTAGATAATTTCCTATACAAGCATTATCAAGGTGTATTTTACCTTGCAAAATAGATCTTAAAATTTTTTCTGAAGTTATAAGTGTAAATTTTTTTTTATTTTTATTTTTTAAGCTTCTTTTTTTAATCTCTCTACTTTCTAGATCAAAAGTAAATTTGTTATTTTCTGTTTGAATTTCAAAAAGCCATTCATTAATATTTCTTAATCTCATTTTATACTTTGCTGCTCGTTCAAACATTGCATTTATAGACAATTTAAGATCTTCTTTTAAATTTGACTTTTTCATCTTAAAAATGGGGAAAGATAATTTTTTCTGAGAGGGAGATTTTATTCTTTCTGCTTCTTTAGTTTTAATTGATATAATATCATTTTTATTTTCAAAAAGAATGTGATCTTTCGAGTATAAAGCAAGAGCTTTGATTCCTGACTTTTTTTCAATTCTTTCGCTATATTTTTTTTTATCTAAAAAATTTATATCATGAACTCTATAAAATTCTTTTGATCTTGGGCCGTTTAAATAAAAATCTGATGAATGCGGTATTAAATATTCAGGTTTTATTAATTTAATAGCTTTTAAAGTTGCCTTTTCTCTTGTTAAAGACATCTTTAGTGAACTTTCTCTTTTTTCTTTAAGGCTTAAGTTGTCATAACAAAGAGGATAATCTGATGCATAGCCATTATAGGGAAACCAAAAGGTCTTAATTTTTAAGTTTTTACAATGTAATTTCAATCTTTTTGCATTGTAAGGTGAGTTATCAAATAATATAACGTGATTAGTTTTTGATTTTGAGTCTTTTAAAATGATCCCAGTATCAATCGCAACATCAAATAAATTGTCTTTAATTCTATTTGCGTATGCATTAAGTTCTTGAGCAAGTTCATTTAACGGAGGTATTATATAGAGACTTAAATGATCATTAAGTTTATGCCATTTGCTTAAATTTTTCATTTCTATATTTTTAAATCCATTTTTTTCTAATTTTATCTTAATTATGTTGTTGAAATTTAATTTAGGAATAATAATTTTTACATTTTTATTAATTTTCTTTATAGTTTTTAAATCAAAATGATCCTCATGAAGATGAGAAATAAATATGTAGTCAATATTTTGAAACCATTTATTGTCAATTTTATTTTTAGGATAGGGTCTCCAGGAATTTTGGTAAATATCACCTACAATCCAAGGGTCCATAATCATCTTGAAGTTATTATCAGAGACAAGGGTAGTCGCATTATTAATATTTTTTAAAAGCATGGATTTAGTTTTATTATTTATAGACTTTAAATTGTTAATATTTTTAATAACATAATCGTAAAAAAAATAAAATAATTACATTAAATTTTACATTTCGACAATTTACACCATTAAAGTATATTATTAAAATATTTTCTTTAAATAAATGAGATAAAATTGACAAAATAAAAAATATTTATGAAATTAAAAAAAATATTGCTTAAAGAATTAAACCGCGACATGGTGTCTGTAAAATATTTGAAATGGATCAATTCTAAAAATTTGATGCAATATACAGAACAGAGATTCAATAAATCATCGATGAAAGATATTCTAAATTTTGTTGAGGCAAAAAAAAAATCTAAAAACGAATATTTATACGGAATTTTTGTAGTTGAAGAAAATCAAAACGTACATGTAGGAAATATAAAACTAGGACCAATAAATTTTATTCATAAATATGCAGACATTTCATATTTTATTGGTGACTTAAGCTATCAAAAAATGGGCATCGGTACTTCAGCAATTAAAAAAATGTTAGAAATTTCAAAAAAAAAATTTAAGCTAAAAAAGATTTTTGCTGGTGTGTATTCCAACAATATAAGTTCTCAAAAAGTTTTAATCAAAAACCAATTTTTATTGGAGGGAAAACTGAAAAATAAATATCTTTATAAAAATAAGAGAATAAATGAATTTCTTTATGGTAAATGTATTTAGTTTTTTAAATAATTGATTCTGAGATTTTATTAATCAAAGTAATCATTATTTATATTTTTCTTTCTAAAAAAATCACTGTTAATTTTTGTTCTATTAAAATTTTTATTGAGTTTATTGCCTCTTTTTTCTTTCCCATATTTTAAATCATAAAAAAATTTAATAATTTTAGATAAAATAATTAAATAATTGTTGTTTAAGTTAAGTATATTTTTTAACTCTGTTTTTTTTTTTATAAATTTGAGTCCTAGTTCATTTGCTGCAAATTTATAATTGTTTTGAATATCTTTTTTAGAAAATAATTTTTTATTAAAATATTTAGGATTATTTTTTTTAAAATATTCATAAGCTTTGTCAGTGAATAGAGAAAAAGAGTTTTTTTTTTCATCTTTTTCAAAAATACCAATTTTTTTTTTAAGATACATTCCATATAAAGTTGGGGTCATAAATTCAGAAAAAATCAAATATTGACTATTTGCAATATTTTTATAAACATTATTAAGAAAATTTTTATTACCTCTGTGACCAGAAGTTAAAATTTTAAAATTATTCATTAAATATAATTTTCGAATTTTAGAATTTAGGCTGTCAGTATAAAATAAACTAACTTTATATGGGCCTATAAATTTTTTTTTTGTATATTTAATAAGCTTTAGATGATCGACAGATTGAGGGTATTCTGGGCTACTGTGTGATGGGAATAAAAGAGTTCCTTTTGGTTTATAAGTTTTATTTTTATTTAAAAGGTCTAAATAAATAAAAGGGGATCCGATTGGTAATGATTTTATTTTATTATTTTTTTTCAAAAAATTATTCCATGAGTAATAGGGAGCACTTTTAAAGAATTTACTTGCTTTAAAAGCTAGAATGTTTTTGGACCAATTAAAATTATATCCATGTTGCAAGGTTCCGTATATTGGTAACTTTTTTTTGATATTGCAATATTGTAAAATTACTTTTTTATGACCATACCAATCGTTATCAGCAAACATATTTATTATGAAATTGTTAAATTTTGATTATACTAACATTTTAAAACAATCAATTATATTTAAAAATAAATTAATAAAATAATAATGGAGAAAAAATCAAAAAAAAAAATATGGATTACAGGTCACAAGGGGATGCTTGGCTCTGCATTAATTAGGCAATTAGATAAATCAAATATTTATAAATGCATAACTGTAGATAAAAAAAAATTAAATTTATTAAATAATAATAAAGTAAATAATTGGATAAAAAAAAATAAACCTTTCGGCATTATTATGGCTGCTGCACGAGTTGGTGGAATATATGCTAACGAAACTTACCCAGTGAATTTTTTAAAAGAAAATATTATAATCCAAAATAATATCATTAATTCAGCATTTGATAATAATGTTAAAAAATTAGTTTTTATTGGTTCATCATGTATTTATCCAAAAAATTCACCACAACCGATCAAAGAAAATTACTTATTATCTGGCTATTTAGAGGAAACAAACCAATGGTATGCAATTGCTAAGATTGCTGGAGTTAAATTAGTTCAAGCTTACAGAAAGCAATTTAAGGCAAATTATATTTCTGTAATGCCAACTAATTTGTATGGACCAGGAGACAATTTTGATAAAAAAAATAGCCATGTAATTCCAGGACTAATTAAAAAAATTTTAGATGCAAAAAAAAATAATAAAAAAAAATTTTTAGCTTGGGGCACAGGAAAAGCCCAAAGAGAATTTTTGCATGTAGATGATTGTGCAAGAGCTATAATATTGTGTTTTAAAAAATACAATAGTGACGAACCTATAAATATTGGCAGTGGCAAAGAAATTAAAATAAAAAAACTTATTAATTTAATTAAAATGATTTGTAATTTTAAGGGTAAAGTAGAGTTTAACAAAAAAATTGGAGATGGAACCCTCAAAAAATTGTTAGATAGTTCAAAGCTTAAAAAAATGGGGTGGAGACCAAAATATAATCTATCCCAAGGCATTCAAATGACTGTTGATTGGTATTTGAAAAATAAGAATAAAACTTTTAAATGAGAACAGTTCATCTGGTTTATAAATTTAATAGTAATAAAATTAATAGCCCATGGTCAGTTGGTAATAATTTAAAAAAAATATTAAAAAAAAAATACAATGTTATTACTCATGATTTGAATCAAATTAAAACAATAATTCCTAACAAAGGAGATATTTTAATTGGAGCAGCGTATTTTAATCCATTTTCTATTTTTAGAAGTTCTGTAGATCATAAAAATTGGTCAAAAAAAATTTTAATTCAACCTTTTAGTTTTGATCAATCTCAACACTCTCATCTATATAACTTATTGCCCAAAATAGACTATTTCATATCAATTTGTGGAGATTATTGGTTTAAAAATTTAAAAAATTCACAATTTAAAAATTGGAAAAAAAAAATGACAAGAATAGATATGGCTATTCATACGAAACATTATCCTAAGATAAAAAAAAAATTTAATTTGGCAGGAAAAAGAAAATTTCTCCACATAGGTTATGATCTAGATGCCAAAAATACAAATTATCTGTCTGAAATTGCTAAAAAATATGGGAGTAAAAAATTTTCTACAATAGGTGATTTAAATCTAAGTGGTATTAAATCATATGGAAAAAGAAATCTCAGTTTAAAAAAAAATTTAAAAATAATTAGAAATTACGATTTTTTGATAATGACATCAAAATATGATGCAAATCCTACAGTAATTTTAGAAGCTATGAGTTGGGGTTTAATTCCAATATGTACTCCAACTTGTGGGTATATTAATAAAAAAGAAATAATAAATATTCCTTTAAATAATATAAAGCAAACTCTAAGAGTTTTAAAAAAATTGGATTATATTGATAAAAAAGAATTATTAAAGTTTCAAGAGAGAAACTTATATACTGTAAAAAAAAAATATAATTGGAACAATTTTGCAAACAATGTAACTAAAATTTTAAAAAGTAATGGTAAATCGTATTTATACGATGAAAGTTATTATTTTGTAAGGGATACAAAAAATTCTTTTTATCTTTTATTAAGAAATATTTATTATTTATTTCAGAAAATTTATTTTTCTATAGTAAATAAATAACTTTTTTAACACTTAATAAAACCAATATTCATAAAATATCTTAATTCATTTTATTTTTTAATATATTCAATAGTTCTATAGCAATTAATTTTGAGCCTTTTTTATTACTATGGACATAATCGAAATATAATTCAGAATGATTATCAAATATATTTGTTAAGTTAAAAGCTTCTTTGTCATTACTAAAAATATGGTTGTACCCAATTTCATATATTTTTCTATCATTTGGAAAATTTTTTTCATGCCAATCAAAAATTTGTTTGTCTGAGTTACTTTCTATATTTTTAGTTAAAATAAAAGCTGGTTGTATTGCAAAAATACATTCAATTTCAAACTCCTTGCATAAAATTTTAGTGACTTTTTTCCTTAATATATAATCTTCAGCAGCTTTTATTATATCTTCTTTTTTAACTTCGTTACTTACCATTCTTGCTGAGTTGTACTGAAAAATATTATAAAAGATCAATTTTGCTATAAAACTTTTTTCTATTAATTTATCAATTATAAAAAATATTGGATGATGAATTCTACGACTTACTGATGCTGTCCAGTAAAAATCATCCTCAGGGTTACCATTATATCTAACTCCTTGAAACTCATTGTAACCATCAAAAAAAATTGCATAATCAGGTTTTCTTTTAAGTTTTGGAACGTATTCTATAAATTGTGCTAATTCATTAGATAACCTGCTTCCACCTTCTGCTAAATTTATAGATCGGTATTTTTCACTATTTCCAAACATATAATACTCAATTGAAGTTAAATAGTTAGGTGTCTCATAGTTTGCCATAGCTGATCCACCAAAGAAAATTATATTAATTGTATTTGATCTAAATAAATTATTAACGCACTCAATATTTAAGTTAATGTCATTGTAACCAAATCTAGGATGCCATTGCATTTTTTTTACAAATCTTCTTTTGACACAATTACCACCATGATTTTGGTGTCTAAATTTTTGACTTTTATCTAATTCTTTTTTTGAATAACTTTTATATAATAAATCATGATTAGGAAATTTTAATTTTAATTTAGATAAAATTATTTCTGTAACAAATATACATACAGTCAACGTAATAAATAATAGAAAATAATTTTTATAATTATTCATTTTTGTAAGTGAATCATGAAATTAATATATTAGAAAAATTACAAAAACTATAATAAAAATATTAATTGTTTAATAGTAATGAACAAAACATTTATTTTTAAAAAAATTACTTACTTTTTTATTTTTTGTTTAATAATTTTTCTTATAGATTTAGTCGTATTAAATTTTTTTAAAGAAGAATATACTAAAAACAATTCATCCTTAAAAATTCAATCTGGTGAAAGACATAAACTAGTAAATAGAGATAACTACTTATGGAATAATAATCCGTTCTATTACGATAAATTTAAAAGTTATCAAATTAATGAGGAAAATTTTTACAGTGAATTCGGCAAAATTAAAATGCCCCCAAAAGAAGATGTAGAATTAAGAATTTTTTTGTTTGGTGGATCTACCATGCAAAATTCTCCATCAGATTATGGTATGAGATTTCAAGAAATTACAGGAATTACAAATATAAAATATAAAAATACAATAGATTTTTATTTGAAAAAGAAATTAAAGACTAATCATAAGAATAAGTACATAACAGTTTTTAATGCATCAGTTTCAGGACAAACCTCTTTTCATAGTTTTTTACAATATAAAAATTTAGCTAAATTTGATCCAGATCTTGTTATATTTTATGACGGCTTTAACGATTATAAGATTATTAATAAAAAATTTAATAAACATTATCTTAAAAATGAATTTGAAAATTTACCACAGAATAATTTAAAATATAAAATAATTAGATTCCTGTCAGAAAAAAGTGGTTTTTTTCATTTAACCTATAAAAAATTATGGATTAATAATTTGTATCCAGAAAATTATGTTCCTAATTCTGATTTTATAAAAAGATTTATTGAAGAAAATAATTATCTTTATTTGTCAAAAAAAGATTTGGAATCTACAATTAAAAAAAAAATTTTAACTCATTATAATAGATTTGATGAAAATTATAAAAACATGGCAAATTATTTTAAAAATAATGAAGTGAAATATTTATTGATAAAACAGGCTTCAATTCTTCATAGAAATTATTCTAGTTTAAGTGATAAAGAAAAAGCAGTATATCTTCAGTGGCTAACTTTTGATGATAAGTACGATTTCTATAGAGAAATAAATCATTTCCAGAGACTAATAATTTCTAATTTTAAGGAAGATAAAGAGAATAATATTTTTTATCCTTTTGAATTAATTCAATCAAAAAAAAATATTTTTACAGATTATTGTCACCTCACCTCAGATGGAAATGAGATTTTAGCAAATTATATTTATAAAAAATTGATTAACCTAGACTTATTGGGTGAAATAAATAATTAACCTGATAATTATAAACAATCAATTTTACAAAAATAAATGAAAAAAAAAAAAGTCTTAATATGTGTTGCACACTCTGATGATGAAACCTTTGGTTGTGCAGGTACAATTATAAATCATGTGCAGAATAAAGATAAAGTATATGCTTTATATATGACTGATGGGGTGTCTTCTAGAAATAATAAGAATAGAGAGAAACAAATTGCTTTAAGAAAAAAAAACTCTTTAAAAGTTTCAAAATTTCTTGGATTTAAATGGTTAAATGATTATTGCGGATTATTTCCTGATAATGAAATGGACAAAGTAGAAATTCTTAAAATTATAAAAATAATAGAAAAAGCAAAAAAAAAGATTAATCCAAATATTATTTATACTCATTTCCCCGATGATTTAAATGTAGATCATAGAAAAGTTGCAGAAGCAACTCTTACTGCTTTTAGACCGCAAGCTGGAGAAGTGTGGGAACAAATATTGTCTTTTGAGGTACCTTCTTCAACAGATTTTTCATATTTTAAGAAAAACAAAATTTTTAATCCAAATGTTATTATTGACATTAGTAAAAATTGGAAAAAAAAAATTAAAGCACTAAAATTTTATAAAAGTGAAATTAAAAAATTTCCCAATAGCAGATCTATAAAAGGAATAGAGATTTTGGCCAAATACAGAGGCACACAGAATGGACTTAAGTATGCAGAAGCATTTCAATTGATAAAAGAAATACAAAGATGAAAAAATATATAATTTTATCAAATAATAATTTTTTTAAAAAAAAAATTAAAAAAAAAAATTATTTTTTTTTCTTTAAAAAAAAGGAATTAAAATTAAGAAAACTCGATAAAATAAAACCTGATTTAATATTTGTTCCTCATTGGAATTACAAAATTGATAATAAAATTATATCTAAATATAAAACTATAATATTTCATTCAACTCCATTGCCATACGGAAGAGGGGGATCTCCAATCCAAAATATGATAACCAGAAATCATAAAAAAACAACTGTATGCGCTATCGAAGCTAAAGATATATTAGATTCCGGTAAAATTTTTATAAAAAGACAAATGAAATTAAATGGATCAGCAAATGAAATTTATCAAAGAATGTATTTAGTTATTTTAAGTATGATCAAAGATTTAGTAAAAAAATTGCCTAAACCAAAAAGCCAAAAAGGAAAAATTGTAATTTTTAAAAGAAGATTTCCCAGTCAAAGCGTCATAAAAGAAAAAAAATATTCATTAAATAAACTTTATGACCATATAAGAATGCTTGACTATGATCGTGAAGGTTTTCCAAAAGCATATTTAAATTTTAAAAACTTAAAGATTATTTTCAGCAACCCAAAAATACAAAAAAATAAAATAATTAATTGTAACGCTACTATAAAGCTAACAAATTAATCGGATAATTTTTTAACAAGTTTTGAAATAGATTCGTCATCCTTATAGATTTTAGCCATTATTTTAGCAGCGTTTTTTGGAGATCTTTTGAATGCTAGTCTTAATAAATTCATCCAATTTACATTATTTTTTTTTCTAATATTCTCGATGTCTTTAATAATTTTTAAATAGTGATTATTTTTTTTCATGGTAATTGTTTATCATGTATTCAAAAAAAAAAGTAGCATTTTTACTTGATAAATCAAATGATTGGATTTCACTTTATAAAGTCTCTTTACTTAAAATTTTAAATTTAAAGTTTAAGAGTAAAATATTTTATGATCAAAAAAAAATTATAAACTATGACGTTGTTTTTATTCTTGGCTACACAAAAATACTGAAAGATAAATTTTTGAAGAAAAATAAGCTATGCACTGTAATTCACGAAAGTAATTTACCGAAGTTTAGAGGTTTCGCTCCGTTACAATGGCAGATTTTAAAAAACAAAAATAAAATTGATGTTTGTTTAATAAAATGTTCAAAAAAAGTTGATAGTGGGAAAATAATTTTAAAGAAAAAAATAAATTTAAATGGAACCGAACTGTATGATGAAATTAGAAAAAAACAATTTAATACAACTTTAAATTTAATTAAAAAATTTTTATCTATTTATCCAAACTTTAAACTTAGTAATCAAAAAGGTGTACCTAGCTACTATAGAAAAAGAAATCCAGAGGACTCAAAACTTAATATTAATTTATCAATTAAAAAACAGTTTAATCTTTTAAGAATTTCAAATAATCGTGACTGGCCAAGTTTTTTTTATTATAAGAAAAAAAAATATTATATTCAAATAAAAAAAACTTTATGAAATTAAACAATAAATATTTAAATAAAAAACCTTTTATAATTGCTGAAGTTTCAGCAAATCATAATGGTAAATTAGAAAATGCAAAAAAAATTATTAAGTTAGCTAAAACTTATGGAGCTGATGCAGTTAAGTTACAGACATATACTCCAGATACAATGACGGTAAGATCAAATAAAAAAGATTTTCAAATCAAGCGAGGTTTATGGAAAGGTTTTACCTTGTGGGATCTTTACAATAAAGCACAAACTCCATTTGAGTGGCAAAAAGAATTATTTGATTATGCAAAAAAACAAAATATTTTATGCTTTAGTACTCCATTTGATGAAAGTGCAGTAGATTTGTTAGAGAAAATTAATTGTCCCTTTTATAAGATTTCATCTTTTGAAATGAATCATATTCCTTTAATAAAAAAAATAGCTAAAACAGGAAAGCCAATTATAATTTCAACAGGTACTTCTTTTTTGAATGAAATTGATGTGTCTTATAAGGCATTAAAAAAGTATGGAGCTAAGAATATAACAATTTTATACTGTGTGAGTAATTATCCTTCTAATGAAGAAGATTTCAATTTGAATAATATAAAAATTTTAAAAGAAAGATATAAATGTAGGATTGGTTTTTCAGATCATTCTAACGATAATAACATTGCATACTCTGCAGCTTTGGCTGGTGCAGAGGTATTTGAAAAACATATTGCTATGAATAATCAAAAAAAAGGTTTTGATGTTAAATTTAGTTCAAAAGGTAAAGAGTTTGGTAAATATGTAAAAGCTATTAAAAAATCATATAGATTACTTGGAAAAGACTTTTTTCACAGAAATGTAAAAGAAAATGAAAATTTAAAATTTAAAAGATCCATATATACTGTAGAGGATATTAAAAAAGGTCAAAAATTTAACAATCACAACATAAAAGTAATTAGACCAGGATATGGAATAAATCCATTGTATTATTTTGAATTGATGAACAAAGAATCTCCATTCAACTTAAGAAAACACGAACCATTAAAAAAAAATTTGTTAAAAAAGGTAGGAATTAAATTTAAAATATGAAGTTCATACCTTACGGTAAACAAAGTATAAATTCTAAAGATTTATTATTAGTTAGCAAGTCTCTTAAGCAAGAACTTATTACAACTGGTAATTTTGTAAACAATTTTGAAAATAAACTTAGAAAATACTTTTCTTCTAAATATGCTATTTCTTGCACAAGTGGAACTGCAGCACTTCATATAGCACTGAAATCTATCGATATAAAAAAAAATGATATAGTGATAATGCCTGCTATAAATTTTATATCCTCTTACAATTTGTGTTCTAATCTTGGGGCTAAAATATTTTTAGCAGATGTTGATAAACTTACGGGCCAAATGACCCCAGAGACTGTGATGAAGTGTATTAAGATTAATAAATTAAAAAAAGTAAAATTAATTATAACCATGTATCTTGGCGGTTATCCAGAAAATATTATTAAATTCTATAATTTAAAAAGAAAAATAAAATGCTACTTATTGGAAGATGCTTGTCACGCATTGGGCGGAAGTTATAGATTTAGAAATAATAATTATAAAATTGGCTCATGTAAACATTCTGATATATCTATCTTTTCTCTTCACCCACTAAAATCAATTACTTCAGGAGAAGGAGGTGTAGTGTCAACAAACAACAAAAATTTTTTTTTAAAAGCGAAATTATTTAGATCGCATGGGATAGTAAGGGGCAAAAATCATTGGGAATATGATGTTGTGCTAAATGGTTTGAATTATAGACTAAGTGATATCAATTGCTCATTAGCAATGAGCCAACTATCTAGAATAAATACTTTTATAAAAAAACGTAAACAGATTTATCAACATTATATTAAGAATCTAATAAAAAAAAATAATAATTTTAACTTTATACACTACGACAAAAATAGCAGCTCAGGATTTCATTTATTCTTATTATCTTTAAGTTCTCAAAATAGATTAAATAAAAAGAATTTAATGAAATTTTTATTTAAAAACAAAATTTTAAGTCAATTTCATTATATACCGATTTATAAATTTTCAGTATTTAAAGAAAAAGTTAATCTTAATAACTTTCAAGGAGCAGAATTTTATTTTAAAAAAACTATAAGTCTTCCAATATATTTTGATTTAAGTAAAAAAAATCAAAATTATGTGATTAATAGAATTAAATTTTATTTTAAAAAATAATGAAATTAGTTTTAGGTACTGCTCAATTAGGTATGAATTATGGAATTATGGGTTCTAAAAAAATAATTTGTTCAGAATTTTTAAAAATACAAAAGACAGCTATAGACTCAAAAATAAAGTATATTGATACGGCTATAGATTATGGAGATAGTGAAAAAATATTAGGAAAAAGCAAGTTAAAAAATCTTAAAATTATAACAAAAATTAAAATTTCTAATAAAATTAAATCAAGTGATCTTGAGAGTTTTATCTTTAATCAAATTAAACTTTCTATGAAAAAGCTAAATGTGAATATGTTATATGGATTATTAATTCATGATTTTAAGAATTTAAAAAACAAAAGACAACATTTAATTGTTAGAAGTTTAGAAAAATTAAAACAACAAAAAAAAATAAATAAAATAGGAATTTCATTATATGAAACTTCCGAAATTAAAAAAATTTTGAAATCTTGGACGCCAGATATAATACAAATTCCTATTAATGTATTAGATCAGAGATGGTTATCTGGTAATTTAATCTCGAGATTAAAAAAAAAGAAAATCCAAATTTTTTCTCGATCTTGTTTTTTACAAGGCTTATTAGTTTCAGATATAAAAAATAAAAAAGTTCCAAAAAAACTTAATGAGTTAATATATAAATTTAAAAAATGGTGTGAAAAAAAAAAAATTTCAAGATTAGAAGCATGTATTCATTTTATAAAAAATGTTAGTGGAGTAGATTTTGTAGTAATTGGTATTAATTCAAATAATCATCTTAATGAAATTATTAAAGTTTTTAAAAAAAAAAAAAAAAATTTTTTAATTAGAAATTTTTCTACTCCTAAAAAAAAAATAATTGACCCAAGGTATTGGAATTAAATGAATAATAAGGTTTATGCTTTTGTACAAGCTAGATTTAATTCCTCTAGATTTAAAGGAAAAATTTTAAAAAAAATTAAAGGTAAAACTTTATTAGAAATTTTAATTAAAAGACTGAAGAAAGCCTCAAACATAGATGAAATAGTTATTTTAACCACAAAAAATAAAGAAGATAAAAAAATAATTTATATTTGTAAAAAATTAAATGTTTCTTATTTTTGTGGACCAGAAAATGATGTTTTAGAGAGATATTATTTAGCAGCTAAAAAATTTAAAGCAAAAAATATTTTAAGAATTACTTCTGATTGTCCCTTAATAGATGCAAGTGTTGTGGATAAGATAATATCTAAGTACAAAAAAAGTAATTATAATTATATATCAAATATAATTTCTCCAACTTACCCTGATGGGCTTGATGTTGAAATATTTGACTTTAAATCTCTAGAATTTTCTAATAAAAATGCAATTGAACCCCTACAAAGAGAGCATGTTACAAAATTTATATTAGATAATGATAAATTTCAAAAATATAATGTTAAATTTTCAAAAGATTATTCATCATTAAGATTAACTATTGATGAATATGATGATCTTATTTTACTAAAAAAAATTTTTAGTAAATTTAAAAATATATATTTTAGTTTAATTGATATTTTAGAACTTTATAATGAGAATAAAAAAATTTTTTTAATTAATAATCATATAAAAAGAAATGAGGGTATGCAGTTAAATAAAGGTCAAAAACTTTGGAAAAAAGCCAAAACCATTATTCCAGGTGGATCAATGCTTTTTTCAAAAAATCCGGATTTATATTTACCAAAATACTGGCCAGCCTATTTTTCGAAAACTAATGGTTGCAATGTTTGGGATTTAGAAAACAAAAAATTTATAGATTTAGCACTAATGGGTATTGGTACAAATATTCTAGGATATTCAAATAAATCTGTAGATAAAAAAGTTTTAGAAACAATTAAGCTTGGAAACATGTCAACTTTAAATTGTAAAGAAGAAGTTGAATTAGCTGAAAAACTTGTAGAAATGCATCCATGGTCAAAAATGGTGAGATTTGCAAGAACTGGTGGAGAAGCATCTTCCATAGCCGTTAGAATTGCAAGAGTAGTGAGCTCTAGAGAAAAAGTTGCTATATGTGGTTATCACGGATGGCATGATTGGTATCTATCTTCAAACCTCAATAATAGATCTAGTTTAGATAAACATTTAATGACAGATTTAAGTATATCTGGTTTGCCAAAAAATATGAAAAATTTAACTTTTTCTTTTGAGTATAATAATTTTGAACAATTAAAAAAAATCTCAAACAATCATAAGTTAGCAGCAATAGTTATGGAAGTTTCAAGAAATGAAAAACCAAAAAATAATTTTTTAAAAAAAATAAGAGATTTAGCAAATAAAAAAAATATAGTTTTAATTTTTGATGAATGTACTTCTGGTTTTAGAGAAAGTTTTGGTGGACTTCATTTGAAATATAAAGTTAATCCTGATATTTGCATTTTAGGAAAAACACTTGGAAACGGTTACGCAGTAAATGCTGTTGTAGGAAGAGAAGAGGTAATGAAAGGGTTTAATAAAACATTTATAAGTAGTACTTTTTGGACTGAGCGAATTGGTTCTTCGGCTGGAATTGCAACCTTAAAAGAGATGGAAAAAATTAAATCCTGGAAAATCATTTCTAAATTAGGAAAAAATATTAAAAAAAATTGGAAAAAAATCTCTTCAAGAAATGATTTAAAACTTAATATATATGGCTTAGATCCACTACCAAAGTTTGATTTTATGTCTGAAAATAATCTTCTATACAAAACATTTATAAGTCAAGAGTTTTTAAAAAAAAATATACTAGCATCCAATACAATTTATTTAAGTATTTCACATGATAAGAAAAAAATAATTCAAGAATATTATTCAACTCTTGATCAGTTATTTAATAAAATCAAACAATATGGCCCTGATATCAAATATTTATTAGATGGACCAGTCTGCATAAATGGATTAAGAGATAGCAAATAAAATGAATAAAAATTTTTTCAAAGGTAAATCTTTATTAATTACAGGTGGAACGGGATCATTTGGAAATGCTTTTTTGCATTATTTGATAAAAAACAAATTTAAACTTAAAAAGATTGTTGTTTATAGCAGAGATGAGCTTAAGCAGTATAAAATGCAGGAAAAATCATTATTTAAAAAAGATTATCTAAGATTTTTTTTAGGTGATATTAGAGATCAAAGTAGACTAGAAATGGCTATGGATGGCATAGACATTGTAGTGCATGCCGCAGCACTGAAACAGGTACCTGCTGCTGAATATAATCCTTTTGAATTTATAAAAACAAATATAATTGGAGCTCAAAATATAATAGACACCTGTAATAAAAAAGGTGTAAAAAATATTGTTGCACTTTCGACAGATAAAGCCAGTTCACCAATAAATCTATATGGTGCTACTAAATTGTGCTCTGATAAATTATTTACTTCTGCTCAAAATACTATTGGTTCAAAAAATATTAAATTTTCAGTGGTTAGGTATGGAAATGTTTTTGGAAGCAGAGGTTCTGTCGCACCAAAATTTTTAGAAATTCAGAATAAATTAAATTTTTTTCCTGTTACAGATAAAAATATGACAAGATTTAATATTACATTAAAAGAAAGTGTTGAATTTGTCATTGATTCAATTGTAAATCAAAAAGGTGGTGAAATATTTGTACCAAAATTACCAAGTTATCGTATTACAGACCTTTGTAATGCAATAAATCCACAAAAAAAAATAAAATTAGTTGGAATTAGACCTGGAGAAAAAATTCATGAGGAGCTTATTTCTATTTCAGAGTCTAGAAATACTATTGAAAAAAAAAATTATTTTATAATTTTACCTCAAAAGCATGAGTTTTCAAAAATTAATTATAAGGGAAAGAATTTAAATTATGTTAGTAAAAATTTTGAATACAATAGTGGAAATAATAAGGATTTTTTATTAATCAAGGAGATAAAACATCTGATAAAAAGCATTTCTGTTGATGAAATTAAATAATTCAATTATTGATATTGTAAAGAAATTATATCCATTTGACTATTCAGTTGCTGGCGAAGGTAATGACAGAGCTATAAAAACATTTAAAAATTATTTAAATTTTAAAATTTATAATTTCAAAACAAATAAAAACTTGAATGGCTGGATAATTCCTCGAGCATCTAAAATTCTTAAAGGAGAAATTTACGAAAATAAAAAAAAAATATTAGATTATAAAAATTCTAGTTTTCATGTAATTTCACAATCAAATTCTTTCAAAGGTGTTGTAGACGGAAAGAATTTAATAAAAAGATTAATTTTTTCAAATAAATTACCAGGTGGACTTCCCTATGGATGGACAGGATTATATAGGCCAAATCAAAGTGAATGGGGATTTTCTGTAAAAAAAAGTTTCGTAAAAAAAATAAAACCAAATAAAAAATATAAAGTAAACATAATTTCTGAATTTAAAAAAAATACGATGAAAGTTTTAGATTATAAAATTAAAGGCAAATCAAATAAGACATTTATTTTTAATGCACATAATTGTCATAAATTTCAAGCAAATGATGATATTTCTGGATGTGCTGTAGGTATAAAACTTTTTGAACACTTAAAGAAAAAAAAACTTAAATATAGCTATAGACTTGTTATAGCCCCAGAATTATTTGGACCAATGTTTTGGCTTAAACAATTAGGTAGCGAAATAAAAAATTTTAAAGGAGCAATTTTACTTAAAGCAGTCGGCAATCAAAATAAATTAAAATTACAAAATTCTTTTAATTTAAACACATTTTTAGATAAATCTGCAGAATTGGCTATTTTAAAACAGAAACAAAAATTTAAAAAAGGTAATTTTAGAACTGTTTATGGTAATGACGAAACTGTTTTTGAGGCTCCAGGTTATAAAATTCCCACAATTACTTTAACAAGATATCCCTTTAAAGAATATCATACTAATTTAGATACTCCTAAAATATTGAAAGAAAAAAATCTACAGGAAACTTTAGATGTATGTAAATCAATTGTAGAAATAATTGAAAAAAATGAGAATTTAGTTAACAACCACAAAGGTTTAGTCTGCTTATCAAATAAAAAATATAATCTATATAAACCTGCTTATTCACCCGGTGTAGACAAAATCAAATATACTGATGACAAAAGAAGGTGGAATTTATTAATGAATTGTTTGCCAATGGAAATCGAAAATGGAAGTAATATTTTAAATCTATCTTATAAATATAAGATAGATTTCTTTGATTTAAGTAAGTATTTAGATAAATGGGTTAAAAAAAAATTAATTAAGTACTCAAAAGAGACTTATTAATGTTTGTTGACTTAAAAAAAAATAAAATAATATTAATTGGTGGTGGTAAATTACTTTTAAAGACTGCAGAATTTTTTGAAAAAAGACGCTATGATATCAGGGTTATTTTATCTGTAAGACACTCTAAAGAAAAAATAAAAAAAAAAACATTTAAATCAATTCTTGAAAAAAAAAATATTAATTTCGATGTTGTTAGAAATATAAATAAAGACAAAAAATTTTTAAGATACATAAAAAAAAATAAAGATTTATTAGTATTATGTATTGGACCTTCATGGATAATTAATAATGAAATTCTTAAATATCTAAAAAATAGAATATTCAATATTAACTGCATACCATTACCTAAATATTTAGGGGGAGCCCATTTTACATGGCAAATATTAAATAACTGTTTAGATTGCGGTATTTATCTCCAAAAAATAACAAATAAAATTGACAAGGGGGCAGTCGTATTAGGTCAAAAATTTAAGTTGAATATTAAACATCCAAAACCTATTGATTATTTTAAAGTTTATGAAACTAAAATTAATAAATTTCTCATACATTTACTAAATATATTCACTAAATCAAAAAATTTAAAAACAAAGTTATATAAGAGTTTTTTTATTAATCGTGAATATTATCCAAGACTAAATACTAATTTAAATGGTATGATTGATTGGTCAATTGAGACTGATGAAATAATAAGGTTTTCAAGAGCTTTTGATGAGCCCTATATGGGTTCATCTTCTTTTATAAAAGGTAAAAAAATTTATCTCAAAAATGCGAAACTTTTTAAAAAATTTTCTTTTCATCCATTCACATTTGGCCTAATCCTTAAAAAAGAAGGAAAAAAAATATTTGTGGCTACAAAAGGTGGGTTGATTAGATTTGATTACTTAAATGATAAAATAAAAAGTATTAATAAGTTTGTAAAACAGGGTGAGAGATTTTTTACACCTCATGACAAGTTGGTTTATTCAAAAATTTATAGACCAACTTATAAATAAATTATATAAACCAAAAATTATGAAACAATGTAACAACTGTTTATTACCTGAAACTCATGAAACAATAACATTTGATAAAAATCAGACCTGTAATATATGCATAGATCAAAAAATTAAAACAAAAAATATCAATTGGTCGAACAAAAAAAAAGAACTAAAAAAATTAATAGAGAAATTCAGAGGCAAATCAGATTATGATTGTATCGTCCCTTTTAGTGGCGGCAAAGATAGTACATTTACACTTTATTACTTAGTAAAAGAATTCAAGTTAAAACCTTTGGTTGTTAGATTTGATCATGGATTCTATAGACCAAATTTAGAAAAAAATGTAAAGAAAGTTTCTAGAAAGTTGGGGGTAGATATTCTTACATTTACGCCAAATTGGAAAGTAGTTCAAAAATTAATGCTCCAGTCTTTACTAGAGAAGGGTGACTTTTGTTGGCATTGTCATACAGGTATTTTTTCTTATCCTATGTGGATTGCAATTGAAAAAAAAATTCCTTTAATTTTTTGGGGTGAACCATCAGCTGAATATACACAGTATTATTCATATAATGATATTGAAAAAGTTGATGAAAAAAGATTCAACAGATTCATTAATCTTGGGATAAATGCTGAAGATATGTATTTAAAAATGGGAGAAAAAATAGATAAAAGAGAATTTAAACCATATACATTTCCGCCAGAAAGTGAGCTACAAAAAATGCATTATCAATCTGTTTGTCTTGGAAGTTTTATTCCATGGAATACTGAGAAACAATCTAAAATAATTATGAAAGAGCTAGACTGGAAAGGTGATGAAGTTGAAAATGTTCCAAAAAATTATTCATACGAAAAAATTGAATGTTATATGCAAGGTGTGAGAGATTACTTGAAATATATAAAAAGGGGATATACTAGACCGAGCCATTTAGCAGCAATAGATTTAAGAAATGAAAGAATCAGCAAAAGTCATGCGCGAAAAATAAAAAAAAATTTTGAGGGAAAAAGACCTCCTAGTCTTGATATATTTTTAAAGTTTGTTGGATTGAGTGAAAAAGAATTTTTAAAGATAGCAAATTCACATAGAGTTGGTAAAGTTAAAGCTTATTCAAACGTTTCAAAAAAAGGTAAGAAGACTGCAGATTTTAAGTCATGGTCACAAATAGGTGAGATGGATAAAAAATACTCTAAAAATAAAATAAATCATTGGTTTAAAAAAGCTTAATTTTGAAAAAAAAAGTTGGATTAATAAGTTATAAAGCAGGAAATATTTTTTCTATTTCGAATTCAGTAAAATATATAGGTTATGAAATTGATTTAATTACTAGTAAAGATAAAATTAAAAATTATGATTATCTTATTTTTCCAGGGGTAGGTTCTTTTGGGCATTGTGTGAATAATTTAAAAAAACAAGATTTATACAATCCAATTAAATCAATATTAAAAAAAACAAAAATCCCAACATTATGTATTTGTGTGGGAATGCAGATGTTAGGAATAGAAAGTGAAGAAAGTAAAAATACCAAAGGATTAGGAGTTATTAAATTTGAAGTTTCAAAAATAAAAGAAAAAAAAGGTTTTAAGGTGCCTCACGTTGGATGGAATGAGGTTAAATTCTCTAAAAAATTTGGTTTGTTTGAAAAAAATAAAAAATATGATTTTTACTTTGATCACTCCTATTCTGTAGAAAAAAGTATATTTTCAATTGGGAAAACTAAACACTCACATGATTTTGAGTCAATTATAAATTACAAAAATATTATAGCATGTCAGTTTCATCCAGAAAAAAGTCAAGAAAATGGATTAAATTTTTTAAAAACTTTTTTTTCAATTTATGCTTAAAAAAAGATTAATTCCAAAAATTTTAGTAAATAAAATTAAAATTAATAATACAAACAGGTATACAATGATTACAACTAGAAAATTCAAAAAAAATAAAATAGTTGGAGACCCTGTTTCTCAAGCTAAAATTTATGAGTCTCAAAAGACAGATGAGTTAATAGTTCTTTTTCTCGATAAAAATACAAATTATAAAAATTTGGAAACAATTAAATTAGTTAGAAATTTAGCATCCCAAACATTTATGCCTCTTACTATAGGTGGTAATGTAAAAAAATTGGAAGATTTCGAATTATTACTTTCAAATGGAGCAGATAAAGTTTCAATAAATTCGATTGTATTTTCCAAACCAGAGATTATTAAAATGGCTGCTAAAAAATTTGGATCACAATGTGTAGTATTTTCAATAGATATTATTGAAAAAAAAGGTGAAATTTTTATGTTTAACAGGAAAAAAAAAAAATTTATTAAGGTAAAACTTTTGGAGTATTTGAAAAAAAT
This sequence comes from Pelagibacteraceae bacterium AG-390-D18, assembly GCA_003279715.1. Classification (GTDB taxonomy): domain Bacteria; phylum Pseudomonadota; class Alphaproteobacteria; order Pelagibacterales; family Pelagibacteraceae; genus Pelagibacter. Next base: position 37,334 of record QCGY01000002.1, read on the forward strand.
AGTCTCATTAGGAGCAGGAGAAATTTTGTTAACTGATATTGATAGAGATGGTACTGATAGAGGTTTAAATTTAAGTGTAGCATCTGAAATTTCTTCAAAATTAAATGTACCATTAATAATTTCTGGAGGCTGTAATTCATCAAAAGATTTTATAGAGGGATTCAAATCAACTGAAGTTGAAGCTATCTCTGCTGGTAATTTTTTTGCATTTAAAGATCAAAATCCTATACAAACACGTTCACAAATATTAAATTCAAAGATAAATTTGAGAACTTGAAAGATAAATGAGTCACTTGATTGATATAAAAAAATTTTCCAAAGAGGGTTTTTATATTTTTGATAATTTTTTTAGTAAAATAGAAATAGAACAATTGTATAGTGCTACACACTTTCTATTAAAAAAATTTGAAAATAATGAAAATTTGATAGATCAAAATCTAAAAATAGCTACTGGTAATGAAACAGTCGCAGAGTTAGACAACTCAGAACATGTTGTTTTAGCTGACAGAAGAAAAAACAAAATTGATAATGGTATGATAGACATTTTCAATCCTCAAAAAATCTATTCAAAAGAGAGTGATATTTTTAATTTTTTTAGAAAAAAAATTGAATTAGAATGTATTCCAATCTTGGAAAAAAATTATTCAAAGAAATTTGCTTTAGAGGCAACAAATATATATCAACACTATAAAACCACCAACCCAAGAAAAGCTCATTACGACAATGAAGATAATTATTTCAAGTTATTTCTTTTTTTATCAGATGTAAAAGATAATACAGGCTCCTTTTTTTTTTATAAATTTAGTCACAAGCAAAAGTTGAGAAAAAAATTGATGAACCGCTTAAATAAATTTTTTTTCAAGAATAATGAATTAGAGGATAAAAACTTTATTTTTAATGATAAGTTTAAAATAAATTTTACAGGGAATATTGGTACCACCGTCGTAACTGATGTTAGTGGTATTCATGGATGTAATCCTTTTAGTTTGGATGATGAGAAGAAAAGGTTGGTATTAGTTCAGAGGATAACACCAATAAATTAGAATGTATCATAAAATAAAATATTTATTCGATAAATCTGATAAAAAAAAGTTTCTCTTTGTTTTGATAGTAATGTTAGGAGCGACATTTTTAGAAGTTCTGAGTATAGGTTTGATTGTACCTTTTGTTTCGATCATTATAAATGATGAATATATTGCACAAAATTTATTTATAAAAAATAATTTTCCACAAATTCTTGAAATTTCTAAACAAAGTTTAATTATATATTCTTTGGCTATATTTTTTTTTATTTTCTTAGCAAAACTTATTTATATGAATTTTATGGTTTTGTATAAAAATTTCTTTTTATATAATTTTGTACACAAGCTATCAGATAAACTTTTTAAAAGTTATATAAGTAGAAAATATGATTTTCATATTAAAAATAATACCTCAAAAATTATAAATAATTTACAGATTGAAATTCAGGAATTTGCCTACAATGTTTTGTTAAGTGGTTTAGAATTAATGACAGAAATTTTTATATTTTGTGGATTACTAGCACTATTGATATTTATTGAGCCAGAAGGTTTTTTATTAATGGGTTCGCTTGGTTTTTTATTTATATTTACATTCAAAAGATTGACCCAAACTAGGGTTCATCATTGGTCTAATTTAAGACAGAGAATGCATGATAGTATGATTAAACAAATTCAACAAGGTATAGGTGGAATTAGAGAGACCAAGATTATGCTTAAAGAGTTGAATTTTATAAAATATTTTTCTGATTTTATGAAAAAATCCTCAACTGTTAATGCTAAGAGCCAAAGTTTAGTTGAATTACCTAGACATTATATAGAATTTTTAGCCTTATTATTGTTTATTTTATTGATCTTTTTTTCAATATTTAAAGAAACAGATTTTAAATTAATAATACCAACTTTGAGTGTGTTTGCTGCTGTTGCCTTTAAGTTTCTTCCAGCGGCTAATAGAATATCTAGCACTTTAGTAAGACTAGGATATAGCAAAGCAATTATTAATTCGATTTATAATGAAATTAAGTACTTCAATGAAGAAGGAAATTTATTGTTTAAAGATATATCTAATCCTATAAATAAATATGATTTTAAAAAAAATATTGTAGTTAAAAACTTAAGTTTTAAGTATGAAAGTCACTCAAGAAAAATACTTGATGGCATTAATCTTGAATTAAAAAAAGGTGAAACCATAGGTATTATGGGAGAGTCTGGTGAAGGCAAGACAACATTTATTAATGTTATTACAGGGCTTTTAAATCCAATTGAGGGTGAAATATTAGTAGATGGTAACAAGATAAATCAAAACGTTAGAGACTGGCGATCTATAATTGGTTACATACCTCAAAATCCATTTATGTTAGATGATACAGTTTATAATAATGTGACTTTTCAGGCAAATAACGAAGATTTTAAAAATCTTGATAAATTTTTTTCTTGTTTGAAGGATGCTCAAATTTATGACTATGTAAATTCATTAGAAAATTCTTACAAATCGTTTATTGGTGAAAAAGGAGTTAAATTTTCTGGAGGTCAATTACAAAGGCTTTCAATTGCTAGAGCTTTATATAGCGAACCTCAACTATTAATACTTGATGAAGCTACAAGTGCCCTAGATATTGAAAATGAAAAAAGAATATTGAATACAATTAATAATATTAAATATGATAAAACTATAATTATCGTTAGTCATAAATTATCAGTTTTAAATAGATGTGATAAAATTCTAAAATTAAAAAATGGTAAGCTTACAGATATAGAGTAACATTCAGTTACATTTAAGACCTTTTTTTAAAATAATATTTTCTAAATCTTGAAATTTATTGCTTTCATTATTGATAAATATGAATGTATTTTTATTTTGTTGAATATATTGAGAATAATATGGAAATACATATTTACCATATTTATTTGCATCTATTCCAGAAGACAACTGAAGAATAAAAGCTGACCAATTGTTCTCTCGCTTTACTTTATATAATTTTTTTAATTTTTTTGATTCATCTAATAATTTAGATAAACTATTGCATCTTGTTCCAAATCTATCTGTATTTAAAATAATCATATCATAGTCAGATTCTTCTATATATGAGCCACCTGCACTTTTTTTTGCAAATCTTTTGTCATTTAGCCCAAAAAGATCAGTGGTAAAAATACCTGAATAATAGGGCAAAAGACCCGCTTCAGTTGTAGCTAATTTCACACTATCTATTTTTTTTAATTCATTTGCTAAGAAAATAATATTTGAATTTTTTTTACTAAAATTTGAAATATTATTTAAATTATTTTTAACCTTGGAAATGAATTCTTTTTCAAAATATAAATTTGAAAAAGTAGAAAATAGAAAAATAAATGCTAAAGAAGTTTTTAAGATTTTTTCTTTTTCGCTTGATAAATATTTAAATAAAATTAGTAAGAAAAAGATGCTAAAGTAAAAATAAAACCTTTGTCCAACATTTTGGTATAAAACATTATTTGCGTAATATATTGTTGGTAAAATTATAACTGATAACAGTACAATTATGTCTATATGTTTAAAAAAATTGTATGATTTTATATATATAAGATAAAGAATTATCGGCAAAAAAATAAGTAACTGTTTTAGCCATCCTAAGTTTTCCATTAAAATCCACTGAGTCTTTACATAAAAAGGAAGAGGAAATAATTCGTCAAAATACATATATCTTAAAAAAAAATATAAAACCCCAAACAAAACAAATATTAATATAATTATTCTGTCCTTAAATTTTGATTTATAAAAAAAGTATATATTTATAAAAAAAATAAATAAAAAAAAATCAGGACGAAGCAATGTACCTATAAAACTAAAAAACAATATTTTTTTTAAATTTCCTTCATACGTAGCTATCATTAATAACAACAGAACAAGTTCAATTAGTAAAATAGAAAAACCAAATATAGAAGCCCAAAAAAACCCAAAAGAAAAATGAAGTACATAAATAAAAAAAATATATTTATTTGAAAGATTAAATTTTCTTCTAAAAATGTTGGATAAAAAAATAAGAGAAATAAGATTAATTAAAATAGCAGAAAAAAAAGTATCGAAGCCTATTTTATAAAAAAGAGATAAAATTATCATCCATAAAAAATCTGTTGCTCCCTCTGTGGGTTGTGTATTTAAATTGTAGGAAATGACACCAGAATTTGCTAAGTTTTCTGAATATCGAAACAAAATAGCAGCATCTTCATTTGGTAGAAAATACCAGCTAACAATATATGAAATTATTATTGAAAAAACTGAAAGAGAAATATTTATATGTATTATGTTCCGCATTAAAATAGTATAAGCAAGGGATAATTCAATTCAATTGTAATCTCATATATGAAAATATTACATACTATCACCAGTTTAGATAAAGGGGGTGCTGAAAATCATTTATCGATACTTTCCAAAGAACAAAGCAAAAATAACAATGATATTTCAATTTTTGTATCAAAAAATAGTTTTTATTGGGTAAATTTTTTGAGAAAACTTAATATTCAAATCTACAAGCCTAAGTTTTTTGATGAAAGTAATTTATTTTTTAAAATTCTAAAACTTTATAAAGATACGGTTTATTTAATTAAATTAATTAACAACATAAAACCAGATATATTACATGCTCATTTACCATATATGGAATTAGTGTCTTATTTTTCATTATATTTTTCAAATCATAAACCAAAATTTATAATTACAAAGCATTTAGATAATATTTTTTTTAAACAATCAGATGGACAGGAAAAATCTTTAATTGGTTCATTTATTGCCAGGGTTATATCTAAAAAAACAGTTAAGGTAATTGCTATTTCAAAAGCAGTAAAAAAATTTTTAATTTCTGACTTTGTCGGTATTAAAAAAAACAAAATAAAGATTGTAAATTATGGACTAGATAGTGTTAGTGTGTTAACAAGAAAAGAAGGAAATAAAAAATTTGATAAAGTAAAATTATTAAAAAAAAAAAATATGATTCTTGGCTGCATAGCTCGCCTTGTACCTCAAAAATCAATTGATAATATTTTAATTTCACTATCTAAGATAAAAGATAAAGATATTAAATTAATAATTGTAGGAAATGGACCACTGAAAAAAGATTTAAAAGAACTAGCACGAGAACTTAATTTAAATAAGCAAATCTTTTGGTATGATTTTATAGATGATTTAAATACTTTTTATAAAACTATTGATTTATTTGTCTTAACTTCAAAATATGAAGGACTTGGTTTAGTATTTTTGGAGGCGATGCTATCAAAAAAACCTGTTATATGCTCAAATACAAGTGCAATGCCAGAAGTCATAACCAATAACTTAAATGGTTTTTTGGTGCAACCCAATAATCCTATTCAACTATCTAATGCTATCTTAAGATTAAAAAATAAAAAATTAAGGTATAAATTAGGAATAAATGGATATAACAAAGTCAAAAAAAAATTTTCAATAAAAAAAATGTATTTAGAAACAAATAAAATTTATAATTTAAATCCAATTTAAAAAAAATAAACTTTATATGTGTGGAATAACTGGCATTATTTTAAAGAAAACCAATTCACATATTGATTTAAAATCAATAAAGCAAATGACACGTGAAATATCTCACAGAGGCCCTGATAGTGAAGACTATTGGGTTAGTGATGATCATCTTCAATATTTTGGTCACAGAAGATTATCAATTATTGAGCTTTCAAAAAAAGGTAATCAACCAATGAAATCTCAAACTGGCCGATTTATTATCACTTTCAATGGGGAAATATACAATCATCTACAAATAAGAGATAAAATTAGTAAAAAAACTAACTATCAATGGCATTCAAATTCAGATACTGAGACTTTACTTTCTTCATTAGAGGTATTTGGATTAATAGAGACTTTAGCTTTAATTGAGGGCATGTTTGCATTTGGATTAATTGATCAGATTTCAAAAAAACTTTATTTGGTAAGAGATATTAGCGGGGAAAAACCTTTGTATTATGGCTTTCAAAATGATGATTTTGTATTCGCCTCAGAGTTAAAATCAATAACTAAATTTCCTAATTTTAAAAAAGAATTAAATAAAAAGTCTTTAAAATATTTTTTAGAATATTCATTTATTCCTGAGCCATATTCTATATTTAAAAATATAAATAAATTAGAGAAAACTTCTTTTTTAGAATTTGATTTAAATTCAAATAGAATTAATAAAATTAAAAAATATGATTATAAAAAAAATATTAATATTTCTAATCATGAAATAAATAAAGATCCTATAAAATTAATTGATAAAATTTTAAATAGATCTGTTAATATTTCTACTACTTCAGATGTTGAGGTGGGCTCCTTTCTTTCCGGAGGTACAGACTCTAGTCTAATTACATCTATAATGAGCTCATTATCAAAAAAAAAAATTGAAACATTCTCTGTTTCTATAAATGAGTCCAATTATAATGAGGGATATTATGCAAGTAACATAGCCAAATATTTAAAAACTAATCACAATGAAATTGTTGTTGGAGAAAATGATTTAATTGATCAAACTAAATACTTATCTAGCATGTATGATGAGCCATTTGCAGACAGTTCACAAATACCAACATCTTTAATCTCTAAATTTGCATCAACAAAAGTAAAAGTAATTTTATCAGGAGATGGAGCAGATGAATATTTTGGGGGATATAATAGATATTTAGGTATTAAAAAAATTATGAAATTTTTTGATATTTTGCCCTTTAAAATTCGTTTTTTAATTGGACACACTTTGTTAAAAATTCCTAATAATTTAATGAATATTCTTTTCTCAATTTTAAAAAAAATTGATAATGACAAACTAGAATTAAACCAAATAAATGAAAAGATTTTTAAATTTTCATTAGTTTTAATAAATTGTAAGAAAATTGATGATATTTACTTATTTATTCTTAAAAATTATTTTAATGGTAAAGAAGTTTTATTTGAAAATGAAACATACTCAAATCTAGAAAAAAACTTGTTAAAATTTATAGATACTCAAAATAACCCAATAGAAAATATGATGAAAGTCGATCAAAATTTTTATTTACAAAACGACATACTTAATAAAGTTGATAGAGCGTCTATGTTTTATAGTTTGGAAACTAGGATGCCATTTCTTAATAAAGATGTTATAGATTTTTCAAATCTCTTGCCTTTAAGATATAAAATTAGAGGTAATAATACTAAATGGATACTTAAAGAATTATTAAAAAAATATATTCCAAAAGATTATGTAAATAGGCCAAAGATGGGATTTTCTATTCCTCTCAATTCATGGTTAAAAGGCCCTCTTAAAAACTGGTCTTTAGAGAATTTAAAATTTAAAGATAATGATTTGATCAATCAAAATTATGTAAATACTATTATGAATAATCATTTTAATAATAAATCAGATAATACTTCTATTCTTTGGAACTTGATAATTTGGAGTCAATGGAGCAAAAAATATTTAGATTGATTTATTTTTTTTAATTTTATTATTTATGTAAATTTCCAAACCCTGATCAAACTGAATCATGGGCTTATAATTAAGCAATTTTTTGGCTTTATTTATGTTAGCTAGAGACATCTTAATATCACCCTTTTTAAATGGTAGATTTTTTATCTTAATTTTTTTTTTGTTAAGTCTCATGTAATAAACTAATTTTTTTAAAACATAATTTAAATTAATTGTTTTTTGGCAGGCTATATTAAATATTTCAAAATAATTATTTGTATTTTTAAAACAAGATAGGATAATTGCATTAACCACATTATCTATATAGGTAAAATCTCTCGATGTTGTGCCATCCCCATTAATTTGAATTGTTTTATCTTTGTTTAATAATCCCAACCATTTTGGTATAACTGCAGAGTAAGCACCTTTTTCATTTTGATTTGGACCAAAAACATTAAAAAATCTCAAACCTATTATTTTTAACTTATAAAAATTCGCAAGTATTTCAGCATAATTTTCAAAGGTTGCTTTTGATACTCCATAAGGGCTGATTGGGTTTTGTCTATCATTTTCACTTTTGATATTTTTTTTTGAATTTCCATAAATTGAACTTGAAGATGCAAAAACAAGTTTTTTACACTTAATTTCTTGACAAATTTTAATTATATTTAATGATCCATCAACATTCACAGAATTAGTTTTTTGAGGATTGTTAAAAGACCTAGGAACCGAACCTAGTGCTGCTAAATGAATAATAAAATCTATCTTTTTTTTCTTCAAGTTACTTGATTTTAGTTTCCTAATATCTATTTTTAAAAATTTAAAATTTTTGTAATTTTTATAATTAATATTTTTTTTAAATCCGGTTTCAAGATTGTCGATACAGATTATATTTTGTTTTTTTTTTATAAGAAATTTAATTAGGTTACTTCCAATAAAGCCTGCACCACCTGTTATCAACCAGGTAAACTTTTTTTTAAAGTTTATTTTCATCAATATTTTTAATTAAATTATTTTTTTTTTATTTTTAATAATGTTGATAAAAAAGGTAAATTTAACAAAAATAAAAATGATATAAATATTGATATGAAAGTTAAACTTGAATTGATGCCACTTTTACCAATAATTTTATGATTGTTTGTGAAAAAATCTTTATTAGATACTAATTTTTTTATAGTTTCTAAATCAATAATTTCAGTTGCTAAAGAACCACTCAATTCAAACTCTTTTTGCATTTTTTCCATTATTTCAATTGTTTTTTGTTTATGGCTAATTAGGTTTTTAAAATAATAAGTGACCATTGAATTTAGTAAGTTATTAATTTCAAATATACACTTGTTTATATCTATACTGTCATTAGCAATAAAATCTAAATCAAGCCCATTTTCTGACATTTTTAAATTAATAAATATTTCATTTTTTATATTAGCTAAGGAGCAATTTTCTTTTATTTTAATATCACTCATTATCAGATCTTCTAATTTTAAATTATCACTTAATAAAATTCCTTCTAGATTAGTTTTATAAGTAGATGTTGGAAGCAGTGAAAGTTCCATTCTAACATCCCTATCAATTACAAAATTTAAATTAACATCTGAGTACTCTTTTTTCTGTAATTTATCTAATATTAATGTAATTAAAAAAGCTATTAACAAAGAAAAAAAAATATTTAAAATATTTTTTTTAATAAATAATTTTTGAGTAAATTTTTTTTTAACCATAAAATTAATGTTACACTTATTACATACACCTAGTTTATACAACTTTTTTTTAGATTGTATAAATTATGCCTTTATAATTTTGGTATTTTATTTTTTCTTTAAAAATAAAATTATTGATCAAAAATTATTTCTTTGCTTGATAATTTGCTCATCTACTCCTTTTTTTATAAATCATTATTTATTTAATTGGGGCTTTATGCCAGACCAAGCTAAGTACTTTAATCAGGCTAATACTTTGCGTAATTTTGAATTTGATAAGTTAGGAAAATTAACTACAATTTTTCCATCACTAATTTATGCAATTTTCCCAATTCCTTTTATTGAAACAATAAATAGTATAGCTTTCATTAATAAATGTGTATTAGGATTAACCACGATTTATCTTTATCATAAAAAAGTAATAGATAAATTATTATTTATTCTATTAAATTTTTGGCCTAGCGTGTTACTTTATTCTTCAGTTTCCTTGAAAGATACTTTGATATTTTGTTTACTAATATTATTTGTTAATTATCAAAATAAAAATGAAAACTTAAAATGTTGGATTATAATTTTATTTTTAATTCCAATGAAAATATTATTCAGTTTCATCTTATTTTCAATACTTGTATTTAAAAAAATTTTTAAAGATATAAAGTTTAGTTATCATCATCTTATATCTTTAGCCTCAATAATTTTTGTGCTTATTTATTTTAGAGATAGTTTAGCTTATGCAATTAATGATTTGAGATATGGTTTCTTTTATGAAACTTATTCTTACAACTATAAATTTAGTGAAATATCCGTTAATCTATATTTTCCACTTCAACTTTTAAGCGAATTATTGAGATTTGTTATTTCTCCTTTTCCGAATATTTATAATGTTAATTTATTGTTACAATTTATTGAAAATATTTTCTTTTACGTGTTATTAGTATTTTTATTAGGTAAATTATATATAATAGATAAAAAAAAATTTTTATTCTGGTTAGGCTCTATAATTTATTCTTTAAGTTTTTTATCAGTTTTATTATTTTCCAATGGAACAATAGCAAGATATAAATACTCAATTTTGTTTTATTTTATATTGACAATTTATTTAGAAATAAAAAATCGTGACAAAAAATTTACCATTTTATAATTATATAATATTATTGTTGCCTTTAGGATTTATCGTTGGTCCTTTAATATTAGAAATATTACTTTTTTTTATAACTGCTTTATTTTTTTTTGATACTAATAAAGAGGATTTCTTTAAATTTATAAATAACTTTTTTTTTAAAATTATTTTTATTTTTTCTCTCTATTTAATTTTATCATTTTTTATATTTTCAAGATTTAACATTGGATATACTTATTCTTTATTTTTTATTCGATATGGTTTTTATTTTTTAGCATTATCTTATTTCATTTCAAAAAATTCTAACTTAAAAAAACTTTTGTTAATATCTTTTTTAATAATTAATTTACTGGTAGCAATAGATGCAATGATCCAATCTATTTTTGGGTCAAATATTTTAGGATTTAAAATCCAGGATACTTTAAGAATTTCAGGTGTTTTTGCAGATGAATTGATTTTGGGAAGCTATCTCACTAAAACTTCAATTTTTTTGTTTACTATTATATTTTTTTTTGAAAAAAAAATTTTTTTCAAATACGCAGCTTTATCTTTAATCATAATAAACTTTATTCTTATTTTTTTAAGTGGAGAAAGATCGGCTTTATTTTTATTCATAATTTATTGTTTTTTTTTATTTATATTTCTAGATATAAAAATTAGATTTAAGTTAATTTTCAGTTCTTTTATTTTACTAATAGCTTTTATAATTTTGTTAACAAATCAGAATGTTAATAAAAGAATATTTAAACAAACACTTTTTGATTTAATGGGAACAAATAATTTTACTGAAAATTTTTATAATGCTGATCAATTAATAATTAAAAATTATGATTTTGATGATTGTGTTATTAACAGAAACTTAGATAATAAAAATTGTTTTTATAAAAAAAAATTTTTTTTCTTTTCTGCAACTCATCAAAATTATTTTGCTACAAGCTTAAACATTTTTAAAAATCATATCTTCTTTGGTTCAGGACCGAAAACATATAGGCTTTTGTGCAAAAATGAAAAATATTATGTAAATAGATGGAGCTGTTCTACGCATCCTCACAATTATTATTTTCAATTAATTGCGGAAACAGGTATCATTGGTTTATCTATATTAGTGATAGCATATTTAAGTCTTATTATTAAAATCTTTAGAATCAAATTTAATAAAGATACTAATTCTAATTATAAAAATTATCACATAGTTTTGTTGAGTGGATTGTTAATAAATTTTTTTCCATTTGTGCCAACAGGTAATTTTTTTAATAATTGGTTGTTAATTATTTCTTTAATGCCCGTAATATTTATCTTAGATTATAAAAATGAAACCAATTGATATAATTCAATTTTATATATTTTTAATATTATTTAATATTAGTTTTTTATTTTTTTTTAATAAAATAAAAAAAATAATAAGGATTTATGATATACCAGACAAAAAAAGAAAATTACATCTGTCTCCAGTACCTTTACTAGGTGGTGTATTAATAATTTCTAATTTAATAATAAGTTTTATCTATTTATTTTATTTTGATCATAATCAATTTTTGTATTTTACATATTATCAATTTAGTTTTAGATCATTTTTAATTTTTATTTTTGTTTTAATTTCACTATTTTTACTTGGTATACTTGATGATAAATTTTCGTTAAGTCCAATAAAAAGATTGTTAATCATTTCATTTTTAGTTTATCTTTTATGTACTAGTGATAATTCACTAATAGTTGATAACTTAAAATTTTCCTCTCCAAATATTGAAATAACTTTTAATCAATTATCAAAACTATTTACATTTTGTTGTTTTATATTTTTAATTATTTCACTTAATATGTTTGACGGTATAAATTTACAATCAGCTATATTTTATTTAACAAATTTTATTTCAATTTTAATAATAACAGGCACATATAATCCTATTATATTTTCTATAATATTTGGTCTCATTTTCTTTTCTTATTTAAATTATAGAAATAGATGTTTTTTAGGTGATAGTGGAACATACTTGCTATCATTCTTGTTGGGTTTCTATTTGGTAAGATTACATAATAATTATGATACTATTTTTACTTATGATGTAATTAATTTTCTATTTTTACCAACAATTGATTCTATTAGGGTTATTATAAAAAGAATGATTCAAAATAAAGAAATTTTTCTACCTGATAATTCTCATTTACATCATAGATTGTTAAAAAAATTTAACTACAAAATAACAATTGGCTCACTTTCTTTTATGATAATATTTCCACATATTTTATTATATTTTGGTTTTTCAGGCTTTCTTGTATTAATACTTCAGACTATAATTTATTTTTCTTCTATAATTATAAGTAAAAATGTTTCTCGTTAAACTTTTAAGAGCTAATCAATGGATTAAAAATATTATAATTTTTGCACCGTTATTTTTTTCTATAAATTGGCACAAAAATGATTTTATTGATTTAGTTGGAGTTTTTTTTGCTTTTTCATTAATTTGTTCCTCTGTTTATATATTTAATGACTTAGTAGATATTGAAAATGACAAAAAACATCCAACAAAAAAAAAGAGACCAATCGCTTCTGGTTTAATAAGTAAATTTCACTCAATTATTATAATATTTTTATTAATAAATTTCAGTTTCTTAATTTTATATTTTTTTGAAAAATTATTTTTAATCAAAATTATTATATTTTATCTATTGTTGAATTTTATTTATTCATTTTTTGTAAAAAAAATTAAATTTTTTGATATCTTTATTCTTTCTAGCTTTTATGTGTTAAGGCTATATCTTGGTAGTTTTGCTGTTGATATCCATATAAGTAAATGGTTATTATTATTTTCAACTTTTTTATTTTTATCATTGTCAATTCTAAAAAGACTTAATGAGATATTAAAATATAATGATACAACAATTTTTGGTCGAAGTTATTCACAAAAAGATGCTGGATTTTTAAAGTTAAATTTTAATATTTTATCTATTTCATCTGTGTTAATTTTTTTTATTTACTCTTTTTCATCACAAGCAGATCTTCTGTATTCTAATAATATCTATTTGCAACTAATTACAATCTTTATGTTTTTAACAATTTATCAAATAAATAAAGATTTATTTTTAAATAAAATAAATGATGACCCTACAATTTATTTGATTACAAATTATAAGATCATACTTTATATAATTTGTTCTTTATTATTAATATTATTATCAACACTGAATATCATATGAAAAAAATTATTTCAGGATGGGGTAAAATAGAACCAATTAGTGCACAAGCTTATTTTCCAACTAATTTATCAAATTTAAAAAAATTATTTAATAAAGTAGATATGATATTTAGAGGTAATGGAAGATCATATGGAGATAGTTCAATTCAAAAAAATAAAACAATATTTAGTTTAAGATTTAATAAAATATTAAAATTTAATAAAAAAAAAGGTAAAATAAAAGTTCAATCAGGAGTTCTTTTAAAAAATTTACTTGAAAAAACTATACCTAATGGCTGGTTCGTTCCTGTGTCACCAGGAACAAAATATGTATCTATAGGTGGAATGGTTGCATCAAATGTACATGGCAAGAATCAGCATATAGATGGATGTTTTATAAATTTTATTAAATCTATCATACTAATTTTACCTAACGGTGAAAAAAAATATTTAAGTAAAAAAAATAATAAAGACCTTTTTTATGCAACTTGTGGCGGAATGGGTTTAACAGGTTTTATTTTAGAAGTTGAGTTTGACTTAATAAAAATCAATTCCACAACTATAAATCAAAAAAAATTATACTTTTCTAGCTTAGAAAAATTAATTTCAAAAATTAAAAAAAGCAAAGCAAAATATGTAGTTTCATGGGTAGATTTTTTTAGTTTTAACAATAATAAGATTAAATCTATCCTTTATACAGGAGATCATTATAGCAAAAATGAGTATATCGGTAATTATTCTTTCAAGAGAGAATTTTTAATAAATAAATATATTGCAATTATTGTAAATTTTTTCTTAACTGATTTTTTAATACACTTATTTAATAAAATAAAATATTTTTTAGAATTTAAGAATAAAGAAAATATTGTTGATTTAAATAATTTTTTTTATCCTCTGGATGGATTAATTAATTGGAATACAATCTATGGAAAAAAAGGTTTTGCACAATATCAATTTGCTATCCCATACAAGCAGGCATCCAAAACGATAAAAAAAATATTCATTATATTAGGTAAAAATAATTTAAAACCATATCTTGTAGTAATAAAAAATATGAAAAAAGATCTTGGAACTTTGACATTTTCAATGGATGGTATATCGGTAGCTATTGATGTCCCAAATAAAAACAATCTTAAATCAGTCTTCAAAAAAATTGATAAAATAGTTGTGTCAGCAAGTGGAAAAATTTATTTAGCAAAAGATAATTTTATAAATAATTCAAATTTTAGAAAAATGTATAAAAATTATAACGAGTTTATTAAAATTAGAAAAAAATATAATTTATCTTTTATCAATTCTTCTCAGTCTATTAGATTAAAAATTTAATGAAAAAAAGTGTTTTAATAATTGGAGCAAGCTCAGATATAGCAATAGAAGTTTCAAAGATCTTTATTAAAAAAGATTATTATTTATATTTATTAACAAGAAATACCGAAATTATTTCAAAAATAAGTGATTTTAATAATACTAATAGTAAAATCATTTACTTTGATCCAAACAATATTAATGAATTAGAAAATTTAATAAATACTTTAAATCCTTCTCCTGAAAAAATTTTAATAGCAAATGGATATATGAAAAATCAGACATCAAATAATGATTTTGATGAAAATCTTTTTAAAACAATAAATATAAATTTTTTAAATAATGTATTTATTATTAAAAAATTTATAGATTTTTATTTAAGTAAAAATATTAAGGCTAATATCTCTGTTTTTACCTCAGTTGCAGGAATAAGAGGAAGAGCTAAAAATTTTATTTATGGCTCTTCAAAATCAGCAATGATTACCTATCTTTCAGGAATGAGACAAAAATATTATTTAAATAATATTAATTTTACTACAATTATTTTAGGCTTTGTTAATACCAAAATGCTTAAAAATGAAATTGGTGTTAATAAATATTTAATCTCTGATACTTCAGTGGTGGCAAAAAAAATCGTTAACGCAATAGAGAAAAATAAGGAAATTTATTTTCCTTTAAAATGGCGAATAATAATGTTTTTAATTAATTTAATACCAGAAAAAATCTTTAAAAAACTTAAATTTTGATGAAAAAAAAAATACTTTTTTTATCAAATCATTTAGCATTCTTCGTTTCACATAGGCTAAATATATTTTTAGAAGCAAAAAAAAGAAATTATGATTTTCTTTTAGTCGCAGGAAAACAATCCTCTAATAATATGGAAAATATAGCTTTAAAAAAAATAAATTCACATAAATTATCATATAAAATACTGGATTTGAAAAGTTATAAATTTAATTTGATCCAAGACATTATATTTCTTATTAAATTTGGTAAGATTATCAGAGAATATAAGCCCGATATAATACATACAGTCGCTCCAAAAACAAATTTATATGGAGGGATGATATCTTTTTTTTTTAACATTAAACTTATAGTTATGTCATTTTCTGGAATGGGTTTTTTGTTTACAGATAAATTGAATTTTTTTAATTATTTAAAAAAAATAATATATTTATTTATTTTAAAGATTATTCTATTAAATAAAAATCTTAAAATAATAGTACAAAATAAGACTGATTACTTATTTTTTAAAAAAAATTTTAAACTAAAAAAAAACGTGATTCTTATTAAAGGTGGCTCGGGAGTAAATTTAAAAATAATCCAAAAGATTAAAAGAAAAAATGTAAAAAATGTTGTATTTTCATCAAGATTAGTAAGGAATAAAGGAATTATTGAATTTATAGAAGCAGCAAAGATATTAAAACCTAAGTTTCCTGAATGGAAATTTCTTATTTATGGAGCAAATGATTATTTAAGTCATGATAAATTTGATTTAAATAAATATAAAAAGGAAATTAAAAATAAAACAATTATTTACATGGGTTTTAAAAAAAATATTAATAAGATATTAGAAAATACAACAATATTTTGCTTACCTTCGTATAGAGAAGGTATGCCTAAATCTGTATTAGAGGCAAGTGCTGCTGGTATTCCTTGTATCGTTAGTGATAGCCCTGGATGCAAAGAGGCAATAGAAAACAACTTAACAGGTTTAATTGCTAAAACTAAAAATTATAAAGACTTAAGTAAAAAAATTGAAAAATTGATTTTAAATCCATATTTACAAAAAAAATTTTCTATAAATGGAAAAAAGTTTTCAAAAATAAATTCTTCAATTGAAAAAGTAACCCAGTCTATATTTAATTTATATGAAAGATAACAAAAAAATTATTTTTATTTCTCTTAATGAATTAAATTTTGAATTAATTGAAAATTATTTAAAGGATAAAAGATTAAAAAATTTTAAAAAAATTAAAGAGAGCTTAATATTAACAACAAGTGAGAAAAATTATAATTTGCTTGAACCATGGATACAGTGGGTATCAGTTTATTATGGCAAATCAGCAAAAGATCACGGCGTATTTAGATTAGGTGAAAAAACAAATAAAAAGTTTAAAAGTATTTTTAAAACTTTAGAGGAAAAAAACTATAAAGTAGGTGTAATTTCATCAATGAATATTCAAAACGATTTAAAAAATCCTAGTTATTTCATTCCTGACCCATGGTCTGACACTAAACCTGATAATAATTTCTGGTCTAAACTTATTAATATTTTTACTTCAATTCTTGTTAAAGATAACGCAAGAAAGAAACTTAATATTAAAAGCTATTTTTATTTAATTCTATGTTTTTGCAAATTTGTAAGGTTTGAAAGATATTATTTATTTTTCAAAATATTTTTCAAAAGTAGAAAAAAAAAATGGTTTAAAGCAATATTTTTGGATTTATTTTTGCATGAATTTCATATGAATAGAATAAAAAAAAAACAAGTTAATTTTTCAAATATTTTTTTTAATTCAATAGCACATATTCAGCATCATTATTTTTTTAATTCAAAAAATACTTCAAATAAGAATTTAAAAAATCCAAAATGGTATATTAAAAAAATTGATGATCCCCTCAAAGATGCCCTTGAAATTTTTGAAATAGTTTTAAATGATTATTTTAAAAAATCTAAAGAATATAAAATAATTCTTGCTACTGGTTTAAGTCAGGTGCCATATGATACTGTAAAATATTACTATAGATTAAAAAATCATAAAAGCTTTTTTAAAAATTTTGGAGTCGACTTTGAAAATATTTTAGAATTAATGTCCAGAGATTTTTTTATCAAATTTAAAACAAAAAAAGATGCTATAAATAATCTTAAATTAATTAAAAATATCAAAACTTCAAAAGGAGAAAAAATTTTTAGTGATTTACAAGTAAAGGGTAAAGATTTATTTGTTACTTTTGGTTTCAGTAAAGAGATTAAAAATCAAAATTTAATAAATAAATTAAATCAAAACGTAAAACTCAGTGATTTTGTCGATTTTGTAGCTTTAAAAAATGGAATGCATCACGCAAAAGGATATCTTTATATTGACGACAATCATATTAAAAAACATATCAATGTTAAAGATATAAAAAGAGAAATTGTAAGTTTATTTTAGATGAGAGAAATAAAAATTTGCACAATTGGTCTTGGATATATAGGCTTACCACTATCCATAAAGCTTTCAAAGAAATTTAATGTTATTGGTTATGATATTGATTTCAAAAGAGTAAAAGAATTAAAAAATAATTGTGATTGTACAAATGAGGTATCAAAAAAGGAATTAATAAAATCTAAAATTTTATTTTCTAATAAAGTTACAGATATAATAAATTGTAATTTTTTTATTATTACAGTTCCAACACCAGTTACAAAATCAAAAAAACCTGATCTAGGAAGTTTGATAAATGCAACAAGAATGTTAGGAAAAATTTTAAAAAAAAATGATGTAGTGGTTTATGAATCCACAACCTTTCCAGGATGCACAGATGAAATTTGTATTCCCCTATTAGAAAAAATTTCAAAATTAAAAATAAATAAAGATTTTTGGTGTGGTTTCTCTCCTGAAAGAATGAACCCTGGTGATAAAATCAATAAATTAAGCAAAATAAATAAAATTATTTCAAGTACCAATACAGAAGGGCTAAACAAAATTGATAAAATATATAAAAATATAACTTCAAAAAAAATAATTAAGGTAAGTAGTATTAAAATCGCTGAATCAGCAAAAATAATAGAAAACATTCAAAGAGATATCAACATAGCATTAATGAATGAACTATCGATGTTATTTAATGTTATGAATATTGATTTTACAAAAGTTTTAAAAGCAGCTTCTACAAAATGGAATTTCTTGAATTTTAAACCAGGGATTGTTGGTGGCCACTGTATAAGTGTCGACCCATATTATTTGGCAGATAAAGCAAGAAAAGTAAATTTCAAAACAAATTTAATTCTTTCTGGTAGGGAAATAAATGATCATATGAGTAATTATATTTCAAAAAAATTCATTCAAATTTTTAATAAAAAAAACTTACCAAATAAAAGAATTCTAATAATTGGCACTACATTTAAAGAAAATGTGCCAGATACAAGAAATAGCCAATCAATAAAAATTATTAACAAACTTAATAAAAATAATTTTAAAATATCAACATTTGATCCAATCAAAAATATTGATTTAAAAAATGTCAATAATATAAAAAATTTTAATATGTTAAGTAAATACCAAAATTACTTTAGTGGAATTTTAATACTAGTACCTCATGATGCTATTAAAAAAAAAGGATCTATTTATTATGAAAAACTTTTAAAAAAAAATAATGTATTTTTTGATATTAAAAATATTTTTGACAAAAAAAATATAGATTTTAAATTATAAAAATATGAAAAAAATATATTTACTTATTTGTAAGTTTTACTCAGTCATTTTTTCATTTCTTGAAGAGATCTTATTTAAAAAAAAAAGTGTCAATAAAAAAAAATTCTACAAATTTGAGGATATTACTTTAAATAAAATAAATTATGAAAATTTTGAAATTATTAAGGAAAATAAATATTTAGATAAAATAATTTTTCCCAAACAAAATATAATAGAAATTATTAATAACCTTTTTATCTATAATAAACTGGGACAAAAAATAACAGAATTAACAGGATATGAATATTCTATAAGTTTTTTTACAGCATATAAAATTTATAAATTGAATGAAGAAGATATAAATAAAAATTTATATGCAAATATATTTCATACTGATAAGCCATATAGTCAGAATATGTTAAAAATAATATTTTCATTTGAATCTATAACAGAACATAAAGGACCGATGGAAATAAAGTTGGAAAATGATCTAATATACAAAGTATGTTTAAATTTATCAGATATATTTATTTTTTTTCCAAATTTAATCAAACATAGAGCTACTTCACCTCAAAATGGAGAAAGATTTCAAATGATGTTTCAACTTAATCCTTCGAGTAAATGGCAAATTAATAACAAAATTTTTAATAAACAAAAATTCAGAGAACCAAAGTTTCCATTTTTCTCTTACTTTTTTGATAAAAAAATAAATTTTAATTTATAAAAAACAAATAATCTTATAAAAATAATTCTCATAAAGAATAATTTTAATGAAAAAAAATATTATAATATTTTCAGCTATAGATTGGGATACTCAATGGCAATGGCAACAAGAATTAGCAATTTTTTTGAGCCAAAAATATAATGTTTTGTTTATTGAAAATACTGGTGTTCGTAAATTAAAGGTTAAAGATACAAAAAGAGTTTATTTGAGAATTAAAAATATTATTAAAAATATTTTTGGTTTTAGAAAAATAAAAAATAATCTTTATATTTTATCTCCATTTTTTTTACCATTTCCATATAGTAAATTGATTACAAAAATAAATTTTTATTTGATCTTTAATAAACTACAAAAGTGGATTATTTTTAATAAATTTAAGATTCATTCAGTTTTTACATTTTCAGCAACTCCAGTTGTTGTGAAAATAATTAAAAATTTAAATCCAGATCAAATTAATTTTTTATACACAGATTTAATGTCAGAATCATCAAGTGAAGCATTTTCATTAAAAAAATATGAAAGAGAAATTATTAAATACTCAGATAATGTTTTTTATTCTTCATCTATTTTAAAAAGAAAAGTAATTAATTTAAATAAAAATCATTTTTTTTTCCCTGGAGGTGTAAATTTAAAAAAGTTTAGCAAAGTAACATGTTATAATAAAAAGTTAAAGTTGCAGCTTGATCAATTAAACAAACCAATAATTGGTTTTTTGGGTCAAGTAAAAAATGTTATTGATATTAAATTAGTTAAAAAAATTTCTATAAAATTTAAGGATTGCACAATATTAATGGTTGGTCCTGTTGATCAAGACATGCGCCATTTAACTAAAATTTTATCCAATAATGTAGTTTTTTTAGGATCTCAAGATCATAAAAATATACCATATATTTTAAGTAAATTTAGAGTAGCTATTATACCTTATATAAAAAACTCTTTTACTGATGCTATTAATCCTGCAAAGCTAAATGAATATATTGCATCAAATATTTCTGTTGTATCAACAAATTTAAAAGAAGTACTTAATTATAATAAGATAAATGATAATATAATTTTAACTTCAAATAATCATTTTTCATTCATAAATAATATAAATAGAGCGTTAAAAAATAAAAAGAAAAATAACTTTAAAAAAATTATTAGAAAATATGATTGGAAACAAATATTTAAAAATTTAACCATACAAATAAAATTACATAATTTAAGAAATAGAGATAAAATTAAAAATGATAACCAACTTGATAAAAAGATAAATTTTTTTAATAAATTTTTTTATTACTCTTTAAGAAGATTTTTATTTGCAAGTTCAGTAATAATTTTTATTATTTTTTTTAGTGGCTTACCTTCTTTTTTTTCAAATTATTTAAAATATTTTGATAAAATTGAGAATAAAACAATAGATGGCTTCTTGGTGATGACTGGTCATGGGAGTCAAAATTACTATAATGAAAATTATTTAGAAAGATTAGAGGAAATAAAATTTTATAGTAAAACTTATAATCCTAAAAAAATATTAATACTTGGTAGATGGTCTTATAAACAAGAAGATAAAGTTATAAAAGGTCTTCTAATTAGTGAGGGATATAATGAAAAAAATATTGATATATCACGTACATATTTTGCTAATACAAAAGAGAATATACTTTTTTCAAAAAATTTTTTTGATACAAATTTAATTGATAGTAATATTTTAGTAATTACTGATCCATATCATTCTAAAAGAACAAAGTTAATCAGTGATAAATTATTAAAAAATAAAAATAATTTTTTAATTGCAAAAGGTATTAATAAAAAAAAATATCAAAGATTTAAATTTGTGTACTCTATTTCCGAATTAAAAGTTATTGTATACGAACATCTTTCTATAATTTATAACAAAATAAGATCATGGGCATGAATGATGTAATTTTAATTACTGGTGGAGCCGGATATATTGGAAGTAAAGTTGCAACAGATTTAATTAAAAAAAAACATAAAGTTGTAATATTAGACAACCTAAGTACAGGTTATAAGTTTTTAGTTCCAAAAAAAGCTTATTTTTTAAAAGGTAATATTTCTGATTTAAAATTAATCAAAAAAATTTTTAATAGATTTAAGATCACCACAGTATTTCATTTTGCTGCTTCATTAAATATTCTTGAATCCCATTTAAATCCAAAAAAATATTTTAAAAATAATTTTGATAATACAAAAAAAATGATTAATTTTTGTATAGCAAATAATGTAAAAAATTTTATATTTTCATCTACATGTGCAGTTTATGCTGGAAATGTTGGAAAAGTTAATGAAAATACAAAACTAAATCCTAAAAGTAATTATGGAAAATCAAAGTTGAAAGCAGAAAATTATCTTAAAAAAAAAAATAAAAAAATTAATTATGCAATTTTAAGATATTTTAATGTAGCAGGAGCTGACATTAAAAATAAAATAGGTTGTATTAATCAAACAGATCAATTAGTCAAAAATTTATCAAGAAATATTAGTAATAATAATTTCAGTATAAATATTTTTGGTAATAATTATGCAACTTATGATGGAACATGTGTAAGAGATTACATTTATTTAAATGATATATCTAAAATCCATATTGAAACTATGAAATATTTAAACTCAAAAAATAAAAATGTTACTTTAAATTGTGGATACGGTATTGGATACTCAGTTTTAGATGTTGTAAATGAATTTCAAAAATATATAAAAAAAAAAATAACAATTAATTATAAAAATAAAAGAATAGGTGACCTTCCAGTTGTAATATCGGATACAAAAAAAATAAAAAAATTATTTAAAATAAAGCTTACAAAAAACCCAATGAATAAAATTATTATTTCTGCTTTAAAATGGGAAAAAATAATTTTTAAAAAATATGGAACTCAAAAAACCACAACTAATTTACAATAAATATAAATAATAATAATTTGGCAGATAATTACAAAAATTGTTATAAAGAACTCCAATAACTACAAGAGATCAATGAGCAATAAAATAATAGTCATTACAGGTGGAGCAGGATTTATTGGATCAAACTTAATTGAGATTTTAATAAAAAAAACGCATTTTAGAATTATAAGTGTAGATGATTATTCAACTGGAAAAAAAAAAAATCATATAATAGATAAAAGGTTAATTTATTTAAACTGTCATACAAAAAATATTTCTAAAAAATTAAATAAATATAAACATAAAATTCACAGTATTTTTCATTTTGGAGAATTTGCAAGAATTTATCAGAGTTTTTTAAAAATGGATCAATGTATTGATTCAAATACAATTGGATCTAATGCAGTCTTTAACTTTTGTTTACAGAATAAAATTAAGCTGATTTATTCTGCAACTTCAGCAAGTATTGGCAACAATGGTTTGGATAAAAATTTATCACCATATGCTTTCACTAAAGCAAAAAATTTGGAGATGCTAGAAAATTTAAAAAAATGGTTCAATTTCAAATATGAGATAATTTATTTCTATAATGTTTATGGAAGCAAACAAATATCTTTAGGCAGCATGGCAACAGTTATTGGTATTTTTGAAGAACAATATAAGAAAAATAAACCATTAACAGTTGTAAAGCCAGGAACACAGTCAAGACGATTTACTCATGTTAAAGATACAGTTGAAGCATGTTACTATGCATGGAAAAAAAATAAATGTAGGCATTACAGTATATCCAATAAAAAGATTTATTCTATAGTTGAGGTTGCAAAATTATTTAATAAAAGAATTAAATATTTACCTCAAAGACCTGGTGAGAGATATTCATCAGCATTAACTAACATGAACCTTTCTAACAAAGTTTACAAATTATTTGGCAAAATAAGCCTAAAAGACTATGTAGAAAGAATAATTAAGGGTGATTAAATTGGTTATATTTCACTGTTTACAATAACTTTTAAATATATATAAGACACCTGCCGGTAATTATTGCGAAGGTGTTATACCCGATCCCATACCGAACTCGGAAGTCAAGCCCTCCAGCGCCAATGGTACTTTGTCTTAAGGCACGGAAGAGTAGGACGTTGCCGGCATTAAAACTTTAAATATGAAAATAAAAAGCTCGTTAAAATCAATTAAAAAAAGAGACCTTAACTCTAAGCTAGTTAGAAGAAGAGGAAGGGTCTATGTGATAAATAAAACAAATCCAAAATTTAAAGCAAGACAGAAATAATTTTTATGGATAATCAAAACCATAAAAACACCTGGAACAATTTTACAAAATTTGTGTTGTGGGGAACTGTCGCGGTTATAGGTGTTTTAGTTTTAATGGCAATATTCTTACTATAAGATAAATGCATGAAAATAGCTTCTATTTCAGAAAATCAAAAATTTGAAAAAAGAATAACAATTACTCCCGAAATTGCAAAAAAATATCTATCACTTAATTTTGAAGTAATTTTGTCTGAAAATTATGGAAGTCATCTCGGAATAAAAGATGAAGAATATAAAGAATTAGGAGTTTCAATTTTAAAAGATGAAAAAGAAATATTAACTAATGCAGATATTATTGCTCAGTTAGGTTTATTAGATGATGATAAATGTTCTTTGTTAAAAGAAAATCAAATATTTATTGGGATCTTAAATCCATATGATAATGAAAATAAAATAAATAATTTAGTTAAAAAAAATATTAATATTTTTTCACTCGAATTACTTCCAAGAATAACAAGAGCTCAGTCTATGGATATATTATCTTCTCAAGCAAATCTTGCAGGTTATAAAGCAGTAGTAGAGTCATTTGCCAACTTTGAGAAAGCAATTCCAATGATGATGACTGCAGCAGGCACAATACCAGCTGCGAAAGTATTAGTAGTTGGAGCAGGGGTTGCGGGGTTACAAGCAATAGCAACTGCAAAACGAATGGGAGCAATTGTGTTTGCAACGGATGTTAGAATGGCTTCGAAAGAACAGGTTGAAAGTTTGGGTGGGAAATTTCTAACAGTTGAAGGCGCAGAGAATTTAGAAACTGATGGAGGATATGCAAAAGAAGGATCTGATGATTTTAAAAAGAAACAAGAAGAATTATTATCAGAAACATTAAAAAAAATAGATATTGTGATTTGTACAGCTTTAATTCCAGGAAAAAAAGCACCGGTAATTATTAAAGAAGATATGATTAATAATATGAAGTCTGGTTCAATAATTTATGATCTAGCGGCTATCCAAGGTGGAAACACGGCACACACTAAAATTGATGAAGTTGTAAATAAAAATGGTGTTAAAATAATGGGTGAAAGTAATATTTTAAATAAACTTCCAACCTCTGCATCAAATTTATATGCAAAAAACGTATTTAACTTTGTTTCAAATTTATATGATAAAGAAAATAAAAAGATTAATATAAATTTAGATGATGAGATAATTGAAAAAACTTTAATAAAATAAGATTATGGAAATAGATCCTTTTATATTTAGACTAAGTATTTTTATTTTATCAATTTTCATTGGATATTATGTGGTTTGGAGTGTAACTCCATCGCTACACACACCATTAATGTCTGTTACTAACGCTATTTCATCAGTGATTATTGTTGGGGCAATTATTGCAGGTTTGGCTGGAAACTCTGATACTATATTTAACACCTCAAGTATTTTTGGCTTTTTAGCAATATCTTTAGCTGCAATTAATATTTTTGGCGGCTTTCTAGTAACTCAAAGAATGCTTGCAATGTACAAAAAAAAGAAAAAGGATAAATAATGTTATCAGCAAATTTATCAGCCATTTTTTATTTAATTTCAGGAGTATTATTTATTTTAGCTTTAAGAGGACTTTCTTCACCAGAGACCTCTAGACAAGGAAATTTCTTGGGAATTTTAGGAATGATTATTGCAGTTACAGTTACTTTTTTTTCAATTGGCAATTTTTCAATTGGATTTGTAGTTGTTTTGATCTTTCTTTTATTAGGAGGATTAATTGGAGCTTTTATTGCGTATAAAATTCCAATGACTGCGATGCCGGAATTAGTTGCTGGTTTTCATAGTTTAGTTGGGCTTGCAGCTGTATTTGTTGCTATAGCTGCTTTTTTAAATCCACAAGCTTTTAATCTAGGATCTCCAGGTAATATTAAACTTGGTAGTTTAATCGAGATGTCAATTGGTGCAGCAGTTGGTGCAATAACTTTTTCTGGTTCAATTATTGCTTTTTTAAAACTTCAAGGAATAATGTCAGGATCACCAATAACATTTAAAGGTCAACACCCACTTAATGCTTTAATTTTAATTTCAATAATCATTATTACTTATCTTCTTTGTTCAACTCAGTCCTCGAATTTGTTTTGGATATTGCTTGCAATTTCATTTTTAATTGGTTTTTTATTAATAATTCCAATTGGTGGTGCAGATATGCCAGTTGTGATTTCAATGTTAAATTCTTATTCAGGTTGGGCTGCAGCTGGTATTGGATTTACTCTAGAAAATACTGCATTAATTATTACAGGTGCATTAGTAGGATCATCTGGTGCAATTTTATCTTATATAATGTGTAAGGGAATGAATAGATCATTCTTTAATGTAATCCTAGGCGGATTTGGAGCAATTGAACAATCAACTTCAGCACAAAATAAAGAACAAAGACCAGTTAAAAGTGGAAACGCAGATGATGCTGCTTTTTTAATGAAAAATGCTTCATCTGTAATAATTGTGCCAGGTTATGGTATGGCAGTTGCTCAAGCACAACATGCCTTAAGAGAAATGGTTGATACATTAAAAAAAAATGACATAAAAGTTTCTTATGCGATTCATCCAGTAGCAGGACGAATGCCGGGTCATATGAATGTATTACTTGCAGAAGCAAATGTACCTTATGATGAAGTATTTGAGCTAGAAGAAATTAATAATGATTTTGCAAATGCAGATGTAGCATTTGTAATAGGCGCTAATGATGTAACAAATCCAGTCGCAAAAACAGACCCACAAAGTCCTATTTATGGAATGCCAGTTTTAGATGTTGAAAAATGTAAATCCGTCTTATTTGTAAAGCGAAGTTTATCACCTGGCTATGCAGGAATTGATAATGATCTATTTTATCAAGAAAATACTCTAATGTTGTTTGCGGATGCTAAAAAAATGACAGAAGATATTACTAAAAATCTATAGGTATAAAATTGAATACTAAAATATTTTGTGACATTGCTGAATTAGATCAAATAAAAAAATTCAATAAAAAAAAAATTGTCAAAGGGTTTACAACTAATCCAAGCTTAATGAGAAAAGCTGGCGCTAAAGATTATAAGAATTATTCTAAAAAAATTCTAAATATTTGTAAAGATAAGCCAATATCACTTGAGGTATTTGCAGATGATTACAAAAACATGATTTCCCAAGGAAAAAAAATTAATACTTGGGGAAAAAATGTTTATGTAAAGGTTCCTGTTGTAAATTCAAAGAATATCTTTACAGGAAAAGTGATAAAAGAATTAAATAATGACAATATTAAACTAAATATAACAGCAGTTTATTCAGCCAAACAAACAAAAAAAATTTTAGATGTTATTAACAAAAAAACAAAAGTTATAATATCAATTTTTGCAGGAAGAGCAGGTGATGCAGGTAAAGATCCAATTCCAGAATTTATTAAAAGTATGAAATTATCTAAAAAGTTTAAAAATGTAGAAATTTTATGGGCAAGTGTAAGAGAGCCTTATAATTATTTGCAAGCTAAACAAATTGGATGTCAAATAATAACTGTACCACCATCAATAATTGAAAAAATTGAAAAATTTGGAAAGTCTTCAAAAAAATTAACTTTAGAGACCGTAAATGGTTTTTTAAAGGATAGTAGAAAATCTAAATTTAAAATAGATGATAAATAATAAAAAAATTAAGTTAGGCTCAAATAGAATATTTGGTATATTTTTTGGAGCCATATTTATTATTGTGGCTTTTTATCCATTAATAAATAACGAGAATATCAGATCTTGGTCTTTAATTATATCTCTCATTTTTATCATACTTGGAATTTTAAATTCTAAATACCTTTCTCCACTAAATAGGCTTTGGTACGAATTTGGTATGTTGTTAGGTAAAATTTTTTCACCAATTATAATGCTTTTTATTTTTTTTGTCGTTGTAACACCGATAGGATTATTTATGAGATTGCTAGGTAAAGATTTATTGAATTTAAAAAAAAATAAAAGTAAAAGTTACTGGATAAAAAAAGAATCAATTAATCAAAGCATGAAAGACCAATTTTAATAATGAGTTTTTTATATGAATTTTGGAGATTTTTAAAAATAAGAAAAAAGTATTGGTTACTTCCAATAATATTATTTCTATTTATTTTTGGAGGATTGATAATACTAACACAAGGATCAGTAATTTCTCCATTTATTTATGCAGTTTTTTAAATAAGTGATAAATTTAGTTTAATTTTCTTTATAAATAAATTATTAAATTTTTTTATGTCTTCAATATTGGGAATTTCTTCGTTTTATCATGATAGTGCCGCCGCCCTCTTAATTGATGGAGAAATAATTGCAGCAGCACAAGAGGAAAGATTTTCAAGAATAAAACACGATCTAAGTTTTCCAGAAAAATCAATAAATTTTGTTCTAGATTTTGCAAATTTAAAATTATCGGATGTTGATAAAGTAGTCTTTTACGAAAAACCATTTCTTAAATTTGAGAGACTATTGGAAACATACGTTGCTTTTGCACCAAGAGGTTTTAAATCTTTTTCTAAAGCTATGCCTTTATGGGTAAAAGATAAACTTTTTCAAAAAAAAATAATCATTGATGAACTAAAAAAAATTGATCAATTATTTAATTCTGAAGAAAAAATTTTTTTTTCTGAACATCACTTAAGCCATGCGGCTAGCGCATATTACCCTTCTCCTTTTGATGAAGCAGTGATTTTAACTGCAGATGGTGTAGGAGAGTGGGCAACTACAACAGTTGCTTTAGCTAGAGGAAGTAAATTAGAAATTAAAAAAGAATTACATTTTCCTCATTCATTAGGGCTTTTATACTCAGCATTTACATTTTATTCAGGCTTTAAGGTTAATAGTGGAGAATATAAACTTATGGGTTTAGCTCCGTATGGTAAACCAATATATGTTGATATAATAATTGATAAATTAATAGACTTGAAAAATGATGGTACATTTAAATTAGATCAGAGTTTTTTTAATTATTCCACAGGGCTTACAATGACAAATGAAAAGTTTAATAAACTTTTTGGTCGTAAACCTAGATTACCCAATCAAAACATTGAACAATTTCATATGGACATAGCTGCTTCAATTCAGCAAGTCACAGAAAGTGTAATGATAAAACTTGCTAGATCAATTAGAGAAGAATTCGATATTCCTAACCTTTGCATGGCTGGTGGCGTTGCTTTAAATTGTGTTGCTAATGGCAAAATAAGAGAGAAGAAAATATTTGAAAAGATCTGGATACAACCAGCTTCTGGGGACGCAGGGGGTTCTTTGGGAGCTGCATTAGCACTATGGTATTCAAATGATGCCAACAAAAGAATATCCTCAACAACAGATGATATGAAAGGATCATATCTAGGTAAAGAATTTTCTAACACTGAAATCGAAAAGATCTTAAAAAATATTGGTGCAAATTTTGAATTTTATGATGAACATGAATTAATTACAAAAACCACTTTAGACTTAATTGAGGAAAAGGTCGTTGGATGGTTTCAAGGTAGAATGGAATTTGGACCTAGAGCACTTGGTAATAGATCGATTTTAGGTGATCCAAGATCACATAAAATGCAAAAAAATTTAAATTTAAAAATTAAATATAGAGAAAGTTTTAGACCTTTTGCACCTTCAGTTCTAAAAGAAAACTTAACTGAATGGTTTAACTCATCAACTGAAAGTCCGTATATGCTTGATGTTGCTGAGGTTAAAAAAAACCACAGAACTCAAATGAATGAAGATGAAAAAAAACTTTTTGGAATAGATCTACTGAACGTAAAAAAATCAAATATACCTGCTGTCACACATGTCGATTTCTCTTCAAGAATACAAACTGTCGACAAACAGACAAATCCAAGATTTCATAAATTGATAAGTTTTTTTAAAGATAAGACAAATTGTCCAATATTAATAAATACTTCATTTAATGTGAGAGGTGAGCCAATAGTTAATACCCCAGAAGATGCATATAATTGTTTTATGGGAACAGATATGGATACATTAGTCATAGGAAATTTTTATTTGAGAAAAAATCAACAAAATAAAAAATTAAGTAAGGATTATAAAAATGAATTTGAGCTTGATTAATAATATTATTATTTATAAAAAATAATTATTTAGGAAAATAAATATATTGAAAAAATGTTTAGAGAATTTATTAAGTTTTTATTGATGAGAAAAAAGTATTGGTTAGTACCAATTTTTTTAATTATTTTTCTATTTGGTGCTTTGCTTCTTACTCAAGGATCAGTATTAACACCTTTTATATATACAATGTTCTAAATCGAGTAGAATATTGTTTTAAATTTAAATTTTTTAATCTTAATAAAAAAATGAGTGATTTTTTAAAAAAAAAATTTTTTATAAAAAACGGAATTTATGATTTTGATATATTTGATGATTCAACAAAAAAAGTAACAGAGTTTTATAAAGAGAGTCCATTTCCAAATTATGGTAAAAAAGATAACAAATTAACTATTCTTGAAAAAGGAAATAAAAATATTTTAACTTCACAATTTAAAAAATTTATTGGTTATAATAAGAATGTACTTGAAGTAGGTTGTGGCACAGGCCAATTATCTTTGTATTTTTCTATTGGAACAAATAATAATGTAATAGGATTAGACCCAACTAAAGAGTCACTAATGTTAGCAAAAAAATTTGCTGATGATAATAATATTTCAAATTTAAATCTTGTAAAAGCAGATATTTTTGATGATGTTTTAAATGACGAATATTTTCATTTTATTTGGTGTAATGGAGTTTTACATCATACTAAAAATCCAGAGAGAGCTTTTAACATTCTTGCAAAATCATTAAAGAGAAATGGCTATGTTTTAATAGGTTTGTATAATAAAATTGGTAGGGTTAGGACTATAATAAGAAAATATATTTTTAAAATTTTTGGTATTTATGTTTTAAAATTATTTGACCCAACATTAAAAAATTTAAAAAATGATAAAGAACAACAAAAAGCTTGGATAAGAGATCAATACTTGCATCCAATTGAAAGCTTACATACTATTGACGAGGTTTTAAATTGGTTTGACAATAATAATATAAAATTTGTGAACTCTATTCCATCATTTGATTTAAAACCTGATTATAATAATATTTTTAAAGATCAATCAAGAAGCTCAACTTTAAAGAGAATTTTTTTTCAATTTTTAATGATATTCAATAAACTTGGCTCTGATGGAGGTGTATTTATTATGATAGGAAAAAAAAATTAAAAATTAATGAAACTTAATATTAAAAATCTTGAATTTCATTTAGTGAAATTTCCTGTGATATTTCCAATTATTTATTTTGTTGTACTCTATTCCTTTCCACAACTTGAGACTGAGCTGATATTTATTACAATACTCCTTCTGGCTGAGACACACTTTGGAGCAACTTGGCCATTTTTTCTGGATAGAATTAATGGTGATCATATTAAAAAAAATAGAATTAGTTTAATATTAATACCAATAATAATAGTTATTTTATCATTTATTGGTTTTATTTATTTTAAAAGTTTTTTTTTACTAATTTTTTTTGCTGCAAACGTTTTTCATGTGACCAGGCAGAGTTATGGAATATGCAAATTATATTGTAAATTTGATGAAGAGAAGAAATTTCAAGAAATACTTATATATTTTTTTAATTCTTTGTTTTTTATAATAGCTTTTTTGAGGTTTTATATTCCAGTTATTACTGAAGACTACTTATTAGCTCTAAACTTTGCTGTCTTATGCCTTTTGAGCTCAATATTAGTTTTTTATTTGCTTAGGTTTAAATATTCTGAAAATTTTTTAATTTTTTTTACAGGCTCTATAATATTTTATCCTGCTTGCTTTGTATCAAATCCTGTGCATGCAATAATAATGGGTGTAACTATGCATTATACTCAATATTTATTTCTAACCCACTATGTATATATAGCTCGTCAAGAGGAAAAAAATCCTATCTTTAGGAACTTAATTTTTAACAAATATTTTTTAACAATAATTGCTTATAGCCTAGTAATGAGTATCTTATCGATATTTGGAAAGTTTGATACAAACTTTTTTAAACAATTAATTTTAATTCCAATTGTGGGCCAAATAATCCATTTTTATTTAGATTCTCAATTATGGAAGTTTAGTATTGAGCATAATCGAAACAGTATTCTCAAATATATTAATAATCTTAAAAATTAATTTCGTATTATTCTTTTATGTGAAGCTTATTTTTTAAAATAACTTCAGCAATTTTATCAGATAATATTTCATAACCAACATCATCAATAAAGTGGAAATCATCACTAAAAATTGTTTTATTTGTATTATATAAGTCTTGACTATTAAGGTAGAAAGTATTTTTAAATTTATCAGCATTAATTTTTAGTTTTTTGTCTGTATATAAAAATAATTTTTTAACAATTTCGTCTCTAAAATCATAAAATGTAAACGCTTTTTCTCTATCAGATTTTTCTTTTTTAAATCCTAAATATGGCTGAAGTATAGATATATGATAAGCGTCATATGCTTTAGAAATTAATGAAATGTTTTCTTTTGCTTCCAAATAAATATCTATATTTTTATAATGATCTTTTTCATTGAAAGTTTGATATCGTCGACTTAATCTAATTAAGCCATTATATAGCTGTGAATTTTGAATTAAATAAAAGAAACTTCCTAAATATGGTTTTGTTAGATAAGTTCTATAAGTATGGTTTAAAAAAAAAGTACCTTTTTCATGTTCACCTCTTAGTGAATGTAAGATGTCATTTGCTCCATCAAATGAAATTACTATATCGGGATCCATTCTATTTCCCCATATAGAAAGTAAAATAAGTTGTTGTCTAATATTGTAAGCTCCTGCAGCAGCATTAAAAACTTTAGTCTCAATATTAGTTTTATCTTTTATCTTTTTTTCTAAAATTTTTATATCAAAAGCCTCACCTGTTGATCCACCAAGTAAAACAATTCTAAATTTCTGTTTTGTTTTAATATTATCGAATTTATTTTCCCATTTATGACCAAACATAACATATGGTTCATAATCTAGATTTAAAGTTCTTTCACGAATACCGACTGTTGATGAGTCTCTAATTATATATATCCCTATTCTTGTCAAAATTTCTAATAAAATTAATAAAAATACTAATACTATAAAGTTTAAAGAAATAATTTTTATGTATCTGCTCATTTTGATTTTTATTTGATTAATTACTTAAATATAATGTAATAAGGTTTTCATTAAAGTAAAAATTCATGCATATCTATCAAAATTTTAAGTTAAATGATAAATAAAAATATAAGAAAATAAATTTTATTTTTAAATTAATGTAATAAAATGCGAGTGGCTCATATTCTTTATTCTGGTATTGGTGGAGTTTTTAATGTGGTTAATTCCATAATTAAAGATAAAAAAAAAATTCATTCTGTAATTCCAGTAGGACCAAAATTATCAAAAAATTTTTTAATTATTGAAAAAAATTTAAAAAAAAATTTTTTTTATGTCAAAACTATTAAGTTTTTTTCAGTTTTATTTTTTATTAATATTTTTTACAATCTATGTAAATTCAAACCTGATATAATTGTTTTGCATAACTATCAAATTCTTCCATGCATTTTGGCAAAATTTTTTTTAAATAACAAAATTATATATGTGGATCATAAACCTAAAAAATTAAAGTCAAATAAAGATAAATTACTATGCAAATTTTTTGATTTATTTATAGATAATTTTGTAGTTTTAAATGATGCCAATTATTTAGTTTTATTAAAAGACTATAAGATAAATAAATCAAAAATTATCAAAATATCAAATGGAATAAATTTGTTTAAAAATCGTCAAAATAAAAAAAATAATAATATTATTAATATAGGTATGGCTGGAAGATTAAATTCTACAAAACATTTTGATATTTTGATAAAATCAGTCCAATCTTTGTTGGACAAAAAGATAAAAGTTAGATGCACTTTAGCTGGAGATGGGGAAGAAAAACAAAAATTAAAAAGAATAATTTCAAATAAAAATAAAAAAAGTTTTATATTCAGTGGAAATTTAAATCAAAAAAAACTTAATTCTTGGTTCAAAAAAATTGATCTTTATGTTCAAGCTTCCAAAGGTGAGGCCATGTCAATTGCTATACTTCAGGCGATGCAACACGGTATACCTGTAATGGGTTCTAATGTTGAGGGAATCAATAATTTAGATTATCCAAATTCAAAAGACCAAATGCTTTTTGACAATAATGTGAAAGATCTTAAAAAAAAAATATTGAATTATTTAAAATTTAATAAAAAAAAGAGGAATTTAATAATTAAAAATCAACTTAACTATTTAAGAAATAATTTCTCAGAAAAAAAAATGATTAATAGTTATCATAAGTTATTTGAAAAAGTGATTAATTAATTTGGTTGCGGGGGACGGATTTGAACCGCCGACCTTCAGGTTATGAGCCTGACGAGCTACCAGACTGCTCCACCCCGCGGTATACTTAAATTCTATTTTTAAGTTTATTTAATTTTTTAACTCTTTTAATATTTTCTTGAAGAATTCTTTTCTTTTTTTCAGATGGTTTTTCATATGTATTTTTTAGTTTTATAACTTTAAAAAAACCGTCTCTTTGTAATTTTCTTTTTAGAACTCTTAAAGCTTGTTCAATATTATTATCTTTAACTTCTATTTTCATAAATATTTTAAAATTGAGTGAATACCACTATAAAATTTTGATGTCTATTAAATTTATTCATTGTTTGAAATTCCTTTTGTCTTTTTTATTTTCTCTTTCTCTCTTTTTTCTCTTTTAATTCTTCTCTCAGCTTTTTCTATAGCTTCAACCAGATCTTTTTGAGTGAATAAGTTTAAGGCAACTGGATCTTTAGGATTTAGATTGTTATAATTCCAGTAGCTTTTATTTCTGATGGAAGTGACTGAGTTTTTTGTTATTCCAACTAGTTTCGCAATTTGTGAATCTTTAAGCATATTATGTTGTCTAATTAACCATAGTGCCGAGTCAGGTTTATCTTGTCTTTTAGAAAGGGGTATATATTTTTTAATTTTTTTTTCACTGTTAGATATTTCAATATCAGTGCTTACGATCAATAATGGTCTATTTGCATCTTTAGATGATAATTCAATTTCTTCTCTAGAAAGTTGACCAGAGATTATTGGGTTATAAGCTTTAATTCCTTTGGCAACTTCACCATCTGCAATTCCTTGAATTTCAACTTCGTGCAAATTACAGAAATTTGCAATTTGTTTAAAAGTAAGCGTTGTATTTTCAACTAGCCAAACAGCGGTAGCCATTGGCATCAAGGGTGCGTTTGACATTTAATTTTTATTATTTGATTTAAAGTTTTGAAATTTTTTATTAAATTTACTTATTCTACCCTTGTCCATTAATTTTTGCTTGCCCCCTGTCCATGCAGAATGAGATTTTGGATCAATTTCTAGTTTGAGTACGTCTCCTTCAGTTCCCCAAGTTGATTTTGTTTCAAATTGAGTTCCATCCGTCATTTCAACTTTAATTATGTGGTAATTTGGGTGTATGTCTTTTTTCATATCGTGACTTATAGCAAAAGAATTTTATAACACAATTAAAAGTTGACTAAATTTTCTAACATTTTATCATTAATCGCAGCGCTTGAAGCCTTAATATCAATCTTATTTATATCAAATTTATGTATATCGTTCACTATTCCTCCTGCTTCTTTGACCAATATCTCTCCAGCTGCGACATCCCATAAATTAATCTTATTATGAAAAAATCCATCAAGTCTACCAGATGCAACATAAGCTAAATCTAATGCAGCGCATCCGCTATATCTCATGTTAAGATTACTAAACTTCACACCTTCATGATTACTTGAAAAAAGACAATCATCAATTGAGTTTTTTTTTGAAACTCTTAGTCTTTGATTATTTAAGAAAGCTCCTTTATCTTTTTCAGCAAAAAAAATTTCATCTTTGATTGGGTCGAAAATTAAACCACTTACAATTTCCTTTTTGGATTGAAGAGCAATACAGATTGCAAAGTGAGGTATCCCATGTAAAAAGTTTGTTGTTCCGTCAATCGGGTCAATAATCCAAGTATTATCTTTATCACTATTTTTAATCACACCAGTTTCTTCAGTTATGAAGGAGTAGTTTTTTTTAATTTTTGATAATTCCTCAATTAAAATTTTTTCTACATTTTTATCCGTTTTTGTCACAAAATCATAAGGCCCCTTTTTCGATACTTGTAATTTTTCAACCTCACCAAAGTCACGAATAACAGATTTAGATGCCTTTTCTGCAGCTTTAATCATTATGTTGAGATTTGCAGATATAGAAATCATTTTAATTATATCTTTTTTATATACTCGAGGGTCCTTGTATCAACAATTATTTCATCATCTGAATTTATGAAAGGGGGAACTTGAATATTTAAACCATTATTTAGAGTTGCAGGTTTATACGACGACGAGACAGTTTGTCCTTTAAGGGCAACATCTGTTGTTTCAATTTTACATTTTACTTGATTTGGCAGTTCAACTGAAATTGGACTTTCGTTATAAAAACTTACTAAGACCTCAAGGTTTTCAGTCATTAATTTTCCTTTTTCTCCAATAATATCTTTTTTTATTTCAATCTGTTCAAATGTTTTAGGATCCATAAAAAAATAATTACTTTCATCATCATATAAATAATTAAAAATTATCTCTTCAAGCGAAGCTTTTTCAACAGTTTCACTAGATCTGAATCTCTCATTTAATTTTGTATTTTTACCTACACTTTTCATTTCTACTTGAGCAAATGCTCCACCTTTACCCGGTTTAACATGTTGAGTTTTTAGGACTTGCCATAAATCATTTTTGTATTCTAGAAGCATTCCCACTCTTATTTCTCCTGCATTAATTTTCATTTTAGTTTTTCTATAGTTTCTAAAGGTTTATATTTTTTATTATTCCAAACGTAGCCTGAAATAGCTAATAAATTAGCATTGTTCAATAACAGTTTTTTATAATTATTAAAATTTATTCCTCCAATAGCAACTATTGGGGTTCTGGTTAACTTTTTTACTTTATTTAAAATTTTTATTGAAGCCTTAAACTTTACCTTTTTTGTTTTGGTAGAAAAAAAAGCACCAAAAGCAATATAACTAGCCTTTTCTTTGATAGCTTTTTTAGCTAATTTAATAGAGTTATGACAAGTAATTCCAATAATTTTATTTCCGACTATTTTTCTTGCCTCACTTAAACCCATATCTTTTTGCCCCAAATGACAACCGTCAGCATTAAGTTTTTTTGAAAGTACGGGGTCATCATTTACTAAAAATTTTACCCCATTCTTTTTACAAATTTGATTAATCTTTTTTCCAATTAAAATTTTTTCTTTAAATGAATATTTTTTAAGCCTTAATTGAAATAAACTTATTTTACCAGTTTTAAGTACTTCTTTTAAATCCTGATAAAATTGAGGGTATACTTTATTTGGGGAAATAAGATAAATAAATTTTTTTTTACTTATTCTCAAGTTTGCTAGACCATTTACCTTGAGCAGCTAAAGAATTCATTTTTGCTCTATGATTAAAAATATTTTGAGTTCCTTTAATATCTTTTATATCTTTTGACCAAAATTTTAGCGCACTTTGTTGTAGAGCCCTTCCATAAGAGAAAGTCATTATAAAATTAGTATCATTATTTTTATTTATTAGGTTTAAGTTTTCTGTTGCCTCAATCTCTGATTGACCTCCTGATAAGAAAGCAATTCCAGGCACTTCATTTGGAACAGATTTTTTAAGGCACTCAAGTGTTTTTGAGGAAACTTCTTCATTAGAGATCTTATTTTTTGATTTATTCCCTGCCAGAATCATATTTGGTTTTAAAATTATTCCTGTTAGATCAATTTTGTGAATAATAAGTTCATCAAAACATTTTTGAATTACTTCAGATGTTTTCATTAAACAGTCTTCTGCTGAGTGTTCACCGTCCATTAAG
Organism: Pelagibacteraceae bacterium AG-390-D18; assembly: GCA_003279715.1. Classification (GTDB taxonomy): domain Bacteria; phylum Pseudomonadota; class Alphaproteobacteria; order Pelagibacterales; family Pelagibacteraceae; genus Pelagibacter. Next base: position 75,285 of record QCGY01000002.1, read on the forward strand.
ACTTCTGGTTCAACAATTGGAACCATTCCACTCTCTTGAACTAAAGCTGAATATCTTGCTAGAGCATGCGCATTTGAACTAATTGCAAGTTTACTAGGATTTTTTTCTTTAATATTATAAACACCTCTCCACTTTGTAAATCTTGCTCCAAGTTCATAATATTTTTTTAATCTTTCTCTTAGTCCATCTAAACCCTCGGTAACTTTTTCATCTAATGAATTTGCTAAATCTTTTGCACCAGTATCTACTTTAATTCCAGGAACAGTTCCTTTTTCTGATATCATAGATGGAATTGTTTTTCCATCATTTGATATTTGATTGATTGTTTCATCATACAGAATAACACCACCGATGCAGTCTCTCATACTATCTGCTGAAAAAAGTATTTCTCTAAAAAGAAGTCTATTTTCTGGTGATGATTGAATGTTTACAGACTCTAATCTTTTAGTCATAGTTCCATTACTTTCGTCTGAAGCAAGTATACCTTTGCCGTTTGAAAGAATTTTTAGAGCAATTTTATTAAGTTCTGTCATTTTTTTTTAAGGCTTTTATACCAGGAAGCTCTTTTCCTTCAAGATATTCCAAGAACGCTCCACCCGCTGTTGAAACAAAATTAAAATTATTTATTAAATTTAAACTATTTAAAAATGAGACAGTATCTCCTCCTCCAACTACTGAATAGATTTTATCAGATTTATTATTTTCAATTATCTTTTTGGCAATTTCAATACTACCATTAGCAAAGTTGGGATTTTCAAAATATCCAGCAGGCCCATTCCATAAAATAGTATTACTTTCTTCAATAATATTTTTAATTATACTAATAGTTTTTGGACCTATATCTAAAATCATTTCTTCTGATGAAATCTCATTTAATTCTTTTATTTGAGAATTTCCATTTAAATCCCTCCCTATCATAACGTCTACAGGATATACTATTTTACAATCCTCTGTTTCTGAAAGTGAAAAAATTTCTTTAATAATCATATCAGAGTTTTCTTCTTGTAAGGATTTTCCAATATTGTTACCCATATATTTTATAATATTATTAGCCATTCCACCTACAATTATAATATTATTAAATTTAGGTATTAAATTTTTAATTATATTAATCTTAGTAGAGACTTTTGAGCCTCCAATTATGCAGGTTATAGGTTTCTTAATTTCAGAAGTAATTTTTTTTAAAGCATCAACTTCTAAAAAAAGTTGCAACCCAGAGTAACAAGGTAAAAAATTTGTTATCTCGACAATTGATGCGTGCGCTCTATGAGAACAAGAGAAAGCATCATTAACGTAAATATCAGCTAAAGTTGAAAGTTGTTTTGCAAATTGCGGATTATTTTTTTCCTCCTCAGGATAAAATCTTATATTTTCTAACATTACTATTTTTTCATCATCACTATTAAATAAATCTTTGGAACTAATCTCTTTAATATTTTTAGAAATGAGTTTTATATTTTGACTTAATTTTATCTTTAAATCATCACATATTGGTCTAAGTGAAAGTTCGTTTACTACTTCTCCATTGGGTCTTCCTACATGAGAAATAATTATGATTTTTGCGTTTTGAGAAATTAGAAATTTTAAAGTAGGTATAATTTTATCAATTCTTGTTGTGTCGGTGATTTTGTCATCAATTAAAGGAACATTTAAATCTAATCTTAATAATATTTTTTTATTATTAAGATTATATTCCTCACTTATACTTTTCATTAAGAAATTTTATGAATGTATTCTGCTATGTCGCACATTCTATTTGAAAATCCCCACTCATTGTCATACCAGGCTGAAATTTTTCCCATATTTTTACCTACTACGTTAGTAAGCGATGAGTCTACAATTGCTGATGATGAATTATGATTAAAATCAATAGATACTAGTTTTTCAGATGTTATTTCTAATATTTTTTTAGACTGATTTTTTGAAACTTCTTTAAAAGCTTCATTAATTTTTTCTTTACTTATCTCTTTTTTACTACAAAAAACCAATTCAATTAGGGATACATTTGGAGTTGGAACTCTCATCGCAACACCTTCTAATTTACCTTTTAAGGATGGAATTATTTCTCCTAAAGCTTTTGAAGCTCCAGTAGAAGTTGGAACAATCGATTGGCTTGCAGATCTTGCTCTTCTTGGATCTTTGTGAGAATTATCTAAAATTCTTTGATCACTAGTAAAAGCATGAATTGTGGTCATAAAACCTTTTTCAATTTCAAAATTTTTATGAAGTACATTTGCAACTGGAGCCAAACAATTTGTGGTACAAGATGCTGCAGAAATTATCTGATCATTTTTTGTAAGCTCTTCCTCATTTACACCAAATACAATAGTTTTGTCTGCGTTTTTACACGGAGCAGAAACTATAACTTTTTTTGCACCATTATTGATATGTGACAATAATTTTTCTTTTGAATTAAATTTTCCAGTACATTCAAAAACGTAATCTACACCAAATTTTTTCCAATCAATATCTTCAATTTTAGACTCTTGAGAAAAAGTAATTTTATTTTTATTTATAATTAAATGATTTTCACCATAATCAAGATCTGCATTGAATTTTCCATGAACAGAGTCGTATCTAATTAGTGTACAACTTGCTTCTGAATTAGATCTATTATTGATATGTTTTATTTTGATATTTTTATTTTGGCTTTCAACAATTGCTCTGATAACCATTCGACCAATTCTCCCCATTCCATTGATGCCAACACTTATAGTCATATTTTTTTTCTAAAAAGTCTTTTTGATTTACTAGCAATATTTGCTGAGGTTAAACCAAAGTGTTTATAAATCTCTTTGTAAGGTGCACTTTTTCCAAATGTATCAATTCCAAAAGTAAGACCATCAATACCCACATACTTTTTCCAACAATCTGTTGATGCAGCTTCTATAGAAACTTTTATTTTTGTTTCATTAATAATTTTTTGTTTATACGAATTAGATTGTAAATCAAAAAGGTCATGACACGGCATAGATATAACTTTTGAATATATCTTATCTTTGGCCAATTTATGACTAGTCTCGATTGCTAAATTAACCTCAGATCCACTTGCAAGTATTGTTAAATGAATCTTTTTATTTGTTCTAAATACTTCATATGCACCAAGAGAACATTTGTTTACATTTGAAATTTTTTTTCGTATTGGATTAAGGTTTTGCCTTGTTAAAGATAAAACACTTGGTGTTTTTGAACTTTTTAATGCATGCTCCCAACATTCAATAGTTTCCATTCTGTCTGCAGGTCTAAAAACATTTAGATTTGGAATAGAACGTAAGCCTGATAGCTGTTCTATTGGTTGATGGGTTGGACCATCTTCTCCAAGACCAATAGAATCGTGTGTCATAACATAAATAACTCTTTGTTCCATTAATGCTGATAATCTTATTGATGGTTTGCAATAATCTGAAAATATTAAAAATGTTCCACCATAAGGAATAAAATTACTATGAAGAGCAAGTCCATTCATTATTCCACTCATTGCATGTTCTCTTACCCCGTAGTGAATGTAATTGCCATTAAACTCACCTGGCTTTATTATTTTATGATATTTTGTTTTAGTGTTATTTGATCCCGCTAAATCAGCAGAACCTCCAATTAAATTATTACTAACACTGGTTAATGCATTCAAAGTAAGTTCTGAGGATTTTCTGGTTGCTAAGCTTTTAAGTTCTTTAATTGTATTTTGTTTTTCTGTTTTTAAAATTTTTGCATAGTTGTTTTTTAATAAATTATTAACTATTACTTTTTTCTTTTTATAAATTTTATACCAATTACTCTCTATTTTTTGACCCTTTTTACCAATTTCTTTCCACTCATTTAAAATTTTATTTGGAATTTCAAAAGGTTTGTAATTCCAATTTAGAGCATTTCTTACAAGCTGAATCTCATCCAAACCTAAAGGACTTCCATGAGATGATGATTTGCCTGATTTATTTGGAGAACCATAACCAATTTTAGTTTTACAAGAAATAATAGTTGGTTTTTTTGCATTTTGTACTCTTTTTAAAGCTTTATAAATTTTTTCTTCATTATGACCATCAATAAGAATGTATTCCCATCCATAACTTTCAAATCTTTGCTTAAAATTATCTGATACCGCTAAATTAGTTGGCCCATCAATTGATATTGAATTGTTGTCAAAAAGCATCACTAAATTTTTTAGTTTTAAGTGTCCAGCCAAACTCATGGCTTCATGGCTTATCCCTTCCATCAAACAACCATCACCAGCAAGAACATATGTTTTATGATTTATAATTTCTTTACCTAATTTCTTTTTTAGAATTTCTTCAGCAACCGCAAAACCAACAGCGTTTGCTATACCTTGACCAAGTGGACCTGTTGTAGTCTCAATTCCAGTTTTAGGATGATACTCTGGATGACCTGCACAAATTGAATTAAGTTGTCTAAAATTTTTTATACTTTTAAGTGAAATACTTTTATAGCCCGTTAGATATAATAAAGAGTAGAGTAGCATAGAGCCATGACCTGCAGACAAAACAAATCTGTCTCTATTTAGCCAATTTGGATTTTTAGGATTGAACCTTAAAAAACTTTTAAACAAAACAGTTGCAACATCTGCCATACCCATTGGCATACCAGGGTGACCAGAATTTGCTTTTTGTACAGCATCAATAGAAAGAAATCTGATGCAATTTGCCAAATCATTGTGTAGTTTGCTCAAAATTATCCTGACTAGACTAAGAAGAATCTATTTAATAATATAAACATATATATATGAATTCTATAATCGAAAAAGAAAAAAAATTAAATGATGCTTTATCAGAGTTAAAAAATTTAGATCTAAGTAACCCTGATTTAAAAAATAATATTGATAATTTGAGTTCTCAAAAAACTCAATTAGAAATTGAAAAATCTCAATTAGAGGATAGATACAAATCTCTTTTAGAAGAGCATGCAAATTTAACAAAAAAACTTGAAGAAATTCAAAATAAAGAAGAATTAGAAGAAAAAAAACAAATGGAGTTTTCTGAAAAAATTGATGAATTAAATCAAGAAACAGATACTTTATTGGAAGAAATAGATAAATGGCAAATGTAAGTATTAAATTTAATAACAAAGAGTTTTTATTATCATGTGAAGATGGTCAAGAAGAGCATCTTGAGGAACTGTTAATCCATATAAATCAAAAATTTAATGATCTTAAAAATAATCTTGGAAATTTAGGTGAAAATAAATTGCTTTTAATTACAGCTGTTAAAATCATGGATGAGTATTATGAAACAAAAAAAAAGGTTGATCAAAAAAAAAATGAATTAAAAGATCTTTCTAGTAAATTTAGAGAATTAAAATCACTTATTTATGATTATAGAGATAAAAAAGAAGAAGAGATTAAAGAATTAAATAATAATCATTTAAATTTTAAAAATGAAATTGAAGCCAATCATAAAAAATATGAACAATTAATTGATGAGGCTGCAGATGAGATATCTAATTTTGTTGAAAAAGCTAAATTAGAAAATGTCTCTCAATAAATTTTTGTGAATAAATCCCAAATAAGAAAAAAGATTTTAAACATTAGAAAAAATAACTTTAATAAAAATTTAAAAATTAATTCACACAAGTTTATTTCCTTTTTAAAAATAAATTTACCTAATCTAAAAAATATTGGTGGCTATTATCCATATAATTATGAAATTGATGACCTAGAAATTTTAGATTTATTAGAAAAAAAACAATTTAATATATCGCTACCAATTATAAACAAAAATAATCAGATGAGCTTTTTTAAGTGGTCAAATAATGATCCATTGAAGATAAATAAATTTGGTATCCCAGAACCTGTGTCATCTAGAATTTTTTATCCAGATATTTTATTAGTTCCATTAGTTGGTTATGATGGTAATTTAAATCGACTGGGTTATGGTGGCGGTTTTTATGATCGTTATATTGAAAAAATTGAAAAAATAAAAAATGTAATTAAAATTGGTATAGCTTTTTCTTTCCAAAAAATTAAATCTGTGCCAACAAACAATTATGATAAAAAATTAGATTTTGTAATTACAGAAAAAGAAATTTTAAAATGAGAATATTATTTTTAGGTGATGTTGTTGGAATTTCAGGTTGTTCTAAATTGATGAATAACCTAATGGATGAAATTAAATCAAAAAAAATAGATTTTGTTATTGTAAATGGTGAGAATGCAGCCTCCCAAGGTGTTGGTTTGACAAAAGAAATATGTCTTGATTTTTTTAATTGTGGGGTAGATGTAATTACAACTGGAAACCATGTTTGGGATCAAAAAGAAATAATGGAGTACATAGATAAAGAAAATAGATTATTGCGTCCAAAAAACCTTTTTGAACCAGCTCCAGGAAAAGGATTTAACATTTATAATACTAAAGAAGATATTAAAATTGGTGTACTTAATTTAATGGGAAATGTTTTCATGAAAAAATGTGAGGATGTTTTTGAGGTTTCAGAAAAATTCATTAAGCAATATAAGTTAAAAAATGACTATGATTTGCTTATAGTTGATTTTCATGGTGAAATAACAAGTGAAAAAAATGCAATAGGACATTTTTTTGATGGCAAGGCCTCTTTAGTTGTAGGAACACACACCCATATACCAACTAATGATGCAAGAATATTAAATGGTGGCACAGCATATCAAACAGATGCTGGAATGTGTGGAGATTATAATTCTGTTATTGGGATGAATACTGAAAATTCATTGAATAGATTTTTAAAAAAAAATTCAATTAAACATTTTCCAGCTACAGGTGAAGCTACTTTGTGTGGTGTAATTGTTGATTGTAATGTAGAAACTGGATTAGCTAGTAACATTGAAACTTATACTTGTGGAGGTCAGTTAAAAAATACTTAGAAAAAAATTATGTCAGGTCATTCAAAGTGGGCGAGTATTAAGCATTCAAAAGGAAAAGCAGATAAACAAAGATCTAAAATTTTCTCAAAATTATCTAAAGAGATAAGTGTAGCTGCAAAACTTGGTGATAAAGATCCAGCAATGAATCCAAGATTAAGGTCTGCAATTCAAGCCGCAAGATCTGCCAATATGCCAAAAGATAATATTGAAAGAGCAATTGATAGATCCTCGGCTGCATCAGGTATTAATTTCGAAAATCTTAGATATGAAGGATTTGGCCCAAATAAAATTGCAGTAATTGTAGAAACTTTAACAGACAATAAAAATAGAACTGCATCAAATATTAGAACTATATTTCAAAAAAGTGGTGGAAGTCTGGGTACACAGGGTTCGGCTTCACATAATTTTAATCAATTAGGTATTATTAAAATTGATAAAAAAGAAATTTCTGATGAAAGTATCTTTGAACTCGCGATTGACTCAGGGGCTGATGAATGTATTTCTTATGATGAATTTCATGAAATTCAGTGTCCAATGAGTGATATTTATAATGTGAAGAAAAAGTTAGAAACAATTGTTGCAAATTTTATTTCAACTGAAATAGAGTGGATCGCATTAAATAATGCCAATGTTGAAAAAGATAAACAAGAAAGTGTAATAGAATTTTTAGAAACATTAGAAGATGATGATGATGTGCAAAATGTTTTTTCAAATGCAAATTTTAGTAATAATTAATGCTTATAATTGGAATTGACCCAGGTATTTCAGGATCAATATGTTTTTTTCAAGATGGAAAAATAGTTGATGTGGTAGAAATGCCAACAATGACTGAAGGCAAAAAAAATAAAAAACAAATTAATGGCTCTCAGATTTTTAATGAAATTTCAGACAAAATTAAAAACCTAGATAAAGTGAGCGTAAAAGTAGTTATAGAGCAAGTATCAGCTATGCCTGGCCAAGGTGTAACAAGTATGTTTAACTTTGGTCAATCTTTCGGAATTTTAAAGGGAATATGTTCAGCAATGCAATTACCAATGTATTTTGTGAGGCCTGCTAAATGGAAAAAGTATTTTAATCTTATAAATTCAGAAAAAGATGCAAGTAGAACAAGGGCAATTGAGGTTTTTCCTTATTTTTCAAGTCAATTATCAAGAAAAAAAGACTCTAATAAAGCTGACGCTATTTTGATTGCAAGTTTTTATTATGAAACTTTTAAAAATGAGGATTAGTCAAAAAAATTAAGACAAATTCATGACACATTTAAGTGTGATGAGTAAATATGGAAGCTGATATTACATCACAAGCAGTAGGTTTAGGGGCTAATACTGATTTTTCTTTATTAAGCCTATTTTTAAGAGCAGATATAATTGTTAAGTCAGTAATGATTATTTTAATAGTTTGCTCAATTTATTCATGGGCAGTTATTATAGATAAAATTAGATTATTTAAAAAAATAAACAAATCATCTGAGGAATTTGAGGAAAAATTTTGGAACTCCAAATCAGCAGAATCATTTTATAATAGTTTGCCAACAAAAATTGATGATCCTATGGCAGTGGTTTTCCAAGATGCTATGGAAAGCTTATTGAAAAAAAAATCTAAAAATAATTTGAGTGAAAAAATGACAACTTTTTTAGAAGTTGGAATTGAAAAACAGATGTCTAAAATTGATAAAGGTTTTACTTTTTTAGCAACAGTTGGATCTACAGCACCGTTTATTGGTTTATTTGGTACAGTGTGGGGTATAATGAACTCATTTCAATCTATTGCAATTTCAAGAAATACAAGTTTAGCAATTGTAGCCCCGGGGATAGCGGAAGCACTGTTTGCTACTGCATTAGGGTTGTTAGCTGCAATACCTGCAGTGGTTGCTTATAATAAATTTAACACAGACTCACAAAAGTATTCTCAAAAGCTAGAAAATTTTTCAAAAAGATTTTTAACAATAATTTAAATGGCATTTAAATTAAACCGCTCATCAAAAGAACCTATGAGTGAAATTAATGTGACACCATTTGTAGATGTTATGTTGGTTCTTCTCATTATTTTTATGGTTACAGCTCCATTATTAACTGTAGGAGTACAAGTTGATTTACCTGAAAGTTCAGCAGACTCACTTCCTGAAGAAACGGAACCACTTACTCTATCTATAAATTCAAAAGGTGAAATTTTTATTCAAGAAGCAAAAGTGGAGTATGACAGTATTATTGCTAAAGTTTTAGCAGTATCAAAAAATAGAACGGATACAAGAATTTATGTTCGAGGTGACAAAACTATTAACTATGGAAGAGTTCTTGAAATAATGGGTCTATTATCAGGCTCTGGTTTTACTAAAGTTGCATTAATATCAGAACCATTAAAGCAAAGGTAGCTCTAAATGAATAGAAGTATAATTATATCTTCTGTTTTGCATACAGTATTGATTGTTATAACTGCTATGAGTTTGCCATTTTTAACTAAAAAACCTTTAGATATTCCACCGATTGTTTCTGTAGAATTAATACAGATTGCTGAAAAAACAAATATACCATTCGCCCCAAAAGCAAAAAAAATAATTGAAAAGAAAAAGAAAAAAAAATTAAAAGAAAAAGAAAAAAAATTAGTATCAGAACAAGCACCTCCAAAAAAAGTTAAAAAAACAAAAACTAAAACCGTTGTTTCATTAGATAAAAAAAAAGAAAAAATTGATAATCAAACTCCTGAAGCAGTTCCATTGCCAGATAAAACGGTCAAACAAATTGAGACAAAAAAAGAAAATAAACAAAATCCAGATAAATTAGATGAAGAGGTAAAACAAGTTTCAGAGTTTGAAAAAAAAGAATTTGTTGATTTAGATAATATTGCAAAATTAATTGATAAAGCAAAAGAAGATACATCGGAAATAATTAAAAAAAATAATGATATTACTCAAGATCAAGATAAAAATATCGTAACTTCAGGATTAACCTTAAGTGAAGAAGATGCCTTAAAAGCACAAATTTTTGGATGTTGGAGTATTCCTCTTGGATTACCTTATAATGAAGATTTGCTAGTAAGAATTAAACTAATGCTAGAACCAGATGGCTCAGTAGCAAAAACTGAAATTTTAGATCATGCTAGAATGAATAAACCAGGTCAGGGCTTTTATAAAGTATTAGCAGAAAGTGCATTAAGAGCTGTAAAATTATGCCAACCTTTAAGAGTACCAACGTCGGGTTATGAAAGATGGAAGGAACTTCAATTAAATTTTGATGCAAGAGAGATGCTAGAAGGTTAAGATATAGAAATGAAAAAAAACTTAATTATTTTATTTTTACTGACTGTATTTTCAACCAAAGCTTTTGCTTTAATTGAAGTAGATATCACTAGAGGAAATTTAAACCCACTTCCATTAGCAGTATCACCTTTGTCAATTGACGATAAATCCAAAATAAGTTTTGAAAAAATTCTAAAAAAAGAAAATATAGGATCTGAAATTTCAATTATAGTTGAAAATAATTTAAAGATATCTGGTTTGTTTAATCCAATAAGTAAAGATGCATTCTTACAGGCACCAGATATAGCAAATTTAAAACCTAGATTTGAAGATTGGAATTTAATCAAAGCTCAAGCACTTATTACTGGTAAAGTAACATATATTAATGAAAAATTGAGGGTTGAATTCAGGTTATGGGATATTTTAGCAGCTAAAGAGATGATGGCACTGGCTTTCACTACGGTACCTAGTAACTGGAGAAGAGTAGGACACATTATATCTGACAAAGTTTATGAAAGATTGACAGGAGAAAAAGGATATTTTGATACAAGGATAATCTATGTTGCTGAAGAAGGTCCAAAAACTCAAAGAAAAAAAAGGTTGGCAATCATGGATCAAGATGGTGCGAATAATAAATTTCTTACACTTGGAAATGAGCTTGTATTAACGCCAAGATTTAACCCTGCAAGTCAAATGGTTACATATTTGTCGTACTTTAAAAATTTACCAAGAGTATATCTATTAGATATTGAGACAGGAACGCAAGAAGTTGTGGGTGATTTTCCTGGCATGACTTTTGCACCAAGGTTTTCTCCTAATGGTAAAAAAATAATTATGAGTTTTGCTAAAGATGGAAAATCAGACATATACACTATGGATTTAGAAAATAGATTGGTTGAAAAAATTACAAATCATCCATCAATTGACACTTCACCATCTTACTCTCCTAATGGAAAATTTATTGCTTTTAATTCTGACAGAAGTGGATACCAACAAATTTATGTTATGAAAAGTGATGGCAGTGATGTTAGAAGGATTTCATTTGGAAATGGTATTTATGGAACGCCTGTGTGGTCACCTAGGGGAGATTTAATAGCTTTTACTAAGCTACATAAAGGAAAATTTTATATTGGAGTAATGAGGACAGATGGAAAAGGAGAAAGATTGTTAACTGAAAACTATTATCAAGAGGCACCATCTTGGTCTCCAAATGGAAGAGTTCTAATTTTTTATAGAGAAACAAAAACTAACGCAAAAGGCGAAGGGTTTTCAGCTAAACTATGGTCAATAGATTTAACGGGGTATAATGAACGTTTAGTTGAAACTCAAACTGATGCTTCCGACCCATCATGGTCATCTTTATTGAGTAATTAAGTAAAAAAACTTGATTTTTTGACTTGAAACCTCTAATTAGTTGTGAAAAAGTAAAGAATTGAAATTAGCAGCAAGGAGCAATTTAATGATACTAAGCAAAATTTTTAAAAATGGATTTCTAATACTAGCGGCGTGCCTGGTTCTAACAGCCTGCGCAACAAAAAAAGAAGTTACTACCACTACCACTACCGCTCCTGAAACTTCACAAACTTCAGAAACTTCAAAAACTACTGAAACTACTGAAACTACTGAAACCACAGGTCAAATGCAAGGTGATGTATATACAGGAGATGATACAGTCAAGTACTTAGCAGATGGAGTTCCAGATAGAGTTTTCTTTGCAACGAACGAGTCTATTTTGACTACAGCTTCAAGAGAAACTTTAAGAGCGCAAGCTGCTTGGTTAAGAAAGAATTCTAATATTAATGTAGTTGTTGAAGGTCATGCTGATGAAAGAGGTACAAGAGAGTATAACTTAGCTTTAGGAGAAAGAAGAGCTAATTCAGCTAAAGATTATTTAATGACTTATGGAATTTCTTCAGACAGAATATCAGTACTAAGTTATGGAAAAGAAAGACCGGTTGATGCTGGCTCTAATCCTTTAGCTTGGTCAAAAAATAGAAGATCTGTAACTGTTAAAGCAAATTAATAATTTAAATTTAAAGACCCTAAAACGTAAAAGTTTAAGGGTCTTTTTTTTGCCATTTTTATAACCATAAATCTAAACATTAATGAGATTTACACTTAATATAATATTATTAATTTGTTTTAATTTAAGTTTTTTAAATAATTCTTTTGGAGATAATCATAATATTTATGAAACTTTAGAAATTATTAAGAATGATCTTAAAACTCTTGAAAGAGCAGTTTATTCTGGTTCAATTGAAATCAACACATCGTCTAATGAAAGCTCAAGTATTGGGTTAGACAGCAACTCAGAGGATGTGCTGACAAGACATCTGTTAAAATTATCTGAAGTTGAGGATCAATTTAGGCAATTAACTAATAAATTTGAAGAAATTAATTTTAAGCTTGATAAATTATCAAATAGGCTATCAAAAATTCAAACAGATAATCAGATACGATTCCAGGATATAGAGTCTGTAATAAGTTCTGGTGAAATTACAACACAACTAACATCAAAACCAAAAGTAGATAAAAAAAACCAAATATTACCTGGGAGCTCTCAACCCCAGGATTTGGGTACAATTACATACAAAGATACTGAGACATCTGAAACTTCTCAACAAATTCAATCAGTAGATACAACAGCAACTGTGCTGACTGAAACTTTTCAAGCTGAAGAAAAATTATTGCCTCTAGATTTAACCCCAAAGAAACAGTATGAATTTGCAACAAGTTTTTTAAAAGTTGGTGATTATAGTACAGCTGAAAGAGCTTTTAGAGAATTTGTTTTAGATAATGGTGAGCATGAATTAGCTGGTAGTGCCCAGTATTGGTATGCTGAAACATTTAGAATAAGACAGCTTTATACTGATGCTGCATCAGCTTATTTAGAAGGTTATCAAAAATATCCAAAAGGCAAAAAAGCTCCTATAAATCTTTTAAAACTTGGTGTATCCATGGTTCAAATTGGAGAAAAAGACCAAGGTTGTAAAATGATAAACGGTGTAGCGTTGCAATATCCCAAGGCAAACCAATCAGTAATCCAAAAAGCAAAATATGAGTCTAAAAAATTCGAATGCATCAAAGAAGACTCATAGGTTTTTATTTAATAAATTAAAAGATAGAAGAGTTCATCAAATTTATAAAAAATTTGAAGGTGAATTATCTATTAATAAAAGTTTTATTGTAGCTGTTTCAGGAGGCCCAGATAGTCTTGCGCTATCTTTTTTATCTAAGATTTATTCAATCAAAAAATCTCTAGATGTAAAATATTTTATTGTTGATCACAGATTAAGAAAAAACTCAACATCGGAAGCCAAATATATTCAAAAAAAATTAAATAATTTAAATATAAAATTAAATATTTTAACTTGGAAAGGTTTCAAACCTAAGAAAAATATTCAATCTATTGCTAGAGAAAAAAGATATGAATTACTATGTGACAGAGCCAAAAAATACAGAATAGAAAACATTCTAGTTGCTCATCATTTAGATGATTTATTTGAAAATTTTTTTATAAGAATTTTAAGAGGAAGTGGTTTGCATGGACTAATCTCACTGGATAAAGAATCACAAATAAATAATGTTAATTTAATTAGACCTTTAATAAATATCGATAAAGATGATTTAGTTTATATAAGCAAAATTGTTTTTAGATCATATGTTGAAGATCCATCAAATAAAAATGATAAGTTTAAGAGAGTTAAAGTTAGAAATTTATTAAAAGATTTAAGTTTGGAGGGATTGGATAGAAATAAATTTTTTTTAACAATAAAAAATTTAAAATTTGCTAATGAAAATATAAAATTTTATACAAAAAAAAACTTAAAAGAAAATGTAACTATTTTACAAAAAAAACAATGCGCCATTCTGAAAAAAAATTTTTTTTCTCAATCAGAAGAAGTTATATTTAGATCTTTTGGTGAAGTAATAAAGACTATAGGAAAAAAATATTATACTGTTAGAGGGAAAAAAATTGATAAGATTATTAATTTAGCAAAATCTAAGTCCTCATTTAAGGTTACTTTAGGAGGATGTTTAATAAAAAAGGTTAATGAAACTGTTATATTATCAAAAGAATAATAAAATATAATTATTTAATGATATTTTGTCACTTGTTAATCTTGTAATAATTCTTATCTTATTGTTATGAATTTAAAAAATCTTGCTATGTGGGGAATCATAGTCTTCTTGACTATAGGTTTATACAATATGTTTAAGAATCCACAATCAAATGTAAGAGGTGGTAATCAAATTATTTTTTCAGAATTTTTAACCTCAGTTGAAAATGGAGAGGTTTTAAAAGTTGAAATTCAAGGGAATAACATCAAAGGAGTTTTTTCCAATGGTAATTCTTTTTCTACTTACTCCCCTAACGATCCTAATCTAATTGAAAAACTATCTGATAAAGGAGTAAGTATTTCAGCTGCACCTCTAGAGGAAAAAATGCCTTCATTGTTTGGAGTTCTTTTATCTTGGTTCCCAATGCTGTTGTTAATTGCAGTTTGGATTTTTTTTATGAGACAAATGCAAGGTGGCAAAGGTGGGGCAATGGGATTTGGAAAGTCTAAAGCCAAAATGATGAATGAGCTAAAAGGTAAAGTTACATTTAATGATGTTGCAGGGGTAGAGGAGGCTAAAGAGGAGGTAGAAGAAATTGTAGAATTTTTAAAAGATCCAAAAAAATTTAGTAGACTTGGAGGAAAAATACCAAGAGGTGCATTGTTAGTCGGACCTCCAGGAACAGGAAAAACTTTATTAGCAAGAGCAATTGCTGGAGAAGCAGGTGTTCCTTTTTTTACAATTTCAGGTTCAGATTTTGTAGAAATGTTTGTTGGTGTAGGAGCATCAAGAGTAAGAGATATGTTCGAGCAAGGAAAAAAAAATTCACCATGTATTATTTTCATAGATGAAATAGATGCAGTGGGCAGAAGTAGAGGTGCTGGCTTAGGTGGTGGAAATGATGAAAGAGAACAAACCCTAAACCAATTGTTAGTAGAAATGGATGGTTTTGAAACTAATGAAGGTGTTATTATAATTGCAGCAACTAACAGGCCCGATGTGCTTGATCCAGCTTTATTAAGACCTGGTAGATTTGATAGACAAGTGGTTGTTTCAAATCCAGATATTATTGGAAGAGAAAAAATCCTAAAAGTTCATGTAAAAAAAATTAAAATTGCACCAGATGTAAATTTAAGAACTATAGCAAGAGGAACTCCTGGTTTTTCCGGAGCTGATTTAGCGAATTTAGTAAATGAGTCAGCCTTACTGGCTGCTAGAAAAAATAAAAGGATTGTAACATTAATTGAGTTTGAAGAAGCCAAGGATAAAGTAATGATGGGATCTGAAAGACGTTCAATGGTAATGACGGAGGATGAAAAAAAATTAACCGCATATCATGAGGGTGGACACGCTTTAGTATCATTTAATATGCCAAGTTATGACCCAATACATAAAGCAACAATAATTCCAAGAGGTAGAGCGCTTGGAATGGTGATGAATTTGCCTGAGAGAGATAAACATGGATATTCAATCAAATATTTAAAAGCTAGAATGGCTGTATGTTTTGGCGGTAGGGTTGCAGAGGAGTTAATTTTTGGTAAAGATAATATATCTACAGGTGCTGGAGGTGGTAGTGGATCAGATATTAATCAAGCTACACAACTTGCTAGAGCCATGGTTACAAAATATGGAATGAGTGAAGAAATGGGGCCAATTGAATATGGTGAAAACCAAGAGGAAGTATTTTTAGGAAGATCAGTTACACAAACACAATCTGTTTCAGAAGAAGTGGCTCAAAAAATAGATAAAGAAATTAGAAAGCTTGTTGATGAGGGATATAATCAAGCTACTAAAATATTAACTGAAAAAATTGATGACTTACATAAAATTGCTAAAGCACTGATTACTTATGAGACTTTATCAGGTGAAGAAATTGAAAATATAATTAATAAAAATATATACCCAAAAGATAAAATAGTTGAAAAACCAGAAGAAAATGATGACCAAAGCTCAGCTTTAGGTGCTATGGGTTTAAAACCAAAAATAGTTCATTAACAAAAAGAAATGAGAAGATATTACACTAGAGCGTGTAATTTCTATTATGGTAATGAATCAAAGTTATTGGTAGATAACAACAAAACTTTTCCTCTTAATGGAAATAAAAAAATTTCATTTGATCATGTTGAGATAATATCAAGAACTTCAAAAAAAAAAATTCCTATTTACAAGATTAATAGTTTAACAAAATCATTAAAAGAACAAATAGAGATAGATTTAAAAAAAATAAGGTCAAAAAGAAAAAATTTTTCAAATTTAAATTTTTTAAAAATTCCAAATTTAATGGGGGTATTAAATCTAACACCTGATAGTTTTTCTGATGGAGGAAAGTTTAATAAAAAAAGTAAAGGACTAAAGCACGCACTTCATATGTTTAATTCAGGTGCAAATATTATTGATGTTGGCGGAGAGTCTACTAGACCTGGATCAAAAGCTATAAATAATAAACTTGAATGGAAAAGAATAGAAAAAATAATTAAATTACTGAGAAAAAAAATTCCAATTTCATTAGATACTAGAAAATCTGAAATTATGAAGAGAGGAATTAAGTGTGGTGTAAAAATTATTAACGATGTCTCTGGACTTAATTATGATTCCAAAACTATTGATGTTCTCAAAAAATACAAAATTCCTTTTGTTATCCAACATTCAAAAGGAACACCTGAAAATATGCAAAATAAACCAAAATATAAAAATGAATTATTAGATATATATGATTTTTTTGAGCAAAAGATAAAGTTTTTAAAAAAAATTGGTATTAAACATAACAATATTATCATTGATCCGGGCATAGGCTTTGGAAAAAATTTGAAACATAATATTAATCTTATTAGTAATATTTCTATTTTTCATTCATTAGGTTTTCCTATACTTGTAGGTAATTCAAAAAAAAGATTTATAAAAGAAATAGCAGGAAATAATGACACTAAGAATAGAATTGGAGGAACAGTAGCATCTTCAATTTATTTGATGATGCATGGTGTTCAAATTTTACGAATTCATGATGTAAATGAATTGCTTCAAGGCATAAAAGTCTTTAAAGAAATAATAAAACATTAATGACAAAAAAATATTTTGGAACCGATGGAATAAGAGGTGCTATTAATAGTAAGCATATTAATGGAGATATGTTTTTTAAGTTTGGATTAGCATCAGGAACATATTTTAAGTCTCAAAAAAAAAGAAAACAAACAGCTATTATAGCTAAAGATACAAGATTATCTGGTTATACACTAGAACCTGCGCTTGTATCAGGATTGACCTCAGCTGGAATGCATGTTTATACATTTGGGCCTATGCCAACAAATGGTTTGGCTATGTTAACTAAAATAATGAGAGCAAATATGGGTATTATGATAACTGCTTCTCATAATCCTTATAATGATAACGGTTTAAAATTATTTGGTCCAGATGGAATGAAACTATCTGACAAAATTGAAAAAAAAATTGAAAAATTAATAGATAAGAAAATTTCAAAAAATCTTTCTAGTCCTGAAAAATTAGGTAGAGTAAAAAGATTAGAGAGTGGGACAAAAGAATATTTAAAAATAATAAAAAAAAATTTTCCAAAAGAATTTAATTTAAGAGGATTAAGAATAGTAATCGATTGTGCAAATGGTGCTGGTTATAAAGCTGGACCAGAGTTGCTTAAGTCTTTAGGAGCAAAAGTAATTGCAATTGGTGTAAATCCAAATGGAGTAAATATTAATCAAAACTGTGGTTCTACACATCCTAATAAGATTAAACTTGCAGTAAAGAAATACAAAGCCCATCTTGGTATTTCTCTAGATGGTGATGCTGATAGAATTATTATGAGTGATGAAGCAGGAGATATAATTGATGGAGATCAAATAATTGCAGCAATAGCCACAAGATGGAAAAATAAAAAAATGTTAAAAGGTGGAGTTATTGGAACTTTGATGTCTAACTACGGCTTAGAAAAATTTTTTGAAGCAAATAAAATAAAATTTATTAGAGCAAATGTTGGAGATAGATATGTAAAAGAACAAATGCAAAAAAATAACTTTAATCTAGGTGGTGAACAATCTGGGCATATTATTTTGGGTAAATTTGCAACAACTGGAGATGGGTTGTTAGTTGCACTAGAAGTGTTATTTGCAATAAGAAAAGGAAAAAAAGCCAGTACTTTCTTCAATAAGTTTAAAAAAACTCCTCAAATTCTAAAAAATATCTTAGTTAAAGATAGATCAATAATTAAAAATTCAGATGTAAAAAAATCTATTAAAAAAGCCGAAAAATTAATGAATGGTCATGGTAGAATACTAGTGAGAGCATCAGGCACAGAGTCAAAAATAAGAGTTATGGGTGAAAGTGAAAACAAAAAACTTTTAGAGAAGTGTTTAAATATTATTTTAACTAAAATAAAGTGAAGCCTAAATCTAAAGTATTAATCATTGCAGGTTCTGATTCATCAGGTGGGGCTGGAATACAGGCTGACATAAAAACTGTTACCGCACTTGGATCTTATGCAATGACTGCTATCACTGCTATTACAGCTCAAAATACAACAGGAGTAAAATCAATTGTTTCAATACCACCAAAAGAAATTTCAAATCAAATTTTATTTACGGCTAAAGATATTAAGCCTGATGCAATAAAGATTGGCATGTTACATTCCACTAAGGTTATACATTCAGTTATTAATTCTCTCAAAATTGTTAGATTAAATAAAATAGTTCTTGATCCTGTAATGGTAGCAAAAGGGGGGACAAAATTAATAGATGATAAGGCTATCAAATTATTAAAAAATAAGCTGGTAAAAAGAGCTACATTAATTACTCCCAATATCCCTGAAGCTGAAATATTAACTAATATGAAAATCATAAGTAAAGAGGATATGATTTTTGCAGCTTACAAATTAATAGAAATTGGTGCAAATAATGTATTAATTAAAGGAGGACATCTAAACTCCGAAACTGTTCAAGATATATTTGTTTCAAAATCTGAAATTAAAATTTTTAATAGTAAAAGATACAATACAAAAAATACCCATGGAACAGGTTGTACTTTATCTAGCGCAATCACTACATTTTTGTCTTGTGGAAAACCTATAAAGAAATCTTGTGAGCTTGGTATTAAATATGTAAATTCTGGCATTAAATCTAATCCTAAATATGGTAAAGGTCATGGTCCAATCAATCATCTTCATACAATTAATATAGAAAGAAAGTTTAGATAATGAAAAATATAGTTGTAGTAGGATCACAGTGGGGAGATGAAGGAAAAGGTAAAATCGTTGACTGGCTTTCTGAACAAGCAGATGTAGTAATTAGATTTCAAGGAGGGCATAACGCAGGTCATACACTAGTAATTGATGGTGTAACATATAAGTTAAGATTATTACCATCTGGAATTGTACGAAAAAATAAAATTTCAATTATTGGAAACGGAGTTGTTGTAGATCCATGGGCATTACTAGAAGAAATTGAGGAAATAAAATCAAAAGGAGTTGATGTAAATATCAATAATTTTATTATTTCTGAAGCTGCAAATTTAATTTTACCATTTCATAGAGAAATGGATGAAATAAGAGAGGATGCAGCTGGAAAAGGAAAAATTGGAACAACTAGAAGAGGGATTGGCCCAGCGTACGAGGACAAAGTTGGAAGAAGATCTATTAGAGTAATGGACCTTAGATCTGAAAAAAATTTGGATCAAAGATTAGAGTCTGTTTTAGTTCATCATAATGCAATTAGAAAAGGCCTTGGAAAAAAAATTTTTGAAAAAGAGCAGTTAAAATCAGACTTATTAAAAATTGCACCTCTAATATTACAGTTTTCTCAACCAGTTTGGCTAAAGATTGATGAGTTTAAAAAACAAAAAAAGAAAATTCTTTTTGAAGGTGCTCAGGGAATTTTATTAGATGTGGATCATGGTACTTACCCTTTTGTAACATCCTCAAATACAGTTGCATCAAGTGCTGCAACAGGTACAGGGTGTGGTCCAAACTCAATTAATTATGTTTTGGGAATTACAAAAGCCTACACAACTAGAGTTGGAGAAGGTCCTTTTCCAACTGAATTAACTGATGATGTGGGAGAATTATTAGGAACAAGTGGAAAAGAGTTTGGCACTGTTACTAGTAGAAAAAGAAGATGCGGTTGGTTTGATGGTGTATTGGTAAGACAGACAATAAAAATTTCAGGCATCGATGGTATTGCACTTACTAAACTAGATGTTCTTGATGAATTAGATGAAATTAAAATGTGTGTTGAATATGAGCTTGATGGAAAAAAAATTGATTATTTACCTGCAGCAGTTGAAGATCAACTAAAAATAAAACCAATCTATAAAACCTTTCCTGGATGGAAAATATCAACTAAAGGAATTAAAGATATAAGTGCTTTACCTGAAAATGCAAAAAAATATATTTATGCAGTAGAAGAATTTATAGAAACAAAAGTCTCTAGTGTTTCTACAAGTCCTGAGAGAGATGATACTATATTGATTGAAAATCCTTTTGATATTTAGGTATAGTTTTAATTAAACTCTTTGTAGCAATTTTTACAATAATCAGGAATTTTATTTTTTTTAATATTATCCCTGAATAATGAATATTTTTCAGAATTCCATATTTCATTAAATGAACTTTTCTTAATGTTTCCAAAAGAAACAACTTTCTCATCTCCTATAATGCAGCATGGAACAACGTCACCTGTTTTACTGATATATGAACTTTCCCATGGCCAAACACATTGTTTTTCAAAACTCAATAAGTTTTCTTCAAAAATATTCACTTCCAAATTTTCTAAAGTACCTCTTTTTTTTATTTTTTCTATTTTCTTTTTAAGAGTGTCAATTTTAATTTTTTTATTTTTATTAATTTCATCCCATTCTTTTTTCCCCCATCCAGACAAATGAAACTGATAAGTTAATTTATCAAATCCTATATCTTTACAAAGTTCAAATATTTCTTCAAATTCATTAACATTATCGTTTTGAACTACGCACCAAGCTGAAATTTCAGGTCTTATAAGGATTTTTTTGTAAGAATTTATTAAATTTTTACAATTCGATACCACAGTTTCAAAGTTTGATTTAATTCTTATTTTTTCAAATACTTCGGCTGAAGCTCCATCAATACTTACTGTAATTCTTGATAAATTAGACCTTTTAAGCTTTGAAATATTTTTTTCATTTAATAAGCTTCCATTAGTTGTGATCTCAGAAACTATACTATATTTACTTGCATACTCTACCATATTAAAAAAATTATTATTAACCAATGGTTCCCCCATACCTTGTAGTTTGATTTTTAATAGTTGTTTATTATCTTCAATAACTTTTTGAAACATTTCATAATCCAAGTTTTTCGAAATGAAATTAGGAGAAGATACTTGACACATTGTACATCTGAAGTTGCAACCTGTTGTTGGTTCTATATCCATTGTTATGGGTAGATAATTTAATCTCAACGTCTTACTTTTTTTTGATAGATAAAACTTTATAAAATTAAAAATTTTAAAAAAAATTTTTTTTTTAGGAAACCAAATTAGATATTTATTTATTCTGTAGTGCATTTAATAAACATTTATATACTATAATTTAACTTAACAATATAAAGTTTAAATTTACATCAATTTTTTATTAATATTAATTAATTTACAGGTAAAAGATTTCTAGATTTTGCCATTAGTAGCATTTGCTTTTGCAATTTCTCAAACGCTTTATTTTCTATTTGTCTTACTCTTTCTCTGCTAATCTTATGTTTCTTGCTTAAATCTTCCAAAGTTGTTGGATTATCATTTAACCTTCTTGAGTATAAAATCTCTTTTTCTCTCTCATTTAAAACTTTTATAGAATTTTTTAATAAATCTTTTCTTTGCTCCATTTCTTCCTGGTGTGCAAATTTTAAATCATGGTCTAATTCTTTATCAACCAACCAATCTTGCCATTCATCCCCATCTTCACCAACTTGAGCATTTAATGAAAATTCTTTACCTGAAAGTCTTCTATTCATTGAAACAACTTCATTTTTACTAACATCTAATTTGTTTGCTATTTCATTCACATGTTCATCTCTTAAGTCACCTTCTGTTTGTGGTGCTATTTGATTTTTTATTTTTTTAAGATTAAAAAATAATTTTTTTTGAGCTGTTGTAGTTCCTATTTTAACTAAACTCCAAGATCTTAATATATATTCTTGAATAGAAGCTTTAATCCACCACATAGCGTATGTTGCCAATCTGAAACCTTTTTCAGGTTCAAATTTTTTAACCGCTTGCATAAGACCAACATTGCCTTCAGAAATCATTTCATTTACAGGAAGTCCATACCCTTTATAACCCATTGCAATTTTAGCTACTAATCTCAAATGACTTGTTACTAGTTTTTCAGCAGCTTTAATATTTCCAGTAGTTTTCCAATTTTTGGCTAACATGTATTCTTCTTCTGCAGCAAGCATTGGAAATTTTTTTATTTGTTCTAAATAAGCAGACAGCCCTCCTTCATTTGAAAGAGCGGGTACATTGCTATTAAAATTTGCGTTCATGGCTGTATGTATTTAATTAACTAAATTAAATTTTCAATGATTTATTCGCTAGTATTTCTTAGCATTTTTAATAAATTATTTAGCTCTTGTGGCAAAATTGAGGAAAAAATCATTTTTCCTTTAGTTTTTGGATGAATAAATCCTAGGGTTTTTGCATGTAAAAATTGTCTATCTAGTTTAGAAATCAAGCGTTCTAATCCTGTATCAATATTTTTTAGCTTCTTATATTTTTTTTTGTATTTATCATCTCCAACAATGCTATTTCCCATATGTGTCATATGAACACGAATTTGATGAGTTCTTCCTGTTTCCAATTTACACTCAACTAAACTTAATGTTGGTGTTTTATCGTTTTCAAAAATTTCTATAGTCTTATAATTTGTAATTGCACGTTTACCTTTAGATTGACTAACTTCCATTAATTGTCTGTTCTTTGAGCTTCGAGTTATAAAAGTATCAATTTTACCTGAAGAAGGTCTTAGTTTACCCCAAATTAAAAGCTGATAAACTCTTGTGATTATATGATCGCTAAATTGTTTTGATAAGTTTTCATGTGTTTTGTTATTTTTTGCAATAACAACTAAACCTGAAGTATTTTTATCTATTCTATGTATGATGCCTGGTCTAAGTTCATCACCAATAGTTGATAGTGAGTTTTTATCATAATGCATTAAAGCATTAACAATTGTTTTATCATAATTTCCAGCACCTGGGTGCATAATAATACCTGCAGGCTTGTTAATTACTAGTAGGTCATTATCTTCATAAATTATTTCTAGTTTAAAGTTATAGGGTTTTAGTGAAGCCTTTTGAGGTTCAGGAATATTAAGGCTTAATTTATCTCCAGTAAAAATTTTTTTTGAGGGATTTTTAATAATTTCATCATTTAGCTTTAGTTTTTCGTTAAGGATTAAATTTTTAATTCTAGTTCTGCTAATTAATTCTTCTCTCTTGTTAATTAATACATCGACTCTTAGATTATTTTCATTTTCTTCAACTATAAAATTAATGTTTTTTTCCATAAAATGTAATATTAATACTATATGCGCTTGTAGCTCAACTGGATAGAGCGCCTGACTTCGGATCAGGAGGTTCTGGGTTCGACTCCTAGCAGGCGCACCAATTTATTCGCCTATATTGATTAAAGTTCCTTTATCTCTGGCTTTACCAAAAGAATAGTAAAATACGGATACCGCAGCAATTAGATATGCACCATTAAAATAAAGGGCCTGAATGATATTTTCATAATTCACAGATTGATTAACCAAGATATTTCTTGTTTCCTCAAAAATATAAACTAACGGAAGAGCATAGGCTATAAGTTGAAAAATTTCTGGCAACGTTTCAACTGGGTAATATATGCATCCAAAGGGTGCAAGCAAAAACATAGTTGACCAGGCAATATTTTCAAAAGAAGGACCAAATCTTAACAATCCAGCAGAAACAAATAAACCCAAAGTAATTCCAAAAATATATAAACTTAAAAAAAGAAATGCTAGAGGTAAACCTAAATCTAATAAAGAAATTCCAAATATAGGAGATGTTAATAATATTGCTGGAACTAACCCAATTAAAGCTCTAATCAAAGCAGTAAAAACAAGCGACACTATAATTTCACTTATTTTCATTGGAGCAATAAATAAGTTAGTAAAATTTCTACTCCAAATTTCCTCTAAAAACAGCATATTAAATCCAATACTAGTTCTAAATAAAAAATCATACAGTATTGCACAAGAAAGTATTACACCTACAGCACCATTATAGTAGGTGCTATGGTTTGCAAAAAAATTTGAAATAAAACCCCATAGGGTGATTTGAATAGACGGCCAATAAATCAAATCTAAAATTCTTGGAAACGATCTTGTAATTAAGTAAAAGTGCCTTAAAAAAAGACCATAAATTCTAGTTAAATTCATTTTTATTTCTCACAAGTTCTAAAAAAACTTCCTCTAAATTTTTTCTACCATGCTTTCTAATCAAATGATCAGGGGTACCACTATCTACTATTGTCCCATCTTTCATCATTAAAACAGAGCTACATAGTCTCTTAACTTCATCCATATTATGTGAAGCGAGCAATACTGATATTTTATTTTCTTTTTTATAATTTTCTAAAAAAGTTCTAACAAAATCCCCTGTTTCTGGATCTAAAGATGCTGTAGGTTCATCAAGTAAAAGTACACTAGGATTATTAATTAATGCTTTTGCTAAACTCACCCTATTTTTTTGTCCTGAAGAAAGTTCTCCAGTAACATTATCTAATAGTTTATTTAATCTTAATTCATTTGATAAATAATCAATTTGTTCATTTAAGTTATGCACATTATATAATTTTCCATATACTACTAAATTTTGTCTAACTGTAAGTTTTTTTGGTAATTCTATATATGGAGAAATAAAATTCATTTTATGAAGAAGAGAAATCTTATTTTTTTCAATATCCATTCCATTAATTAAAACTGTTCCACTGGTTGGCTTTAACAAACCTAGCATCATCCCAATTGTAGTTGTTTTTCCACATCCATTTGGTCCCAACAAGCCAACAATTTCATTTTCATTAATTTTAAAATTAATATTGTTTACAGCCTGTTTAGACTTATAGCTTTTTGATAAATTAATTACTTGAATTGAATTTGACATTTAATATTTTGAGGCTCTGTTCAATCTATCATTTATTGTTTTACCAATGCCTTTGTTTTGAATTTTTTCAACTGCAATCATTTTATAACCATCTTTTTTAATTTTTCTTAATAATGAGTATAGATTTCTGGCAGATTCTTTAAGATTATTTTTTTTACTTAAGTAGTAGTAATTTTTAGATTTAGTTCTTCTTCTTTTTATTAATACGAAGGCTTCATCTTTTTTTGGTTTTTTAACATTTGTTCTTAATGGAATACCAGGAGAGTAATGCAAGGGAAATTGTCCAGGTGCAATTTTCTTTTTTAAATTAGTTTTGATTAAAACTTTTTCTTTTAATATTTTTTCTATTTTTGAAATATCCAATCCTCCAAATCTAAGTACTGTTGGTTTACCTATAAGATTAACAATAGTGGACTCCAAACCAATCTGACATTTACCCCCATCTAAGACATATTTAATTCTTGATCGAAACTCGTCAATAACATCAGATGCTCTAACAGAGCTTAATCTAGTGGATATGTTTGCACTTGGAGCGGCTAAAGGATAGTCTAAACTTTTAAGTAGTTTTTTAAATAATGGATGTTTTGGAAAACGAACTGCAAGGCTTTTTTGTTTATTGGTTACAAATTTAGAAATTTTGGAACCTTTTTTCAATTTCAAGACAAATGTAATTGGTCCTGGAGATAATTTATTATAAAGCTTGATAAAATTATCATTTACAACACAATCATCATTAAGTTTGTCTATATCTGAATAATGAACAATTAAAGGGTTGCTCATAGGTCTTTTTTTTAACTTGAATATCTGTTTTGCAGATAAATCTGAATAAGCATTCCCAGCTAATCCATATACTGTTTCAGTAGGAACAGCCACACAATGATCTTTATCTAAATATTTTTTTGCTTTTTTGATATTTGATTGAATAGATTTCATGTATTAATAATTATTATTATATGAAAGATAAAAATTTACTACCTGATAATAATACAGGGTCACTTGAAGAGCTAACTGATCAAGCAAATCAAATAATTGAGTCTTTGGAAAATGAAAAAGACTTAAATAATTCTGTTGAAATCTATCAAGAATTATTGAGGTTAAACAATATTATTGAAAAAAAATTTCATAAAAGTTTTAGATCTATAGGTGAAGAAACTACTAAAAAAGTTAAAGAAATCATTAAGAAAAAATGAAAACTAAACTTAATAAGATTGCACAAGATACAAACAATTTTCTAAAGAAATTTATTAACAAGCAAAACAATTCTAAATTACTTCCAGCCATGAATTATGGCTTATTTCCTGGTGGAAAAAAAATTAGATCTAAAATTTTGATGGATATTGGTTCGTTACTAGCAATAGAATACAAAACATTAATTGCTATTGGCGCTGCTGTAGAATGTATTCATGCTTATTCACTAATTCATGATGATTTACCATGTATGGATAATGATAAAATTAGAAGAGGAAAACCATCTGCACACATTAAGTTTGGAGAGTCTACAGCAGTCCTAGCTGGAAATTCATTACTTACAATGGCATTTGAAATTTTAGCAAGTCCTACTTTAAAAGTAAGTGATAAAATTAAGATTAAGTTAATAAAGAAATTATCTGAATGTTC
Source organism: Pelagibacteraceae bacterium AG-390-D18 (assembly GCA_003279715.1). Classification (GTDB taxonomy): domain Bacteria; phylum Pseudomonadota; class Alphaproteobacteria; order Pelagibacterales; family Pelagibacteraceae; genus Pelagibacter. The sequence continues at coordinate 102,192 of QCGY01000002.1, forward strand.
AGGTCATTTGGGTATAGCAGGTGGTCAATATTTAGATCTGAGTTATGAAAAAAAAAAGATATCTAAAAATAAGATTATAGAAATGGAAATTAAAAAAACAGGAAAATTATTTAGTTTTTGCTGTGCTGCACCTGCTATTATTAAGAAAAAAAATAACAAAGAAATTAAATTTTTTGAAAATATTGGTTCTGATATAGGTTTATTATTTCAAATAGCTGATGATTTAATTGATTTTAAAGGTAGTTCTAAAATAGCTGGAAAAAAAACAGGAAAAGATCAAAAAAAAGGTAAAGCTACATTAATAAGTTTGTTAGGTTACATTAATGCAATTAAATATTGTGATAGAATTATTTTAAAAACAAATAAAAATATAAAGAAATACGGTATAAATGCTAAATATATAAAAGAAACATTGAATTATATTTTGCATAGAGAGAAGTAATGAAAAATTATAAATTTTTAAATGATATAAATTTTCCATCTGATTTGAGAAAACTATCAGAAGATGATTTACAAAAAGTTTCCGATGAAGTTAGAGAGGAAATGATCGGTGCAGTTTCTGAAACTGGAGGACATTTAGGTGCAGGTTTAGGAGTGGTAGAATTAACAGTTGCTCTTCACTACGTTTTTGATACGCCTAATGATAAATTGATCTGGGATGTAGGACATCAATCTTATCCACATAAAATTTTAACAGGAAGAAAAAATAAGATTAGATCTTTAAGACAAGGAAATGGATTATCAGGATTTACAAAAAGATCAGAGAGCGAATATGATCCTTTTGGTGCCGCTCATAGCTCAACATCTATATCATCAGCTCTAGGAATTGCTGAAGCAAATAAATTAGCAAATAAATCATCTAACGTAATTGCAGTAATTGGCGACGGTGCAATCAGTGCAGGGATGGCTTATGAAGCCATGAATAATGCTGGAGCATCAAAAACAAAAATGATTGTTATTTTGAATGATAACGATATGTCAATTGCGAAACCAGTAGGTGCTATGAGAACTTATCTAGCAAAGTTATTTACTGGAAAAATTTATTTTAGTCTGAGGGAAACTATTAAATTAATAACGTCTTCGTTTTCAAAACGATTTAGTGCAAAAGCAGGTAAAGCTGAAGATTTTCTTCGATCAGCTGTTACAGGAGGTACATTATTTAATTCATTGGGTTTTTATTATGCAGGTCCAATTGATGGTCATGATTTAGATAGTCTTGTCCCTATTCTTAAAAATGCAAGAGATTCTAAACACGAAGGACCAATTATGATTCACATTAAAACACAAAAAGGAAAAGGCTATTCTTATGCAGAAAAAGCATCTGATCATTACCACGGTGTTTCAAAATTTAATGTGAAGACAGGAGAACAAGTTAAAAGTGGTAGCAATCTTCCAGCTTATACAAAAGTATTTGCAAACACGTTGATTAAACATGCTCAAAAAGATAGTAAAATTGTTGGAATTACAGCAGCAATGCCAGGTGGTACAGGTATGGATATTTTTGGAAAAGAATTTCCCAAAAGAATGTTTGATGTAGGTATAGCGGAACAACATGCTGTAACTTTTGCAGCAGGCTTAGCTACAGAAGGTTACAAACCTTATGCTGCAATTTATTCTACCTTTCTACAAAGAGCTTATGATCAAGTAGTACATGATGTAGCTATTCAAAGTTTACCTGTAAGATTTGCAATAGATAGAGCAGGTCTTGTAGGTGCAGACGGGTCCACACATGCTGGATCATTTGATATTACATATTTATCAACTTTGCCTAATTTTATTGTAATGGCAGCAAGTGATGAAGTTGAGTTAGTAAAAATGATTAATACATCTGTAGATATTAATGATAAACCTAGTGCAATAAGATATCCTAGAGGAACAGGAGTGGGTCTTGATTTACCTTCGATCGATGAAAAGATTGAAATTGGTAAAGGAAAAGTAGTTCAAGAAGGAAATCAAGCTTGTATTTTAAGTTTTGGAACTAGGCTTGAAGAGTGTAAATCAGCAGCTGAAGAATTAAAAAATAAAGGTGTATCAGTAACAATTATTGACGCAAGATTTGCAAAACCTTTAGATCAAGAACTTATTTTAAAATGTGCTAGACAACACGAAGTAATGATAACCATTGAAGAAGGATCAATAGGTGGTTTTGGCTCTCATGTTAAAAATTTATTAGCTGAAAAAGGAGTATTTGACAAAGGATTAAAGTTTAGAGCAATGACATTACCTGATACTTTTATTGAACAAGATAATCCTAAGAAAATGTATGATGTTGCTGGTTTAAATGCTTCACAAATTTCAAAGAAAGTTCTAGATATTTTGTTTACAAAAGACTCAATTAAGGTAGTTAAGAATTAATAATAGTTTTAACTGCACTGAGCTTTGTGCATTAAATAGTGATCTAATAAAACACAATTCATCATAGCTTCACCAACAGGAACAGCTCTTATGCCTACACAAGGGTCATGTCTTCCTTTAACAGATATAGTTGTGTTTTTTCCAAATTTATTAATTGTTTTTCTGGTTGTTAAAATTGATGATGTTGGTTTAACAGCAAACGAGGCAATAATTTCTTGACCACTTGATATGCCACCTAAGATACCTCCAGCATTATTAGAGTTAAATTTTAACTTTTTGCCTTTTTGAGAAATCTCGTCTGAGTTTTGTTCTCCACTTAATTGTGCTGAGTTCATTCCGGAACCAATGTTTACTCCTTTTACAGCATTGATGCTCATCAAACCTGAAGCAATATCAGAGTCTAGTTTTGAATATATTGGGGCACCTAATCCAGCAGGTACTCCTCTTGCTCTTATTTCGATCACAGCTCCACAAGAAGATCCAGATTTTCTAACACCTAATAAATATTTTTCCCAAAGTTTAATCATTGATTTGTCCGGACAAAAAAATGGATTTTTCGTGATTACTTTATCTTTCCATTGATTTGTATCGCATCCTAATATTCCTAGTTGAGTTACGGCTCCTATAACCTTGAACTTTTTACCTAACTTATTCTGTAGAACTAATTTGGCAATTGCACCAGCTGCAACTCGAGCTGCAGTTTCTCTTGCAGAGGATCTACCTCCACCTCTATAGTCTCTAATTCCATATTTTTTAAAATAAGTTAAATCAGCATGTCCTGGTCTAAATTTATCTTTTATGTTCCCATAATCTTTAGATCTCATATCTTTGTTGTAAATTATGAGTGAAATAGGAGTTCCGGTTGTTTTACCTTCAAACACACCAGATAGAATTTGAACTTTATCGTCTTCTTTACGTTGAGTTGTAAATTTTGATTGTCCTGGTTTTCTTTTATCAAGTTCTATTTGTATATCTTGTTCTTTAATTCTTATGTTGGGCGGGCACCCATCTACTACACAGCCTATTGCAGGTCCGTGAGATTCCCCCCAAGTTGAGAATCGAAATAGCTTTCCAAAAGTATTAAATGACATTATTTATACTGTATAGATTATTATGTTTAAATTATGAATCAAAAAAACTCACTCGGTCTCAATAATTGTTTCTTAGATCTTGATGATCCTATCGAATTGTTCAAAGTGTGGATGGATGAAGCAAAAGAATCAGAACCTAATGATTCTAATGCTCTCTCATTAGCAACATCTAGTGGAAACAACCTACCATCAGTCAGAATGGTTTTATTAAAAGATTTTAATCAAAATGGTTTTGTATTTTATACTAATTTAAATAGTCAAAAAGGAAATGAGCTTAAAGAAAATCCAAATGCTGCAATGTGTTTCCATTGGAAAAGTCTTTTAAGACAAATAAGAATTAGTGGAACGATAACCCAAGTAGATGATATTGTAGCAGACCAATATTACAATTCACGAGGTTATGATAGTAGAATTGGAGCTTGGGCATCAAATCAAAGTAATGAATTAAAAAATAGAGATGAACTTAAAAAATCAATTAAAGAGTTTAAACAAAAGTTTAATGATAAGAATAATGTGCCAAGACCTAGCCATTGGTCTGGTTGGAATTTATCACCAACAAGAATAGAATTTTGGTTGGATGGAGATAATAGAATTCATGAAAGATTAAATTATACTATTGATAAAAGTGGTAATTGGATTAAATCTTTACTAAGCCCTTAAAAATTTCTTGCTAAACTAAATGAAGTGAGGTTTTTAAGAATTATTTTTTCTTTTGAGTCCTTAAATACTGTGAGAGAGTTAGAAGCAAGATTGATGTAATGTTGAGCTTTTTGATAGCATTCATTTATAATCTCATACTTTTTTATCAAAACAATTATTATATCAAAGTCATCTTTATTTCTTGAATCTTTTTTAAATAATTCTGTTAATAATTTTTTTTCATCAATATCTATTTTTTGAAATAGTAAAATTATAGGTAAAGTAATTTTACCTTCAGAAAAATCTTGACCTATCTTTTTACCGAATAATTTTAAATCTGAATTGTAATCAAGGGTATCATCAGCAATTTGAAAAGTTAATCCAAGATTTCTTCCATAGAACTCAAGAGCGTCTTTTTCTTTAGAGTCAACGTCTGACAAAATTGCACCTACTTTTGTTGAAGCTGCAAAAAGCTCAGCAGTTTTTGCTGATATGATTTTAAGGTAAGTTTCTTCAAGCATATCAACTTCACCTTTATGTTGAAGCTGTAAAACTTCTCCCTGAGCAATTTTTGAAGAAGTTGATGATAATAATTTTAAAACCTCTAAATTGCCATCCTCTACCATCATTTCAAAACATCGACTTAATAAATAGTCCCCAATTAAAACTGATGAATGATTGTCCCAAACTTTATTTAATGTATCTTTACCTCTTCTTACAGTTCCTCCATCAATTACATCATCATGCATTAAAGTTGCGCTATGAATTAATTCAACACAAGCTGCTAAATTTATATCTCTTGAGCCTTTCGAGTACCCACATAATTTTGCAGATCCAAGAGTTAATAGGGCCCTTAATCTTTTTCCACCAGTTTGAATATGATAGTCTGTCATTTTTTGAACTAATCCAACATCACTTGCTAATTTTGATTTTATCTTTTCTTCAGTGAGAATTAGTTTATCTTCAACAGAATCTTTAAGTTCAAAGTATGAGTTGTTTATTTGATTTTTAAGCTGAACTACTGTTCCCATAATGATTTTAAATTAATATATTTGTGTTTTATATATTACTTATCAATTGACGCACCCAATTCTTCAATTATAAGTAATTTATATATTCAATAAATAATTCTATAAGGGATAATAATGTTCTCTTTTTTTAAAAAGAAAAAGACCGTAGCTCATATTAAATTAAATGGAGTTATTGGAAATGCTGGAAAATTTAAACAAGGCATTGACTTTGCTGGTCAAGAGGAACTTGTTAAAAAGGCTTTTTCTCTAAAAAAAGCCTCATGTGTAGCTATATCCATAAACTCACCAGGCGGGTCACCAGTTCAGTCACACATGATTTATAATTTTATCAGGCAGGAAGCTAAAAATAACAAAAAAAAAGTAATTGTATTTGCTGAAGATGTTGCGGCATCAGGGGGATATTTAATTTCATGTGCTGGAGATGAGATTTATGCAAATTCAAGCTCAATAATTGGTTCTATAGGAGTTATCTATTCTTCTTTTGGATTTACAGAGCTGATAAAAAAAATTGGTGTTGAAAGAAGGGTGCACACAGCTGGAAAAAACAAAAGCACTTTAGATCCTTTTTTAGAAGAAAAAAATGAGGACATAGAAAGATTAAAAAATATTCAGTTAGATTTACATAAAGATTTTATTGATGTGGTAGAAAAAAGCAGAGGCACTAAATTAAACAATTCTGAAGTAGAACTTTTTTCTGGAGAATTTTGGTCTGGAAGTAAAGCTAAAGATTTAGGGTTGATAGATGGAATAGGAGATGCTCAACAAGTTCTCAAAGAAAAATTTGGAAATGATGTTGTTATTAAAAAATTTGAAAAATCAAAAGGTTGGTTAAGCCAAAAACTTTCTTCATCTAATAATCAAGTAGATCAATTAGCCAATATTTTAGATGAAAGGTCAATCTGGCAAAGATATGGTTTCTAAAATAAAAAAACCAAAACAAAAATTTAAATCATTTCAAGATACAATTTTTAATCTTCAAAAATTTTGGAGTAAAAAGGGCTGTATTGTTCTTCAGCCATATGATATTGAAGTTGGTGCTGGAACTTTTCATCCTGCAACAACACTTAGATCGTTAGGTCCAAAACATTGGAAAGCTGCTTATGTTCAGCCATCAAGAAGACCAACGGATGGAAGATATGGTGACAATCCAAATAGATTGCAACATTACTATCAATTTCAAGTTTTAATTAAACCTTCACCAGATAATATAAAAAAATTGTACCTTAATAGTTTGTCTGTGATTGGTATTGATCACAATGAACATGATATCAGGTTTGTTGAGGATGATTGGGAAAGCCCAACACTTGGTGCAGCAGGTTTAGGTTGGGAAGTTTGGTGTGATGGTATGGAAATAACACAATTTACGTACTTTCAACAAATGGCAGGATATGAATGTATGCCTGTTTCAGTAGAAATTACTTATGGATTAGAAAGAATATGTATGTTTACGCAACAACAAAAGAATGTTTATGATTTAATATGGAATGATGATGGAGTAAAATATCATGACGTTTTTCATCAAGCTGAAAAAGAATTTTCTGCATACAACTTTGAACACGCAAATGTTGAAAGTTTATTAAAAATGTTTGATATGATTGAACAAGAAGCTAAATCTCTTGTAGAAAAGAAAATATCATTACCAGCGTATGATCAATGTTTAAAAGCAAGCCATATATTTAATATTCTCGATGCTAGAGGAGCAATCAGTGTTGCTCAAAGAGCTGGATATATAGGAAGAATTAGAGATATTACTAAAGCGGCAGCAGGTATTTGGTTAGATAGTCAAAGCTAAATGTCAGAATTTTTTTTAGAATTATTTAGTGAAGAAATACCTTCATCTCTTCAAAAAAGCTTAAGAGAAGATCTTTTAAATAATTTTGTTAAAATATTTAATGAAAAATCAATTTCATTTAAAAAAAACTCATCATTTTCTACACCAAATAGATTAGTCATATTATTTGAGGGTTTACAAAAAAAGATAATATTAAAATCTGAGCAAATTAGAGGCCCAAATGTAAAAGCTCCAGAAATCGCGCTAGAGGGTTTTCTTAGATCAAATAATATTGTTAAAAAAGATCTTATTAAAAAAAAATTAGATAAGGGTGAATTTTATTTTTTTAAAACAAAATCAAAAAAACTTAGTACTCAAGATCTATTAGAAGAGTTAATTCCGCAAATTCTAAATAAAATTCAATGGAAAAAATCAATGAGGTGGAGTGATTTTAGTTTAAGTTGGGGAAGGCCATTAAAATCAATTTTAGCAATATTTGATAAAAAAAAATTAACTTTTAATTTTCATCATTTAACCTCTTCAAATACCTCATTTATAGATAAAGAGTTTGAGGAGAAAAAAAAGATATTCACTGATTTTAAAGATTATAATAATTTTTTCAAAAAAATAAATATTACTATAGATCATAATTTAAGGAAAAATTTTATAGAAAAAAAATTAGATGAAATTTCAAGTAAAAGAAATGTAAAGATTGAAAATAATCCTAAATTAATTGATGATATTGTTGATCTTACAGATCAACCCAATGTTATACTATGTGAATTTGATAGAAAATTTCTAAATATTCCTAAAGAAATTTTGATAATTACAATGCAATATCATCAAAAATATTTTCCAACTTTTGATAAAAAGGGAAATATTACAAATGAATTTCTAGTTGTAACGAATAAGAAAGATATAAATGGACTAATAAAACTTGGAAATGAAAGAGTTGTTGAAGCCAGATTAAATGATGCTGAGTTTTTTTGGAAGAAAGATAAATCGCAAAATTTAGTTAAAAGAGTTTCAGTGCTTAAATCCATGAATTATTTTAAAGGGCTTGGAACATATTTCGATAAAGTTCAAAGAATGAGAAAAATAGGTGGAATGCTTTCTGATGAATTATTAATTAGTAAAGATAAAGTTGAATTATCTGCATCTATTTGCAAAGTTGATTTAGTTTCAGAACTTGTGGGAGAATTTCCAGAACTACAAGGTATTATGGGAGGTTATTTTGCAGAAGCTCAGGGTTTTGAAAAAGATGTTTGTAAAGCTATTAGTGAGCAGTATTTACCAGTTGGATTAAATTCAAAAGTACCTAAAAAGCCATATAGTGTTGCACTATCTCTTGCTGATAAAATAGACACGCTTGTTGGTTTCTTTGGAATAAATCAAAAGCCAACAAGTTCAAAAGATCCATTTGCTCTAAGGAGACTAGCTTTAGGGATAGTCAAAACAATAGTTGAAAATAAAAAAGATTTTAAATTAAGAGACTTAATTAGTTATTCAGCTGGATTGTATTTTGACCAAGGTTTTGAATTTGAAAATAAATCTCTACAGAAAGAATTAGAGAATTTTTTAATGGATAGGTTGAAATTTTACATGAAAGAGGAAAAAATTCGTAATGATATTATCTCAGCCTCTACAAGCTTTCTTAATTTAGATCAATCTGTGATAATTTTTGGTAAGGCTAAAAGTTTAAATAAGTTCATTGATAAACCTAATGGAATAGATGTTGTTTCAAGCTTTAAACGAGCATCAAGTATATTAGAAAGTGAGTTAAAAGATAAAAAACTAGAAATATCAAATACAACTGACCCTGGTATTTTCAAAACTGAGTTTGAGAAAAATTTATATAAAAAAATTGTTGAATTAAAAAAGTACTTTCAAAATATTAATAAAGATGAGGATTTTGATCTAACTATTAACAATTTAGCTGAGTCCAAAAAAGTAATTTTTGATTTTTTTGACAATGTCATTATTAACGAGAATGACATCACAATTAAAAAAAACAGACTGGAACTAATTCAAATGTTATGTAAAACGTTTGATTATTATGTTAATTTTTCTCTAATCGATTCCCGTCAATGAATAAACTAATCTTAAATTTCAAATCTAAAGATAGTAAAAAAATTAAAGAACCTAAAAATTTTTTAGGTGGAAAGGGTGCAAATTTATCTGAAATGGGAAGAATGGGTCTTCCTGTTCCACCAGGATTTACAATCTCGACAAAGGTTTGTGAACTTTTTTATAAAGATAAAAAAAAATTAAATAAAAATTTAGTAACTCAAATAAAAAAAGAGTTAAAAATTATTGAAAAAGATGTACATAAAAAATTTGGTGATTTAAAAAACCCTTTACTACTCTCAGTAAGATCAGGAGCGAGAGTGTCTATGCCAGGAATGATGGATACAATTTTAAATCTTGGTTTAAACGATAAGACGGTAAATGCCTTAGCCCTAAAAACTTCAAATGGAAGATTTGCTAAAGATAGCTACAGAAGATTTATTCAAATGTATGGCAATGTAGTAATGGGAGTCGAAGGCTATCATTTTGAAGAATTAATTGAAAATTACAAACTTACAAAAGGTGTTCTCTTAGATACAGATCTAGATGAAAATGATTGGGACGGATTGATAGATGATTTTAAAAGAACTGTTAAAGAAAAAGCAAAAAAGGATTTTCCACAAGATGTTTATCAGCAATTATTAGGAGCAATTAGTGCAGTATTTTTGTCTTGGGAAAGTAATAGAGCAAAAGTTTATAGAAAACTAAATCAAATTCCTGCTGAGTGGGGCACAGCAGTAAATGTACAATCAATGGTTTTTGGTAATATGGGTGAGGATTGTGCAACAGGAGTGGTATTTACAAGAAATCCTTCAGAAGGACTAAATGAAATTTATGGTGAATATTTAATTAATGCTCAAGGTGAAGATGTTGTAGCTGGTACTAGAACACCTCAGTACATAACTAAAAAAGCAAGATTACAAGCTAAAGTAAAAGCTCCATCAATGGAAGAGGTTATGCCTAACGTTTACAAACAACTTCACAAAATTTTAAAAAAATTAGAAAAACATTATAAAGACATGCAAGATGTTGAATTTACAGTTGAGAATAAAAAACTATGGATGCTTCAAACTAGATCAGGAAAAAGAACAGCTAAATCAGCAGTAAAGATTGCAGTTGATATGGTAAAAGAAAAATTAATTTCAAAAAAAGAGGCTGTTTTAAGGATTGATCCTAATTCTTTAGACACATTACTTCATCCAACCTTAGATGAGAAAAGTTCAATTAATGTTATAGCTAATGGTTTGCCGGCCTCTCCAGGTGCTGCAAGTGGTAAAGTTGTTTTTACCTCTGAAGAAGCTGAAAGATTGACTGGAATGATGCAGGATACAATTTTAGTGAGAGTGGAAACATCACCAGAAGATATTCAAGGAATGCATGCAGCAAAAGGAATTTTGACTGCAAGAGGAGGTATGACTAGCCATGCAGCTGTTGTTGCAAGAGGGATGGGAAGACCTTGTGTTTCTGGTTCTAGTGAAATTGATATCAATTACGAAAACAAATCATTTAAAACTGCATCCTTAGAAATAAAAGAAGGTGAGATTATAACGATTGATGGATCAACAGGTAGAATTATAGCAGGAAGTGTTGCAACTGTGAAACCTGAAATTTCAGGTGACTTTTCAAAATTAATGTCATGGGCAGATAGTTTTAGAAAATTAAACATCAGAACAAATTCAGAAACACCTAAAGATACTAAAACTGCAAAAGATTTTGGAGCTGAAGGTATAGGTCTTTGCAGAACTGAACATATGTTTTTTGATGAAGAGAGAATTTTATCTGTTCGAGAAATGATTTTGTCTAAAACTAGGGAAGATAGAGCAAAAGCACTTAAAAAACTTTTACCTCATCAAAAAAAAGATTTTGTGGAAATTTTTAAGATTATGAATGGTCTGCCAGTTACAGTAAGATTATTAGATCCTCCTCTTCATGAATTTCTACCAAGAACAAGTAAGGAAATTAATGAAGTTGCAAATGTTGTAGGACTATCAACTAAAGAGGTTGAGACTAGAATTGAAGAACTACATGAGCAAAACCCTATGTTAGGACATAGAGGTTGTAGGCTTGGAATATCCTTTCCAGAGATTTATGAAATGCAATGCAGAGCTATTTTTGAAGCATTAGCTGAACTTAAAAAGAAAAAAGTTAAATCAGCTTTTCCAGAGATTATGATTCCATTAGTTTCTACAGAAGCTGAAATTGAGATAATGAAGGATTTAGTGATAAATATTGCAAGTGAGGTTCAAAAACTAAATAAAATTAAAATTGAATTCATGGTTGGCACAATGATTGAGCTACCTAGAGCTGCAATAAAAGCTAAAGAAATAGCAAAACATGCAGAATTTTTTAGTTTTGGAACTAATGATTTAACACAAACAACATTTGGAATTAGTAGAGATGATAGTGGTAAGTTTTTAAATGACTATCTGGATAACAAAATATTTTCAATTGATCCATTTGTATCTATTGATGAAGGAGTTGCAGACTTAGTTGAAATTGCTGTTGATAAAGGAAAAAGTCAAAATAAAAAATTGAAGCTTGGAATCTGTGGTGAACATGGTGGAGATCCCAAAAGTATTGAGTTTTGCTCTAAAGCAGGTTTAAATTATGTTTCTTGCTCACCCTATAGAGTTCCAATTGCAAGATTAGCCGCCGCTCAAGCAGAATTAAAAAAATAAATATTATTTTTTATTATTAGGGGGCGTTCTGTTGCCAGGTGCCCCAAACCCCGTCTACTTAATTAACAAAGTTAATTAGGCAGCAAGTGCGTAACTTTCGTTAGCAATTATAAATTAGCCCGTCACGGTGGAACAATCCCGAACAAAAGAATAGCCTTTAGTCACCCGTCGAATCTAGTTCACCCCCATAATTTAGATGGTGGAGGTGGTGGGTACTGCCCCCACGT
>QCGY01000003.1 GCA_003279715.1 Pelagibacteraceae bacterium AG-390-D18
AATAAAATGCTGATAAATCTACAGTACAAAAATTTAATAGCTCTTTATAAAGATTGTGAAAATCGTAATTATTGAAATAATTTTTAAAATTCTCATTCAAAGAATAAATTTTATGAAGCATAAATTGTTCCAGTTCAGGCAGCTCAGATAAATTTATTTTTTCTAAATCAATTTCTTCAAAATTATCATTAAGATTTCCAAGTAAATACCTAAAAGTATTTCTAATTTTTCTATAAGAGTCAGCGTGCTGATCTAAAATTGAATGATCAATTCTTAAATCCTCAGCATAGTTAGATGAAGCTACCCAAATTCTTAAAATATCAGCACCATATTTTTTCAAAATATCTTCAGGAGCAATTACATTTCCAAGTGATTTAGACATTTTTAATCCTTTTCCATCAACAACAAAACCATGTGATAAAATTGACTCAAATGGAGCTCTCCCCCTTGTTCCACAAGACTCAAGCAGGGATGAATGGAACCATCCTCTATGCTGGTCTGAACCTTCGAGGTACATTGATGCTGGCCATTTTAGATCTTCTCTTTTTTCTAAAACAAATGAGTGAGTAGATCCACTATCAAACCATACCTCAACAATATCACTTAACTTTTCATAGTCTTCTGACTTATGTTTTTCTCCTAAGAATCTTTGTGGGTCGTCTGAAAACCAGCAATCAGAGCCTTCTTTTTCATAGATGCTTGCTATATTTTCATTAACTTCATCATCAACTAATATCTCTTTTGTTTTTTTATTAACAAAAATTGGAAGAGGAACTCCCCAAACTCTCTGTCTTGAAACACACCAGTCAGGTCTAGTTTCAATCATAGATCTTAATCTTTCTTTTCCTTTGCTAGGATAAAACTTTGTCTCATCAAGAGCTTTTAAAGCTGTCTCTCTTAATTTATGACTTTCCATTGATATAAACCATTGTGGTGTTGCTCTGTGAACCAATGGTGCTTTAGATCTCCATGAATGAGGATAAGAATGTGTTAGTTCTCCATTTGCCAATAACTTTTTTTGTTCTTTGAGTTTTTCAATAACAATTGGATTAGCTTTGAAAATATGATTGCCTTCAAATAGATGAACATTCTTTGTATACTTTCCATCACCATCAACTGTTTCAATTGCTTTAATTCCATGTTTCAAGCATAAGTTAAAATCATCAGGTCCATGACTTGGTGCACAATGTACGATACCCGTTCCCTGCTCTGTTGTTACAAATCTTGCTTCTAACATAGGGATATCATAATCAAATCCCAAATTGTAAAAGGGGTGATTACAGATTGTATCTTTTAAATCTTTACCTTTAAAATTTTTTATCTCTTTATAATTCTTTATTGAACATTCTTTTATAACAGAGTCTAATAAATCTTTTGCTACAACTATCTTTCGATTTTTAAAATCACCGTCATCATTTAATTCTATCAACACATAATCAAGAGCTTCGTTATAAGCCAAAGCTTTGTTTGCTGGTATTGTCCATGGAGTTGTTGTCCAAATAATAATCTCACTTCCCTCAAGCTCTTTAATGTAAGATGATTTTACAGGAAAAGAGGTATAGATCGTATCAGATTTATGATCTTGATATTCAACTTCTGCATCAGCAAGCGCAGTTTTTTCCACTGTAGACCACAAAACAGGTTTAAATCCTCGGTATAAACTACCTTCTTTTAAAAATTTTCCTAATTCTCTTACAATTTGAGCTTCTGCACCATAACTCATTGTAGAGTAATAATTTTCCCAATCACCTATAACACCTAGTCGTTTAAATTGTCCTTTATGAACCTCAATCCACTTTTCTGCGAAGGATCTACATTCCTTTCTAAATTCAACAATTGGAACTTCATTTTTATTTTTTTTATTTTTTTTATATTGCTCTTCTATTTTCCACTCAATTGGCAAACCATGACAATCCCATCCTGGAACATAAATTGAGTCTTTACCATTCATTTGATGAAATTTCACAATAATGTCTTTTAAAATTTTATTTAATGCAGTACCCATGTGAATATTACCATTTGCATACGGAGGTCCATCATGTAAAACAAATTTTTCTTTGCCTTTGCTAGATTGTCTAAGCTCTTGATATAAATTAATTTTTTTCCAATATTCTAAAATTTCTGGCTCTCTTACAGGCAAATTAGCCTTCATAGAAAAAGCTGTCTTTGGAAGATTGATTTGTGAATTACTCATTACGCTCTCTTTGCTATTTTCAAATCCAATTTAATCTGGGATTTCAACTTATTAATATTCTTAAATTTCTTTTCTTTTCTTATAAATTTAAAAAACTCAACTGATAAGTACTTATTATAAAGATTTCCAGAAAAATTAAACAAATGAACCTCTAGTAAGATTTTTTTTTGATTAAATGTAGGTCTATACCCAAGATTTGCTATCCCTTTAAGAATTTTTATATTATTTTTTCGTGAAACCTTTACCGCATACACGCCTGGTTTAGCCAGAATATAATCTTTAATATCAATGTTGCATGTAGGAAAGCCAATTTTTTTTCCAAGTTGCCTACCCTTTTGAACCATCCCTTCAATAGACCATTTTCTATTTAATAATTTATTAGCTCTTTCTAAAAAACCTTTCTCCAAATAACTTCTTATTAAAGAGGAAGAAACTATTTTTTTATTAACTAAAAGAGGTTTTGGTTTAATAACTTGATAATTATACTTTTTTTCATTTTGAATTAAAAACCTTACATCTCCTTCTCTTTTGTTCCCAAATCTAAAATTATTACTTACAAATATAAATCTTGCTTTTAATTTTTTTGATAAAATATCTTTGATAAAGTTGATCGATTTTATTTTTGAAAAAGTTTTATCAAATTTTTTAGTTATAATAAAATCAACCCCATAATTATTTAATAAATTTAATTTTTGATTAATACTAGATAATCTAAAATTTCTTATAGAATTGTTGAAAAACATTTTTGGCATTGGATTAAAATTAATAACTCCAATTTTTAATTTATGTTTTTTTTTATATGATTTAGCTAATTTAAATAATTTTTGATGACCCAAATGAACTCCATCAAAGTTACCAATTAAAATTATTGATTCTTTGTGATTTTTATTAATATCAAAACTTTTATATAATTTTACCATTTTAAATCTGATTGAATAAAGTTTACAATTGACTCATATTGTTTTGATACTTTTTCTATTCCATTATTTTGTATTTCATCCTTATGTACTCCATTAGAAATTAATAAAGAGTCATAATTTAAAAGATTTGCACCTTTGATATCGGTATTAAGGTTGTCTCCAATTGATAAAATTTTTTTATCTTTGTTATCTATCGATTGATTATAAACCTCTGGATAAGGTTTTCCAAAATACACGGCTTCACCTCCCATTTTTTCAAATATCATGGCAACTGAACCTGCACACAGCTCTCTTTTATTTCCTTTATCAACAATTAAGTCTGGATTTGTACAAATCATCTTTTTATCGATATGGTTTTCTAATAAATTTTTATAATAATTTAAATCTTGATCATAATCATCAAACAAACCAGTGCACAAAAGGTATTGGCTTTGATCAATATTTTTGGATTTATTATTCTTAAAATCATTAAATAAATCAAAATCCCTAGGTGGACCTATATGGTAAAATTTTTTTGAAGAATAAAATTTTTTTAGATAATTTAGTGCAGCCTCACCTGATGTAAAAACTTTATCTCTAAATATCTCTTCCATTCCCATTTTTTTTAAAAAATCTTTAACTGGCTGAATGGGTCTTGGCGCATTTGTTAATAAAACAAAATTTTTATTTATCTCTAATAATTTTTTTAGAGCAAAAATGGCTTTTTCATGTAGCTTGATGCCATTATGCATTACTCCCCATAGATCAATATAAAAAAGATCATAATTTTCAGCAATAGACTTCAAGCCTTCAAAATCTAAATTTTTAGTCATAATTTAAGGTATAAACCATAAAATCCTTAATTTCCTAGGATTTTTCACAACTTATTTTTCGTATTATCTTGAAAAAGTTAGGTCAGTATCTATATGAAGCTCATATTTAATAAGGAGAATTTATGAAGTTTAAACCGTTACATGACAGAGTATTAATCGAAGTTTTAGATAGTAGTGAAAAAAACTGCTGGTGGAATAATTATTCCAGACACAGCACAAGAAAAACCTCAAGAAGGAAAAGTAGTTGCTGTTGGTGGTGGAGCTAAAACTGAAGATGGAAAATTAATTCCAATGGATGTTAAAGTTGGTGACAAAGTTTTATTTGGCAAATGGTCAGGAACTGAAGTCAAAATTGATGGTAAAGAATACAGCATAATGAAAGAGTCAGACATTATGGGTATTTCAGGTAAATAATTTAATTTAAAGGAGAAAGTAAAATGGCAAAAATAATTAAATTTGACGCTGAAGCAAGAGCGGCAATGATGAGAGGTGTCAATATTTTAGCTGATACCGTGAAAGTTACTTTAGGTCCAAAAGGCAGAAATGTTGTAATGGATAAATCTTACGGTGCACCTAGAATTACTAAAGATGGTGTTTCTGTTGCTAAAGAAATTGATCTTGAAGATAAATTTGAAAACATGGGTGCTCAAATGGTTAAGGAAGTTGCTAGCAAAACTAATGAGGAAGCTGGTGATGGTACAACTACTGCAACTATTTTAGCTCAAGCAATAGTTAAAGAAGGTATTAAGTATGTAACTGCAGGTATGAATCCAATGGATGTGAAAAGAGGAATAGATGCTGCAGTTGATAACGTTAAAGAAAACTTAATTTCTTCTGCAAAAAAAGTTAAAGACAGTGATGAAATTGCTCAAGTAGGAACGATTTCTTCTAATGGTGATAAAGAGATAGGATCAATGATTGCAAAAGCTATGCAAAAAGTTGGTAACGAAGGTGTAATTACTGTAGAAGAAGCAAAAGGAATTGATACTGAACTTGATGTTGTCGAAGGTATGCAGTTTGATAGAGGTTATTTATCTCCATACTTTATTACTAACAGTGATAAAATGACAACTGAGTTAGATAATCCTTATATCTTATTACATGAAAGCAAATTAACTAATTTGCAACCAATGGTTCCATTATTGGAAGCTGTCGTACAATCAGGTAGACCTTTAATGATTATCTCTGAAGATGTTGAGGGAGAAGCATTAGCTACTTTAGTTGTAAACAAATTAAGAGGTGGTTTAAAAGTTGTTGCAGTAAAAGCTCCAGGATTTGGTGATAGAAGAAAAGCTATGCTTGAAGATATTGCTATATTAACTGGTGGCCAAGTAATTTCGCAAGACCTAGGAATTAAACTTGAAAATGTTAAACTTGAAGACCTTGGATCTTGTAAAAAGATTAAAGTTGATAAAGATAACAGCACAATCGTTAGTGGTAGTGGTAAAAAATCTGATATCGCAGCAAGATGTGACTCAATTAAAAAACAAGTTGACGAAACCACATCTGATTACGATAGAGAAAAACTTCAAGAAAGACTTGCTAAATTAGCTGGTGGTGTTGCAGTTATCAAAGTTGGTGGTGCTACCGAAGTTGAAGTTAAAGAAAGAAAAGATAGAGTTGAAGATGCTTTAAATGCAACTAGAGCCGCTGTTGAAGAAGGTATTGTAACAGGTGGTGGATGTGCACTTTTATATGCTGCTCAAAACCTTGATAAAGTAAAAGCTAGAGGTGATGATCAAAAGGCAGGTATAGATCTAGTTAGAAAAGCACTTGAAGCTCCTATCAGACAAATTACTAAAAATGCTGGCGTAGATGGTTCAGTAGTAGTTGGTAAATTATTAGAGCAAAAGAAAAATTCATATGGATATGATGCTCAAAGTGAAGAGTATTGTGATATGTTTGCGAAAGGGATCATTGACCCAGTTAAGGTTGTGAGAACTGCTCTGCAAGATGCTGCTTCTATTTCTGGATTATTAGTAACTACAGAAGCTATGATCGCTGACAAACCAGAAGAAAAAGATGCTGCTGGTGGAATGCCTGGTGGAATGCCTGGTGGAATGGGCGGCATGGGAGGAATGGGTGGAATGGGAATGTAATCCCATACTCGTACTTTAATAAACAATTCAAAGGCCACCTTTTAGGTGGCCTTTTTTTTTGATTAAATGATAGAAAGATTAAATTAATTTAAATGATAAATATATTTTTAGGTTTAACTCCATTTATTTTTATAACTCTAATAGGATTTCTTTTTGGACGATTTAGAATATTAGATCTTAGTCATGCAAAAGTTTTGAACTTATTTTTATTCTATATTGCTGTTCCAGCACTAATAATAAAATTCATTGCAGAAAGTGAAATTAGCCAAATAGATTTATCACAAATAACATCATACTTTTTAATGCAATTTATTTGTGGAACTTTTACATACTATATAACATCAATTTACTTTAAAAGACCAATTCCAGAGTCAATAATTTGGGTTCTTACTGTGGCATTGTCAAACCATGTAACATTACTTCTTCCAATTACAGAACTTTATTTTGACGAATCTGTTATCACACAAGTTGGAAGTATTATTTTAATGGATGGAATAATTTTACTATCTGTAATTACTTTTTTTTTAGAAGTTTCAACCAAGAAGAATGTTAAATTTTTAAAATTTATAAAAAATATTTTATTAAATCCAATGATTTTATCTATATTAATTGGTACTTTTATACTTTTAAGTAATTTTGATATAAATAATACACCTATTGATTATACTTTATCCAAACTTACTGCGTGTGTTTCCCCTGTTGGTTTGTTTGCTATCGGTATAATTTTATCTTTTAATAGTAAAAATATTGTCAATAAATTGACAACAAGTATTTCGATTTTAAAGCTAGTCATTTCACCATTAATCTTAATATTTATTGGAATTTTATTATTTGATTTTAGTTCTCCAAAAGACTTTCCCGGTGCACTATTTGTAAGTGTAGCCCCATGTGGAGTAAGTGCTGTTATGTTATGTTCTGCCTACAATGTAAATCCAGAAAATATAACTAAAGCAATATTTATCACAACGTTTGCATCAATAGGAACAATATTTTTTGCAATTCAATACCTAACTCTTTAAACTAAAAATATGTCAAAAAGATATAGCGGTAAATCATTTAAAGATTCAAGTGTAAGCAAGAAACCAAAACTAAACCTAAAAGAAAAAAGAAAAAAGAAAAAAGAAAAATCTAAAAAAACTTAAGGTTATCTTCTTTTTTTATTATGTTTTTTAAATGTAAAGTTTTTAGGTCTACTATTTCTACTTTTGAATTTTTTCTTACCTTTAAACCTAAAACTTTTTCTTTCTCCATCTTTAGAAGGGGTTTCTGAAGGTTTTTTTCCAAAATATTTTGGATTATTGGTAAATCCAGATAGTTTAGAATCTTTATTTTTAAAAAATTTTTTCTTAAATTTAAAATCAGTATCTTTTTTTTTCTGACTTTTTTCAGATATATCTATTCTTCTTTTTACAAAAGATTTTTTTTTAAAACTAAAATCTTTTTTTTTATCATTTCTTTCTGATTTGCCTGTTCTTTTTTTTTCAAAAGATTTTCTTTTATCTTTAAAGCTAAATTTTTTTTCTTCTCTAAATTTTCTTTTTTTATTTTTTGGTCCCTTACCTCCTCTTTTATTTTTTGAGGATCTTCTTAAGCCACTGGGGGCTAGTTTAAAATTTGGATCAATTAATTTATTAATTAAATTCCACATTATTCTATCATCAGGTGTTAAAAAGGTTAAAGCAGACCCTTCGGATCCTGCTCTAGCAGTTCTTCCAATTCTGTGAATATAGTCTTCTGGAACTTGTGGTAAATCATAGTTAATTACATGTTGGATTAAAGGAATATCCAAACCTCTAGCTGCAACATCTGTTGCAATTAAAATTCTCTTTAATCCTTTTCTAAAAGAACTTATAACACGATCTCTTTTACTTTGACGAAGGTCACCATGAATTGCATCAGCTGAATGGCCCTCTTCTTTTAATTTTTTAACCATTTTATCAGCACCTCTTTTAGTTTTTACAAAAACTAAAATAGAACCTTTTCTGGCTAAAAATTGATCAATTAATTCATCGTATTTATTTTCTTTAAAGACTTGAAGAGTTTCTTGTTTAATCTTTGCAATTGGAACAGATGTGGCTCCTGTGGAAATTCTTTCAGGCTTGTTTAAATATCTATCTGAAATTCTTAAAATATTTTGAGGTAAAGTTGCTGAAAATAATAAAGTTTGATGATCTTTTGGAACAAATTTTAAAATCATTTCAATTTGAGGAGTAAACCCCATATCTAACATTCTATCAGTTTCATCTAAAACCAAATACTTTGTGGCTGATAAATTTAAGCTTTTTCTTTTTAGATGGTCATTAATTCTTCCTGGAGTTCCAACTATTATTCTAGATCTATTACCTAGTTGTCTGAGCTGTTTTTGCATCGACTCTCCACCAATAAGTAAAGCTGATTTAATATTTATTTTATCGCTTATAATGCTCTTAATTGCATCCATTACTTGAGTGGCTAATTCTCTAGTAGGACACATGACTAGAGCAAAAGCATTTTTATCTAAAATCAATTTATTTATTAAAGGAATACTAAAAGCTAATGTTTTTCCTGTTCCTGTTTGTGCTGTTCCCAAAATATCTTTTCCCTCTAAGGCAGCTGGTATCGCCATACCCTGAATAGGAGTAGGTTTTGTAAAATTCATTTTTTGTAATGATTTTTTTAATGAGTCTTCTATTTTGAGTAATTTAAAATTTTCCATTTAATGATTTAAAAGTTTTGAACTTGATTTTATGTTGCTTCTAATTTTATTGCGATATCTATATGTTTTTAAAACAATCACAAGAAATGAATTCTCTATTAGAGTCTATTTGCCAAGTAATTGCTGTCTTTTTTTAAGTTTTCAAATCAAAGAATTAATGTATAAGAGCCACAATTTATGAGCAATAACATCAGAAACATCACCATCATTGCACACGTTGACCATGGCAAAACTACCATGATCGATAATCTAATGAAACAAAGCGGTTCATTTAGAGAAAATGAAGTTGTGGATGAAAGATTGATGGACTCTGGAGAGCTAGAAAAAGAAAGAGGAATTACTATTCTAGCTAAACCTGCCTCAATAAATTGGCAAGATTCTAGAATAAATATTATAGATACACCTGGCCATAGAGATTTTGCTGCAGAAGTAGAACGTGTATTAAGTATGGCAGATGGTGCATTACTTTTAATTGACTCAGCAGAAGGTGTAATGCCTCAAACAAAATTTGTATTAGCTAAAGCTCTAAAACAAGGATTAAAACCAATTGTTGTAATAAATAAATTAGATAAAGCCGATCAAAGAGCTAACGAAGTGTTAGATGAAACTTTTGATTTATTTGTAAGTTTAGATGCTAACGAAGAACAATTAGATTTTCCAGTTTTATACGCAAGTGGAAGGGCTGGTTGGGCCAGTAAAGAAGTTGATGGTCCAAGAGAAAATCTTCACCCTCTATTAGATCTAATAATCAAACACGTTAAACCAGCAGAGTTAGATAAAACAAAGCCTTTTGCCATGTTATCAACTTTACTTTATGCGGATAGTTTTTTAGGAAGAAGCTTAGTTGGAAGAATATCTCAAGGAACTGCAAAAGCTAACCAACCTATTAAAGCAATTAACCTCAAAGGTGAAAAAGTAGATGAGGGTAAGCTTACAAAGATTTTTAGATACGAGGGGACTAAAAAAGTTCCAATTGAAGTAGGCGAAGCTGGAGACATTGTGGTAATTGCAGGATTAGAAAAAGCAAATGTTGCAGACACAATTTGTGACCCAGAATTGAACGACCCAATACCAGCAACTCCCATAGACCCCCCTACTATGTCTATTACGATAACTGTTAACAGTTCACCTCTAGCTGGGACTGAAGGAAAAAAACTAACAAGCACACAAATCAGAGATAGATTAGTTTCAGAAGCTCAAAATAATGTTGGTATTACTTTTTCTCAGAATACAAATGTAGATTCATTTGTAATAAGTGGTCGAGGTGAATTAATGCTTGAGATTTTACTTACACAAATGAGACGTGAAGGTTTTGAAATGACCGTCAGTCCTCCAAAAGTATTATTTCAAAAAGATGAAGCTGGAAATAAACTTGAGCCTATTGAAGAAATAACTGTCGATTTAGATGAAGAATTTTCTTCAAAAATAATTGACTCGATGAATAGAAGAAAAGGTAAACTTTTAGATTTAAAAGATACTGGAAAAGATAAAAAAAGATTAGTGTTTCACGCACCAACAAGAGGATTAATGGGTTACACAAGTAGATTTTTAACTTTAACAAAGGGTACTGGAGTAATTAATAGAATTTTTCATGGATATGGAAAGTTTGAAGGTGAAATGGATGGTAGAAAAAATGGTGCTCTAATTTCAATGTCGACAGGTAAAGCGGTAGCATTTGCAATATTTAACCTACAGGCTAGAGGTGAAATGTTCGTAACTCATAACGATCCAGTTTACGAGGGAATGATTGTGGGATTAACTCCAAAACCTGGTGATATGATTATAAATGTGATGAAGGGCAAGCAATTAACTAACATGAGAACACAAGGTACAGATGAAAATGTTGTACTTACACCAGTAAGACAAATGTCGATTGCTGAACAATTGAGTATGTTAAATACTGATGAAGCTTTGGAAATTACTCCTAAGTCACTTAGATTAAGAAAAGCTATTCTTAATCCTCATGATAGAAAAAAAAGCGAAAAATCTGGCGCTGCAGCCTAATTAAATAATCTGTTAACTAAAAATAATCCTAAAGCTACACAAGGTCCTATTCCAAAAGCAAATAATATAGTTCCAATTCCAACTGTCCCTCCTAAATACCATCCAACACTTACTACTGAAATTTCTAAAGTTCCTCTAACTACAGCTATAGGAAAATTTGTAAGTTTTTGTAAACCTACCATTAAACCATCTCTTGGACCCGCACCTAAATTTGCAACTAAATAGATACCTCCACCAATCCCAACTGTTATTACTGATATGACAGCTAAAATTAATTGATTAATATAATTGGAAGGAGTTGGAACAAATTTGATGCAAAGATCAATCATTATTGCAATTATCAAAGCATTTAAAATAGTCGCGATACCTGGTTTTTGACCAAGTGGTATCCAAAAAATTAAAACAGTGACACTTATTAAAAATGTAAGTATTCCAATGCTTAGGTTAACATTTAGAGAGAGCCCTTGAGCTAAAACACTCCAAGGAGAAGCTCCTGTAAACGAAACTATTAATAATCCTTCACCCAAACCAAACAACATTAAGCCAAAACAACAAAAAAATAATGTCGCAAATTTTGGTTTAAAATTATATGGTTTTTCTGAACTCCAATTTACTTTTGGTATATTCTTTATTTTTAGAAACATTATTTAATAAATTACTTCTTTTAAATTCAAAGTCTATTAAAGTAATTACTTTATGAAAAAATTTTTATTCTTTATTTTTTTATTTCTCTATTCATTTAATAGTAATGCTCATATGGCTCATTATAATAAATTTAATAAAATAGAGATGGAAATTTTGAGAGATGGTGAAGTTATTGGTTACAATTACTATTTTTTCAAGAAAGATTCAGATAATACAACTGTTACAAATCAATTAAAATTTACTGTTAAATTATTTGGAGCAACTATTTTTGAAGTTGAAAGTTTTGGTGAGGAAAAATATGTTAAAGATAAATTAATTTCTTTTAATTCAAAGACTCGTCAAAATAAAAAAGATAAATATGTTCAATTAAAAATAAATGAAAAAGAAAATGAATATGATATTAAAGGATCATCTTATACAGGTAGCGCATCATTAGAAAACGTGATTGGTAATTGGTGGAATCATAAAATTCTCCAAACAAATTCTCAAATAAGTCCAATTTCAGGAAGTATTAAAGAACAAGTGGTCACATTTATTAGCAAAGAAAAAATTGAACTATATGGAAAAACGTATGAAGTAGAGCATTTTAAATTAACTTCGAAAGATATGTCCCTTCCTGAAGATAAAAGATTAAATTTTGATATTTGGTTTGATAAAAAAAATGCTTTAATTCTTAAAGTTGCCTATTCTCGAATGGGAAACTGGGAGTATAGAGTTAAAAAATTTGAATAAATTTATTTAATAATTTTTTCATAAAGATCATTGGCACTTATCCAGCCTGCTTCAAGTCTTGGTCCCACAAACCAATCTGCACATACTCCTAAATTTAATGAGGAATTCCAATAACTTTTTATCTTTAAAGGATTTGAATTTGATGAATATTTCCAGCCATGATTACTAGAAAATAATATTTTAGTTTTTTTAATACCTGTAAGCTTGAAAAAATGATCAATAAGAGTTTTAGAATTTATATCTTTATTTTCTCTATTTTTATTAATCATCTTATTTGCCCAATTATGAGTACTTTGCAGAGTCCATAAATCTTGATAGCTTTTAAATCTTTTTTTACTATTTTCTTTTGCGGCCCAACCCAAAATTTTGTCATCAAATAAATAGCTGCTCACATTTGTATTTATTCTTTTTATTACAAACATAACTGTTATATTGGCGTCCATCTTAACTTTTTTTTTTATAAATGGAGCTTTTATAAATTTTCTTGATAACTTTGATAATTGAGCAAATGGACAAGTTAAAATTAGTTTTTCATAAATCTTCTTATTTCCATCAGAAAAAGTAAGTACCCATTTTTTTTCTTTATAGTCAATTTTTTTTAATTCTGTTTGAAAATAACATTTAATATTTTTTAAAAGATATTTGCTAATATCATTATTTCCTTTTCTACCAATTATCTTCAAATGATTTTTATTTTCATTTTTAAATTTATTTAGAAATATGTGTTTGCCACTCCATTTTTTTAGTATTTTTTTTTTTATTAAAATATTAATAAACTTTTTAAAAGCTGAAGTTTTAGGTGAAATATATTGTACCCCATGATCAAATCCTTTAACTTTATCTAATCTCTTAAAAGAAGACCTGCCCCCAGGCCCTCTTGCTTTATCAAACAAATCAACTGAGTATTTTTTACTTAAAAGATTAGCAATTGTTGCCCCTGAAATACCTGAGCCAATTACACAATACCTGTTCATTTTCCAGCAACAGTCATTCCATCAATCATCATAGTGGGTGAGTTTACAGAATACTTAAATTCTAAATCATTTGCTAGTGTAATGTTTTTAAACATTTCATTAAAATTTCCAGCTATAGTTATTTCATTTACTGGATATTTAAATTCACCATCTTCAATTAAAAAACCTGTGGCGCCTACTGAATAATCACCTGTTACTAGATTTGTTCCATGTCCTATAGTCTCAGTTACATATAAGATTTTAGAATGACTTTTTAACAAGTCATCATAGCTAACTTTTCCATTTTCAAAATAAAGATTAGTACTGCCGCCACTTCTTCCGTTAGATTTTAAATTTAGTTTTTTTCCATTGTAAGTATCAATCAAATAGTTATTGAGAATTCCACTGTTCACTAAATTTAATGTTTCTGTTTTAACTCCTTCTGAGTCAAAACACTTTGAACCCATGCCTTTAATTAGATCAGGTTTATCAGTAATATTGACTGAATTAGAAAAAATTTGCTGGTTTACTTTATCTTTAAGAAATGATGTTCCTCTTGCTATAGATGAAGCAGAGATTGCGCCCGCAAAAGAACTTAAAAATCCTTTTGATATTCTTTTATCAAAAATAATACTTATTTTATCGCTTCCAATTTTTTTAGGACTAAGTTTTTTTATAGTTTGTTCAGCAGCAACTTTACCAAGTTCTAAAGGATTTGAGATATCACTTAAGTGACATTTGCTTGTGAATTCATAATCTCTTTCCATACTATTCTCATTTTTTGCAACTGTTACGCATGATGCAGTAAATGATGATGATTTGTATCCATTACAGAAACCATCACTATTTGCTAAAATAAAGTTTGATTTATTTTCTGTAAAACCTGATTCTGTGTTTATGATTTTTTTGTCAATTGAAGCTGTTTCCTCTAATTCTTTTAAATAGTCTATTTTTTTATCATTCTCTAAATGAGATTGATCATATAAATTTAAATCTTTAATATTTTTCGCTAATAATTCTTTATCAGGTAATGAATTAAATTCGTCTTCTGGAGTAATTTTTGTAGTTTCAAAGCATTTTTCAATTAATGTTTTTAAATTGTCAGCTAATAAATTTGATGAAGATATTGATGATTTTTTTTTATCTATGTAAGTCTCAATACTTATTGCCAAACTATCAGATCTATTTGATTCATCTAAAACTTTATTTCTAAAACTTACTGTCTCTGAAATTGAATTTCCTACAGTTACACTTGCATCAGTTGCTCCAAGTTTTTTAGCTAAATCTAAACAGTATGAAGCCTTTGATTTTAAATACTCTTGGTCTTTAATCATGATTTATAGTTTTGTTCCACCAACAGTCATTTTATCTATTAAAATAGAAGGTTGAGCTACTCCAACTGGTACGCCTTGACCCGCTTTACCACAAGTTCCAATACCTGGATCCATCATCATATCGTTTCCAACCATTGATACTTCTTTTAAAATTGATGGACCATCACCTATTAAAGTTGCTCCTTTAATTGGTGATCCAATTTTACCATTATTTATTTCGTAAGCTTCTGTACAATTAAAAACAAATTTTCCAGATGTAATATCTACCTGTCCTCCTCCGAAACTTACGGCAAATATTCCTCTATCAACTGATTTAATCATTTCATCTTGAGTTTGATTTCCACTTAACATCATTGTGTTTCTCATTCTTGGAAGCACAATATGTTTATAATTTTCTCTTCTGCCGCTACCCGTAGATCTAGTATTCATCAATCTTGCATTTAATCTGTCTTGCATAAAATTTTTTAGAATTCCATTTTCAATTAAAACTGTTCTTTCTGTAGGTGTACCCTCATCATCAATAGTTAAACTACCTCTTCTTTTATCTATAGTTCCATCGTCAACAATCGTTACTCCCTCGCTAGCAACTTTTTGACCCATTAAATCGTGAAATGCAGATGTTTTTTTTCTATTAAAATCACCCTCTAAACCATGTCCAATAGCTTCATGAATTAGTATAGCGGGCCAGCCAGGACCTAAAACAACTTTCATTTCACCAGCTGGAGCTGGCTTGCTATCTAAATTTACCGAAGCAATCCTTAATGCCTCTTCACAAACATTTTTCCAATTATCATTTTTTAAATAATCATCATAAGATTGTCTTCCACCTATCCCATACACACCCGTCTCTTTTCTTCCATTTTTTTCAAGCATAACCGAAACATTAAACCTAATTAAAGGACGAACGTCAGTTAAAGCTTCACCACCAGAACGAATTATTTCAATAGATTTTTGTTCCCCACTAAAACTAGCTGTCACCTGTTTTACTGTTGAGTCTTTTTTGCGTAAGTAATTATTCACTTTATTTAGAACTTCTAATTTTGCATCTAATGTTTTTTGCTCAATAGGATTAATATCATCATAAAATTTATTATTAGTTTTTGGAATTTCATGATTATAAGTTCCTTTAATTGATTTAAGTGTAGATTTAAGATTTTCTGCAGAGTTTTTTAAAGCATCTTTAGATATTTCATTTGAATGAGAGTAAGCAACTACATCATTAGAAATTGCCCTAAATCCAAAACCAAGATCAGAGTTATAATTTGAACTTTTAATTTTATTATCATCTAATAAAATTGACTCTGATTTTGAGTTTTCAAAATATATCTCTCCATCATCACAATTTTTTAAAGTTTCAGATACAATTTCATCCACATCTTTTCTGGTTAAGTCTGATTTATCAAAAAAATTACTCATAAATACTACATAGTTGTTTGTATGTAATTTTCAATGGATGATTTTACGCATGTACAATATTTAATCTCACATGTAATTATTCATCAATAATGAAAGTTTATTTTAATAATTCATGTAAAATTTGTCGGTCTGAAATCAATCTATATAAAAAAGAGAAGATAGAAGAAATTGAATGGATTGATATTACCAATAATTCAAATGCTGAAAAAGAAACATCTAAAAAAGATAAAGAGCTTTTAAGAAGATTACACGTTAAAGATGGAAATAGAGTTATAGAGGGAGCAGAAGCTTTTCTTTTTGTTTGGAAAAAAATTCCTAAATATAAATTTTTGTATAATTTTTTTAAACTTCCAATAATTTTTCAAATTTTTAAATATATTTATGAATTTATTGCCTATTTTTTATATTTAAAAAATAAAAAACAGCTTAAGAGCTAGCTTGTAAAAAATAATAAAATTTTACTTAACAAAGACATTGAGGCAATAAACATAATCATTACAACAGAATACATTAAGGTAATAATTTTATTTTTTTTTCTTCTTAGTCTAACAAAAGCTTTATCATCTAAATCTGAAATGTCCCTTTCGCCAATTACATGATAATCATAACTCCAACGCCATGTAGAATCTCCAAGTCTGGGGTCTAGATTATTAAAATAAGTTATCCAAGAAAGAATGTATCTTAAGATAAGATACAAAATTAACATTGTAATTGTTCCAAAAAACATAAAATATATTACTTAATTAATTTAGATAATTTAATTGTTATTTTTAGACCTTTTTCTACCAATTAGTTGGGTAAGCGAGTCTACCATTGTGTCAGATGCTTTAAATATTTCATTGTTTTTAAACTCATGAGAAATATTTTTTTCAGGATTTGTCTTATCTTCAATGACTATTCCCTCATCTGGAGAATTGTTTTTAATATAGATTAATAATAACCATTCTTCATCAGAAGACTCATCCCATTTTACAAAAATCTCTCCTGTCTCAAATCTTTTATCAATACATCTGAAAATAGACATATGTCTAGTTATATGTCTTTTATTTAACTGAAACACTAAACTACTTGCGCTACGATAAAAACTTTCAAGTGCAAATTCTATTTTTTGTCTTGCTATAGTGTATTCTTTTTCTTTTTGGAGGAGTGTTTCTCTATCTTCATCCCCTTGTAATTTTACTCCAAGAGCCTCTACTCTTTCTTTTATTTTCTGGTCTCTAATTATTCGGTATTTTTCTTTTAATTTTTCTATTCTTTGTTGAAGACCAGAGTAATCCTCTCTTTTTTCTCTAAGTGATATTTTTTCTAGTTTTTCTAACTCTTTAACTTCTCTAATTCTAAATTTTTCAATTTGTTTTTCTAATCTTAATTGTTTTAAAAACTGTTTTTGTTTTTCAGCCTGCTCAATTCTTAATAATGCCTGCTCTTTTCTTAAGAATAATTTTATGTCTCTAGCTCTTTGTTTTTCTATCTTTATTTCTTCTTTTAAAGCCTGCTCTTTTAACTTGATTTTTAATTCTTCTTCCCTTTGTTTTTCATTTTCAAGTTCAATTTTTTCTAGTCTTTCTTTTTCTTGTCTCTCTAATTTTAACCTTCTTGCTTCATCCTTTTTGACTGTTTTATATTGTGCTATTGTATTTGCAATTTTGTCAAAAAATGCCTGTATATATTTTTCAAAACTAAAATTTATGTTGAAATTTATTTCTGGTTTTAAAGAATTTTGAAAATTAATTATTTTAAGAATAAAATTCTCTTTTTTAGGCTCTTTTGACTTAATGATTTTTTTAATTTTTTTTAATTTTACTTTATTTTTTTTTACTCTTTTGTGAGTATGTTTAAATTTAGATTTGATTTTTTTTACTTTTTTATTACTAGTTTTAAATTTTTTACTAGTTTTCTTTTTAATTATTTTTTTTGATTTTTTTTTTGTTTTTTTCATTTTCAAGAGAGTCTTTTCTATCAATAATTTATTGATAAATATAGTCTCTTGTAACTGGTGTTGAAGTATAATTTTTTGTTAATTGAAATTGATATACAACCTGATCTCCCCATTTGAATGCCATTTCACATCCAGCTAAATAAAATTCCCACATTCTAAAAAATTTCTCATCAAACATTTCAATAATTTTTTCTTTATTGTTAATGCAATTTTCTTTCCAATGTCTAAGAGTATGAGAATAATGAAGCCTCAATACTTCAATATCAGCAACGATTAAACCTGCATTTTCAATTGGGGTAGTTACCTCACTTAAACTCGGCGTATAACCACCAGGAAAAATATATTTTGTTATCCAGGGGTGTGGGTCTCTTGGAGGATTTACCGAGCCTATCGTATGAATTAAAGATACACCATCATCATTTAATAATTTATCAATTTGCTTAAAAAATCTCTTATAAAATTTCCTACCAACATGCTCGAACATTCCGACACTTACAATTCTATCGAATTTTTCATCAAGCTGTCGGTAATCTATTAATTTAAATGTGACTTGATTTTCTAAATTAAGTTCTTTTACTTTTTTTTTGCAGTAACTAAGTTGATTTTCAGACAGCGTTATTCCTGTAACCTCACAATTAGCACTTTGAGCTATATCAATAGCTAAAGATCCCCATCCACATCCAATATCTAGAACTTTCTGATTAGGCTTTATGTTTAATTTTTTTATAATATGCTGAATTTTATTATTTTGAGCGTCCTCAAGTTTATCTGTTTCATTCTTAAAATATGCACACGAGTATTGTCTCTTGGGATCTAAGAATAAATCATAAAGATCATCTGAAATATCATAGTGATGAGATACATTCATTTTAGATTTTTTAATAAAATTAAAGTTAGTTAAGTATCTATATGATCCTCTTAGTCTATTTATCAGATAGCTAAATAAATTAAGGTCATTTCTTCCAAAATTCATTAAAGCTAAATCTAAAAAATCACTCAAACTTCCATTTTCAATTACTATATCTCCATCAGTATAAGCTTCACCAAAATATAAATCTGGATGAAACAATAATTTATAATGAAGTTTTTTATCTAAAATTTTTAATTTAATTGGCTTATCACTTTTAGGTGTTCCAATAATATAATTTTTAGCATCAGCATTCTCCAAGATAAATCCATCTTTCTTAAATACCCCATTAAGAAATCTAGCTAATTGCATTAAGCCACCATCGCTGATTTTTTAGAAAAATTTAATTTTTCCAAATTACCCATTAACTCCTTTTCCTCTTTAGAATTTAAGATCGATAATGGTGGTAAAACATTTTTATAAATAATATCATTATTCGAGTAATAAGTATGAAGTCCAGATATTAAATTATATTTTTCAAATATACTTCTAACATCACAAAGCTTTTGATTAGCTGTTTGTTCTTTTTTTTGTAAAAAATCATCATAAACTTTTCTTGCTAGAGCAGATGTAACATTACAGGTAGCTGTAATTATTCCAGAGCAGCCAAGCTCTAAACCTTTCAGTAATTTAGACTCCGAGCCTGGTAATATAGAAAAATTATCTATTTCTAGATTTTCAAAAAGATTATAAGAACTATCTTTAACACCAATAATTTGTTCGGGAAATCGTTTAACTAATTCTTGAACACATTCTATACTAAACTTGTACCCACATAATTTTTCAAAATTATAAAGTACTATTTCACACTCAGGGTGAGCCTCTATTATTTTTGTATAAAAGTTAATAACATTGTTATCTTCATATTTATAAAATGCAGGTGGCATAATTAAAAATTTTTTAAAATTTAATGATCTGGCCACGTTCATTAAATTGATAGTTTCACTTAAAGAATTTAAACCAGTTCCAATTATATACTTATCTTTATATTTGCTTAAAGATAATTGATTAAATAATTTTATCTTCTCAGTAATCGATATGAGTTGAGCCTGACCTGTACTCCCAAATATTGCAGCTCCATGACAACCTTGGTCAATAATCATCTCTGCATGTTGAATAGTCTTAGTAACATTTAAAGTTAAATCATTATCAATAACAGACATTGATGCAGCATATATGCCGTTAATTTTACTCATAATAAAAATTTATATAAAAAAATAAATTTAGTAAAGGCTTAATCAATTAAGCTAAGTCATTTAAAACTATTTCTTTTGCTTCATTAACTATAGATGAGAGTCTTGAAGTTTCAGGGGAAATATCAGGATGTATTTTTTTTTGAATTTTAATATAGGCTTTATTCACATCTTCCTTAGTTATTTTTTGAGATGAATTAAGATTTAATATTTTGTAAGCTTCTGAGACAGACATTGTATTGGTGTTAGATACATTTTTATTATTAAATGAAAACCTTCCTGAATTTCTTAGAGTTTGAATTAATCGAAATAATGAAATTATTTGAAAAAAGACAGGCCTTTTAATTTTAATAAGGCCAAACTTGCAAGTGTTAATGGCAATGTTAGCAAAAATTTACCTGCAATTGCAAATAAAATTGCAAAAACTATCAGTCCAACAAATAATAATATTCTAATACTTTTAGATATTTTTTTCGAGTTGATAGTAGCAAAAAACCTTAATAAAAAATATAAAGCCACCAAAATTAACACTGTATAAATTATTAAATTCATATATTTCCTAGTAATGAAAATACCATATCTTAAAAAAAAACCAGAATTAAAATCATGTCATGATGTTACATGGGAAGATAATTATAGCTGGATACATCAAAAAGATATTTTAGAAGTACTGAAAGATAAGAACAAACTTCTTACTGAAGTAAAAGATTATCTCGAAGAAGAGAATAGATACACTGATTACCATTTAGATAATACTAAACCTTTACAAAAAAAATTATTTGAAGAAATTAAGGGAAGAATAAAATTAGATGATGAGTCTCTTCCTTATAAAGATCATACTTATGAATATTGGACTAAAACAACTAAAAAAGGAAATTATTCAATAAAACTTCGAAAGAAATTTAATTCAGATTTAGTTGAAGAGGTTTGGAACGGAGATAAAGAAAAAGAAAAGCTTGGAGTGGAATATTTTGGTGTTGGTGATCTAGAAGTAAGTAATAATGATAAATACTTAGGATACTCTTTAGACATTAAAGGTTCTGAATATTACACAATTTATTTAAGAGAGATTGAAACCAATAAAATTATTACAAAAGAAATTCCTGAAACTTCTGGTGGGATTACTTTTAGTTTAGATGACAAATTCATTTTTTATTCAAAGCTTGATGAAAATCATCGTGCAAGAAAAATATATAGACATGAGATTGGTAATTTTACTGATCAAGATCAATTAATTTTTGAAGAAAAAAGTGAGGCATTTACTGTTAGCATTGGTTTAAGTTCAGATGAAAAATATTACTTTATTAACACATCTGATCACAATACCTCTGAACAATATTATTTTAATGTAGATGAAAAAAATCCCATACCAAAATTAATTATGAAAAGAGAAAAAGGTATTCTTTACACCGTAAGTTCCTGGGATGGAAAATTTTATAATCATACTAACAAAAATGCAGAAGATTTTAAAATTGATGTTTCAGAAAATCTTACAAATCAAGAATGGAAGACATTTATAAGCCCAAGAGATGAGGTTTTAATAGGTGGGCTCACGTTTTTAAAAGATTGGATCATTCGATCAGAAACTTCTAACGCATTAGACAAATTATTTATTAAAAATGTTTCAACAGATGTTGAGGAAGAATTAATATTTTCAGATGAAAAAATTTATGTACCTGGCATTTCCTTAATTCAAAGAGATAGAAATACAAATGATGTATATCTTGGATATTCATCTCCCAAAACTCCATCAAGAGTTTATCTATACAACTTAGAAAACAAATCTAAAAAACTTGTTAAAGAACAAGAAATACCTTCTGGACATAACTCAGATGACTACATCGTTGAAAGAATAGAATATAAATCACACGATGGAAGACTAGTTCCTTTGACAATTACAAGGCATAAAAAAACAAAAATTGATGGCTCAGCAAACATATTACTTTATGGATATGGTTCATACGGTAGTTCCATGAGTCCAAATTTTTCTTCTACAAGATTAAGTTTAATCAACCGTGATATCATCTGGGCAACAGCACATATTCGAGGTGGTATGGAAAAAGGAATGAAGTGGTGGAAAGAGGGAAAACTTACAAATAAAAAAAATACTTTTGAAGATTATATCTACGCTGCAAAATACTTGATTAATCATAACTATACATCAAAAGGAAAGATAATAGGTATGGGTGGTTCTGCAGGTGGTTTATTGATGGGTGCTGTTGTTAATCAAGCTCCAGAATTATTTTTAGGAATTATTATGGCAGTACCATTCGTAGATTCGTTAACTACAAATCTTGATCACTCTCTTCCTTTGACTGTTGGGGAGTTTGATGAGTTTGGAAATGCTAAAGATAATAAAGAGCATTTTGATTATATATTTTCTTATGCTCCATATAATAATATTAGAAAAATGGATTATCCTCATATGTTAATCACTACCAGTTTAAGTGATAATAGAGTTTTATTTGATGAGCCTGCAAAATTTACAGCAAAACTAAGAGAATATAAAACTGATAATAATTTGCTTCTTTTAAAAACAGAAATGAATGCAGGTCATGGTGGTAAATCAGGTAGAGATGGTGCTATTGAAGAAATTGCAATTGATTATGCTTTTGCTTTAAAAATATCGGAAAAAATTTAAACCTCTAGATCTTGAATATTTATAATTAATTATTATATAAATTTTGTTGGTCGCCTAATGGGGCTCACATTAATAAACTTGCTTAACAAAAAGGAGAATATTATGACAAGTAAGGATCTATCTATCTTTAACTCACTAAGACCCTTTTCAATTGGTTTCGATGACATGTTCGATCAATTTGAAAATATGCTTGGTAATGGAAATTTGACTATGCAGTCAAATTATCCTCCATACAATATCAGAAAAACTGGAAAGGATAACTATGCTATTGAAGTAGCATTAGCTGGTTTTAACAAAAATGATGTTGAGGTAGAGTTTGAAGATAATTTATTAACTGTAAGAACTAAACCAGTTAACAAATCAGAAGAAAATAATGTTGATGGAGAAATTATTCATAAAGGTATCTCACAAAGACAATTTGCAAGATCGTTTACAATTGCAGATGATGTAAAAGTTAACACCGCTCAACTTAAAGACGGTCTTTTAACAATATCTTGTGAGCGAATAATTCCAGAGCATAAAAAGAAAAAGCTTATTGAAATTAAATAAGTTTTACCTTGCTTGTGGGGATTTCTCCCCACAAGTTAAGTATTAACTATTTTTTTGCCATTAAAGCATTTAGAACAAATGCTAATAATCCAGCAGGTATAAGTCCAGTCGTCAAAAGTAATTTTAAACTTATTCCAAAATCTGGAATATTTTTCACAAAGTCTGGTAATAATGACATTCCAATACCAAAAGATAAAGAAAGAGCTAAGATTAATAAATTTCTTTGATCCATTTCTGCTTTTGAAATCAATTTAATCCCAGCAGCCGCTATCATTCCAAACATTATGATCGCAGCCCCACCAATTACAGACTCCGGCATTGCAGCAATTATGCCACCTAATTTTGGAAATAATCCCATTAATACTAAAATTATTCCAGCAATAGTTCCAACATTTCTACTTATCACACCTGTAAATGCAACTAGTCCAGCATTTTGGGAATAAGATGTATTTGGCATTGCATTAAATAGTGCACCAAATGCTGTTCCAACTCCATCTCCCATTATTCCACCTGAAAGTTCCTTGTCAGTTGCTTCTCGTTTAGCACCACCCATTGTCGTAGCACTTATGTCTCCTATAGTCTCAATTGTTGTAACAATAGACATAAACAACATTAGAATTATTGCACCTGGAACAAAATCAATTCCATATTGAAGAGGCATTGGAAGTGCAAACCATGATGCAGATTCAATTTTGCCATAGTTAACCATTCCTAGCGCCATAGCAACTATAAACCCAGCTACTATTCCGATCAAAATTGAAGCTGAAGAAGCCATCCCTTTACCTTTAATATTAAATCCGATAGCGACTATAAAAACAGTAAAGGCAACAGTTAAGTGATTTGCATTTGCAAAAATTTCAGGTTTGTTATTCATTAACCATCCACCTCCGCCAGCATACATGAACCCAACTTTAAGTAGACTAAATCCTATCATCAACACAACTATTCCTGTGACTAATGGTGGAAAAAGATGTCTTATAGGTTTTAAAATTTTCCCAATAAAAATTTGGAAAATTCCTCCAATAAATGCTGCCGTAAATACTGCACCTAAACCTGCAGCTTTAAATGGTAACATGATTGGTATAAATGCAAAACTTGTACCTTGAATTATTGGTAATCTTGCACCAATATCTTTATATCCAACTGTTTGAATAATTGTTGCTACTCCCGCTACAAACAAAGCCATTTGAATCAAAAATATTTTTTCTTCAGGCGTTTGACCAAAAACCCCAGCCACAATAATAGGAACAGTTATATTGCCAGCAAACATTGCTAGCACGTGCTGAATTCCTAAAGGTATGGATTTATTTAATGGAAGTTTTTTGTCTGGACTGCTTGTAGAGCCCATTTGTTTTATTCTTAAAGCCATTATCCCTCCTTAATTACTTACAATAACGTTACATTATTGATTATGAATTAGTATAAAAAAACTATTGAGTTTAAAATTTCTAATATTTTAGATAATAAAAAAACCTATTATGAGCAGATTGAATTCAACTTGTGAAAGAAAAATTTATTTACTATTCTCGCTATAATTGGGTTTTAAAAACAACCGTTAGATACAAATCCAATTACGATATTTTCAGAATTAATTTCAAATCTTCTCTCGCAAAGAATTCCATATTTTTTAGTATTATAAATAAACTCAAAATTGCCCTTTGCATTTTTGAAATCTTCGTCAGGTTTTCCCAAATCCATCTGCAAAACACTTGCAGGTTTACTGATGTATTTACTTAATTTTTCATTTTCTTTTTCAATAATAGCATCTGTTTTATCTTTAACAGTTTGGCACCCTGAAAAAAAAATTAATATAATTACAAGACTTATTACTGATTTTAATTTTGACATAAGTTCAAATTAACATTTTTTGTTTCATAAATTATTAACTTTTAAGTTGTATAAATAATTTATTTATTATTACTTTTAAGTTTAATTATAGTAACAATTGTGTTCTTTATTTGATGGTTCAAGCATATGAATGAAAAAACCCTGGAAAAAATACTAAATATATTTTTAAAAGAAGTTTTACCCTTAACTGAACAAGGTGTTGTCAAAGGTAGTAAAATATTTGGGGCAGCAATAATTAAAAAAGATGATTTATCGCTTGTAGTTGCAGAAACAAACAATGAAATAGAAAATCCATTGTGGCATGGAGAAATGCACACTCTTAAAAAATTTTATGAATTAGAAGCAAATACAAGACCAAATGAAAAAGACTGCATATTCTTAAGTTCACATGAGCCCTGCAGCATGTGTTTGAGTGCTATAACTTTCTCTGGGTTTGATAATTTTTATTTTCTTTTTCCTTACAGTGCCACAAATGATGAATTTAATATTCCACATGATTTAAATATACTCAAAGAAGTATTTAAAATTAATGATGGAGAATATAATAAAGAAAATTCCTACTGGAAAAGTCAAAATATAAATTTACTTATTGAAAATTTACACCCTTCTGTAAAAGAAAAGATTTTAATTAAATTAGCTGAAATTAAAAAAAAATATCAAACTTTATCAAATCAATACCAGGAAAATAAAAATGGGAACTCTATACCATTAAATTAATTAATGAGTACAAATCTTAAAATTTCAAATGTAACTAAAATATATCCTGGGTGTGTTGCAAACGACAATGTTTCACTCGAGTTTAATAGTGGTAAAATTTATGCTCTTCTTGGAGAAAATGGTGCTGGAAAATCTACACTAGTTAAAATTCTATCGGGTGTCATCATTCCTGATGAAGGTAAAATTTATTTAAATGAAAATAATCTAAAACTTATTTCACCATTAGATGCAAAAAAAAATGATATTGGAATGGTATTCCAGCACTTTAACCTTTTCGAAACTTTGTCTGTATTTGAAAACTTAATTATAGACTCAGATGAACAAAGAAAAAGTTTAAGAGAAAAAATTGATTCGATTATGAAAAAATACAATTTTTTAATTGATCTTGACATTCCTGTTTTAAATCTGTCAGCAGGTCAAAAACAAAAAGTAGAAATAATAAGATGCCTAATAAGAAATCCAAAAGTTTTAATTATGGATGAGCCAACATCTGTATTAACAGAACAAGAAACAAGTGAATTATTCTTATCTTTGAAAAAATTTTCAGAAGAAGGAATTTTGATTATTTATATTACTCATAAACTAAAGGAAGTTATGCAGCTTTGTGATGAAGTTGCTGTAATGAGAAGAGGAAAGTTAGTTTCTGTAAGCCAAATCAAGAATGAAAATATAGAGTCACTTGCTAACAAAATGGTGGGTCAGAACTTAAAAACAATAAAGAAAAGAAAAGCAAAAACATCATCAGATCAATTAATAAATATTACAAACCTTAATTTTATAAGCGAAGATCCTTTTGAAACTAATTTAAATAATATCAATTTTTCTGTTAATCGAGGTGAGTGCTTGGGAATTGCCGGTATATCAGGAAACGGTCAAAGTGAATTATTTCAAGTATTAAGCGGTGAAATTTTATCGGACAAGAATTCTATAGAATATAATAAAAATTATATTGGAGATTTAAACCCCCAAGAGAGAAGAGAATATTTGATGGCCTTTTCTCCAGAGGATAGGCTTGAACAAGCTGCTATTCCACAAATGGCAATTTTTGAAAATGTAGCTCTAAACAATTTTAAATCATCAAATTTTTTTAATAATGGATTAATAAATGAAAATAAAATTAAAGAACATTCAAAAAAAATAATTTCGGACTTTAATGTTAATACGGATAATATAGAGTTAAAAAGTCAATTTTTATCTGGAGGTAATCTACAGAAATTAATTATAGGAAGAGAATTAATCACCGCTCCAGATTTATTAATTTGTTTTAATCCAACTTGGGGACTAGATGTTGGAGCAATAAATTATATCCATGAAACATTGATTAAAATCAATGAACAAAATAAATCAATCATATTAATATCTACAGATACTGATGAGTTGTTAAAATTAAGTGATAAAATTTCAGTAATTCATAAAGGGAAATTATCAAATATTATGAACGCTGATGAGGTTACCTCTGAGAAACTTGGGATACTAATGGGAGGAGGAAATTGATAAAAATTGTAAAAAGAGACCAGCCTTCAAGAGCTATTTTTTTTCTTACGCCAATTTTAGCAATTTTTCTAACATTGGTAGCAGGAGGACTAATTTTTTATATAATAGGTTTTAAACCTTTTGAGGCACTTAAATTTTTTTTCATAGTTCCGATTGCAGATATGTATGGGTTTAGTGAATTGCTCTTAAAAGCCACTCCACTTTGTTTAATTGCAATTGGTTTATCTTTTTGCTTTAAAAGTAATAATTGGAATATTGGAGCTGAAGGTCAATTAACTTTCGGAGCCATAGTTTCAGGGGGAGTTGCATTAATATTTTATGAGCAAGAAGGGTTTTACATTCTTCCAATAGTTATTTTAGCTGGTGCAATCGGTGGTATGCTCTATGCATCGATACCTGCAATCTTAAAAACTTATTTCAATACCAACGAAATATTAGTTAGTCTTATGTTAGTATATGTTTCAAAATTAATTTTAGATTATCTTGTAGTTGGGCCTTGGAGTAATCCTGAAGGATTTAATTTTCCAGAAACTAGACAATTTAGCGACTCTGCAAGACTTCCCATATTATTCGATGGATTAAGAATTCATGCAGGTATTTTTTTAGCTTTAGCTGCAGTTGTTGCAAGTTGGTTTATTTTTTATAAGACGTACTTAGGCTTTCAAATGAAGGTTTCTGGATTTAGTTTAAAGACAGCAAAATACGCTGGTTACAAAGGTAAAAAAATGATTATCCTTGTTTTTTTAATAAGTGGAGCTTGTGCAGGCCTTGCTGGAGTGGGAGAAATAACAGGGCCTATTGGACAGCTTCATAGAGAAGTTTCTCCAGATTATGGTTTTACCGC
The DNA here is from genome assembly GCA_003279715.1 of Pelagibacteraceae bacterium AG-390-D18. Lineage (GTDB taxonomy): Bacteria > Pseudomonadota > Alphaproteobacteria > Pelagibacterales > Pelagibacteraceae > Pelagibacter. Next base: position 27,937 of record QCGY01000003.1, read on the forward strand.
AATAATAGTTGCATTTTTAGGACGCTTACATCCTATTGGAATAATTTTTGCATCACTAATTGTGGCAATTACTTATTTAGGTGCAGAAACAGCTCAAATATTTATGCAAATTCCAAAATACACAGGCCAAGTTTTTCAAGGAATGATTTTATTTTTTCTTCTAGCTTCAGATTATTTACTTTTTTTTAAAATTAAATTCACAGGTTTAAAAAAATGATAATTGATATTCACTTTATTGGGCTAATAATTACATCAATCATGGCCTCCGCTGTACCTTTAATTTTAGCATCTTGTGGTGAGCTCATTACCGAAAGGTCGGGAGTTCTTAATTTAGGTGTTGAAGGAATGATGATAATTGGAGCTATATCTGGTTTTGCTTTTATGACTGTTACAGGAAGTTTATTTATAGCGGTTATTGGTGCAATGTTAGCTGGAGTTTTAATATCTACTATTTTTGCATTTCTTACCCAAACTTTAATCACAAATCATGTGGCAACTGGCTTAGCGCTTACTATTTTTGGTATTGGAATTTCTGCAATGATCGGAAAAAACTTTGTGGGTATTCCTGGAAAAGAATTTCCGGTTTTATTTGAAAGTTTAAAGGACACTATACCTTTTTTAAGCCCAATATTATTTGGACACTCAATTGTATTTTATTTTGCTTTCGCTTTACCATTTTTTACTAATTATTTTTTAAAAAAAACAAAAATAGGATTGATAGTAAGAGCTGTGGGAGATTCTCCAGAATCAGCATCTAACCAAGGTATAAATGTTAAATTAGTTCGTTATTCTTGTATACTTTACGGAGGAGCAATGTGTGGACTTGCAGGTGCCTATTTGTCAATGATCTATACTCCACAGTGGATTGAAAATATGACAGGTGGAAGAGGCTGGATAGCATTAGCGCTAGTAGTATTTTCTACATGGAACCCTATTAAGATTTTAATCGGTGCAATGATTTTTGGTGGATTAACAATAATTCAATTTCATATGCAAGCTATGGGTGTAAGAGTGCCTGTACAATTTTTAACTGCCCTACCCTATATCGTTACAATAATAGTATTAGTTGTAATTTCTCGTGATAGTAGAAAAATTAGGTTAAGTACTCCAAGTTCATTGGGGAAATCATTTTATAAAGACAATTAATTATAAAATAATTATTTTTTTTTAAATAATTTAATCTAAGCTTCAAAATATAAAAACTAAACAGGGGAAATAAATTTATGCATAAAATATTTATTCGTTCATTCGTATCTTCTCTAGTTTTTTTGTTTACATTAACTGTAGCTGCAGTTGCAAAAGATGTTAAAGCAGCATTTGTTTATATTGGTCCAACTGGTGACCACGGATGGACATATCAGCATGATGTAGGGAGAAAAGCTGTGGAAGCTGCCGGATTTAAAACTACATACGTTGAAGGTGTTCCAGAAAGTGCTGATGCTGAAAGAGTTCTTAGACAATTGGCTAATTCTGGTCATGATGTTATTTTTACAACTAGTTTTGGATATATGAATCCAACTAACAAAGTTGCAAAAGAGTTTCCTAATGTGAAATTTGAACATGCCACTGGATATAAAAGAGAACATCCAAACGTTTCAACATACGCTGCTAGATTCTATGAAGGTAGAGCTATCTTAGGAACTATAGCTGGGACAATGACAAAATCTAATGTTATTGGTTATGTTGCATCTTTTCCAATTCCTGAAGTAATAAGAGGAATTAATTCATTTACTTTAGCGGCTCAAAAAGTAAATCCAAATATCAAAACAAAAATTGTTTGGGCTTTTACTTGGTATGACCCAGGTAAAGAATCTGAAGCAGCTAAAGCTTTAATAGATCAAGGTGCTGACATAATTGCTCAACATACTGATAGTACTGCTATTGTTCAAATTGCTGAAAAAGCTGGTGTATATGCTTTTGGTCAAGCAAGTGATATGGATAAATTTGCGCCTAAAGCGGTATTAACTTCAGTTGAAAATAACTGGGGACCTTACTATGTTGAAAGAGTTAAAGCTGTTGCAAATGGTACTTGGAGTCAAAAAGATACATGGCATGGTATTGGTGATGGTATGGTAGTTATATCTGATCTAGACTCTGCAATGCCCTCAGATTTACAAGCTAAAGTTAAAAAACTTCAAGCTGATTTAGCATCTGGTAAAGTTCATGCTTTCACTGGACCCATTTATGATCAAAAAGGTGATTTAATGGTTGCTGCAGGTAAAACTGCTGATGATGGTATGCTTGCAGGAATGATGACATATGTAAAAGGTGTTGAAGGAGATATACCTAAATAATTTTTACAAAGTAATTTAAAATAAAAAAGGCCAGTTTTTATACTGGCCTTTTTTATTTCTGATGTTTTTTTTTTATTTCTTCTATTCTTAATTCTTCATAAATTTCAAAAGGCTGCACAATCCAAGGATTATCTGAAAGTTTATTGGCACAAAAGTCGGGCTCAAAAGTTGATTGTTTTTTTTTAAAAAGAGTAGCTGTTTTTATATCCTCAATTTTGTTTTTTATTGGCTCATATTTTTTTAACCAATCAACACTTTTGTTAAAAGTAATTCCTGTATCAGATAAATCATCACATAAAAGAATTCTTCCACCCATGCTTGGTGCTATTGAACTCATCTCTCTTGAAAAAACTAAATCACCTTGTTCGTCTTCAACTCCTTTTCCGCTATAAGATTCAACAGCAAGATATGCACATTTCAATTTGAATATTCTACTTAATACATCAATCATTGGTGCAGCTCCTCGCATAATTCCAATTAGTATTGTTGGCTTGTAACCACTTTCATGAATTTGGATAGCTAATTTCTCTACTGTCTTATTATATTCTTCCCAACTGACAATTAATTTATCTGACATAATTTCTATATCTACTTATTTAAATAATAAAACCAAAACTGCAAGAACGATAAGTGCAATTATTGAAGAGATTAAAATATACAACTTGTGAATGTTTCTTCCTCTTAAATTAAAATAATGTCTTGCTACCCCGGAAATAATTGCAATCGCACATAATATTAACCAATTATATTGGTGATAAACTAAAAAGCTAGAATGCCCAGAAAGCATTATAAACAATACTAAAAAGGTTGAATAATTATTGTGAATTGACCGTTGTTTAGCTGCTAAGGATAAGCTCATGTCAAATTTTTCACCTCTTTCGCTACTACTAATTATGTTCATTTGATTAGGTATAATTACTGTAAAGACATTGCCAAACATATTAGTGCCAATGATTAATCCAACACTCAAAATTGCAAATTTAGGTCCAAATAATTTTGTTAGACCAAAAGATACAAGCGTTAACAAAATTATTCCTATACATATAAATAAAATATTACTCTCAATTAATTTTGATTTACACAAAAGATCATAAACAAACCAAGCAACAATCAATGATAAAAGTGAGATAATAATGGCATAACTTGGAGGCATTAATAAAACGCGCTTATCAACCATCAAAACGCCCGCGTTATAGTAGTAAATCACAACCAAGAGCAACATTCCGGTTACAAAAGTTAAATAACTCTGCCATTTGAAGATCACTAATCTATTTAAATAGTCCTGAGGTGGAGATGTTTTTAATCTTGAAAGTTTATAAAAAAAACCAGAATGCATCAGATATCCTTCACCATCGATATCATCACTTGAAACATTTTTATTTAAATTATTATCTAAGTAATTAAATAAAAAACTATTACCTACCCATAATATTGCAAATAATACATGGCCCCATCTTAGAATAACTTCTAACCATTTTATCGTATAAGGTAAAAATTCCATCAATATTTTATTTTATCTACTTTTTTATCCCAAATTTCAAATGCTTTTAAAGCATCATTTCTAAGCATTTGTGTCATTTTAATTTTTCTATCATCTATTTTTTTTGGAATCTCCAAATATATAAATGAGTCATCAAAATCTATATTTTTTGCATCTTCTCTTGTATTTGCATAATATATTTTATCTAATCTTGACCAATAAATTGCCGAAAGACACATTGGACAAGGTTCACAAGATGTATAAATCTCACAACCAGACAAATCAAAAGTATTTAATTTTTTACAAGCCTCTCGAATTGCTACAACTTCTCCATGGGCAGTAGGGTCATTTGAAGAAGTTACTTTATTTGAACCTTCTGATATAATCTTATTATCTTTAACGATCACACTACCAAAAGGTCCGCCAACAGTGTTTGCACTATTGATAGAAAGTTCAATGGCTTTTGCCATAAATTTTTTTTTATCTTCCATTTTGATTTTTAATTCTATTAATACTCATTAAAATTCTTTCTGGAGTTGCTGGTGCATTGAGTTCTGGTGTAATCTGATAGTTTCCAATTGAAGCAACTGCGTCCTTGATTGCATAAAAAACACTCATTGCTAACATCAAAGGCGGTTCTCCAGTAGTTTTTGCTTTATTAACAACTTTTTCTTTATTTAATCCTTCTTTAAAAATTTCCACATTGAATTTTTTTGGGATATCACTTACTGCTGGTATTTTATAAGTCGATGGAGAGAAAGTTGTAATCTGTCCGTTTGATTTCCAATTAAGTTCTTCAATAGTCAGCCAACCTTGTCCTTGAATAAAACCACCTTCAATCTGACCTAGTTCAAGTGCAGGATTTATTGGTTTTCCAGCATCATGTAAAATATCAACTCTTTCTAAAACATTTTCACCAGTCAACGTGTCTATGGTTACTTCTGAAACAGCCGCACCATAACAAAAGTAATAAAATGGTCTTCCTTTAAATTTTTTTTTATCGAAATTAATTTTTGGAGTTGAATAAAAACCTGACGATGAAAGAGAAATTCTATTTAAATATGCCTCTTGAATAATGCTTTTAAATTCAAATTGTCTATTTCCAAATATTATATATTGATCTTTATAAACTGCTTCTTGATTGTAGATCTTATATTTTTTCTTGATAAATTTTTCTAGATTTAATTTAATTTTTGCTACTGCATTTAAAGCTGCGGCTCCATTAAGATCTGTCGTTGATGAAGCAGCACTAGCCGATGTATTAGGAACTTTAGATGTATTCGTGGATGAGATATGAACTAAATTATACGGTAATCCAAAAGAATTCGCCACTAATTGAGCTATTTTTGTATGAGTTCCTTGACCCATTTCTATGCCCCCATGATTTAAATATATACTTCCATCCGTGTAAATATGGACTAAAGCCCCAGCTTGATTTAAATGAATTGTTGTAAATGAAACACCAAATTTTAATGGTGTAATAGCTATACCTTTCTTTTTAAATTTATTTTTTTCATTAAATTTTCTTATATTAGAATATCTTATTTTATAATTAGATTTATTTTCTAAATTTTTAAATATTTCATTAATTACATTATCTTGAATTTTCATCCCATAATGAGTTACATTTTTTTTATCTTTTTGATAAAAATTTTTCTTTCTAACTTCTATCGGATCCTTTTTTAAGTACCTTGAAATATTATCTATAATATTTTCTATAGCCATCATTCCTTGGTTTCCACCAAAGCCTCTAAATGCAGTTGAAGTTGGAATATTTGTCTTACACAAATTGTTTGTTACCTCAATATCAGAAATATAATATGCATTGTCTATATGAAGCAAAGCCCTTTCATTTATTGCTGCCGATAAATCAGGCGACATTCCACAATTTGAAGATAAGTTTATTTTTAATCCTTTAATAATTCCTTCATCACTAAAACCAACTTCATATTCAGATAAAAATTCATGCCTTTTACCCGTCAATATTATATCGTCATCTCTATCTAATCTTAATTTTACAGGCTTACCTGATTTTTTAGCTAACAATGCACAAATACAAGCAGTCATAAAATTTGTTTCTTTTCCCCCAAACCCACCTCCAATTCTTCTTACCTCAACATTTATTGAATTACTTTTTTGATTGAACATTTTTGCGATTAGTTGTTGTGTCTCTGAAGGATGTTGAGTTGAGCTGTAGACTAAAAAATTATCATCTTCTTTGGGAATAACAAAAGCTGCTTGACCTTCTAAATAAAAGTGTTCTTGACCACCTGTTGTAAAATTACCTTTTAAAATATTTTTTGATATTTTTATTTTATTTGAAGGATTTCCTTTTTTTATTTTTCTAGGTTTAAATAAGAACTGTTTTTTATTTAAAGCTTCTTTTATTGTAATAACTGGTTTTAACTCTTTATAAGTTATATTAGCTTTTAATACCGCTTTCCTTGCAAGTTCAGTCGTTGTAGCAGCTACTGCAAACAATGGTTGGCCATAAAACTCAACTTTTTTTATTGGAAAAATAGGATCACCATCAAAAACAGGACCTACGTCATTTCTACCTATAATATCACTTTGTGTAACGACCGAAATAACACCTTCACTTATTTTTACATCTGTTAAATCTATTTTTTTAATTAATGCATGTGCTTTTTTGCTTAAACCAATAGCACCATAAATTGTGTTTTTTGGTTCATTAATATCATCAGTATACTCAGCGTATCCACTTACATGTTTATAGGCACTATCGTGTGGTCTTATTTCTTCAATAAAGTTCTCTTTGCTCATTTAATTAACTCTTGTTAATTTATTAGAATTTATTTCTATAAAACATTTCATTAATAAATTTTTTGCTACCTCTAGTCTGTATTCTTTGCTTGCTCTCATATCTCCAATAGGAGTTAAATCTTTTTCTAAATAATTTTTTGCTTGATCAAAAGTATTGATATTAAGAGGCTTATTTTTAAGATTTTTTTCACACGCTTTAGCTCTCTTTGGTATAGCTGCCATACCTCCATATGCAATATATACCTCTTTGATTTTGTTATTATTAATTTCAAAATTAAAGGAGCCACAAACAGATGAAATATCATCATCAAATCTTTTTGATATTTTATATGCTTTAAATATATTTTTTTTATATAATGGTATTTTTATTGATCGAATAAATTCGGTCTTTTTTAACTTAGTTTTTCTATAATCTATGAAAAAATTATTTATTGGTAAAACTTTTTTTTCATTAAAGCTCTCTAATAAAACTTCAGCATTTAAAGATAGTAAAATTGGTAATGAATCACCTATCGGTGATGCCGTTGCAATGTTGCCACCTATAGTGCCAACATTTCTAATCTGAACAGAACCATATCTCTTAAGAACAGAATAAAAATCTGGATAATATCTTTTAATTTCATTTTCAAATTTAATTAATGGGGTAGCAGCTCCAAATTCTAAGTAATTTTTACTTAACTTTATAAAATCTAATTCTTTAACTTCTTTTAAATCAATTATAAATGGAATTTCTTTTCTCTCTTTTGTAACTGTTAAAGATAAATCTGTACCACCAGCAAGAAAATTGAAATTTGAATTATTCTTTATTATATTTTTTAAATCATTGATGTTTTTAGGAGAGAAATAAACTTTATTACCTTTTTTAATATAAATATTTTTTGGCTTAATCGTTTTTAATAATTTAATAATTTTATTTTTATTTTTGCTAAATTCATCGTTCTTATTTGACTTATTTAAACTTTTTGCAGCATCAATAATAGGTCTATAACCAGTGCAACGACATAAATTTCCTGATATTGAGTCTGTTATTAATTCACTGTTATAACTTTTATTATTTTTAAACATTGAAAACAAAGACATTACAAATCCCGGTGTGCAAAATCCACATTGTGATCCATGAAATTTTATCATCGCATCTTGAACTGGGTGGAGTTTCCCATCATTGGAAACTAAATCTTCTACAATCAAAAGTTGCTTACCATTCAAAGATGGTACAAATGAAATACAAGAATTTATTGAACTATATTTAATTTTATTGCCAACTAACTCGCCAAAAACAACAGTGCATGCGCCACAACCACCTTCGGAGCAACCCTCTTTGGTTCCAGTTTTTTTTAGTTCAGTTCTAATATAATTAAGAATTGTTTGATTTGGATCAGGGTTTTTAATTTCTAAAATCTTGTCATTTAATAAAAATTTTACTGAGCTTGATATCACTTAACTGCCTCTATAAGTAGAATAACTCCATGGTGAAACTAGTAAAGGTACATGATAATGCTGCGAAGGATCTGAAATACCAAATCTTATTACTACATCGTCCAAGAATGGCATATCGTTTATTGATGATATATTTTTAAAATAATCACCAATGTAAAAAACTAATTCATATTTACCTTTAACAAAAATTTCTCCCTCTGCTAATGGTGAGCTTGCTCTTCCATCATCATTAAGTTTTATTGAAGTTATTTTTTTTCTTTCAGAATTATTTAAATAAAATAACTCAACCAAGATACCCTTGCCAGGTTTACCTGAATATACATCTAAAACATGAGTTGTGAGCTTTGTCATAAAATTATAGTATCATTTTAATTTTAAACTTAATTTATTTAAAGTCATATGAGAACAATAGATAACATTAACGATCTTAACAAGTCTGATTTTTTATCAGTATTTGGTAATGTTTTTGAAAAAACTGAATCAGTAGCCTTGGAAGCTTTTAATTCTAAGCCATTTAAAAATTTCGAAGATGTTGTGTTTAAAATGCTGAATATTTACGAAAATTATGAAAAAAAAAAAATTTTAGAAATTTTAAATGCTCATCCTGAGCTTGCTGTGGCAAAAAAAATGACTACGGAGTCTATATTAGAACAAGCTTCTGTAAAATTAAACGAATGTTCTTATGAGGAATATGAGGAATTTATAAGATTAAATTCAGAATATAAAAAAAAATTTAATTTTCCGTTTATAATTGCTGTAAAAGGGAAAGATAAAGATACCATATTAAATAATTTTAGACAAAGAATACAAAGTGATATGGAAAGTGAATTCCTAGAAGCAAAAAAACAAGTAAAGAAAATTGCAACCTTTCGTCTTAATGAAATAAATAAAAAATGAAAAAATTTATAAGTGCAAAAATGATCAATCTAGCCGATCCGAGAGTTGGATCTAAAATTATATTTAAGACTGATGATTTTTTTGCAGCTGCTAATAGAATTTTAAATACAGATACTCCAGTTTTTAAAGATGGGCTATTTGATAAACATGGTAAATGGATGGATGGATGGGAAACTAGAAGAAGAAGATCAAAAGGCTTTGATTATCTAATTTTAAAACTGGGAAAACCTGGAAAGATATTTGATATAGACATCGACACAACATACTTTAATGGAAATCAACCAACTCACGCATCTTTAGAAGGTTGCTTTAGTAAATCTAAACCTAGTAAAAAAACAAAATGGGTATCCTTGTTAGGTAAAAAAAAACTTGGACCAAACAAAAATCATATCTTTAAATCAAAAAACAAATCTGTTTTTAATTATATAAGACTGAATATCTTTCCTGATGGTGGAGTTGCAAGACTTAGACTTTATGGAGAAATTGAAATGGGAAAAAACATTTTTAATAACAAAAATGTAAATTTAACCTCTGTTTTAAATGGTGCTTCAATTATTGGTTGTAATAATGAGCATTTTGGAAAGGCTGAAAATATAATAGCTCCTGGTAAGGGAAAAAATATGGGAGATGGCTGGGAAACAAGAAGAAGTAGAGGAAAAAACTTTGATTGGCTAATAATAAAATTTGGAAAACCAGGTTTGATAAAAAAATTAGAGATAGATACTCATCATTTTAAAGGAAATTACCCTGATACTTGCTCTATTCAAACTGCAAATATTACAAAAAATCTATCTAATAAATCAATTGTTAATAATTCAAAGAATTGGAAATTTATTTTAAATAAATCTAAGCTATCCGCAAACAAAAAACATATATTTAAAAAATTCTTAATTAAAAGAAATAAGGAAAATTTTCTTAAAATAAATATCTATCCAGATGGAGGAATTTCTAGAATAAGAGCATTTGGAAATTTTGTAAAATGAAAGTAATAAAAGCAAAAAATATAACTAAAAAAAATTTTTCTAAGTTTGGACAATTAATAGACACATCCAAAAAAAATCCAATAAGTATTAATGATGGATATGCAAAAAGATTTGATGATTTAATAAATATAGATACTTCTAAAAAAAAAGGTAAAGCAATAATTAGTATTTTTAAAGCCAAAAAAAGGAGATTTCCTATTAAAATTGATATGATGGAAAAACATCCTTTAGGAAGCCAAGCCTTTATACCAATGGAAGATACAAAATTTTTAGTATTTGTTGCTCCTAGAGGAGATAAACCTGATATAGACAAAATCCAATCCTTTTTAGTTCCTAAACAAACAGGAGTAAATTACAAGGCTGGTATTTGGCACTTTCCACTTATTTCTTTGAAAAACATGAATTATCTAATTGTTGACAGAAAAGGGAAAGGAAACAATCTTGTTATTTATAAATTTAAAAAAGATAAAATTATTTTAAAAAAATGAAAAAGAAATATCCAAGGGATTTAGTAGGATATGGTTCCAAAAGAATTAAGGTAAAGTGGCCTGGAGATGCCAAGTTAGCTTTACAATTTGTGCTCAATTATGAAGAAGGAGCAGAGAATTGTATTCTTCATGGTGATAAAACTTCAGAGGTATTTTTATCAGAAATTATAGGAGCAAAACCAATTAAAGGTCGACATTTAAATATGGAGTCAATTTATGAATATGGATCAAGAAGAGGATTTTGGAGAGTTCATGATTTATTTAACAAGAAAAAAATCCCACTAACTATTTTTGGAGTTGGAATGGCATTAGAAAGAAATAAAGATGTTTGTTCAGCTATTAAAAAAGCCAATTATGAAGTTGCTAGTCATGGGTGGAGATGGATTGATTATCAAAATGTACCAAAGATAAAAGAAAAGAATGATATGAAACTTGCTATAAAATCTATTAAAAAAAATTTTGGTACTCATCCTGCAGGCTGGTACACTGGTAGGTGCAGTTCGAATACATTAAATTTAGTGATAGATAATGGTAACTTTTTATACTGTAGTGATACATACAGTGATGATCTTCCATATTGGGTAAAAAAAGGTAATAAAAAACAGTTAATGATACCTTACACACTTGATAACAATGATATGAGATTTGCTACTAACCAAGGGTTTAATTCTGGTGAACAATTTTATAATTATTTAAAAGATAGCTTTGATGCTCTTTATGAAGAGGGAAAAACTTCACCAAAAATGATGTCTGTTGGTTTACATTGTAGATTAATTGGAAGACCTGGAAGAATACAGTCACTCAAAAAATTTTTAAATTATATTTTAAAATTTAATGATATTTGGATCTGTAAAAGAATAGACATAGCAAAACATTGGATTAAAAATTATAGTTAAAATCTTTATTATTGTTCAGCACTTAAAGAAACATAGTAGGCCACTGCCTCTATTTCTTCGTCGGATAATATACCTTCCATAGCAGGCATAACTCCTATACCATTTCTAACAGCCATTATGATTCTTTGAATATCAGGTCTGATTTCGTTTAAATTTGGACCAATATTTACGTTTGAACCCGCATCTGAAAGAGTGTGACATGCAGCACAATTTCCAGCCTCAAGAAAAACTTCTTTTCCTTTAATAAATATTTCATCAGCATTAACATGTATAATTGATGAAAATAATATTATGAAGAAAGCTTTTGAGGAATTTAAAAATAATTTTTTCATTGTAAATTTGGTATCATAAATAAAAAAAACTAAAAAGATAAATTTATTGTATGAATAAACAATTGAAGAGAACAGTTTTGGAGCAAGCTAATGTCTGGATTGAATCTAACCAAAAAGTAGTGCTTGCAAGAGTAATTCATACCTGGGGTTCCTCTCCTTGTCCCACAGGGAGTAGTATGATTATTAATGAAAAAGGCGAATTTTTTGGATCAGTTTCAGGTGGTTGTGTTGAGTCAAATGTAATAGCTGAATGTTTAGAATTAATAAAAAATAATAATTTATTTAAGCAAATAAAATTTAATGTTTCTGATGAGAATGCATGGGACGTAGGTCTGGCCTGTGGAGGTGAAATAAAAATTTTTATTGAACAAATTAATTCATGAAAATACAAATACTCAAAGAGATAATTCAAAAAAAATCTTCTAAAGAAAAATTTGCTGTATTAACAAATTTGATTAATGGTAATAGTGAAATATTTGAATTTGGAAAATTCTTAAGTAAAGATTTTGAAAGTTCTAAAAAAGAAATAGAAAATTATCATTATCTTAAAAAAAATGGCGTTATTGATGGAACTCAAATATTTATTCAAAACTACATAAAGCCAATTGAGGTTATTATTGTAGGAGCTGTTCATATTTGTCAATATTTGGTTGATTTATTTAAAAATCTTGATTTCGAAGTTAAAATTATTGATCCAAGAAAATATTTTATCACTACAGAAAGATTTCCAAATATAGAAATTATAAATGGGTGGCCAGAGGAAATTTTAAAGAAATTACAAACAAACTCTAATAATGCATTAATCACACTCACCCATGACCCAAAAATAGATGATCCAGCATTAAGGCATGCATTGAAAAATAAGTTTTTTTATATTGGTGCTCTTGGAAGTAAAAAAACGCACATTAAAAGATGTGAAAGATTAAAAGAAGCTGGATTTAGTGAAAAAGAAATTGACTCAATACATGGACCAATAGGTATTAAACTTGGAGGAAAATCTGCTCCTGAAATTGCTTTATCAATTGTTGCACAGCTTGTCTCAGAAACTCACAAATTATAATTGAACTATAAAAATTAAAGAAATAAGTTAATTAAATGAAAAAAGGTTACTGGATAAGCTTATATTTAAAAGTTGAAAATCAAGAAAACTTAAAAAAATATGCTGAAGCAGTGACACCTGTTATAAAAGGTTTTGGAGGTGTACCTCTTGTGAGAGGTGGAAAACATGAAACGTTTGAGGGAGATGATTTTGTTAGAACAGTTGTTTGGGAATTTCCAAGCTATGAAAAAGCTATTGAATGCCATAATTCAAAAGAATATTTGGCTGGTTGGGATCTAGCAAAAGATACAACTGTTAGACACATGCAAGTAATTGAGGGTTTTAGTACTGAATAGGTTCTGGATCTATACTTCTCCATAAATACCAGGTTGCTACTGAACAGTATGGAGTAAATCTTTTTTTCAATAAATTCACGTAACTCTCAGGTGGTAAATATTTTTTTTTATAATTTTTAGAAATAGCTCTTAACAATCCTATATCTTGAACTGGCCAAATATTAGATCGATTATAAGTAAATAACAAAATCATTTCAGCAGACCATCTTCCTATCTGTCTTAATTCAGAAAGATATAAAATAGCTTCTTCATCTGACATCTTAGATATTAGTCTTGGATTAAAAGTTTTATTTAGAATTTGTTTAGATAGGCTTTGAATACCTTTAACTTTTTGTTTACTAAGTCCACATGATTTCAATTGAGAAAAAGATAAGTCATTAACAGTTTTAGCATTAATTTTATTTTTACATTTTTTTTTGAATCGTAAAAAAACAGAATTGGCTGCTGCAATACTAATTTGTTGTCCTATAATACTTTTACAAAGTGAAAAAAAAATATCTTTTCTAGAGCTTAATATTGTTTCTGATGGAGATTTATATTTGTTAATCAAGGATGCCATAACTTTATCTTTTTTAGATAAATATTTTTTAGCATTATTCCAATATTTAGGTGTATTACTCATGCCTAGTGACTGATACACGCTTCTTAAGAGTCATTTCTCTTTTAAATATTATGAATGATGAAATAATAACCAATGAAGCTCCTGCTAAAGTTTTTGTTGTTGGCACTTCGTTCCAAATAAAATAACCAAATAAGATTGCAAACACTAATGCTAAATATTTTAATGGAGTTACCAAGCTAACTTCAGAAAACTTATATGATTGAGTTAACCATAAATTTGCAAGACCTCCCAATATACCTACCATTGATAACAAAAATAAATCTTTTAAACTTGGCATTATCCAATTTTGATAAAAAGTAAAAAAACTTAAAATCATAATTGAAAAAGAAAAGAAGAAACCAATAAGCCAAACGGGTTCGGTTGATGATAATTTTCTAATTGCTATTGCCACATAAGACAAACCTAAACAAAAAATTATTGGATAAATATAATAAAAATTTAACGAACTAAATCCTGGTTCAGAAATAACAATAATTCCAATAAAACCAACCAAAACTGCTAACCATCTATAAAAGCCAACTTTTTCATTTAATAAAAATATTGAAAAGATAGTTGTAAATATTGGGGCAGCGAATGAAATACTAACAACTGTTGCTAGAGGTAAATTCCTTAAAGCAATGAATATAGCTATTAGCGCTATTAAACCAGCTAAGCATCTTTTTATATGAAGAAAACTTCGGTCTGTTTTATAAAAATCTAGATACCTATCTTTTGGAATAAGAAATAAAATAGGTATTATGCCACAAAACCCTCTAAAAAATAGAACTTGCCCTATTGGATAATCATCAGACCATTTAACAATTACATCCATAAGTGAAAATGCGCACACAGAAATGAACATGTAAAAAAAGCCCAATTGATTTTTAGATAACATTTGATTAACTTTAAATTAAATAAGTAATTTATCAATGGAAATAGCAATTTTAGGATTAGGATGTTTTTGGGGACCAGAAATTAAGTTTAGTAAACTTGATGGAGTTATTAAAACTGAAGTTGGTTATTGTGGGGGCCTTAGTAGTGAAACTAATTATAAAGAAGTATGTACTGGCACAACCAATCATGCTGAAGTAGTAAAATTAGATTTTGATCCTAAAATTATATCTTATGAAAAAGTTCTTAAATTTTTTTTTGAAATTCATGATCCAACAACCTTAAATTCTCAAGGACCAGATTTTGGTACCCAATATAGAAGTGAAATATTTTATTTAAATGACCAACAAAAAGAGATTTCTGAAAAAATAATTAAAGAAGAAAATATTAGATTTTTAGGAAAAATTGTAACCAAAATTTCTTTAGCAAAAAATTACTGTCCTGCAGAAGAATATCATCAAAAATATTTGGATAAAAGATAAGATGTCTTTAGTAAAGACAAATTGGTTGGAAGAAAATATTAACAATGTAAAGATTATTGATTGCTCCTGGCATATGCCACAAACAAAAAGAAATGGTTTTGAGGAATATACAAAAGAACATATCCCAAACGCAATTTTTTTTGATTTAGATAAAAATTCAAAAATAAATACGGACCTCCCTCACATGCTAACTGATATTAGATCTTGGGAAAAAATTATAGTGGATATGGGAATTGAAAATAAAGATGAAATTGTAGTCTATGATAATTCAGATGTAATAAGTTCATGTAGGTGTTGGTATAATTTAATTTATTTTGGTCATGATCCTAAACTAGTTCATGTTCTTGATGGAGGACTTAAAAAATGGAAAAAAGAAAATAAAGCTACAAACAATAAAAAAGTTATCACTGAAACTTCTATATATTCATGTAAGGAAAATACAGAACTAGTAAAAAATAAAGAACAGATAGATGAAAATATTTATAAAAAAGATTTTAATGTTGTTGATGCAAGAAGCAGAGAAAGGTTCGAAGGCAAAGTTGTTGAACCAAGAAAAAGTTTAAGAAGCGGATCAATAAAAAATTCTTTTTGCTTACCTTTTGGAGAACTAATAAATGATGACCATACATTTATCAGCAAAGATAAAATCTCAGAAAAATTTAGATCATATAATTTTGACCATGATAAAAATCTAGTATTTTCATGTGGTTCAGGAGTAACTGCAAGTGTATTGGCTCTAGCTTATTCCTTAATAAATGATAAATATAAGCCGACAATTTACGATGGCTCATGGTCAGAGTATGGTAAGAATTAATTTATGAAAACATCTACAAAAATCACAAGTGTAGTAATTATATTTTTTTTAATCATTGCAACTGTCATCATTGGAAGAACAATGATTGGAAACCACTTTAAAAAAAAATTTAGTAAAAGACCTCCGCCAGGAATATTAGTAACTAATACTAAAGAAAGAGTTTTTGAAAATGTTATAAGCACATATGGAACTGCTGTCCCAATTCAAACTCAATCATTTAAAATAGAAAAATATGAAATACTAAATCCAATAAATTTTAATAAAAAAGTTAAAAAAGGAGATGTGATTGCTAATCTTAAAAATAGAAAAATTATTGCACAATTTGATGGGGTTATTGGAAAAAGAGAATTTTCTGAAGATTTAGAAGTTTCAAAATCATCTATATTAGTTAACCTTGAGGATACAAGTTCAATATATTGTGATGTAGATATACCTGAAATTTTTGTACCTTTTATTAAAGTAGGTTTACCAGTCGATATAAAATTTTCTGGATATAAAAATAAAATTTACAAAGGAGAGATTGACTCTTTTGCAAGCAGAATAAGTCAAGATACTAGAGCTTTAGCTACTAGAATAAAGATAAATAATATGGCAGGAGAAATACTTCCTGGATCATTCTTAGAGATTTCAATTAAGTATGACATTAGAGATGGTTTAAGTGCACCTGATACAAGCACTATAGTTGAAGGTGAAGATGTATTTATCTATAAAGTTGGTGAAAAAAACAAAGTAATGAAAACAAAAGTAACTATCGGTGATAGATATTTGGGCTTCGTCGAAATCTTAGAAGGATTAAATAATGGTGATAAAATTGTTGCTGAAGGAACCAAAAAAGTAAGACCAAATTTAACAATAAGACCAATTGAAAAAGGGTCTAAAAAAAAACAAGGAAATTCTAGTTGGGGAAAAAAAAAGAAATCAAAAAAAACTGAAGAAAAAAAAGGTAAATTTGATTGGTTAAAAAATATTTTCAAAAAATCTGAAAAAGAAAAAAAATAATTAAATGTATATAACTGAAGTAAGCATCAAACGACCTGTTGTGGCTTGGGTTATGTCTTTAATCTTAATAATTTTTGGAATATTTGTTTTTTCAGAATTACCAGTACGAGAGCTTCCTGATGGAATTCAGCCTCCAGTTGTTCAGGTTCAAACTGATTATAAATCAGCATCCGCAGAAATAGTTGATGAAGAAATAACTCAAAAACTTGAAGACGTAATAGGAGGTGCTGAAGGTATAAAAAATATCGACTCAAGCTCTTTAAATGGAAGAAGTAGAATTAATATTCAATTTAATACAGATATAGACTTAGACGATGCAGCAAATGATATAAGAGAAAGAGTAGCACGTGTTGTAGATAATTTGCCAAGTGAAGCAAATCCACCACAAATTTTAAAACAAGCAGCAGGTTTCACAACTACTATGTGGGTAGGACTTTCATCTCCGACTTGGAGTGATCTAGATCTTGGAGATTATGCTGAAAGATATCTTATAGATGCATTTTCAAGTGTGCCTAATGTAGGTAGAATTTTAGTGGGTGGATTACGAGAACTTAGTGTGAGAGTTTGGATAGATCCCATAAAATTAGCTGCTAATAATTTAACGATACAGGAAGTTGAAAGAGCGCTAAGGAATGAAAATATTAATCTTCCTGCTGGGACATTAGAGGCAAATAATAAAGATTTAACTCTGAACATTGATAAATCTTATACTAATATAGATACAATAAAGCAGCTTCCCCTTAAAAAAAATAAAAACAAAGTAATAATTCTTTCAGATGTAGCAAATGTTGAGTTTGGGCCTGTTTCAGAAAAAACTTTATTTAAAGCACAAAGTAAAAATGCATTGAATTTGAAAACTGTAGGAATAGGGATTTATGCAAAAAGTGGGGCTTCAACAGTAGAACTATCTAACCAAATAAAAGTTAAAATAAAAGAACTCAACAAATCTTTACCTGATGGATTAAAATTAGAAATAGCATTTAACAGAGCCACTTACATTGGTGCAGCAATCGAAGAGGTATACAAAAGTTTAATTATTGCTTTTGTATTGGTTGTTTTAATTATTTATTTATTTCTAGGTAATCTTAAAGCAGTAATTGTACCAGCTGTAGCACTACCAGTTAGTTTAATTGGTTCTTTTCTTGGGCTATATATGTTTGATCTTTCAATTAATATATTTGTATTGTTGAGTTTTATTTTAGCAATAGGAATAATTACTGATGACTCTGTAATTATGACTGATGCTATTTATACAAGGATAGAAAATGGTGAAACACCATTAGTTGCAGCATACAAAGGTTCAAAACAAATTACTTTTGCAATAATTGCAACTACTTTAATTTTAATTGCAGTGTTTTTACCTTTAATTTTCATTAAAGGAATTTCTGGAACGCTATTTAAAGAAACGGCTATAGCATTATCTTTTTCTATTGTGGTATCTTCTTTTGTAGCATTAACTTTATCTCCTATGCTAGGAAGCAAATTCCTAAATAAAAAAGAAAAAGTTAATTTTTTTGTTAAAAAATTTAATCTTGGGTTTAAATCTTTTACTGGATTTTATATAGACTCACTCAAATATTGGATTAATAAGAAAAAAACTATTTCAGTATTTATAATCTTTATCATTTGTGCTTCCGGTTATCTTTTTAATTTTTCAAAAAAAGAATTATTACCGATGGAAGATAGAGGTTCTTATCTAATAATAGGATCAACTGATGAAGGAAGTTCATTTGAATATACTCAAGAAAAAGCTCAAATTATTGAAGGAAGAATACTAAGACTATTGCAAGCTGAAAATAGCCCTTATGAAAGACTAATAATGAGAGTTCCTGGTTTTGGTAGATCGGCAACAACTTATAATACATTTATTATAATTGCTTTATTAGACGAGTGGAAAAACAGAGAAAAAGGTAGTCAAACAGTCTTAAGGGAAGCTATTGGGCAAGTAGTTTCAGTTCCTGAAACTTTTGCTTTTCCAATATCTCCTCAAGGAATAAGAGTTTCTAGCTATAACAAACCAGTGCAAATGGTTATTTATGGA
The DNA here is from genome assembly GCA_003279715.1 of Pelagibacteraceae bacterium AG-390-D18. Taxonomy (GTDB): domain Bacteria; phylum Pseudomonadota; class Alphaproteobacteria; order Pelagibacterales; family Pelagibacteraceae; genus Pelagibacter. The sequence goes on from QCGY01000003.1 coordinate 46,751, forward strand.
ACTAGTTACGAAGAGCTTGAAGAAATCCAGAACAGTGTTTTAAGAGAACTCAGAAAAAATAGAAACATGTTCCGAATAGAGAGTGACTATACAAAAAATAAACCCGAAGTTAAATTAGTTACAAATAAAAATAGGGCTAATGATTTAGGTGTGTCTACTGAAAATATAGGAAGAACTCTAGAGACACTTTATGGAGGAAAAAGAGTAACTTCTTTTAGTAAAGAAGGAAGAGAATATCCAATTATATTACAACAATACCTAGTTGATAGAAGAGACAAGGACGGCTTATCGAAAATCTTTGTTAGATCTGAGACAACAGGAAAATTAGTTTCTGTAGCAAGTCTTGTTGAGTTCAAAGAAAAAGGAACTGCAGAAGCTTTACCAAGATATAATCGTCAAAGAGCTGTTACAATTTCAGCTGCTCTATCAGAAAATTATACTCTAACAGAGGCAATCAAATATTTGGAAAATGTAATGATTAAAGTTGCTCCTCAAAACCAGACTACCTGGAAAGGAAAATCTGAGGAACTAAAAGAAACAACTAATGAGATTTATTTAATTTTTGCTCTTGCTTTATTAACTGCTTATTTGGTTATGGCAGCAACATTTAATTCTTTTATTCACCCATTTATAATTATATTAACTGTTCCACTTGCAGTCTTTGGTGGATTAGTTTTTATTTTACTTTTAAATAGCTCAGTCAATATTTTTTCACAAATTGCATTAATTATACTTATAGGCATATCTACTAAGAATAGTATTTTAATTGTAGACTATGCAAATCAATTAAGAACAACTGGCATTAAAATCGAGGAAGCTTTGATTAAAGCATGTCAGCTTAGAATTCGACCAATAGTCATGACTTCTTTAAGTACTATGATAGCAATGCTTCCTCTTGTAATAGGAAATATTGGGCCTGGAGCTGGTGAAGGCTCAAGATTAGCTGTTGGTTCTACAATTTTAGGAGGAATGATAATTTCAACTTTCTTTACTTTGTACGTAACTCCGACAATGTATCTTACTCTTGCTAAAAATACTAAAAGAATTGACTCAGTTGATTTAGAATTAGAAAAAGAATTATCTAAAAAATAATATATCTATTTTTACTCAATGAATTACTACATTCTTTAAGTTGGTTTTTATAAATATTGGATTGTCTCTCAACTCTTTTTGCTAAGTTAATTATTTTTTTATTTTTTTTGTAATGTTTATAATTTCCCCATCCTTCATGATATGCAACATACTGTTTAAAAGCATCATTTTTAGATATTTTTAAAATTGCGCTTGATTTACTAGTGTACCATCCAATAAAATCAACACTATCCTTAAACCTAGTTCTAACTGCAAGTTTATTTCCTGTTTCTTTTTTATATTGTTCCCAGGTAGCATTAACAGCTTGAGAATATCCAAATGAACTTGAGGGCCTTTTGTATGGAATTACTTTAAAAAGTTTTTGTCTAGGAGGTTTAGCAAGCCAATCAAAATCTGATTCCATTTTTATAATAGCAAGCTGCAAATAAACAGGTGTTCCCCATTTTTTTTCAGATTTATTTGCATGTTTAAACCATAAATATCTTTCATTAAATATAGAACAACTATTTGATGTGTTTGATGGTATCGAAGAACAAGCTGAAATAAAAAATAATATTACAAATAATGAATTAATTTTAAAAAACTTCATGTAATTTAATTAGTAGTTATATTTTATAAATTAATTTAAAAGATTAACAAATGAGTTATTTAATTTTAGTTAGACATGGTCAAAGTGTATGGAATCTAGAGAAAAAATTTACAGGCTGGGTTGATGTAGACTTGACTGAAAATGGTAAATTAGAGGCTAAAAAAGCTGGTGAACTCATAAAAACAAAGAATATAAATATTGATATTTATTATTCATCAATTCAATTAAGAGCGAAAAATACCTTGAAATTAATTAAACAAATATTGGAAGACTCAAAAGTTTCAAAAGAAGCTTGGCAATTAAATGAACGACACTATGGAGCCCTTACTGGTTTAAATAAAGATGAAATGAAAAAAAAACTTGGTGAAGAAAAAGTTCATCAATTTAGACGTTCGTGGGACTTGCGACCAGAACCATTAGATAAAAATAATCCTTATCATCCAATTAACATTGATACCTATAAAAAAATACCAATTAATAAAATTCCTAACACAGAGTCTCTTAAAGATACTTACAAAAGAGTATTGGAGTTTTATAAACAAGAAATTGAAAATAAAATTTCAAATAATAATATTTTAATATCTGCACATGGAAATTCGATTAGAGCATTATGTAAATATTTATTTAAATTAGATGAAAATCAAATATCCAAATTGGAGATCCCAACTGGAAATCCACTTATAATAAAATTAGATGAAGAGAATAAAATTACAAATTGTAAATACTTAGATAAAGAAAGAGCTAAAGATCTTGTAGTTTTTTAAAAGTTTCAAGATCAGTTAAATGATAAAAATCATTATCAGTCTCAAATCCATATAGTTCTTTTTTTTCGATTAGATCGTTCCATACATTTGTTATTGAAAAATTTTTATCTTTATAATCAGAAAGAAGTTTTTTATTCATAATTTGGCAACCTGTATAAATAAATTTATTCTCATTATTTTTTATAATTAAATTTTCTTTAAGATCGAAATCACCATTTAAATTTTTATCAAAACTTAATTCCTTTTTAACTAATAAAAGTATATTTTTTAGTTTTTTAGAAAAATACATATTTTCCATTTCAATAATTTTATTGAAATAATTTTTCTTCCAAATTGTATCTGGGTTAAATATTAAAATATTATCTTCACTTGTATGTTTCATCATATTATTTATTCCACCACCTGTATCAAGAATACTCTCACCATCTTCAATAATTGAAATTTTAGATCTAAATTTTTTATTATTTATAAAATCATGAATTTGATCTTTTAAATAAAAGGTATTGATAATAATTTGCTGTATACCCAAACTTTCGATTAGATTAATACAAATTTCAAGCACTGTAATATTGTTTAATTTGATCAAAGGTTTGGGGATATCTAGTGTTAGTGGATTTAATCTTTTTCCAAATCCTGCACACAAAATAAAAGCTGTATTAATTCTCATTTTACTTAGTTATAAATTTAGGAAAATTAGACTTTAATAACAACTTCAAATTAGCCAAGTTTTTCTTATTACTCAACCTACTGTCAATCATCTTCCATGCATATGGAATAAGCTTTAAATATTTTCTTTTCTTATCTCTTTCTGCTAATCTCATGAATATTCCAATAATCTTTAAATTTCTAAGAACTGATAAAATATCAAAGTCATTCTTGAATTTATCTGGATCGATTTGTTTATTAGTGTTTAAATAATATTTGTATACCTTGTCTTTTAATAAATTAGATGTTTTGTATCTAACATCATCTATTAAAGAGGCCAAATCATAAGCTTTGTTCCCATAAAGAGCATCCTGATTATCAATTAATCCAATTTGATTTTTTAAATTTATGATTAGGTTTGAAACATGAAAATCTCTATGAACAAAAGTATCATTTTTAAAATTTAATTTTGACAATAATAGCTTAATCTCTTTATTAAATTTGCTATTAAATGTCTTAATTTTTTTTTTATTTAATTTTTTTGGGACATACCAATAACTAAATAACTTTGTTTCATCTAATAAGATCTTATTTTTATAATCTTTAATCAAATAAAATGTATTTTTGAAATTTTTAATTCTTTTATCTTTAACTAATTGGATTTTATTTAAAACCTTAATTACTTTTTTAAATATTAAATATTGATTTTTTTTATTTTTTGAAAGTATTTGATAAATTGTTTTGTTTCCTAAATCTTGTATTTCAATGTAATTCTTTTTGTAATTTTGGCTTAATAGTTTAGGGGCTATTATATTATTTTTGATTAATATTTTATTAATTGAGTCATATATTAATAAATTTTTAATCTTTTCTCTATTAGCAAATACTATAATTGAATTTTCTTTGGTATTTCGATAAAATTTTCTAAATGATGCGTCTCCTTTAATTTCCTTAAAATATTTTGAAAGTTTCATATTAAATAATCAGTCTAAACCATCAATTTTAACTGATCTATTATTTAATTCATTTTCATAGTTAAATATTAAATCTATGGTCTTTTTAAATTTTTCTTTGCTAATTAATTGAGGCCATTCAATAAGTGTTATTGTATTTTGTTTTTTATCAAATAGATCTAAATTTTTAACTTCAGACTCTTCTTTTAATCTAAATAAATCATAGTGTTTAATAATCAAATCATCTGCCTCATACTCATTAAGTAAGTTAAAAGTTGGACTTGTTACTTCTGTAATTTTTAATTTTTTTTTTGTTTGAAATTGATTAATTAAATATTTTACAAAAGTAGTTTTGCCAACTCCCATCTCTCCATATAAAAAAATTACTTCACCACCTTTCAGATAATCAGAAAAATTTTTTGCTAATTCTTTGGTCGTCTCTTCTGAAGATATATCTATTATGCTATTTTTAATAGCGATAGGCATCTGGTTTAAATGGACCCTCTGTCCCAACACTTATATAATCTGCTTGTTCTTTGGATAATTTGGTAAGTTTAGCACCAACTTTTTTTAAATGAAGAGTTGCAACTTTTTCATCCAAATGTTTAGGAAGTACGTAAACTTTATTTTCATAATTTTTATGATTATTCCAAAGCTCAATCTGTGCAATTACTTGGTTTGTAAATGAAGCACTCATAACAAAACTTGGGTGTCCAGTTGCACAGCCTAGATTAACTAATCTTCCCTCTGCTAATAGAATAATTCTTTTTTTACTAGGTAATTCTATTTCGTGAACTTGAGGTTTAACTTCACTCCATTTGTAATTTTTAAGGGCTTCGACTTGAATTTCATTATCAAAATGGCCAATATTACATAATATTGCTCTATCTTTCATATCTCTCATATGATCAGCGGTAACAATATCTTTGTTACCTGTAGCTGTTACAACAATATCAGCTCTGCTAATAGCTTCTTCCATTAATACAACTTCATATCCTTCCATTGCAGCCTGTAACGCACATATTGGATCTGCTTCAGTAACTAAAACTCTTGCTCCACTTTGTCTAAGTGATGCAGCGCTTCCTTTACCTACATCTCCAAATCCCGCTACGATTGCAATCTTTCCTGACATCATTACATCTGTTGCTCTTCTAATTCCGTCAACTAAACTTTCTCTGCAACCATATAAATTATCAAATTTTGATTTAGTGACTGAGTCATTAACATTAATTGCAGGCACCAAAAGAGAATTGTCTTTTTCCATCTTATTTAATGCTTTTATTCCTGTAGTAGTTTCCTCTGAAACTCCTTTTATATCTTTCATTAAATCTTTATATTCATTATGCATAATTTCAGTTAAATCACCGCCATCATCTAAAAGCATATTTGGTTTCCAATCAGGTTTCCCAATTATGGTTTGTTTAATACACCAAAGATATTCTTCCTCAGTTTCACCTTTCCATGCATAAACAGGTATTCCAACTTTTGCAATTGCAGCAGCTGCATGATCTTGAGTTGAAAATATGTTACACGAGGACCATCTCACCTCAGCACCTAAAGCAACCAACGTTTCTATTAATACAGCTGTTTGAATAGTCATGTGTAAACAACCAATAATTCTAGCACCTTTTAAAGGTTTAGTTTCTGAATATTCTTCTCTTAATGCCATTAATCCCGGCATTTCACTCTCAGCTATCGAGATCTCTTTTCTACCAAATTCAGCAGATGATATATCTTTGACTTTAAAATCTTCCATGTGAAAATCTTATACAGTCAACAAATGACAAATCAAGTTAAGATTATACACTTGGAAACCTTATTTCTATAATTGCACCATCTCTATCTAATCGATTAGATGCTACAATTTCACCATCATGAAGATCGACTAAATTTTTAGCAATATTTAATCCAAGCCCCGAATGTTCTCCAAATTTATCAGGTCTATTACTATAAAATCTTTTAAATATTTTTGATGTATCTTTTTCCTTAAATCCTTGACCGTCATCAACAATCTTTACCAAAATTTTTTTATCTACAGTATTAGATATATTTACAAAAATATTTTCACCTTCTTTACAAAATGAAATTGAATTATCTAATAGGTTGGCAATTATTTGCTCGACTCTGTTCTCAATACCATTAATAATATATTTTTCATTACCATCATTTTCATAATTAATTTTGATATTTTTTTTAACATTTTGAATATTATTATAATCCTCAACAACAGATTGAATAATTGGCTCTATATTAATTTTTCTCATTTTTTCTTTACTAAGAGCTACTTCATCTTTTAGCATCTGAGAATAATCAGTTATTAGTCTTTCAATTCTCAAAACATCATGACTAAGAATATTTAGTAATTTTAATCTTTGTTCTGCGTTATTAGAGTCTTGCAGTATCTCAGAAGCACTTTTTAAAGATGCTAGTGGGTTTCTTATTTCATGAACTAGATCTGTGGAAAAATTCTCAGCATGTGCAACTCTCTTTTGAAGTTCAATTGTCATATCATCCAGTGAATTTGATAAAAGACCTAATTCATCATTACGACTTTTTAAACTTTCAATATTTATTTTAGTTTGACTTTTTTCTTTAATTACTTTTGTATAGCTTACAAGGTTTTGAATTGGTTTAATAAAATACCTGCTCAAGACAAAAGAGAAAATTAAAATTACAAAACCCACAGCAATCGCTGTTCTAAGAACAAAAGCTTTCCTTTCGTCAGTAGCTATTTTTATATCATTAGCATTTTCTGTAATAGCAATGTATCCAATATTTGAATTATCTTTAATTACATTTTTAATTGTAATTAATCTAAATTGATTAAGATCTTCTTGTATGAATGTGTAAGAATTTCCGTAAGCATCAGAATTTAAATATTTTTTTAAAATATCTTTAAAAGAAAAGTTTTTATTTTTAGTTATATTAATATTTTTATTTTTATCATTTTTATCATTTTCATTATCATTTAAATTTTCAAACTCAATTTCATCTAACCTTGAAGAAAAAGACCTTGGATCAAGATCTAAGGTATCTGTATCGCCTACTATATTTGAGTCATTATCAAAAAATATTACTCTATCTAAGTTTTGAAAAATAAATCTAGTTGAAAATAAAAACTTTCTAATATCATCAACATCGAATTTAACATCTAATCTTATAAGAGTATTAATTGTATTATCTATTACATTTAAATGCTTTACTGATTTCTTTTTAATTAGACTGGGCTGAACGTTATTTACATAAACAAAAGTGAATAAGCTAATAATTGTAAAGATTATAAAATTTATGAATAAAAATTTTTTTAATATAGATAGACTTTTTAAGTATTTACTAAACATTAGCTAACATTCCATCTATATCCACTACCATATCTAGTTTCAATAGCTGAAAAATCAGGATCTATTTTTTTGAATTTTTTACGAATTCTTTTAACATGACTATCGATGGTTCTATCCTCGATATCAGTATCTTCTCTATAAGCAATATCCATTAATTGAGCTCGTTCTTTAATAATTCCTGGTCTTTTTGCCAACTCTTTGACAATTAAAAATTCTGTTGTGGTAAGTTTATCTGGAAGCTGTTTATTATTCCATTCACATTCAAGTTGAGATGGATCTAATTTTAGTCTTCCATGTGATATTAAACTTTTATTTTCCTCTAAAATATTATTAGAGTCTTTTTTTCTTAGCTGAACTCTAATTCTTTCAATCAAAACTTTAATTGAAAAACCTCCAGATTTTTTTACAAAATCATCTGCTCCTAGTTTCAATCCTAACAATTCATCAATCTCATCATCTTTAGATGTCAAAAAAATTACTGGTAATGATGTTTTTTTTCTAAGCTTTTTAAGTAACTCCTCACCATCCATTTTAGGCATCTTTATATCAATCACTGCTAAATCAGGGGGCGTTCTGGTCAGACCAATTAATGCACTTTCACCATCAATATAAGTTTGAACTTTAAAGCCTTCTTTCTCAAGGGCAATACTCAAACTCGTTAGAATATTTCTATCATCATCTATTAAAGCTATAGTTTGTTTGTGCATTCCTTATATAAAAATACTAAATTGTTCTAAATTGGGCAATCTAATTAAATTAATGAAGCATTCCCCAATTATCTCCAACATTAACGTCAACTGTTAGTGGGATTGAAAATGAATGATAGTCACTTTTAGCAACACTAGTCATTTCATCTTTTACTAATTTGACCATCATTTTTTCATCTTTTTTTGGTACTTCAAATATTAACTCATCATGAATCTGTAAAAGCATTTTAGATTTAATATTTTTTTGTTCTAATAATTTTTTATCCAATCTAATCATAGCTAAACGCATAATTTCTGCTGCTGATCCTTGTATAGGGGCATTAATTGCAGCTCGCTCTTGAAAATTTCTTATATTAAAATTTTTGTCATTAATTCCATTGAAATGGGATCTTCTACCAAAAATATTATTAACGTAACCGCTTTTTCTACAAAAATTAATTGTACTGTCCATATAAACTTTTATTTCAGGAAATTTTGCAAAATATGCATCCAGAAATTCTTCTGCTTCATAATTTGAAACGTTAATCTGTTTTGCTAAACCATACTGTGAAATTCCATAAATAATTCCAAAATTAATTGCTTTTGCTTTTCTTCGATGATCTTGATTTACTTTTTTAATATCTATATTAAAAATCTGACTAGCTGTTAATGAGTGAATATCTTCATTATTTTTAAAAGCTTTTTTAAGCTCTTTAACATCTGCTAGATCTGCTAAGATTCTCATTTCAATTTGATTATAATCTGCCGAAATTAAAAGATGATCTTTTTTGGCTGCAAAAGCTTTTCTGATATCTTTTCCATCTTCTGATTTTATTGGGATATTCTGTAAATTTGGATCACTAGATGCCAATCTGCCAGTTGTAGTTGCTGCCAACAAGAATGAAGTATGCACTCTTTTTGTTGATGGATTAATATGTTCTGGTAGGGAATCTGAATAAGTATTTTTAAGCTTTGATACTTGCCTCCAGTCTAGAATTAATTGAGGAAATTCATGACCTTTAAAAGCTAAATCTTCCAAAACACTCGCACTTGTAGCAAAACTTCCTTTTTTGGTCTTTTTTAAACCTGCTATCTTAAGTTCATTATAAATTATTTCACCTAATTGCTTTGGGGAGGCAATATTAAATTCTTTTTTCGAAATTTTAAAAACTTTTTTTTCTAAGTTATTTATTTTTTTTTCAAATTTTAAAGAGAGAGATTTTAAGAATTTACTATCAACTTCAATTCCTTCCATCTCCATAAAAGCAAGAATTTTAATTAACGGTTTTTCAAATATTTCATAAATATTTACCATTTTTTCTAACTTCAAATTTTTGATAAATTTTTTATATAATCTAAAAGTTATGTCTGCATCTTCAGCTGCATAATCTTTAGCTTTATCAATCTCTACATCGCTAAAATTTATTTCTTTTTTACCAGTTCCAACAATCTCTTTGAAAGAAATTGTTTTATGGCCTAGATGAATTTCAGAAAGTATATCCATATTGTGTCTATTTTTTCCAGCATCCAACACATAAGACAGGAGCATTGTATCTTCCATTGATGAAATTGTTATTCCATGTTTATATAAAACTATAAAATCAAACTTAATATTTTGACCAATCTTTTTTACACTAGGATCTTCTAATAAAGGTTTTAATTTTTTTATGACAACATTTTTATCAATACATTTTGATGATTTGTGTCCAATTGGAATATAACAAGCCTTACCAATTTTAGAGCATAGAGAAACACCAACTAAATCCGCTTGATGAGGATCTAAAGAATTTGTTTCAGTATCTACCGCAACCTCTCCTACTTCTTCAGCCTCTTTTATCCATTCATCTATTTCATTAGGATTTTTAATTAAATGATAATTCTTATTATTAACTGGTTGTTGTTTAACTGATAAATCTTTTTCAATTGTTTTATCTGATAATTTTGGTTCACCATATGCAGATATGACAGAACTCAGAAGTCGATTAAATTCCATTTCTCTCAAAAATGTATAAAGCTTATCTTTATCTATTTCTTTTAACTTAAACTCTCCCAATTCTTTATTAATCGGGGCATCTTTCATTAAAGTCACAAGCTGTTTACTAATCAATGCTTTATCTTTATTTTCAATTAATGCTTCTCTTCTTTTGTTTTGTTTTATTTCGCTTGCTGATTTTAAGAGCTTTTCTAAAGTTCCATATTTATTAATTAGTTCTGCGGCCGTTTTTACTCCTATGCCTGGAACTCCAGGAACATTATCACTACTATCTCCCGCTAGAGATTGCACATCTATTACTTTTGAAGCATCAACTCCAAACTTCGTATGAATATCCTCTTCTGTGATAAATTTATTTTTCATAGGGTCAAAAATACGAACTCCTTTTTTAAACAATTGCATCAGATCTTTATCCGATGAAACAATTGTAACCTTGGCTCCTTTCTTGAGAATTTTTTCAACATAAGTTGCGATTAAGTCATCTGCTTCATAATTAGGGAGATCAACTGAAGGTAAATTAAAAGCTAGCACTGACTTTCTGATATATTCAAATTGAGGAGCCAAATCATCAGGTGCTTCTGAACGGTTAGCCTTATATTCACTATAAATATCGTTTCTAAATGTCTTTCTAGCTGAGTCGAAAATTACAGCAAAGTGACTGGGTTTTTGTAAATTTTGTTCTGATTTTGAGTCTTCAAGAAGTTTGAAAAGCATACTACAGAAACCACTAACTGCACCTGTTGGCAATCCATCACTCTTTCTAGTTAATGGTGGTAGCGCATAATAAGCTCTAAAAATATATCCAGAGCCATCAATAAGGTAAAAATGATCTGTTTTTTGAATTTTATCCATTAAAATATCACTAAATATTACAGTGGTAATTAAATCTGTATATAAAAAACTTACTTTTCTTAACAAGCTTTATTATTATATCTAGATTATTTTAATTTTTAATAGTAATAATTAATTTATGGAGCTAACAAAAAATATATCTCAAACAAAGATAATTAAATCATTGCTAGCAATACTCCTTGGGTCTATAGCATTGACTATATCTGCTAAAATTAAAATACCTTTCTATCCGGTACCTATGACTATGCAAACATTTGTGGTTTTATTTTTAGGAGTAAGCCTTGGCTATAAAATTGGATTAGCAAGTGTTGGCCTATATTTGCTTGAAGGAATTGTTGGATTGCCTGTTTTTTCAAACTCTCCTGAAAAAGGTGTTGGTTTAATTTATTTTACAGGTCCTACAATGGGATATTTAATTGGTTTTTTAACAGCAAGCTATTTGGCATCTAAAATAAATAATAGTGATAATTTTATATTAGTTTTAACTAAACTTATAGTTGCAACAACAACAATTTATATACTGGGATTATTGTGGCTTGGAACTCTTATAGGTTGGGATAAACCAATTTTTGCTTTAGGAGCTAAACCTTTTTTACTAGCTGAAACTTTTAAAGTTATACTATTAGCCTTGATTACAAAAAAAATTATTAAAATAAGAAATTTTATCTAGGAGATCTTTTAGACAGAATTCTTTGAAGAGTTCTTCTATGCATTTTTAGTCTTCTTGCAGTTTCTGAAACATTTCTATTACATAGCTCAAATACTCTATGGATATGTTCCCATTTTACTCTATCTGCTGACATTGGATTTTCTGGAGGAGCCGCTTTTTTTGCAGGATCTGCAAGTAAAGCTTTTTCAACATCCTCTGCATCAGCTGGTTTTGCAAGATAATCAATTGCACCCTCTTTAATAGCTGCAACTGCAGTTGGAATATTTCCATAACCAGTTAGCATAATTATTCTGCTTTCACTGTTTGTAGTTTGAATTTCTTTTACAACCTCTAGTCCGTTACCATCTCCAAGTCTTAAGTCTACCACTGCAAAACCAGGTTTCTTTGATTTAACCGATTCTACACCTTTTTGTACACTTTCTGCTTGAGAAACTACAAAACCTTTTTTCTCCATTGCTCTGGCTAATCTCTCTCTAAAAGGATTGTCATCATCAACTATAAGTAGAGATTTATTCTCAAAATCGTTGATATTTTTAAGGACTACTTGTTCTTTCATAACCCTCATATGGTGATTAGCTCACATAATTCAATACCTATTATTTACTTTACATTATTAATCTATGGGCTTAATAGGAGGAAATTTTAAAGTTTTTTAGCAATAAAAAGCTTTTTTTTATTAAATTTTTTTTGGAGGCATTTTAAATGCAAAAATTTAAATCAGTTGAGCAGTTAATAAGTCAACTGAAACCTGAAAAACCGATTTATTGTATAAGAAAGAATTCTATTCGATCTGCAGTAAAATATTTCAACAAAAACTTTCCAGGTAAAATCTTATACGCAGTAAAGACAAATCCACATCCTACAGTAGTTCAATCAATTATAGATAGTGGTGTAGAGCAATTTGATGTTGCCTCAATAGAGGAAATTAAAAGTATTAGAAATTTTAGCCAAACAGCTAAATGTTCTTATATGCATACAGTAAAAAGTAGAGAAAGTATTAAAGATGCTTATTTTAATTATGGAGTTAAAACATTCTCATTAGATACTAAAGATGAGTTAATAAAAATAATTGAAAGCACAAATAACGCAAAAGATTTAGAATTATTTGTAAGAGTTGCGGTCTCGAACGAACATGCTGAAATAGATTTATCAAAGAAATTTGGTGCATTAAACTCTGAAGCAGCAGGACTGTTAAGGTTAGTTAAACAGCATGCAAAAAAAATTGGTCTAAGCTTTCATGTTGGTTCACAATGTATGCATCCAATTTCATATTCAAAAGGTATTAATGAAATTGGAAATATAATCAAAAAAACAAAAATTTTACCTGATTACATTAATGTTGGTGGAGGATTTCCAACAATTTATCCAGACTTAATACCTCAATCTATGGATAGTTATTTTAACGAAATTAAAAAAGGATTGGAAAACTTAAAGCTTGAAAAATTACCTGAAATTATTTGTGAACCAGGAAGAGCTATGGTAGCAGAAAGTGGCTCTACTATTGTAAGAGTAAATTTAAGAAAAAAACAAAAACTTTATATAAATGATGGTACTTATGGAACTCTGTTTGATGCAGGAACGCCTAATATAGTTTTTCCATCTAAAATGATTAAAGACAATACAAATAAAATAATATCAAAAAAATTAACTGCTTTTGATTTTTTTGGACCAACATGTGATAGCATGGATTATATGAAAGGTCCTTTTCTTCTTCCTAATAATATTAAGGAAAATGATTATATTGAGCTCGGCCAACTAGGTGCATATGGTTTAACATTTAGAACTCAATTTAATGGGTATTATTCAGATGAAATATTTGAAGTTGAAGATAAACCAATCATGACAATGTATGACAAAGACATTAACAAAGCTACTTTGGTTGCTTAATGTCAAATCATAAAAACCCAGGTCATAATAGTAAAAAAGATTTTTTAAAAAATCCTGTTGAACATATCGATATCACTTCATTTGACTCTCGAAAAATAATTTCTTCAATGGAAAAAATGTCTTTTGTTTCAAGGGAAACTGCCAATGCTGCAAACATTTATAATGACATGCTTAAAGATAAAGATTGTACAATATTTTTAACTTTAGCCGGCTCTACATCAGCTGCTGGATGTATGAATATTTACAAAGATTTAGTCAAATATAATATGGTTGATGCAATTGTTGCAACTGGAGCTTCTATAGTAGATATGGATTTTTTTGAGGCACTAGGATTTAGACATTATCAAGGTTCACAATTTCAAGATGATACTGAACTTAGAAATAATTATATAGACAGAATATATGACACATACATTGATGAAGAGGAGCTTCAGATGTGTGATAAAATTATATGTGATATTGCTGATAGTTTGGAACCAAAAAGTTACACATCTAGAGAATTTATTTATGAAATGGGAAAATATTTAAAGAAAAATTCAAAAAAGAAAGGTTCTTTAATCGAAACAGCCTTTGATAATAATGTGCCAATTTTTTGTCCAGCTTTTACAGACTCGAGCGCTGGTTTTGGCTTGGTGATTCATCAAGAAAAAAATCCAAAACAACACATGACTATAGATTCTGTTAGAGAATTTAGAGAACTGACAGAAATTAAAATTAAATCTAAAGGGTCAGGTTTATTTATGATTGGTGGAGGTGTGCCAAAAAATTTTATACAAGATACTGTAATTTGTGCTGAATTATTAGGTAAAGAAGTTGATATGCATAAATACGCAGTTCAAATTACTGTGGCTGATTCAAGAGATGGTGCTTGTAGTAGCTCAACTTTAAAAGAAGCAAGTTCTTGGGGTAAAGTTGATATTACAAAAGAACAAATGGTATTTGCAGAAGCAACAAGTGTATTGCCTTTAATTGCAAGTGATGCTTATCATAAGGGTGAGTGGAAAAGTAGAGTTAGAAAAAACTTCACAAAAATTTTTGAGTAAAAATTGAGATATCTTTCAAATAAAAATGGATTTCTTGGAGTTGATAATAAAGTTGATTTCAAAGAAAAAGTTGTAGTAGTTCCTTTTGGACTTGAAAAAACTGTCAGTTATGGTGGGGGAACTAAAAATGGACCTAAAGAAATTATCAAAGCTTCTCATCAAGTAGAGCTATATGATGAAGAATTAAACTGTGAACCATACAAAAAAATAGGTATCAAAACTTTAAGACCTTTTAAGATAGACAGAAATATTAGAAAGGCCCTTTCTAAAATGTCTAACATTAATAAAGAAATTTTAGATAAAAAACTTTTTCCTATGACCTTAGGTGGTGAGCACTCAATTACACCAGGATGTATCGCTCCTTTTGTAAAAAAATATAAAGATATTTGTCTTTTACATTTTGATGCTCACGCAGATTTACGTGAAAGCTATAATGGAGAAAAATTTTCTCATGCATCTGCAATAAAAAGATGTTTAGATTTTCCAAATGTTTCACTAATTTCTTTTGGCATAAGAAATATATCTGAAAGTGAAATCCCTTTTTTGAGGAAAAACTCATCAAGAATTAATATATTTTGGGCGAAAGATAAGAAAAAATGGAATCTTAATAAATTTAAGAAATTAATAAAGAACAAAACAGTTTATCTAACATTTGACGTTGATGGTCTAGACTCAAGTATAATGCCTGCAACTGGAACTCCAGAACCAGGTGGATTATTATGGGATGAGACTCTAGACATTATAAGAATTGCTGCAAAAAATTCTAAAATTGTTGGTGCTGATATTAATGAATTGTCACCTATAAAAGGATTTAATTCTTATAATTTTCTTGTGGCTAAATTAGCTTATAAAATTTTATCTTATAAATTTTTATATTAAGCTTTAACAGCTTTTAGAGTACCTAATAATAATCTAAAAGGTATTAACATTACTATAGCTACAAATATCTTAACCGCTAAGTCACCTAAAGATAATGTAACCCAAGGTATTCCTGTTGCATAAAAAGATATCGAAAAAAATAAAAAAGTATCAACTGTAGACCCAATAAATGAAGAAGTTAAGGGTGCTACAAACCATTTTTTTTTTCTTAATTGATCAAAAATTTGAACGTCTAACAATTGAGCAACTAAAAAAGCAGTTCCAGATCCAATCGCAATTCTCACTGAAATTAAATCTGTAAAATTAGTTGAAAATAAAAGAGTGAAACTTATACCTATTGCAAATCCAATATAAACAATCTTTCTTGCAATCGTCTTGCCATAGGTTCTGTTTGATAAATCAGTAATTAAAAATGCGATTGGATAACTAAAAGCACCGTAAGTGAGTATTTCTTCAAGACCATAATATTTAATTGGAAATTGAACTAAGTAATTTGATGATAAAACCACAACTCCCATTAGAAATGAGAGGAGTAAAAACAATTTATTCATTATGCAGATTTAGCTATGGGCTTTTTCTTAAAAGGGGATTTTATTAATATGCTTTTTTTTAATTTTTTTAGTCTTGGTGATAAGTTTTTATTTTTAACAGCCTTAAGAAATTCATCAAAGCTACCTTTTTTATCAACTGATCTAACACCAGAATTGCTAACGGTTAATTTTAAACTTCTCTTCATTAATTCGCTTGTGAATTTTACTTTTTTTAAATTAGGCAAAAACCTTCTTTTAGTCTTGTTGTTAGCATGACTAACATTATGTCCCTTCATTGGGATTTTACCGGTTAATTCACATTTTTTTGACATAATAATAGTGCCTATATAAGGGGAGAAGCGTAAAGCGTCAAGTTTAATACATTTAAGATAGAGTTTTATTTCCTACAATTTCAGTATAATTTTTAACTCCATCTCTAATTAATAATTCTTTTAGGTCCTTTTTAATAATTCCAGCAATATTTGGACCTTTAAAAACCATCCCCGTATAAAGCTGAATAAAATCTGCTCCAGCTATAAATTTATCATAAGCAGCTTGACCAGAGTCAACCCCACCAACACCAATTATTTTAATTTTACCTTTTAATAATTTATAAAATTTATTTATCAAAATATTTGATTTTTGTTCGATTGGTTTTCCAGACAAACCTCCTTTTTGATGGCTTTGAATGTTGCTAAGCTTATCTCTCGTTGCTTCTGAAGTATTTGAAACTATTATTGCTTCTATTTCGTATTTTAAAAGAATTTCAGAAATCTTATTAACTTGATCTTCACTTAAGTCTGGCGAAACTTTAACAACAATGGGAATATTTGATTTTAAATTTTTTCTTTCTTCCATAATAGATTTGAGTAAATCTTGCAATTTATCACTCTCATGAAATGTTCTTAAATTTTCAGTGTTAGGTGATGAAATATTGATTGTTATATAATCTGCATCATCACAAAAAGTCTTTAATCCAATTATATAATCATTCAATCTGTCATCAGAGTCTTTATTGGGACCAACATTAATACCTAGTAAGCCTAATTTTTTGTTACGTTTAATGCGTTCTTTAATGATTTTAGCACCATGATTATTAAAACCTAGTCTATTAATTAATGCTTCATCCTCTACTAATCTGAAAACTCTAGGTTTGGGATTACCATATTGTTTTAAAGGAGTAATTGTTCCAACTTCAACAAACCCAAATCCTAATTTAAATAATGAGTTATATACCTCGGCATTTTTGTCAAAGCCAGCTGCCATTCCAATTGGATTATCCAAATCTTTATCAAAAATTTTTGTTTGAAATATAGGGTCATTTTTATTTTCATCAAATACATTTGGAACTAAATTAAATTTTAACGACTTTATTGCTAGAGTATGTGCTTTTTCTGGATCTACTTTGAATATTAGCGATCTTAGTTTAGAAAACATTATTTTAGTTTATTTATTAACAGCTCAGTAGTTTCTTTTACACCAAAAAAACTTATAAAAAATCCCATTCGAGGTCCATTTTCATCTCCAAAAACTACCTCATATATTAATTTAAACCAATCTCTTAGATTATCTGCATAACCATTTTCTTTTCCCGTGGAATAAATCAAAGTTTGAATATCTTCTGGCGACATTTCATCTGTACACTTTTCAAGAGTTTTAACCAGTGCCTCAAGGGCTAATTTTTCTGAACTATTTGGTGTTTTATATTTTTTCTGAGTTTTAATTACATCATTAAAATATTTTATTGCGTAACCAACTAGACCATCAAATATCGGAAAATTTGACTCTAAAATATCTGATTTATATTTCTTTACAAACTTCCACAACAAATCTTTACTATTAGCATTGCTAGTTTCTACTAAATTCAGCAACATTGAAAATGTCATAATCATTTCCTCTGTTGGAATTTTGCCATCATGAACGTGCCAAACTGGGTTCATTAATAACTGAAGTTCATCTTGTTTTTTTGATTTTTCAATACAATCTAAATATTCATCAACAGCCTTAGGTACTATTTCTTTATATAATTTTTTTGCTCTTTTTGGATTTTGATACATATATAAAGATAAACTTTCTGGCGATGCATACTCCAGCCATTGGTCAATTGTAATTCCATTTCCTTTTGATTTAGAAATTTTTTCACCTTTTTCATCTAAAAACAGCTCATAAGCAAAGCCAGATGGATTTTTCTTTCCCAATAGATTTATTATCTTAGTAGATAAAATTGCACTTTCTATCAAATCCTTTCCATACATTTCAAAGTCTATATCTAAAGCGTACCATCTCATTGCCCAATCTACTTTCCATTGCAATTTACAATTCCCATCCAAGATACTTGCCTCTAATTTTTTTCCATTATTATCAAAAATGATATTTGATTTTTCTTTATTAATTTCAACGACAGGAATTTCTAAAACATGTCCTGTCTCAGGACAAATAGGTAAAAAAGGACTGTAGGTTTGTTGGCGTTCTTTGCCTAATGTGGGAATTATAATATTCATAATCCCTTCATAATTTTCTAAAATAATTTTAAGTGTTGGGTTAAAAAATCCATTTTTATAAAGTGATGTAGAACTCTGAAAATTATAATTAAATTTGAAACTGTCTAAAAAATTTTTTAGCATTTCATTGTTATGCTCACCGAAGCTAGCATATTTTGCAAATGGGTCAGGAACTTGAGTCAGTGGCTTATGAAGATTATTTGTTAATAATTCTTGATTAGGGACATTATCTGGAACCTTTCTTAAACCATCCATATCATCAGAAAATGTAATTATTTCAGTTGGAAAATCTGATAACTGTTTTAAGGCATTAACCATCATTGAGGTTCTTGCAACTTCGCCGAACGTTCCTATATGTGGAAGACCACTAGGACCATAACCTGTTTGAAGTGTAATTTTACCTTTTTTTTCTATGAAAGATTTTCTCTCTCTAAGTAATTTTTTTGCTTCAACAAAAGGCCAAGCACTAGTTTTGTCTAAATTTTCTTTTTTAATCATGAATTATGCTTCTAAAAATCTTAAATCAGTGGTTTTACTAATTCTTATAGAGTTGAAATTTATTTACCATAAAATAATGTTCTTTCAAAATGTCTAATTATAAAACTGTTTTTTTTACACTAGGAATTTTGCAAATAATACTTGGGGTATCAATGTTCATACCTATTATAGCTCAAATTGCTTACTCTGAAATAGACTCTTCGTTTTTTGGAGCATCAATTGTCACAATAGTTTTTGGAACTTTATTTTTTTTGTCAAACTTGGATCATGATAAAAAATTAAATTTACAACAAGCATTTCTTCTCACTGCACTTTCTTGGCTAAGTATAGCAATTTTTGGATCTCTTCCATTTATATTTTCGACAATAGAACTATCAGTGACTGATGCATTTTTTGAAAGCATGTCAGGAATTACAACCACTGGATCTACAATTATTCCAAATTTAGAGTTTACACCTAAAGGAATTTTGTTATGGAGGGCTATATTGCAATGGTTGGGTGGTATAGGTATTATTGTTATGGCTATCACTTTAATGCCGATAATGAATGTTGGCGGAATGCAATTATTCAAAATTTCAAGCAATGATTCATCAGAAAAAATACTTCCAAAATCTAAACAGATAGCCTTAAGGCTAATCTATATTTATTCAGGCTTAACCATATTGTGTGGAATAACTTATTGGTTATTTGGGATGAGTAAATTTGATAGCTTAACTCATTCTATGACTACAATAGCTACAGGTGGTTTTTCAAACTACAACCAATCTATTGGATATTTCAATAGTATTCCAATTGAGATAGCTTCTATGATATTCATCATATTAGGGAGTATACCATTTATAGCTTACATCAAATTTATAAGTGGAAATAAAAAAATTTTTTTAACAGATGTTCAAATTAAAACATTTTTTAAAATTATTATTACAGTAATTTTATTATTATCTGCATACTTATTATTGAATAATTATGAAAATTTTAATTTAAGGTCAGTTTTTTTTAATAGTATTTCTATATTAACAGGAACTGGTTATGTAAATTCTGAATATGATAGTTGGGGAAGTTTTCCAATCACTTTATTTTTAGCTTTAATGTTTATAGGTGGATGTGCTGGATCGACAACTTGTGGTATTAAAATTTTTAGAATTCAAATTCTTTATTCATTTATAACAACACAACTTAAAAAAATTATCTATCCAAAAGGTGTATTTGTAATTAAATATGATCAAAGCTCAGTTGATGATAAATTTATTGCATCAATAATTTCTTTTATTTATTTTTATTTTGTTATTTTCTTTATTCTTGCTGCGTTACTATCTTTAACAGGTCTTGATTTTATTACCGCAATTTCAGGAGCTGCTACCTCAATTTCTAATGTTGGACCAGGATTAGGTCCAATTATTGGTCCTAATGGAGATTTTTCATCTTTACCTGACATTTCTAAATGGATTTTAACAATTGGTATGATTTTAGGTAGACTTGAACTGTTTGCAATATTAGTATTGTTCTTACCATCTTTTTGGAGAAATTAACTATGTCTGAAAAAACAACACAATCTTGGTTAGATTCTCTCTCGGTATACAAAGATATTAGAATGGTAAGAATTCTTTTATTAGGAGCAATTAGTGGATTTCCTTGGGTATTAATTGCAAGCAGTTTGAGTTTATGGCTTAAAGAAGAAGGGTTGAGTAGATCTACAATAGGATGGGCAGGTTTAATTTTTGGAGTATATGCCTTTAATTATTTGTGGGCACCAATCATTGATAGAATTCAAATTCCAATACTTACAAAAAAACTAGGTCATAGAAGAGGCTGGATAGTTTTGATGCAGTCAATTATTTTATTAAGCTTATTAGTTTGGAGTGTAATAAATCCTACAGAAAATTTAGCATTATTAATTACTGTTGGATTAATTATTGCTATAGCATCCGCGACTCAAGATATAACTGTAGATGCTTTAAGAATTGAGCAAATAAATGAAAATGAAGGAAAATCTATGGCTGCTGGTGCGGCTATGGCTGTTGTTGGATGGTGGACAGGCTATAAATTAGGAGGAGTTGTTGCTTTATTCACAGCAGAATATTTTGAAAATCTAGGTATTGTTGATTATTGGCAAGCTACTTTTTTAATTTTAGGTGTTTTAATTATTTTAATGAATATAGGGCTGATGTTTGTTCATGAGCCAATAGAAACAGACAGACAATCAAAACAAAAAGAGACAGACAAATTAATTGAGGGAAAACTTGGTTCTAGCAATATTATAACAAACTTTATTGCTTATATTACAGGAACTTTAGGTGGGCCTATTATTAGTTTTTTTAAAAAAAATGGTTTTGCAATTGCTGTAGGAATTTTAGGATTTGTCTTTTTGTTTAAAATAGGTGAAGCTTTCATGGGACGAATGTCTATTGTCTTCTATAAAGAAATTGGATTTTCCAAAGGTCAAATTGCAATTTATTCGAAGGGACTTGGTTGGATAACAACAGTTGTATTTACTTTATTAGGTGGAATAATGGCCATGAGAGCTGGAACAATTAAAACAATGTTTTTTGCTGGAGGACTAATGGCTCTAACAAATCTTTTATTTGCAGTTTTAGCATGGACAGGAAAATCTGAGATTTTATTTGCAATTGCGGTGATAGCTGACGATATTACTGCTGCATTTGCAACTGTAGCATTTGTTGCATTTATATCATTATTAGTTGATAGAACGTATACAGCTACACAATATGCATTACTTGCTTCAATTGGCACCGCTGGTAGAACTACACTGGCTTCTTCTTCTGGAGCACTAGTTGATTGGTTAAATGGAGATTGGGGAACATTTTTTGTTTTAACTACTATTATGGTTATACCATCTTTAGTTTGTTTATGGTTAATAAAAAACAAGATTAAAATTGGTGCAAAATAATTTTTATTTCAAAGGTAATTTTTCAAATATTTATAAAAAACCTTCAAAGAAATCTGAAGTAACTTCACAAATTATATATGGTGAGGAATTCAAAATTTTATCAAAAAATAAAAGTTGGATTAAAATTAAAACTTTATTTGATAATTATAAAGGATTTATTAGAAATACAAAATATGTAGAAAATTTTAGCCCTAATTATAAAGTTAGCTCTATAAAAGCAAAAATTTATAAAAAACCTGGAATTAAAACAAACAGTTGGCTTCCACTTGCATCTAGATTATCTGTATTAGAACAAAAAAAAAATTATGTACAAATTGAGAAAAGTAAATGGATTAAAAAAACAGATATTAAAAAATTAAATCATAAAGATAATAATTATATAAAAATATTTAAAAAATTTTTAAATGTAAAATATGTTTGGGGTGGAAAAACATTTAAAGGTATTGACTGTTCAGCTTTATTACAAATATTCTTCAGTTATAACAATTCATTTTATCCCAGAGATACAAAAGATCAGATCAAGTATACAAAAAAGAATTTAAAAAAAAGAAAATTCAAAAAAGGAGATATTATATTTTGGATAGGTCATGTTGCTATATGTTTAAATTCCAAACAATTAATTCATGCTTACGGACCAGAAAAAAAAGTAATTATTATGCCAATTATAGAAACAATTAACAGAATCGAAAGAACTGCAAAACTTAAAGTAAAAAAAATATCTAGAATAAAATATTAATTTCTTCCAAAATCAGGTCTATCAATATCTTGTTTCAATTTAATAATTTTTGATCTTACTTTTTTAGTTTGAATAAGTTTTTTAATAATGGATTTATTATTTTTTAAATTAATATCTTTTTTAAATTGATTTAAATTTTTTACAAATAAATCAATCGCTTTAGAAATATTGTTTCCGTTATTAAAAAAAATATCTCTCCACATGATTTCATTTGATGCTGCAATTCTAGAAAAATCTCTTAATCCACCAGCACTATACTTGATTAGCTCATAACTTTGTTTTTTTTCAAAATCTTGCGCAGACTTCACCAGATTATAGGCAATTAAGTGTGGTAAATGACTAGTTATTGAAAAAATTTTATCATGTTTTTTAGGATTCATTACAACTACTTTTGATCCAATTTTTTTCCAAAACTTGGTTAAAATTTTTATATTATTTTTTTTAGTATTTTTTTCTTTAATGATTATACACCACCTATCAGTAAACATATTTTCTTTTCCATGCTCTGGTCCACTTACCTCTGAACCAGCTATTGGGTGACTTTGAGTCCAGTGAACACCTTTCTTTAAGAATTTTTTAATAATTTTAGAGGTTTCAATTTTTGAAGAACCAATATCAGTAATCAATGTTTTTGAGGAAATAAAATTATTAATTTTCAAAATAATATCTTTGTATTCACTCATTGGAGTACAAAAAATAATTAGATCTGAATTAGTTACACCTTCTTTTAATGATTTAATAATTGTTCCAGATAATTTTAATTTTTTTATTTTACTGATATTCAATTTTGATTTTTCGTAAATGAATATTTTCTTAGCTATTTTTTTTTTACTAATGCGTCTTAATAAAGATGAACCTAATAATCCACAGCCAATTATTAAAATATTTTTCATTTTTTTAATACTTGTTTAATAGTACTCATAAATTTTAAATTTTCTTTTTTAGATCCAATAGTTAATCTTAATTTATTCTTTATATGATAACCATCTTCAGTTGATCTTAATATGACTCCCTTATCTTTAAGTTTTTCATACAAAAATTTTGCTGAATAACTGCATTTTTCAAAATTAAGTAACAAAAAGTTTGCTGAAACTGAATTTGAATAAATATTATATTTTTCAAGAAACTTTTTAATGTTTCTCGCATGAAATAAATTATGTTTAATTGATTTGTTAATAAATGCTTTATCTTTAAGTGACTCGACAGCAGCTAATTGGGCAATACCATTTACATTAAATGGGGGTTTTATAACATTTAGTGCATCTACTATTTTTTTCGAACCATACCCCCAACCTACTCTCAAAGATGCTAATCCAAACATTTTAGAAAAAGTTCTTAGAATGAAAACATTATCCTTATTTCTAAATAAATCTAAGCCTGATGAATAATCTTTATTTTTCATATATTCAGCATAGGCATCATCAATAACTAATAAAATTTTTTTATCTAATTTTTTTCTTAAATCCATTACCTCTTTTTTAGTTAAGTAGGTTCCCGTTGGATTATTTGGGTTAGCTATAAAAACAATTTTAGTTTTCTTTGTAATTTTTTTTAAAATTTCTTTAACAGAAACTTTAAAATTACTTTCCTTAGCAAATACAACTTTTGCACCAACAATTTTTGAGTAAATTCTGTACATTAAAAAGCTATATTCTGGAATTACAACCTCATCTTTTGGATTTAAAAATAATTGACAGATCATTTGAATAACCTCATCTGATCCTGCTCCACAAATAATTTTATCTAAATTACATTTGTAAGCTTTGGATATTGCTTTTCTTAAATTTTGAGATTTTCCGTCAGGATATTTATCTAAAATTAGATTTTTATTTGATATAATTTTCTTAGCTTTAGGACTCATGCCTAAAGCAGATTCATTCGCAGACAGCTTAATTACCTTTTTAAATTTATTAACTTTTGATTTACCAGGCTTATAAGCTTCGATATTAAATTTTTTAAAATTTGGAGTTATCATTTTTTTAATTTATGAGCTCTTTATAGATAAAATTACAAATTTTTATAGAGAATAAGAGAATTTTTTAAAAAAATTGACATAATAAATAAGTTCTAGTAAAAAAATTATGCGCTGATTTAACTGAATTGCGAGCGCTTAAAAAAAACCGCTAAAATAGTTTTTTTTCTCACAATTCAAATAAGGCCTAAAATATGAATACTGAGAAAAATATAAAAACTTTATTGGTAAAAAAACCACTTAAGTTAGACTGCGGAAAGACAATTAATAATTTCCCTATAGCCTATGAAACTTATGGATCTTTAAACGAAAAAAAAGATAATGCCATTTTAGTTTTTCATGCTTTAACAGGTGATCAATTTGTTACCGGCTTAAACCCAATTACTAATAAAGATGGTTGGTGGTCGTATGCTGTAGGGTCTAATAAATCAATTGATACAAATAAATATTTTGTAATATGCTCGAATGTAATTGGAGGATGTCTAGGCTCGTTTGGGCCAAATCACAAAGATCCTGAAACCCAAAAAGTTTTTGGAACTAATTTTCCTGTAATTACTATTAATGACATGGTCAATGCTCAATATAATTTGATTGAACACTTTGGCATAGACAAACTTTTTTCAATTGTTGGTGGATCAATGGGTGGTATGCAAGTGCTTCAATTTATTAGTAATTTTCCTGATAAAGCAAAAACTGTGATACCTATAGCATGCACATCCAGTCACTCTGCACAAAATATTGCATTTAATGAGCTTGGAAGACAAGCGATTGCCGCAGATAGTAATTGGAATGAAGGAAATTATAATTCCAAAGATACTATACCCGATAAAGGTTTGGCAGTTGCAAGAATGGCTGCTCATATCACATATCTTTCAAAAAAAGGTCTTCAAGAAAAATTTGGAAGAAAATTACAAGAAAGAGAAGATCTTAAATTTGGATTTGACGCAGATTTTCAAATTGAAAGTTACTTGAGATATCAAGGATCAGTTTTTGTAGATAGATTTGATGCAAATAGTTACCTTTATATTACGAGGGCTATGGATTACTTTGATTTAGGTAAACAATTTAACGGAAATTTATCAGATGCTTTTAAAGAAACCAGGGCTAAATTTTTCATAATATCTTTTACATCAGATTGGCTTTATCCTACTCAGGAAAATAAAGATATCGTAATTGCTTTAAATGCTATTGGTGCTGATGTAGGTTTTGTTGAAATTGAGTCAGATAAAGGACATGACTCTTTCTTACTTGATGTTCCAGACTTTCTAAGTGCTCTTAAAAATTTTTTAGATAAATCTTATATTGAAAATTAATCATGAAAAATGAATTTAAAGTTATTGCTGAATTAATTGAACAAGATAAAAAAGTTTTAGATGTTGGCTGTGCTGATGGAACTTTGATGAAATTTTTAAAAGATAATAAAAATATTAACATTAGAGGATTAGAAATCTCAAAAGATAAAGTGCAAAAATGTATAGCTAAAGGTTTAACAGTAATTGAGGGAAATGCTGAAAAAGATTTAATGCAATTTCCTGATAAATCTTTTGATTATGTTGTTTTAAGTCAAACACTTCAGGCATTTCTTAATCCTGAAAAAGTAATAAATGAATTATTAAGAGTTGGAAAAAAAGCAATAGTTACGATACCTAATTTCGGTTATTGGAAAATTAGACTTCATTTGTTAACTAAAGGAACAATGCCTATAACTAAAACATTACCTGATGAATGGTATAACACTCCAAATTTACACATGTGTACAATTAAAGATTTTGTTCATTTTGTAAAATCTAGAAATATTAAAATTTTTAAATCAATAGCTCTTAACAATGAAAACGTATCATCAATTAATGATACTAATCTGGGTGTTAAAAATTTATATGCTGATTTGGGTATATTTTTAATTGAAAAATAATATGAGAATAGAAATAATTCCATGCTTAAAAGATAACTACAGTTATTTGATAATTGATGAATCTAATAATAATGCATGCGTTGTTGACCCAAGTGAAGCTGGGCCAGTTATTAATTTTATTGAAAAAGAAAATATTTCCCTAAAATATATACTAAATACACATCATCATTTTGATCATATTGGAGGGAACATGGATCTAAAAAATAGATACAATTCAATTGTAGTTGGATATAAGGATGATGCTAATAGAATTCCAGAAATTGAGGTTTTAGTTGAAGATGGTCAAATTTGGAAAGCTGATAATTTTGAGGCAAAAATTATTCATGTGCCTGGACATACAATAGGTCATATTAGTTTTTATTTTTTTAAAGAAAAACTAATCTTTACCGGTGACACATTATTTTCTCTTGGTTGTGGAAAAATTTTTGAAGGCACTTATCAAGAAATGTTTAGCTCTTTAGATAAGATTAAAAACCTTCCTGATGACACTAAAATTTATTGCGGACATGAATATACACTTCAAAATTCCCAGTTTTGTATCAAGTATGAGCCTGAGAATTTAAATTTACAAAATAAAATATCAAAAATTAATGAAAAAATTAAAAAAAAACTGCCTACTATCCCTTCCAGCATCAAAGATGAAAAAGAATGTAATATATTTTTAAGAGCAAAAAACGTTGAATCCTTTTCAAAATTGAGAGATTTAAAGGATAATTTCTAATTAATTCGACTTGACTAAAACCTTGCTACAACTATATTGCGGTAACTTAAATTTAAATTCTTGCTATGTCATACGCTATAATTAAAACAGGTGGAAAGCAGTACAAAGTAAAAGCTGGTGAAATCCTTAAAATTGAAAAATTACCAGATTCAAAACCTGAGTCTAAAGTAGAATTCAACGAAGTACTTGCATATGGAGATGATAAATCTATAGAAATAGGTACCCCACATGTTGAAGGTGCTAAAGTAGAAGCTGATTTAATTAAAAATGGTAAAGATAGAACAATTTTAATCTTCAAAAAAAGAAGAAGACATAATTCAAGAAGAAAAAATGGTCATAGACAAGAACACACAATGATTAGAATTAACAAAATTTTTTCTAAAGATGGTAAAGTTTTATCTGAAGCAGAAAAAATGGTTAAACCAACTAAAAAAATTGAAGCTGAAGTTAAACCAAAAACAGAAGTGGTAAATAAATAAATTAGGTAAGTTATGGCAACAAAAAAAGCAGGTGGATCATCGAGAAACGGACGAGATAGTGCTGGGCGAAGACTTGGTGTTAAAAAGTATGGTGGTGAAACGGTAATACCTGGAAATATTATTGTAAGACAAAGAGGAACTAAAATTTTTCCTGGTGAAAATGTAGGAATGGGTAAAGATCATTCTATTTTTTCAGTAGCAAAAGGTAAAGTTGTATTCAAAAAATCAAAAGCAGATAGAACTTTCGTTTCAGTAAGACCCAATTAATAGTACAACTTAAACAGATGTTGTATTATGAAATTCCTAGATCAAGTAAAAATTTATATTAAGGCTGGAAATGGCGGTGATGGCTCACCAAGCTTCAGAAGAGAAAAGTACGTTGAATATGGTGGTCCTGATGGAGGTGATGGAGGAAAAGGTGGATCAATAATTTTAAAAGCTGAAGAAAATCTTAACACACTTATAGATTATAGATATCAACAACACCATAAGGCACAACGAGGAGAAAATGGTGCTGGACAAAATCGTACAGGTAAAGGGGGTGACGATTTATTTTTAAAGGTGCCACTTGGAACTCAAGTTTTTGAAGAAGACAACAAAACTTTACTATTTGATTTTAATAAAAGAGGAGAAGAGTTTGTCGTTGCTATTGGTGGTAAAGGTGGACTTGGAAATACAAGGTTTAAAAGTTCTACAAATAGAGCCCCAAGAAAATTTACTAAAGGTGGAGTTGGAGAAGAGTTTACAATTTGGCTTCAATTAAAAACAATTGCTGATATTGGAATAATTGGATTACCAAATGCTGGAAAATCAAGTTTGTTGGCTGCTATAACAAATGCAAATCCAAAAATCGCAAATTATAGATTCACAACTTTAAATCCTAACTTAGGAGTTGCATCTTATGATGATAAAGAAATTACTATTGCAGATATTCCAGGACTTGTAGAGGGCGCTCATGAAGGTGTTGGTCTTGGTATACAGTTTTTAAAGCATATAGAAAGATGTAAAACATTATTGCATCTTATAGATATTACTAACTTAGATTTAAATGAGTCTTATCAACAAGTTAAAAATGAATTAAAAAGTTACAGCTCAAAATTAATTGATAAAAAAGAGCTTGTAGTACTTAATAAAGTAGATTTAGTAGATGAAGATACTGTTAAAGATGTAATTGATCATTTCGCAAAAGGAAAAAATTGTGAGATAATGACTATGACAACATTAGAAAAAGACTCTATATCTAAAATTAAAGCTAAACTTTTATCATATGTCTCTTAAAAATTCTAAAATAATTGTTGTCAAAATAGGATCTTCACTTCTAGTTGATAGTAATAAAAAAATTAGAAAAAAATGGCTTTCTAGTTTTGCAAAAGATATCAAAAAACTAAAAGATAAAAATAAAAAAGTAGTAATTGTAAGCTCAGGTGCAATAGCACTTGGATGCAAAAAAATGAATATAAACAAAAAAACAATTAAACTTGATAAGAGTCAAGCTATAGCCTCAATCGGGCAAATTGAACTGATGAACTTGTTTTCTCAAACATTTACAAAATATAATTTAAATATATCACAAATCCTATTAACCCTTGAGGATACAGAAGAAAGAAGAAGATCTTTAAATGCTAAAAGAACTTTTGAAAATTTATTTGACTTAGGTTTTATTCCAATTGTTAATGAAAATGATACTATAGCTACAACTGAAATAAAATACGGTGACAATGATAGACTGGCATCTAGGGTTGCACAAATTACAGATGCTGACACTTTAATTCTTCTTTCAGATGTAAATGGTCTGTACACAAAAAATCCAAAAGTTTACAAAGATGCCAAATTAATCAAAAATGTAAATGATTTAAAAAAAGATTTAAAAGAAATTTACATTAAAGGTGTAAATGAATACGGCAGTGGTGGAATGGAAACTAAAATAGAGGCAGCAAAAATATGTCAATTAGCAGGCTGTAGTATGGTTATAGCAAATGGACTGAACTTAAATCCCATTTCAATGATTAATGAAAAAAATAATTGTACATGGTTTAATTCTAAAGTTTCAAAGCTTGATGCTAGAAAAAAATGGATCATAAGTTCTATTGCACCCAAAGGATCAATTATAATTGATGATGGTGCAAAAAAAGCTTTAAGGTCAGGAAAAAGCTTATTAGCTGCTGGAATTAAAAAAATTTCGGGAAAATTTAATAAAGGAGATCATGTCAAAATTCTAGATAAAAAAAATAACGAATGTGCAAGAGGTTTAAGCTCTTTTTCATCTAATGAAATAGTTAAAATTATAGGGCATCATTCAAATCAAATAGAAAAATTATTAGGTTACGTTGCAAAATCAGAGGTTATTCACAAAGATGATATGGTAGAGATTTAAAATGATTAAAAAAATGAACTTAATAGGTATTAAAAGTAGAAGAGCCTCTGAAAAAAAAGTTAATATAGATACCAAAAATAAAGTTTTAAATCTTTATGCTAAATTACTCGATAAAGAAAATAAATCGATTTTAAGAGAAAACTTAAAAGATATTAAGTTTGCCAAAAATAAAGGAATTAAAGAAAATCTAATTAAAAGACTACAAATTGATAAAGTAAAACTCAAAAAAATCAAAGACTCTGTCATTAAAATTTCAAAACTAAAAGATCCTGTAAATGTAACTCTTAAAAAATGGAGTAGACCAAATGGATTAAATATAAAAAGAGTAACTATACCTATTGGCGTAATTGGTGTTATTTTTGAAAGTAGACCTAATGTAACATCTGATGTAGCAGGTCTATGCTTCAAATCTGGTAATGTTGTAATTTTAAAAGGTGGATCAGAGGCTATAAATACCAATAGAATACTTGCAAAATTATTTAGACAAGCTCTTCGAAAAAATAATGTTGATGAAAATTATATCCAATTTGTAGACTCTAAAGATAGAAAAATGGTCGACATTATGCTTTCTAAAATGAAAAAATACATTGATGTGATAATTCCTAGAGGTGGAAAAAATTTGGTAAAAAGAGTTCAGGATTTTTCAACAGTTCCTATAATTGGTCATCTGGAAGGTATTTGTCACACATTTATTGATAAAGATGCTGAATTTAATATGGCATCAAACATCATTTATAATGCAAAATTAAGAAATACAGCTATTTGCGGTGCAACTGAAACTATTTTACTTCATGAGAAAATAGTTAAAAAATTTTGTAATCCAATTTTAAAAAGACTTGAAGATCAGAATTGCAAAATATATGGGGATAATATCGTGAGAAAATATTACAAAGGTAAAATATATCCAGCCAAAGAGAAAGATTGGTCTACGGAATATTTAACAACTGCTGTGTCGGTTAAAGTTGTTAAAAGTTCTGATGAAGCTATCAATCATATCAATAAATATGGAACTATGCATACCGACTCAATTATTACTAAAAATAAAAAAACAGCTAATAAGTTTTTAAAGAATGTTAAAAGCTCTATTGCAATGCATAATACCTCAACTCAATTTGCTGATGGTGGTGAATTTGGATTTGGAGGAGAAGTTGGTATATCGACAAATACACTTCCCCCAAGAGGCCCTGTTGGTTTAGAGCAATTAATTTCATACAAATATGAAATCTCAAGTAAAGGAAAAATAAGAAAATAAATTGAATATAAAAAAATGAAAATTGGAATTTTAGGAGGTTCATTTGATCCAGCTCACAAAGGTCATTTGGTAATATCTAAGGAGGCTAAAAAAAGATTTAAACTTGAAAAAATTATTTGGGCAGTTACAAAAAAAAATCCACTAAAAGTTGAGAGTAAGACACCAATATCTAAAAAAATTAAAGATTGTAAAAGAATAATTGGATTGAATTCTTTTATAAAAGTGAAATTTTATGAAAATATCATAAATTCTAATAAAACTATCGATTTAATCAACCATCTTAAAAAAAATAAAAACTTTGAAATTTTTTTTTTAATGGGAGCTGATAACCTAATTAACTTTCATAAATGGTTTAAATCTAAATTAATTTCAGAAAAATGTAACATCATCGTATTTGATCGTCACGGATATAAAAAAAATTCTTTAAAATCAAAGACATTTAAAAGACTTAACAATAAAACTCTAACATTTGTAGAGTTTAAAAAAGTCAACATTTCATCTTCTCAATTAAGAAAAATTTGATAGTCTAATATTAATTAATGGATAAAATTTCAGATCTAAAATCAGTTGTAATAGATACACTGGATCTTAACAAAGCCCAAGATATTGTCACTATTGACCTTAAAGACAAAAGTTCAATGGCTGACTATATGATTATTGCAAGTGGTACTTCTTCAAGACATATACAATCTTTGTCAGAGCAGGTTTTAGAAAAGTTAAAAGATAATGGAATTAATAATTCAAAAATAGAGGGTAAAGAAAGTAGTGAGTGGAAACTTGTTGATGGAATTGATTTGATTGTACATATATTCCATCCTGATAAAAGAAAGTTTTACGAGCTTGAAAAAATTTGGTCAGAACTAATTCCAAAGGAAAAGGTTATTATATGAAAAAAATTCAACTTTATTTCATAATTTTTTTATCATTTTTTTTTCTCTCACATTCAATAAATTCAGCTGAAATAGATATTTATAAAAAAATTGATTTATTTGGAGAAGTTCTTGAAAAAATAAATAAAGAATATGTAGATGAAATTAATCAATCTGAAAGTATGGACTCAGCAATTAATGGACTTCTTCAATCACTTGATCCTTATTCTGCTTATATGTCACCAGAAATATTTCAAGAGATGCAAACAGAAACTAGTGGGGAATTTGGTGGTCTTGGAATTGAAGTCAGTATGGAGGCAGGTGTTGTAAAAGTTATTACTCCTATAGATGATACTCCTGCCTCAAAGGCAGGAATTAAAGCTGGAGATTATATAGTAAAAATTAATAACACTCAGGTACAAGGAAAATCATTAAGTGAAGCAGTTGATCTAATGAGAGGTCTGGTAGGTACAGATATTGAGCTTACAGTAAGACGTCGTGGAGTAAAAAAAGCTCTTACATTCATAATAACAAGAGAAATAATTGAAGTACAATCTGTTAAATCAGATCTTTTGGAAAATAATATTGGTTATATTCGATTAACTTCTTTCAATGACAATAGTAGCCAGCAGATTAAAAAAAGAATTAAAAAATTAAAAGAAAATGAAAACTTGAAGGCTTTTATATTGGACCTTAGAAATAATCCAGGCGGTCTATTATCTCAAGCAATAAAAATTTCTGACTTTTTTTTAGAAGATGGTGAAATAGTGTCAACAAAAAGTAGAAAAAAATTAGAAAATAGAAAGTGGTTTGCAAGAAAGGGAGATATTACAGATGGCAAAACTTTGTTAGTATTAATAAACTACGGTTCTGCATCAGCATCTGAAATTGTTGCAGGCGCTCTTAAAGACCATAAAAGAGCTATTATACTTGGCGAAAGAAGTTATGGAAAAGGATCTGTGCAATCAATAATTCCATTAAAAAATAAAGGAGCTATAAGACTAACAGTGTCTAAATATTATCTTCCATCTGGAAAATCTATATCTGAAGTTGGCGTAAGACCTGATATTGAAGTGAATGAAGAAGGTGATAATTTTAGAATTAAAACTGATACTGACAATCAATTAAATTACGCAATAAAGTTACTAAACGGATAATATGAATAAGAACTTTAGCGAACTACCGCTAAGAACTGGGGTAGGAATAATCTTGTTAAATAATGAAAACAAAGTTTTTGTTGCAAGAAGAATAGATAATGCAAAAAAATTTTGGCAAATGCCGCAAGGTGGAGTTGATGATGGTGAAGATTTTTTAAAAGCTGCATATAGAGAGCTAGAAGAAGAAACTAGTGTTAAAAGTGTTGAATTAATAAAAGAAATAGATGGCACAATTACATATGAACTTCCTGATCGTTTATTGGGAATTATTTGGAAAGGTAAATACAAAGGCCAAAAACAAAAATGGTTTTTAATGAAATTTACTGGGGATGAAAAAGAAATTGATATTAAAACTAAAAATCCAGAATTTTTAGATTGGAAATGGATAGATCTTGATCAAATTACAGAAGTAGTGGTGGACTTTAAATTACACGTTTATAAAGAACTTCAAGAAAAAGTTAGAAAAATTATCAATTAAGAGATCTTAATACTTCAATTTTTTGATCAACTAAATATTTTGATTGATCACTAATATCAGGCTTGCCTGCTTCCTCTTCAGCTAATTTAAGTAAATCTTGCTGTTTAGACTTTTCTAAATCTGTAAGATTGAAAATTGAGCTAGTTAGAATTGATAAATTATTATTTTTAAATTCAACAATCCCATCCTCAACATAATAGTTTTCATCTCCAGATTTAGATAAAATTTTGATAATCCCAGGTTTTAAAAATGATATAATAGAAATGTGATCCTTAAGTATACCTATTTCACCTTCAAATGCAGGTAAAACAACCTCTGACACATCATCTTTAACTAAAAAAGATTTTTCTGGGTTTACTATCTCAATCTTAAACTCTTCACTCATTAAGCAGCAGTTTCCTTGGCCATTTTATCAGCTTTTTCTATCGCTTCTTCAATAGTTCCAACCATATAAAAAGCTGCTTCTGGTAAGTGATCATAATCACCTTTACAAATCGCAGCAAAACCTTTTATTGTTGAATCTAAATCAACCAGTTTCCCTGGAGATCCAGTAAATACTTCCGCAACAAAAAATGGTTGAGATAAAAATCTTTGTATTTTTCTAGCTCTAGCTACAACTAGTTTATCTTCCTCGGATAATTCATCCATACCCAAAATGGCAATAATATCTTGTAAAGATTTATAAGTTTGCAAGATTTTTTGAACTTCTCTTGCGACTCTATAATGCTCATCACCAACAATTCTTGGGTCCAAAATTCTTGAAGTAGAATCAAGTGGGTCAACTGCAGGATAAATACCTATCTCTGCAATTTGTCTTGAAAGAACAGTAGTTGCATCCAAGTGAGCAAATGAAGTTGCTGGTGCAGGGTCAGTTAAGTCATCAGCTGGAACATAAATAGCTTGTACTGAAGTAATTGATCCTTTGTTAGTAGTCGTAATTCTTTCCTGAAGATTACCCATATCAGTTGCAAGTGTAGGCTGATATCCAACGGCTGATGGTATTCTTCCCAATAGAGCTGATACCTCAGAACCTGCTTGAGTAAATCTGAAAATATTATCTACGAAGAAAAGAACGTCTTGACCTTCTTGATCTCTAAAATACTCAGCTACAGTTAATCCTGTAAGAGCAACTCTGGCTCTGGCTCCTGGAGGTTCGTTCATTTGTCCATAAACTAAGGCAGCTTTAGATCCATCTCCATCTTTCTTGATTACTCCTGAGTCTATCATTTCGTGATATAAATCGTTACCTTCTCTTGTTCTTTCTCCAACGCCGGCAAAAACTGAAAAACCACCATGTGCTTTTGCAACGTTGTTAATTAATTCCATAATCAAAACTGTTTTTCCAACTCCAGCTCCACCAAATAGACCGATTTTTCCACCTTTTGCATATGGAGCCAGCAAATCAATTACTTTAATACCAGTAACCAAAATTTCTGTTTCAGTTGACTGTTCATTGAATTCAGGAGCAGCTCTGTGAATAGGCCAACTTTCTTTAGTTTTTACTTCACCTCTTTCATCAATAGGCTCTCCAATTACATTTATAATTCTTCCTAATGTTTCAGGTCCAACAGGAACTTGGATGGGTGCTTTAGTATTTGTCACCTCATCACCTCTCTTTAATCCTTCAGTAGCATCCATTGCAATAGTTCTAACTGTAGATTCTCCTAAGTGCTGAGCAACCTCTAAAACTAGTCTGTTGTCTCCATTTTTACATTCTAAGGCTGTTAAAATTTCTGGAAGATCTCCATCAAATTTAACGTCTACTACTGCTCCAATAACTTGTGTAATTATTCCTTTGCTCATAATTATAAACTCTCTGCTCCTGATATGATTTCTATTAGTTCTTTTGTAATTGCTGCTTGACGACTTCTATTATACTCAATAGTAAGCTTGTCAACCATTTCACCTGCGTTTCGGGTTGCATTATCCATTGCACTCATTCTTGAGCCCTGTTCACTAGCTGAATTCTCTAACATTGCCTTAAATATTTGTGTTGAAATATTTTTTGGCAATAAATTACTTAAAATTTCATCTTCATCTGGTTCAAACTCGTAACTATCCTCAGATTTATCTTCCTCTGAATTTTCAACATTTAATGGAATTATTTGTTGTGCTTGAGGAATTTGCGTAATTACATTTTTAAACTGGTTATAAAAAATAGTACAAACGTCAAACTCTTCAGCACCAAATTTTTCAATTACCATTTTGCCAACCTTATCAGCATCAAAGTAATTAGCATGTTTTGACTCTTTAAATGAAATATTTGCAATTATCTTATCACCATAAGCCCTTTTAAGTTGATCATTACCTTTTGAACCTACGGTAATAATCTTTAATTCTTTTCCATCTTCTGCAAGTTTTGCAAAGTAGCTCTTTGCTTTTTTAATTATATTTGAATTAAAACCACCACATAAACCTCTATCAGAAGTCATCACAACACAAAGGTGCACTTTATCATTACCTGATCCAGATAATAATTTTGGAGCATTTTCTTTATCGGAAATTCCGCTAGAAAGATTAAGAATTATACTATTCATTTTTTCTGAATAAGGTCTTCCCTTCTCAGCACTTTCCTGGGCTCTTCTAAGCTTTGCCGCTGCTACCATCTTCATAGCTTTTGTAATTTTCTGTGTAGATTTTACACTAGCTATTCTTTTTTTAAGATCGTCTAAACTTGCCATAATTAATTAAGATTTAAAGTTTTCCTTTAACTGTGTAATTACTTCAATTAGTAATTTTTCTTTATCATCTTCAAGTTTGCCTGAGCTTTGAATTGAATCAATTATTTCAGGTTTATCAGACTTACATTTTTCAATGATTTTGTTTTCAAACTCAGCAATGTCTTTTAATTCAATATCATCCAAATATCCCTTTACTCCACAGAAAACAGAAATAACTTGTTCAGCTACTGTCATTGGTGAATATTGTTTTTGTTTAAGAAGTTCAGTCAATTTTGATCCTCTATTTAAAAGTTGCTGTGTTGATGCATCTAAATCAGAACCAAATTGTGCAAAAGCAGCCATCTCTCTATACTGTGCTAATTCTAGTTTCATTGATCCAGAAACTTTTTTCATCGCTTTTGTTTGTGCTGAAGAACCAACTCTAGAAACAGATAGTCCAACATTAATTGCTGGTCTGATCCCTTGGTTAAAAAGTTCAGTTTCTAAGAAAATTTGACCATCAGTAATTGAAATCACGTTAGTTGGAATAAAGGCTGATACGTCACCACCTTGTGTTTCAATAATTGGAAGTGCTGTTAAAGATCCTCCACCATGCTCATCACTTAATTTAGCTGCTCTTTCTAACAATCTACTATGAAGATAGAATACATCACCAGGATAAGCTTCACGTCCTGGAGGTCTTCTTAAAAGTAGAGACATCTGTCTATAAGCAACAGCCTGCTTAGATAAATCATCATAAATAATTAATCCATGCATACCATTATCTCTAAAATACTCACCCATTGCACACCCTGTGTAAGGCGCCAAAAACTGAAGGGGCGCAGAGTCAGATGCTGTTGCTGCAACGATTGTTGTGTACTCCATTGCTCCAGCTTCTTCTAATGTTTTTTGAATTTGTCTTACAGTTGATCTTTTTTGACCGATCGCAACATAAATACAATAAAGCTTTTGTTTCTCATCACCAGACTCGTTAATTTTCTTTTGGTTAATAATGGCATCGATTGCAACTGCAGTTTTACCTGTTTGTCTATCACCAATAATTAACTCACGCTGCCCTCTTCCAACTGGAACTAGACTATCAATAGATTTCAAACCTGTTTGCATAGGCTCACTAACTGACTGTCTTGGAATAATTCCTGGAGCTTTAACTTCAACTCTGCTTTTTTGAACACTTTTATCTAAAGGTCCTTTACCATCAATTGGATTTCCTAATCCATCAACAACTCTACCTAACAATTCTTTTCCAACTGGAGTATCAACAATATTTCCAGTTCTTTTAACTGTATCACCTTCTTTAATATTTCTATCATCTCCAAAAATTACAACACCAACATTTTCGCTTTCTAAGTTTAGAGCCATACCTTTAGAACCATCAGCAAACTCTACCATTTCTCCAGCCTGAACATTATCAAGACCATAAATTCTAGCGATACCATCTCCTACTGACAATACTTGCCCAACTTCGGTTACTTCTGCTTTATCACCAAAATTTTTAATTTGTTCTTTTAGTATCTTTGTTACTTCTGAAGGATTTATTTCCATTTATGCCTCTATCATTCTGTTTTCGATTTGTTGTAATTTATTTTTAATTGAGGTGTCCACCATAGTACTTCCAACTTGTACTACTAAGCCTCCTATTAAACTTTGATCATGTTTGTAGTTTAATTTTATTTTTGAGCTAAAGTTTTTTGTTAGCTCATCTGTGATTCTAGAAATTTCGTCACCAGATAATTCTTTTGCGGATTTTAATTCAGCTTTTAATTCTCCTCTTTTTTTTGAACAAGTTTCAATAAAACTCTTTAAAATTTGTTCTACATAAAAAAAACGTCTTTTTGTAACTAAAAAACTTAAGAAACTTTTTAATAAACTCTCAAATTTATTATTATCAGAAATACCATTAATAACTTTTAAAAGATCTTCTTGGCTGTTTGTAGGGTCCTTAATTAAATTTGAAAAATCTTTGCTTGATGAAATCAAACTTAAGATAGATAAAGATTGATCTTCAACTTGTGAAAGAACATTATTTTCACTTGCAAGCTCATACAAAGCTAAAGAATATCTATCAGCTGAAGTTATTGAAAATCCCTTATTTTTACTCAACTTAGTACCTCTGTTATGTTGAAGATTATTTTAAAATCACGCTCTAATTAGCATATGACTATAATGTCTTCAAGTAGCACATTCGTTAAAAAGTCCTTTTTTTAAAGGTTAATTGAAGTTTATTGGATCAACATCAACTGAAAGTTTTATTCCTGAAGAAAATTTGTAATTTGGGATAATTTCTGCAATTGAGTTCTGTAATTTAAGAGATTTTGAACCCCTGATTAACATTCTTATTCTAAATTTCCTTTTTAATCTAAAAATTGGTGCACTAACAGGTCCCAACACTCTTGCCTCAATTTTTTTTTCAATAAAATTTTTAAAATAAAAAGCCTCTTTTTCTAATTTTGCTTCATTGTCACCTGTTAAGATTAGTGAGATAAATCTTTGAAATGGTGGAAGCTTGTTTTGTTTTCTAATCTCTAACTCTCTATCAAGAAAAATATCAGGATTACTATTTGTCAAATCAGAAATCATTTTAGTATTAGTATTGTAAGTTTGAAAATATACAGTTGCAGGTTTTCCTGTTCTCCCGGCTCGTCCAGAAAGTTGATGGTATAACTGTAAATTTTTTTCAGCTCCTCTTAAATCATGTCCTTGTAAAGAAAGATCAATATCAACTACCACAATACAGTTGAGGCTTGGAAAATGAAAACCTTTTGAAATTAATTGAGTTCCAACTAAAATTTGAACTTCATTATTGATTATTTTTTCTAATTTATCACTAGAACTTTTTTTATTCACAGTATCACTTGAAAAAATTTCAATTTTTTTTGATGGAAAATTTTTTTTAACCTCTTCAGATATTCTTTCAACTCCTGGGCCACTAAAAATAAAATTACAATCGTCATCTTTTACACAACTTCTTTTCAACGAAGATTTAAACCCACAATAATGACATAATAAATTATTTTTATTTTTATGATAAACTAAATTAATTGAACAATTAGGACATGAATAGCTATTAAAGCATTTGTTGCAAAGTACATGTGGAGAAAACCCTCGTCGATTTAAAAAAAATAATACTTGATCATTTTTATCAAGATGAAAATTTACTTTCTCAATTATTTTTTTTGAAAGCCAAGATTGTTTTTCTAATTTTGTTTCATTAAGATTAATTATTTCATAATTTGGTAATGATGCATCTTGGTAACGTTTTTCTAATTTAGAAATACTATATTTACCTTTTTTAATATTTTCATAAGTTTCAATTGAAGGAACGGCAGTTATTAAATTGATGGGGATATTTTCAAATGATGCTCTTGAAATAGCCATATCTCTTGCATTATAAGTGACACCTTCATCTTGTTTGTAAGATTGATCGTGTTCTTCATCAACAATAATTAAACCTAATTTTTTGAATGGTAAAAATAATGATGATCTAGCACCTATGACAACTTTAATTTCTCCATTAGCAATTCCACTCCAAATAATTTCTTTCTTTTTTTTTGTAATCCCAGAATGCCAAACTGCCGGGGTGAAACCAAAAAACTCTATAAATTTTTTTTCAAACTGACTTGTTAAGCCAATCTCAGGTAATAAGATTAAACCCTGAAAACCCTTGTTTATAATGTCATTAAGAGCTTCAAAGTATACCATAGTCTTACCTGAGCCTGTTGTTCCTTGCAGAACATGAACTCTAAATTTTTGATTAGAAACATTCATTTTTTTTAAGGATTTTTTTTGTTCTTCGGAGAGCTTTATTGAATTCTTTTTATTATCTGTTTCAAAAATTTTAAAAGTATCTTTTTGAAACTTTTCTACAATATTGCTGCTTAATAAAACCATTTTTAAAGCCATTCCTTTTGGAATTATATTGTATTCTGAAAACCAATTAAGAAATTTAATGGTTGTTTTTTTTAATGGCGTAACATCTAATTTTTTTAAAACATTCTTTATCTTAAAATTTCTATTATTCTTTTTTTCAAATTCATCCCAAACGACACCTGTGATTTTAGATTTACCAAAAGGCACCACCACATAATCACCTACTTTTAAATTAATATCACTCTCGTAGGTAAAAGGATGATTGAATATATTTGGTAAAAGAATCGGTACTTTCATATCTTAATAATATGAAAAAAAATTAAGAGTGTATTGCTCTTTTATCTACTGATAATGCTGCTTCTTTAACAGCTTCTGAAAATGTTGGGTGAGCGTGACAGGTTCTAGCAATATCTTCAGAGCTAGCACCAAATTCCATTGCAACACCTATTTCTGCAATAAGTTCTCCCGCATGAGGGCCTATTATGTGAGCACCTAAAACTTTATCAGTAGTTTCATCCGCTAAAATTTTAACAAACCCTTCTGCATCATCTATGGCTTTTGCTCTAGAGTTTGCCATGAATGAAAACTTACCAATTTTATATTTTGTGTTTAATTCTTTTAATTGTTCTTCTGTCTTACCAATTGATGCTACTTCAGGGGTAGTATAAACTACACCAGGTATTGTATCGTAATTCACATGGCCTGATTGACCTGCAATATTTTCTGCAACTGCAATTCCTTCATCTTCTGCTTTATGGGCAAGCATTGGTCCACTTATAACATCGCCTATTGCATAAATATTATTTATATTAGTTTTAAAAGTATTGTCAGTTTTAACTCTTTTTCTTTCATCTAATTCAACACCAGCAGCTTCTAGGTTTAAACCATTAGTGTTTGCTTTTCTTCCAACTGAAATAAGTACAACATCACAATCAAAATTATTTTTTTTGCCATCTTTATCAACTGTTGAGACAACAGCTCCTGTTTTATTATTTTGGATAGTTTCCACTTTATTTTGCATATTGAATTTGATGCCTTGTTTTTTCAAAATCTTCATAAATTCTGAGGAAATTTCTTTATCCATGCCCGGAGTAATATGATCTAAAAATTCTACTACTTGCACTTCAGCTCCCAATCTTGACCAAACAGAACCCATTTCTAATCCTATGTAGCCACCACCAACAACAACCATTTTTTTTGGAACTTTATCTAATTTTAATGCACCTGTTGAAGAAACAATAACCTTCTCATCAATCTCTATTCCTGGTAAGGAAACTGGCACAGAACCTGTTGCTATCACTATTTTTTTAGCTTCAATGGTAGTTTCTTTATTTTGATCGTCCTTAATTATGATTTCATTTTGAGATTTGAAGCTTCCAGTTCCTTTGTAATAATTTACTTTGTTTTTCTTAAGCAAAAACTCAACACCCTTAGTAAGTATAGTCACTGCTTTATCCTTGCTTTTCATCATTTTTTCAAGATTTAGTTTAACTTCACCAACTTCAATTCCTTTGTTTGATAAGTTTTGAACTTTATGAAACTCTTCAGACAAGTTTAGTAGGCTTTTTGAAGGTATACATCCTACATTCAAACAAGTTCCTCCAAGAGATCCTCTTGACTCAATACATGCTGTTTTTAGTCCAAGCTGAGCAAGTCTAATAGCACAAACGTAACCTCCAGGCCCCCCACCAATTACAACTGCTTGAAATTTTTCTGACATTTAAATATCCAAAAACAACCTTCTAGGATCCTCTAAATTTTCTTTCACCATTTTTAAAAATGAAACTGACTCTTTACCATCAATTATCCTGTGATCATATGACAAAGCCAAATACATAATTGGTCTAATTTTTATTTCTCCATCAACAACAACAGGTCTTTCAACAATATTATGCATTCCAAGTACACCAGATTGAGGAAGGTTCAATATTGGTGTTGATAACATTGATCCGTAAACACCACCATTACTAATTGTAAAAGTTCCACCTTGAAGATCTTCAATAGTTAATTTTCCATCTCTTGCTTTATCTGAAATTTCTTTAATATTTTTTTCAATTTCAGCAAATGATAATTCATCAGCATCTCTTAATACAGGTACAACTAAACCTTTTTCAGTTCCTACAGCAAAACTTAGATTATAATAATTTTTGTAAATTATTTCATCACTATCTATTTCAGCATTTACTGCTGGGAAATTTTTTAATGCAACAACACATGCTTTAACAAAAAAAGACATGAAGCCCAACTTTATTCCATAACGAGTTTGAAAATCTTGCTGATTTTCTTTTCTCATTTCCATAATATTCGTCATATCAACTTCATTGAAAGTAGTTAACAAAGCTGCATTTTCTTGTGCTTGTTTTAATCTCTTAGCTATCGTTTGTCTTAGTCTGGTCATTTTAATTCTTTCCTCTTGACCATACTTAACTTTTCTTTCTGAAGGCTGCGGATTAGCTCCCATTAAACTTATAAGGTCACCTTTTAAAACTCTTCCGTCTTTTCCTGAGCCTTGAACTGAATTAATATCTATTTTATTTTCTACAACAATTTTTCTAACTGCTGGTGAAAGTGTTTGGCTTTCCGTATTAGTTTTTGGTTCTGATTTCTCTATTTTAGCCTTTGGAGCTTCTTCCTCTTTGACTTCATCAGTTAAAACTAATGGTTCAACCTGATTATTTTTTTCTGTTTCTTCCTCAAAAATTTTTGGTTCCTTTTTAGAGGGGTCTAATTTAATTACATTATCTTCTATTTGAGAAGGCTCTTCTTTTTTAATATCTTCTTTTTTAACTGACCCTGTTGATCCACTTTCTGATACCGAACCAAGCAATGCTCCAACTTCTACGACTGAACCATCTTTTGAATTTATTTGAGTTAAAACACCTTTTACTGGTGATGGGACTTCAAGATTTACTTTATCTGTTTCAAGCTCTACTATCGGTTCATCTGCTTCAACGACATCGCCAGCATTTTTAAGCCATTTTGCTACTGTTGCTTCAGTGATACTTTCTCCAAGAACAGGAACTACAATTTTTTCACTCATTTATAACTACTCAAATACCTTATCAATTATTTCTTGTTGCTGAGAATTATGCCTCTTCGCATATCCAGTTGCTGGGGATGCATCAGGGCTTCTTCCTATATAAGAAATTTCATTATTATTAGCCTTAATAGTGTCCAATGTCCATTGGATATAATCTCTAACCGAAAACCATGCACCCATATTTTTAGGTTCTTCTTGGCACCAGAAAAATTTAGCATTTTTTGCAAATGGTTTAAGCTCGTTAACTAGAGCTTTTGCAGGAAATGGGTAAAGCTGTTCTATTCTAAAGAATATTACATCATCTTTTTTCAATTTTTCTCTAGCTTCTAATAAATCAAAATAAACTTTTCCTGAACACAAAATTACTTTTTTTATTTCAGAACTTTCTTTTAATTTTATAAAACCTTGTGTTTGAGGATCTATTGCATGATCCCAAAGTATTCTATGAAAAGAATTCGATTTGCTAAAATCCTCTAGGTTTGAAACACAATATTTGTTTCTAAGCAATGATTTTGGGGTCATCATAATTAATGGTTTTCTAAAATCTCTATGCATTTGTCTTCTTAGAGCATGGAAATAATTTGCAGGAGTTGTACAATTCATAACTTGCATATTATCATTTGAACATAGCTGTAAAAATCTTTCTAATCTAGCTGAAGAGTGTTCTGGTCCTTGACCTTCATATCCATGTGGTAATAACATTACTAATCCAGAAGCCCTTCTCCATTTTCTCTCCCCTGATGCAATGAATTGATCAATTACAACCTGAGCACCATTTGCAAAATCTCCAAATTGTGCCTCCCATAAGGTAAGAGTGTTAGGCTCAACTAAACTATAACCATACTCAAATCCTAGAACAGCCAATTCAGATAAAAAACTATCAACAACTTCAAATTGTTTTTGATTATTTGAAATATTGTTTAAAGGAACATATCGACTATTATCTTTTTGATTTCTTAAAACAGAATGTCTTTGACTAAAAGTTCCTCTACCAGAGTCTTGTCCAACTAATCTAACTGGATATCCCTCTTCCAATAAAGATCCAAATGCTAACGACTCTGCTGTCGACCAATCAATATTATGTCCACTCTTAACAACTTCTTTTCTATTGTTTAATATTTTGACAATAGTTTTGTGTAAATTTAAATCATCTGATGATGAATTTATTTTTTCAGAAATCTCTAACAGCTTTTTAGTATCTGCACCTGTTACACCTCTTTTATCTTTTCCTTTTTCAGGTTTATATGCTGACCAAGTTCCTTCAAACCAAGCAATTTTAGGCTTATAATCTTTTGCATTTTTAAATTGATCATCTAATAATTCTTTAAATTTTTTAATTATATTTTCTAAATCTTCAT
Organism: Pelagibacteraceae bacterium AG-390-D18; assembly: GCA_003279715.1. Lineage (GTDB taxonomy): Bacteria > Pseudomonadota > Alphaproteobacteria > Pelagibacterales > Pelagibacteraceae > Pelagibacter. The sequence goes on from QCGY01000003.1 coordinate 91,478, forward strand.
TGGAAATGATTTTTTCCTCTATTAAATTTTTTCCATATACCTTTACAGACGAAGGGTGAGATCTAATTTTTTTATACATTAAAGGTTGAGTAAATGATGGTTCATCTCCCTCGTTGTGTCCAAACCTTCTATAACAAATTAAATCCACCACAACATCTCTATTAAATTTTAATCTAAACTCTGATGCTACTCTAGCCGCATAAACAACTGCTTCTGGATCATCTCCATTTGCATGAATTATTGGTGCGTCAACCATCTTTGCAACATCAGATGGGTATGGTGAAGAACGAGCAAATCTTGGACTTGTTGTAAATCCTATTTGATTATTAACAATAATGTGAATTGTTCCACCCGTATTATGTCCTGGTAATCCTGACATTGCAAAACATTCAGCCACAACTCCTTGTCCTGCAAAGGCAGCATCTCCATGAATTAAAATTGGAATTACTTTATTTCTTTCTCTGTCTTTATGGAAAAACTGTTTAGCTCTAGTCTGCCCAAGTACTACAGGATTAACTGCTTCTAAGTGAGATGGATTATCTGTTAAACTTACATGAACTGAGTTACCATCAAATTCTCTATTAGATGAAGCACCCAAATGATATTTTACATCTCCAGCACCTTCATCTGATGTATTACCAAATTCACCAGCAAATTCATTAAATATTCTTTTGTAAGATTTTTGTAATACATTGGCTAAAACATTTAATCTCCCTCTATGAGACATTCCAATTTTAACTTCTTTAACTTGTGACTGGCCACTAATTTTTATTATTTGCTCTAATGCTGGTATTAAACTTTCTCCTCCATCTAACCCAAATCTTTTTGTACCAACATATTTAGTTGCTAAAAATTTTTCAAAACCCTCTGCTTGTATTAACTTATTTAAAATTGCTTCTTTACCATTTTTAGTAAATTCTAAAGCATTACTATCTTTCTCAATTCTATCTCTAAACCATTTTCTTTCATCTGGATTGGAAATATGCATAAATTCATAACCTATATTTCCACAATAAGTTTTTTTTAAAAATTTTAATATTTCTCTAATACTGGCATCTTTTCTATTGATTACTCCATTTAAAAAAATTTTTTTGTCATAATTCTCTTTTTTGAATCCATAAAATTCTGGATGCAACTCATCTAAGTAATCTGACTCTCTCATTCCAAGAGGGTCAAGATTAGCTAACAAGTGTCCTCTTAACCTATAGGCACGTATTAAAGAAACTGCACTTATTGAGTCTTTATTAGAATCTGCTAATACCTGATAATTAAATTTCCCTGACCCATCTGCTATATTATTATCTAAATTATTTTCTGTTTGGTCTATTTTTTTTTGAAGTTCATCTATATCAATTTTATTTTTTTTAGGCCCCCAGGAAGGTCCATTGATTTCTTTTGCAATAACATTTAATTCATCACCAATTCCTTCGAAATAATCTTTCCAGCTTTCTGGTAAGTCTGTTTCTCTATTTACAAACTTAAGATACATTCGTTCAATAAATGCACTATTAGATTTATTTAAAAATGAAGTTTTTTCGTATTCAAGATTTTTTGATGCTGACATCTATTTATTTAATATAATCCTCTAAAATTATTTTTCAATTTGACAATTTATTAAATAAAGTTTTTCCAATTATTGATGGTGATTTAGCAACAATAATCCCAGATTCTTCCATTTTCTTAATCTTATCTTCAGCACCACCTTTACCTCCTGAGATAATTGCTCCTGCATGACCCATTCTACGACCTGGAGGAGCTGTAATTCCTGCGATAAAACCAACTATTGGCTTTTTGATTTTATGATTTTTGATAAATTCTGCAGCTTCTTCCTCTGCTGAACCTCCAATTTCTCCTATCATTAAAATAGATTCTGTCTCTTCATCATTTAAAAATAAATCTAAACAATCAATAAAGTTTGTTCCATTAATTGGATCACCACCAATACCAATACAAGTTGATTGGCCCAAACCATTCTCTGTTGTTTGCGCAACCGCCTCATAAGTAAGTGTTCCAGATCTTGATACAATGCCAACTGATCCTCTTTTATGAATGCTTCCTGGCATAATTCCAATTTTGCATTCATCAGGTGTAATTATTCCCGGACAATTTGGCCCAATTAATCTACTTTTGGATCCATTTAATTTTTGTCTTACTTTAAGCATATCCTGTACTGGGATACCTTCTGTAATACAAACAATTAATTCTACAGATGCATCAATTGCTTCTATAATAGCTGCAGCAGCAAATTTAGCAGGTACATAAATCATTGTTGCATCTGCACCAACACTATTTTTTGCTTCAACAACACTGTTAAAAACAGGTCTATCTAAATGTTTTTGACCACCTTTTTTAGGAGTTACTCCACCAACTAAATTAGTTCCATATTTTATTGCTTGTTCAGAATGAAAAGTGCCATGCGCACCTGTAAAACCTTGGCAAATTACCTTTGTATTTTTATTTACTAAAACTGACATTTTATTTTATTGCCTCAACAATTTTTTTTGCTGCATCATCTAAATTTTCAGCTGATATCAATTTTAATCCCGAATTATCTAATATCTCTTTTCCTTCTTTGAAATTTGTTCCTGCAAGTCTAACAACTAATGGAACACCGATGTTTATTTCTTTTGCTGCATCAACAACTCCTTGGGCAAGAACATCACACCTCATTATTCCTCCAAAAATATTAACTAGAATTCCTTTAACATTTTTGTCTGATAGAATTATCTTCAGTGCTGCTGAAACTTTTTCTTTTGAAGCACCACCACCAACATCTAAAAAATTAGCTGGCTCTTTTCCATAGAGTTTAATTATGTCCATAGTTGCCATGGCTAAACCTGCACCATTAACCATACAACCAATGCTTCCATCTAACTTAATGTAAGCTAGATCATGTTTGCTTGCCTGTATTTCTGTTGGATCTTCTTCATTCAAATCTCTTAGTTCAACAATTTCTGGATGTCTAAATAAAGCATTAGAGTCAAAGTTTACTTTTGCATCTAAACAAATTACTTTTTGTTCCTTAGTTAAGATTAATGGGTTGACTTCAACCATATTTGCATCTGTGTTTATAAACATTTGATAAATTGATTTTATTAGTGAAATTGCTTGTATTTTTGCACTATTACTTAAGTTAAAAATTTTAATTATCTCCTCACAATTTTTGTCTGAAATTTCATTACTTATATCAACTTTAGTTGTTATGATTTTTTCAGGTGAGCTACTCGCTACTTCTTCTATATCCATTCCACCTTGATCGCTAGATATGAAAGCTATTTTAGAACTAGCCCTATCGACTAAACAAGATAAATAAAACTCTTTGTCTATGTTTGATGACTCTTCAACATACAATCTTTTTACTTCTCTTCCTTCAGGACCTGTTTGATGAGTAACTAAAGTTTTCCCCATCATCTCTTTTGCTGCCTCACTTAACTGTTCAATAGTATCTAATATTTTTACTCCTCCTGCTTTTCCTCTTCCACCTGCATGGATTTGAGCTTTCAAAACATATTTTTTTGTGTTTAGTGATTTTGCTTTTTTTAATAATTCGTCAACAGACAATGCAAACACTCCTTGTGGGACTGTTGCACCATATTTCTTTAGAATTTGTTTGGCTTGATGCTCGTGAATGTTCATTATTATTTAGAAAGATCAGGATCTATTTTAGATGCTGCTTCCCATAAAGCTTTAACTGCATCAATAGAATGCATAAATTCTTTTTTTTCATTATCATCTAAATCGATTTGTTCTATTTTTTCTACCCCATCTTTTCCAATAATCACTGGAACACCTGCATAGACATTACTTACTCCATACTCTCCGTTTAATTGAATAGCACATGGTAATAATTTTTTTTCATCATTTAAGTATGCTTCTGCCATCTGAACTCCTGATGCTGCAGGCGCATAAAATGCTGATCCTTTTTCAAGGTATTTAACTATTTCAGCTCCACCATCTCTAGTTCTTTGATTTATTTCTTCTAATCTTTCTTGAGAAATTTTTCCATCTTTTACTAAGTCAAGCAAAGGTTTTCCTGAAACTTTTGTGAATCTGGGCATTGGTACCATGGTATCTCCATGTCCACCCATTACCATTGCATCTATTTCTTTAACCGGAATATTTAATTCTAAAGATAAAAATAATTTAAATCTTGAACTATCTAAAATTCCAGCCATTCCAACAACCTTATTAGCTGGTAAGCCTGAAAATTTTTGAAAAGCCATAACCATGACATCCAAAGGATTAGTAATACAAATAACAAAGGCGTTAGGAGCATTTTGCTTAATTCCTTCTGCTACCTGTTTAATAATTTTTAAATTTATTCCTAATAAGTCATCTCTGCTCATGCCAGGTTTTCTGGGAACACCAGCAGTAATAATAATTACATCTGAATCTTTGATATCTTTATAATCATCTGTGCCTGAAAATCTTACGTTAAATCCATCTACTGATGATGATTGTGCTATATCAAGCGCTTTTCCTTTTGCTATTCCGCTTGCTACATCAAACAAAACTACCTCATCTACCAATTCTTTTGTTCCAATTAAGTGTGCTAAAGTTCCGCCTATTTGGCCTGCGCCAATCAAAGATATCTTACTCATTTTTTTCCTTATTTCATTGTTGGCATTACAAATTCAGCATTAGACCGAATACCTGAAGGCCATCTTGATGTTACTGTTTTTAATTTTGTATAAAATTTTATTCCTTCCATTCCATGCATTCCACTATCTCCAAATAAAGATCTTTTCCAACCACCAAAACTATGAAAAGCCATTGGCACAGGTATTGGAACATTAATACCAACCATACCCACTTGAATTTTATTTGCAAAAGTTCTACCTGCATCTCCATCTCTTGTGTAAATGCTAACTCCATTTCCGTACTCATGATCGTTAATTAATTTAACTGCATCTTCAAAAGTTTTTACTCTGACAACTGATAAAACTGGACCAAATATCTCTTCTTTATAAATTCTCATATCTTTATTAACATGGTCAAACAAACAACCACCTATATAAAAACCTTTTTCATAACCTTGTAATTTTAAATCTCTACCATCAACTACTAACTTTGCTCCTTCTTCAACTCCTAAATCTACGTAACTTTTTACTTTTTCCAAATGTTCTTTGGTAACTAAAGGTCCCATTTCAGAATTCTTATCCAATCCTGGGCCAACTTTTAAAGCCTCCGCTTTTTTTGATAATCTTGAAACTAATTCATCACCAATATCTCCAACAGCTAACGCAACTGATTGTGCCATACATCTTTCTCCAGCTGAACCATAAGCAGCGCCCATTAATCCATTTACAGCTCCATCTAAATCACAGTCTGGCATAACAACTAAGTGATTTTTTGCTCCCCCTAATGCTTGAACTCTTTTTTCATTTTTAGCTGCATTCTCATAGATATATTTAGCGATAGGTGTTGAACCTACAAAGCTTACTGCTTTTATGTCTTTATTTTCTAAAATTGCATCTACAGACTCTTTATCACCATTAACTACGTTAAATACGCCTTCTGGCAGTCCAGCCTCTGTAAGTAATTCAGCTAATCTCATTGGGCATGATGGATCTTTTTCAGACGGTTTTAAAATAAAAGTATTTCCACATGCAATAGCTATTGGGAACATCCACATCGGAACCATTGCTGGAAAATTAAACGGTGTAATACCTGCAACAACTCCTAATGATTGTCTCATAGACCAACTATCTACATTTGTTCCTACATTTTCAGAAAATTCACCTTTTAATAAGTTTGGAATTCCACATGCAAACTCAACAACTTCCAATCCTCTTGTCAATGAACCCCTTGCATCTTCGTAGACTTTTCCATGTTCTGAAACTATTAGTTTTGTAAGTTCATCAGAATTTTTTTCTATCAATTCTTTAAATTTAAACATCACTCTTGCTCTTTGAAGAGCAGGTTTTAAAGACCAATTTTCAAAGGCTTTTTTTGCAACTACGACTGCTTGATCTAAATCTGATTTTGAAGCAAGTCTTACTTCAGATTCTTGCTCTCCAGTTGCAGGATTAGAAACTTTTGCTTTTCTATCAGAATTGCCTGGAATAATTTTTCCACCTACATAGTGTTCGATTAATTTCATGAATACGGTGTTTTAGATCAAAAAAGCTTATTAGTCTATTTAAACATTAGCTGTAGCTATCATTTTTTTAATTTCAGCTATTGCTTTTGCAGGATTTAAGCCTTTTGGACATGCACTAGTACAATTAAGTATAGTGTGACATCTATAAAGTTTTAATTCATCTGCAACTTTTTTCAATCTTGAATCTCTTTCTTCATCCCTGCTATCAATGATCCATCTATAGGCTTGAAGAAGAACTGCAGGACCTAAGTATTTATCTCCATTCCACCAATAACTTGGGCAAGATGTTGAACAGCATGCACACATAATACACTCATAGGCACCATCAAGTTTAGATCTTTCTTCTTTTGATTGAACTATTTCAGTTGTTTCTTTCATTGAATTATTTTTTAACCAAGGTTCAATTGATTGATATTGTTTGTAAAGCCCGTCTAAGTCACCTATCAAATCTCTTTTGACTTTTAAGTGTGGCAAAGGATAAATATCTATGTCACCATCAATTTCTGCATGAGGGGTAGTACATGCAAGGCCATTTTTACCTCCCATGTTCATAGCACAAGATCCACAAACTCCATGTGCACATGATCTTCGGTAAGCTAATGTTGGATCAATTTCATTCTTAATTTTATTAAGTATATCCAAAACTTTTGAGGGACAATTATCCATATCTACTTCATATGTATCTAGCCTAGGGTTTTCTTCTGTAGAAGGATCCCATCTATAGACATTAACTTTTCTTATATTTTTTGAACCAGTCTTGTCTTGATAGTATTTACCTTTAGTAACTTCAGAATTTTTAGGTAAATTTATTTGAACCATTAATACACTCTTTCTTGTGGTGGAAAATATTGTACTTCATTGGTTAAAGTTGATTTGTGTACTTCTCTATAACTTATTTTTGTATGCTTACCATCACACCAAGCTAGCGTATGTTGCATAAATTTTTCATCGTCTCTTTTTGGGAAATCATCTCTCGCATGAGCTCCTCTACTTTCTTTTCTATGATATGCAGAGTCTACTGTTGTTATAGCCTGCCTTATAAGATTATCGAATTCTAAAGTTTCTACTAAATCAGTGTTAAATATTAAAGATCTGTCTTTAACTGAAATAGAATCCATTCCATCATATGTTTTTCTGATTTCATCAACTCCTTCTTTAAGATTTTTTTCAGTTCTAAAAACTGCACATTTAGATTGCATAGTCTTTTGCATAGCAAGTCTTAGATCTGCTGTACTATTATCGCCTTTTGCATTTCTAAGTTTATCAAACCTATCCAAACATTTTTGAGTTTCAGACTCTCCAATTTCTTCATGAGGTGTTCCTGGTTTAACTAATTCAGCAGCTCTTTTTGCAGCCGCTCTACCAAACACAACTAGATCAATAAGAGAATTAGATCCTAATCTATTAGCTCCATGAACTGAAACACATGCCGCCTCACCAATTGCCATCAATCCAGGAACGGTTTTTTCAGAACCATTCACTGTCAGAACTTCACCTTTATAATTTGTTGGAATACCACCCATATTATAGTGAACAGTTGGCACAACTGGAATTGGTTCTTTAGTAACATCAACATTTGCAAATAATCTTGCAGCATCTGTAATTCCAGGCAATCTGCTTTCAATAATTTCTTTATCTAGATGACTTAAGTTAAGATGAACGTGATCTTGATCTTTGCCAACTCCTCTACCTTCATTAATTTCAATTGACATTGACCTACTTACTACGTCTCTTGATGCTAGATCTTTTGCGTTAGGCGCATATCTTTCCATAAATCTCTCACCTTTTGAATTTGTAAGGTAGCCCCCTTCACCTCTAGCTCCTTCTGTTATTAAAGTACCATGACCATATATTCCTGTTGGATGAAATTGTACAAACTCCATATCTTGCAAAGGTAGTCCAGCTCTTAACACCATTGCATTTCCATCACCAGTACATGTGTGAGCTGATGTCGCTGAGTAGTAAACCTTTCCGTAACCTCCTGTTGCAACAATTACTGTATGTGCTCTAAATCTATGAATTGTTCCATCATTTAAATTCCATGCTATTAGTCCTTTGCACTCACCATCTTTCATCAACAAATCTAAAGCAAAATATTCTATAAAAAATTCTGTATTATGTTTTAGGGCCTGTCCATAGAGAGTATGTAATATTGCATGACCTGTTCTATCTGCTGCCGCACAGGTTCTTTGAACTATGCCATTACCATAATTTTTAGTCATTCCACCAAAAGGTCTTTGATAAATTTTTCCCTCTTCAGTCCTGCTAAACGGAACACCGTATTTTTCTAATTCTATTACTGCTTTTGGAGCTTCTTTACATAAATACTCGATACTATCCTGATCACCTAGCCAATCTGCACCTTTGACAGTGTCATACATATGCCATCTCCAATCATCTTCACCCATATTTCCTAAAGCAGCTGAAATACCACCTTGAGCAGCAGAAGTGTGGCTCCTTGTAGGAAAAACTTTTGAAATGCAGGCAGTTTTCAATCCAGCCTCACTTAAACCTACCGCAGCTCTTAAACCAGATCCACCTGCTCCAAGAACAACTACATCGTATTCATGATCAATAATTTTATAAGAACTCATCAGTTAAGATTAAATAAAAAAATAATTGTTAATAATGGAATAATTATAGCAGAAATAAATAATAGTCGGTTTGCGACATATTTGATTTTATCATCTGCTATATAATCTTCAAAAACCTCGCTAATACTTAATGCAGAAAAAAAATAAGCAAAAATAATAAATAAACTAAATAAAAATTTAGAAACTGAATTAGAAAAAAATTCTACTAATTCTGAATAATTGCTATCGAAAATTGCTATGAAATTTACTGCAAACCAAAACATTAGTGGTAATAAAATTACAGATGATATCTTTAAAAATATCCATTTTTTTGTAGCTAAATTCATATTAAATAAAATTTTTTCCTATTAAATAAATCAAAATTGTTAATAAAAATGATCCAAAAATAACCAAAAGACCAGTAATACGAGTCGTTTGTAATTCGAAACCATAACCCATGTCCATTATCAAATGTCTAATTTCACTCAACATTTGGAAACTGAAAGACCAAACCAAACCTAATGCAATAAATTTTCCTAAAATCGAATTTAACAATTTATTGATGAAACTATAATTTGTTTCACCTAAAACCAATAAAGAAACCCAAATACAAATCAGTGTTATTGCTACAATATTAATAACACCTGTTATTCGGTGAGAGATAGATACTAACGACGAAATATGCCATCTATAAATTTGTATATGAGGTGATAAAGGATTTTTATTTTCCATAAAAATTATTTTTAATCAATGTTTCTGCAATCTCTACTGCGTTTAAAGCTGCTCCTCTTAAAAGATTATCTGATACAATCCACATATTTAAACCATTGATTACAGTTTTATCTTCCCTAATTCTTGAAATAAATGTTTCATCTTTTCCTTCAGCCTCTAAAGGAGTTGAATAGCCACCATCGGCTCGTTCGTCAATTACTTTACATCCTTCAAAATTATTTAGAGCATCTCTTACTTTTTCTAAAGTAAATGATTTTTCAAATTCTATGTTAACTGACTCTGAGTGAGAAACTAACACTGGCAATCTTACACATGTGGCTGTTAAATCTATATCATTATCTAAAATCTTTTTTGTTTCATTAGTCATTTTAAGCTCTTCTTTAGTATAGCCATCATCTGCAAATACATCTATGTGAGGAATTGCATTAAAAGCAATCTGTTTCGTAAAATTTTTAGACTCAATTTTATTATTTTCTAAAGCTTGTTTTGTTTGTTCTATTAACTCATCCATTGGAGCCTTGCCTCCACCTGAAACTGATTGATATGTTGAAACAACTATTCTTTTAATTTTAAACAAATCATGCAACGGCTTTAATGCTATGACTAGTTGAGCTGTTGAGCAATTTGGATTTGCAATAATATTCTTCTTTATATCATTTAGATGGTCCGAATTTACCTGAGGTACTATTAAAGGAACATCTGGGTCCATTCTGTAAAAACTAGAATTATCAATTACCAAAGAATGCTTTGCAGCAATTTCAGCATAATTTTCTGAAATTTTTCCTCCTGCTGCAAAAAAAGTGATTTTTACTTTTGAAAAGTCAAAGGTTTCTAAATTAAGTACTTCGTACTCATTTCCATTAAAATTAATTTTAGACCCCGCGCTTCTCGATGATGCCAATAAATATAAATTATCTATAGCTAGTCCCTTCTTTTCCAGAACTTCCAATATTTTTCTGCCTACATTACCAGTGGCTCCAACGATAGCTATATTCATGATTTTGTTGAAGTTTATACTAAATGAAAGGTAAATCGCAAACGTTTCCGGTGCAAATATTACCGTTTATCTCAGCTTTAACACTTTGAGACACTTCCCAATAAGGCTTTTTTATCATTGCTATGCCAATAACTTTTCCAAAATGTGGTGAATAGCATGCCGATCTTAATTCTCCAATAATATTGTTATTTTCATCTTTTAGATCAAGTGATCCCGATAAACTAATTTCTTTAGTATCAAATTTGATTCCCATTAATTTTTTTTTAATTCCTTCAGCTTTAATATTTTTTAATTTTTCCTTACCCAGAAAATTAATATCAGAATCTATATTTATAAATTTATCAAAACCACATTCATATGGATTATCCTCATTATCCATATCATTTCCAAAAGATAACAGTGCACTTTCTATTCTTTCAATTAAATTTGGGCAACCTGGTTTTACATTAAATTCTTTTCCGACATCAAATAAATGATCATATAGATCTAAACCTGATTTAGTGTTTTCTACATAAATTTCATAACCACCTTGTTTAGACCAGCCAGATTGAGCAATTAAATGTTTAGTTCCCTGAAAATCAAAATAATCAAAACCAAAAAATTTTAATTTTGTAATTTTATCTCCAAAAACTTTTTCCATTAATTTAAATGACTTTGGTCCTTGGATAGCCATAATATCCACATTTGGTTCTGTTATCTTAACATCAAATTTATTTCCAATTGCCAAACCTTTAGCAAATAATATAACGTCCGAGTCAGCAATAGAAATCCACCATCTATTTTCATTTAATCTTAAGACAACAGGATCATTAATTATACCAGCTTCATCATCTAGAATTGGACAATAATAGCACCTTCCATCTTTTGATTTAGATAAATCTCTACAAGTCATAAGTTGCACTAATTTTGCTGAGTCTTTTCCTGAAATCTCTACTTGTCTTTCCCCTGCAACATCCCAAATTTGGACATGTTCTTTTAAATGATGATAAGAATCTTCCAATGATCCAAAAGCTGCTGGTAACAGCATATGATTATAAACCGTATAAGCTGTTACACCCTGTTTTTCTATTCTAGAAGTATAAGGTGTACTTCTAAGTCTTCTTGATTTTGCTATTGAATAGTTTTTCATTTTTGTAAAAATTCCAGCACCTTTTCTCGCATTTCAAAAGCTTTTTCAATCATAATCATATGACCACATCCATCAATTATATGAGTAGTTGAGTTATCAACCATATTTGCAAATTTTTTTCCTATTTCTAAGTTGACCATTTTATCTAATGCACCAAAGACAAACATCGTAGGACAATCAATTGTTTTTACGGCATTCGAACCATTTACATAATTGTTGCAAGCAACAAGATCTACTCCTAATATTTCACTAATATCTCTTGGAGATTGGATTATTCTTTTTATTGGGTTTCCACCTATAAATTTTTTTGAGCCTTCATAACACCACTTCATCATTAATTTAACTGCATCTGAATCACCTTTTTCTGCTAGGTCTATTAAGTCTTTATTTACAGGCATTTTATAAGATCCTCCCATAAAAACTAATTTTTTTAACCTACTCTTGTATTTGTTTGAATACTCAAGCATCTCTAAACATCCTTGAGAGTGACCAACCAAAATAACTTTCTCTAATTTTAATTTAACAAATACTTTTTCTAACCAGTCGGCAATCTCTTCGATTGTATGAAGGCAAGGACCCTCGGAATTACCATGTCCAGGGAGATCAATTGACAACACATTGTAGTTTTTACTTGAAAAAAATTGTTCAACTAAAGACCAAACAATATGTGAAAGTCCACTACCATGAAGAAAAATAATAGTTTCTTTTTTATGATCTAACTCTTGTCCAGCATTTGATGCATGAACGCTTTTATTTTCTAGTTCAAATATCAAATAATTTCCTAAAACTGTTTTCTTAATTCAAATTTCTGAATTTTTCCTGTTGATGTTTTTGGTAATTCACAGAAAACAACTTTTTTAGGTACTTTAAAACCTGCTAGAGTTTCTTTGCAAAAGTCGATTAATTCTTTTTCTGTAACTGGTTTATCTTGAACCATTTCTATAAACGCACACGGAACTTCTCCCCATTTTTCATCAGGTTTTGCAACTACTGCTGCGATAGATACTGATGGATGTTTTGCAAGTGTATTTTCAATTTCAATAGATGAAATATTTTCACCTCCAGAAATAATAATATCTTTAGATCTATCTTGTATCTTAACGTATCCATCTGGGTGCATAACTGCCAAATCACCAGAGTGAAACCAACCATCAGCCATTGCTTTATCAGTTGCAACTTTATCTTTGAAATACCCTTTCATTACCACATTTCCTCTGATCATAATCTCACCAATAGTTTTTCCATCTTTAGGAACTTTAATCATTGTCTCAGGGTCCATAACGGCAACCTCCTCAGTATTTGGATATCTCACGCCTTGTCTTGCTTTAATTTCGTTCTGTTTATCTTCATCAAAGTCATTCCATTCATCATTCCAAGAACATTGTGTGACATGACCATAAGTTTCTGTTAAACCATAAACATGCATTACTTCAAAACCAAGATTTTTCATTTTCTTAAAAATTATACTAGGTGGTGGAGCTCCTGCTGTTAACACATAAACCTTATTTTTAAGTTTTTTTTGATCAGCTTCTGGTGCTCCTGTAATCATATTTAATATAATTGGTGCACCACCAAAATGAGTTACATTATAATTCTCTATTAATTCAAATATTTTTTTAACATCTATATTTCTTAGACAAATAGTTCTTCCATTCAACATTGGAATAGTCCAAGGATAACACCATCCATTACAGTGAAACATTGGAACAACAGTTAGGAAATTTAACCTATTAGGCATACTCCAAGCAACTGAGCTACCAGTGGACATCAAGTACGCGCCCCTATGATGATAAACAACACCTTTTGGATTACCTGTCGTTCCTGAAGTATAGCTTAATGATATAGCTTGCCATTCATCTTCTGGCATTTTCCAATCATAATTTTCATCACCTGTATTTAAAAAATCTTCATATTCTAAGTCACCAATTTTTTCTAACTTTGTCTGATCAGCATGTTTGTCATTTATATCAATAACAACAATTTCTTTGTTCAAAATTTTTAGAGCTTTTTTTACTTCTACATGAAGCTGTCTATCAACAACCAAGGCTTTGGCCTCACTATGATCTAAAATATAAGCAATAGTATTTGCATCTAATCTGACATTGATAGTGTTTAATACACCCCCAGTCATTGGAACTGAATAATGTGCCTCAAAAATTTCAGGAGTATTAAATGCTAAAAATGAAACTGTATCCCCTTTACTAATTCCAATTTTTGATAGTGCACTCGCAAATTTTACAGCTCTTTTATAAACTTCAGTCCAAGTATATTTTCTATCTTCATAAATTATTGCCTCATAATTAGGGTAAACATCTTTAGCTCTTTCTAAAAATGTTAATGGTGTAAGAGGAATATGATTAGCTTTATTTTTATCTAAATTTGTATCGTAATTACTCATGATCAATTAAATTTAAAATTCATTATATTTGAGCTTCCAGATATTGCAGATTTATAATGAAATTCAGCTCTTGGTAAAACTTTATCAAAATAAAATTTCGCTGTGTTTATTTTATCTTCATAAAATTCTTTATTAGTCTCATAATCAGAAAAACTTACTTCTAGTATCTTAATCCACGAATATCCAATCGATACATAACCAAGTGTTTTTAAATAATCATTTGCTGCTGCACTAACATCATCTTTTTCAATTTTAGTTTTATCTTCAATCCAGCCCGTAAATTTATGTAAAATATCTAAGTAATAATTTAATTCCTTAGAATATGATCTCACTTTTTCATTTTTGCTATCACATTCGCTTTTAACCATTTCTAAAAATTTTTTAATAATATTTCCATTTTTGTTTGAAAGTTTTCTAAAAACTAAATCAGCTGCTTGAACTGAATTTGTGCCTTCATAAATAGGCGTAATTCTATTATCTCGATACAGCTGTTCAATTCCTTGATCTTTAGTAAATCCATATCCTCCATGAATTTGCATTGCATCACTAGTGATTTCCATTGCTAAATCTGTAAATAACGATTTAACAACTGGTGTCATTAACGAAACATAATTAGATGCTTCTTGTTTAACTTGTTCATCTGGATGATTGAGGCTTACTTCTGTTTGTTGCGAAAGCCAAAAACAAAGAGCTCTTTCTCCCTCAATTATAGATTTCATATTTAATAGAGATTTTCTAATGTCCGCATGTTCAATTATAAAATCTGCTCCATTAGTAGATTTAGTATTATTTGTTTTTCCCTGTTTTCTTTCTTTAGCGTAGGTAAGTGAATTCTGATAAGCTATTTCAGATATTCCTAAACCTTGAATACCTACCAAAATTCTCTCTAAATTCATCATCGTAAACATTTGATTTAAACCTTTATTTTTTGTTCCAATTAAATATCCGGTTGCTTCATCAAAGTTTAAGACACAAGTTGCAGAACCTTTGATACCCATTTTATGCTCTACTGAGCCAGTAGATATACCGTTTCTTGCACCTATAGATCCATCTTCGTTTACTATAAATTTTGGAACAAGGAACAAGCTAATCCCTTTTGTTCCTGAAGGAGAGTCGGTTGCTCTAGCTATTACTAAATGTATAATATTTTCTGTAAGATCATGGTCGCCTGAAGTAATAAATATTTTTTGCCCACTAATTTTAAAAGTACCATCTGTTTGTTCTACTGCTTTAGTTTTTAACATTCCCAAATCTGTTCCACAAACTGGTTCTGTTAAACACATTGTTCCACTCCATTTTCCTTCAACCATTTTTGGAAGATATTTATCTTTAGTCTCATCACTAGCATGATGTAATAAACAATTATAAGCACCAATTGTTAATTCACTATAAAGTTTAAAAGAAAGAGAAGTTGAGGACAGCATTTCATCAAAAAATGCACTCACTGTTTTGGGCATTCCCTGACCACCATATTTTGGATCACATGATAACGATATCCAACCATCTTCTATATACTTTTGATAAGCTTCTTTGTAACCTGGTGGTGTTCTAACAACACCATTTTCCAATTTAGCCGGATTTTCATCTCCAGCTAATGCAAGAGGCAATAAAAGATTTTGATTTATTTTTGCTGCTTCCTCTAAAATATCTTTTACTAAATCTAAATTAAC
>QCGY01000004.1 GCA_003279715.1 Pelagibacteraceae bacterium AG-390-D18
GCATCTAAAGCTGAGCAAGATAGACATGCAACTATGGCTGCAAAATTAAGATATGAGATAGATGCTGCAGGTAAAGAAGCATTAAACTCTGCTGAAAACCTTAGAAGTGATGCAAGTAGAAGAAGTGCATTACGTTTAAAACTTGCTGATAAGATTGAGTCAATCATTAGAGAAAGTGTTAAACCAATGGCTAACATTGGAGATATTAAAATTGTTGATGTTAATGGTTTGCCTGGCTTTAGTGGAACATCCAGCACTGGAGGCGGCGGTGGAGAAGCATCCGATGGTACAGGTGGATCTGCAAGAAGTGGTAATTTAGCAGATAATGTAGTTAGTTCTGCATTGCGATACAGAGCTCATCAACCTTTCTTAGATAGTTTACTTAAAGAAATTGGAATGGCACCAGGTGAAATAAGTAATATTAGAAATATTTTAGGCGATTATGAAAATCCGAAAAAAGATTATCATATGAATTTTGATAATGATCCAACTAAAGGACCTAAAAGTTCTAAATAAAGAGTTAAAGATATATGAGTAGTGATTTGAATAATTGGGCAAAAAAGTACGAGGATCTTACAAATAGTGATGAAACTATTGCTGCTATGGCAAAATATTATTCATGCTCATTTATGTTTGATATGGAAAAAGCAAAAGTCATTATTGAAATGCATGATGGAAAAGTGAAAAATATTAATACTAACCCAGGCCCATTAGACCCATATGATTTCGCTTTAAGGGCTTCCGCAAATACTTGGAAAGAATTTAGTCAGCCAATACCTAAACCTATGTATCATGGTATTTGGTCAGCAAGTTTTAGAAAAGATTTAAAAATAGAGGGCAATCATTTAATTTTAATGAAAAATTTAAGAAATTTTACTGTTCAATTTGAACTATTAAGAAAATCAGGAGTTCCCGTATAAGATGAATTTTATTGAATTAAAAGGATTTAAAAAATGGTAAAGCATCACAGTGTAGTTGGGCGGTATGTTACTATTGAAGTAGATGATTGTGAATATAAAGTTTTTTATCTTCAAAATGGAAAAGGAATACCATTAATCTGCCAACATACTGCGGGTTGTCATAATCATCAATGGAGAGGACTTCTTGAGGATGAAGAAATTATAAAAAATTACAATGTAATTGCATATGATTTACCTAGACATGGTAAATCAGACCCTCCACATAATAAAGAATTTTGGAAAGAAGAATATAAACTAACTGCAGAACATTATTGCAATTTTATAATTAAATTATGTGAAGCTTTAGATTTAAAAAATCCTATTTTTATGGGGTCTTCTTTTGGAGGAAATGTAGCGTTGCAATTAGCCCTTCGTCATCCTAATAAATTTAGAGCCGTTATTCCAGTTGAGGCTGCAGATCATGCGCCAGGTTTCTATTTAGATTGGTGGAGACATCCACATGCAAATGCAGCTCAAGTTTGTGGAAGTGGTACGTGGGATTTAATGGCACCTCAATCACCTGAAAAAGATAGATGGTTGACATGGCATTATTACACCCAGGGCTCTGAGGCATTTAAAGGTGATTTATATTTTTATTCCGTTGATCATGACTTAAGAAATGAATTGAAGAATATTGATGGTCATAAATGTCCAGTAATAATGATGACTGGAACTTATGATTATTTAACACCACCTGAAGCTACTGAAAATACAGCAAGACAAATTAAAGGTGGAGTTTATATTGAAATGCCTGATATAGGGCATTTTCCAATGAGTGAAAATCATGAGTTATTTAGAGTTTATTTAATAGAAGCTCTGAAAATAATCCAAGAAAGGACCAATAAGTAATTTATTTACTAGGAGTGGATATGGAAAAAGATAAAACAGGAGTTCAACTTAATCTTGGTCACACAAGTACTGATGACTATATTACTGAAAAATATGTATTACCACTATTAAGAGATGAAAAAATGAGAAACAAATTAATAGAAGAACACAGAGCAACTCCAGTTGGCCGAGCCCCACAACCTCATAAAGGTCAGCCAATGGTTGAGCATAGTAAAGAACTTCAAATTGTTTTAGATAAACTTCGAAGACAACCAATGGCAATTAAAAAATATGTAACGGTATGTAAAAAAGATTTTGAAGATTATAGAATTGGAATAGTTACAGGAGTAAGAGGAGATCCAGTTGAAATTTTAGAAGAATCTTTTTCTTCTGAAGAAGCTGTCGAACATGCAATTTTTTTAAAAAGAATTTTAGATCTTTTAGAAAGACACGGACAATGATCAAAATTAAAAGGTACATAAAATGTTAAGAATTACAGGATATAGCGATAAGTACACATCTTTTCCAGGTGAAGAGATAAAATTTTATGTTAATGCAGAGAAAAATGAAAATTATGAGGTTCAAATTGTTAGATTAATTCATGGAGACACAAATCCTGAAGGGCCAGGGTATAAAGATGAAGAGATAGGTGCTGAATGTAATAGAAATTATCAAGGAAAAAATCAAAAAATTCATGGAGGCTCCTATATTGTAATACCTCAAGATGAAAGATTAAATACAACAAGCTTTACTCTACAGGCTTATATTTTTCCTACAACACCAGACAAAGGTAAACAGGGAATTTTAACAAAATGGAATGATAAAACTCAAAGTGGCTATGGGTTATTTATAGACGAAAATAGCTGTTTATCAGTAATGATTGGAGACGGAGGAGGGCAAACAACTTCAGTTTCGAGTGAAAAGAAATTAATGAGAAAAGTTTGGTACTTAGTAGCAGCTACATATGATG
Organism: Pelagibacteraceae bacterium AG-390-D18; assembly: GCA_003279715.1. GTDB lineage: Bacteria > Pseudomonadota > Alphaproteobacteria > Pelagibacterales > Pelagibacteraceae > Pelagibacter. The sequence goes on from QCGY01000004.1 coordinate 2,758, forward strand.
CTGAAACAGGAAAATTAAAACTATATCAAGAGCCTTGCGTTACACCTACTAATGGTGGACTTGGTATGTCACTTCTTCATCCAGCTGACGAAACAACAGCTTATGTTGAATCTATTAGTAATTTAAAACCAAGAGCCAATGATGCTCCATTCTTAATGGCAGCAAGCACATTAAATGATAGATCTGGAAGACATATTTTTGGTGGACATTATAAAGAAGCACTTAGTCCCATTGAATTACCAGAACAAACTTTAACTTATAACGGAAAGATAGATAGGCCAAGATTAAGTAAAAAAGCATTATCTAAATCAGAGATAGAGTCTCTGGCTAGAGGGTTTAGCGGTTGTACTTCTGAGCTAAGATCTGAAGTTATAGGAGCTTGGGACTTTCATGCTAACATCACTAAAAATATGGCATCAACTTTAATTGTTGATATGACATCTAATCATCTTAATGGCTTTATTATAAATTTACCATGTAGAGCTATGACAGGATACAATTGGACCGCTGATGAAATGGTATTTCATCATAAGCCAGAAGAGTACGGTGCCATTCATTTTCACGATGACGATATTGACGATGCAAGATGGGATGTAGATTTTGTTTATAAAGTCCCAGATAAAATTAAAAGTGGAGTTTATGCAGCAAGATTAAGAATAAATGGTGAAGATTCAGCAGAAACAGAGGATTTTATTCCATTTGTAATCAAACCTCCTAAAGGAAAAACTACTTCAGACCTTCTATTTGTTTTGCCAACAAATAGTTACATAGCCTATTCTAATGATAACCTTGGTACTAATTCAGTTGTAGCTCAATTATTAGCTGGAAAAGTACCAGTTATGTCAGCATCAGATTTGTATTTAAATGAACATAGAGAATATGGATTATCAACTTACTCTCAACATTCAGATGGAAGTGGTGTTGCAATTGCATCTAGACTAAGACCTATTTTGAATATGAGACCAAAATATAGACATTGGTTGTCACCTTCTCTTTGGCAACTTAATGCAGATTTGCATTTAACTGATTGGTTAGAAGAAAAAAATTTAGATTTTGATGTTGTTACAGACGAAGACTTACATTTAGAAGGTGTAGAATTGTTAAATAGATACAAATGTGTTTTAACAGGATCACATCCTGAATATAGTTCTGAAAAAATGTTAGCAGCTTATGAGCAATATCAGCTTAATGGTGGAAGATGGATATACTTAGGTTCAGATGGTTTTTATTGGATTAGCGAGTATCACCCTGACAATCCAAATATCATTGAAGTAAGAAAAGGTGAAGCTGGTACTAGAGCATGGACTGCAAACCCAGGAGAATATAATAATGCCTTTGATGGAAAATATGGAGGTATGTGGAGAGCTCGAGGGAGAATACCCTCAAAAGTATGTGGATTAACTTTTACAGCATATGGATTTGATGTTAGCTCTTATTACAAAAGGTCTCCTGATAGCGAACGACCTGAATGTTCTTGGATTTTTGATGGTGTTGGAAAAGATGAAGTAATAGGAGATTTTGGCTTAGTAGGTGGAGGTGCAGCAGGACTTGAGCTTGATAGATATGATTTAGAATTTGGAACACCTCATAATGCTTATCTATTAGCAAGATCGGAAAACCATACAAATTTAATGATGCAAGTAAATGAAGAGATTCATTTTACTGTAAGAGGATATTACGGCGGAGGTACAGAAAATCCTATGGTTAGAGCAGATATGATTTATTACAAAACACCAAACGATGGAGCTTTGTTTGCTCCTGGATCACTTTCTTTCTGTGGAAGTTTGTCTTACAATAATTACAATAATAATGTCTCTAAAATTTTAGAAAATACAATTAGAGGATTTTTAAAAGATGGACCATTACCATAATGAGCAATCAATTTACTAGACCTGAAGGAACAGGTGGAAAAAGTATTTTAGGTTCAGACAATAAAACTCCATTAAATAATTTGGAAAAAAATGCTCTAGGGAATTTAGATGAAGATAAATTGAATGAACTGGCAAAAAGCCTTTTTACATTAAATAATAGAAAATATGGACCTATACCTGGTGCGTATATGGTGATGTGCACTAAACCTGACAAAGAATGGTGTGTTGCTCAATTGAATGCTGATAGAGCTAAACCATTTATAATATTTGAAGATAAGGCTTACTCAACGATTAAAGAAGCCCAAGAAGAAGCTGAAAGAATTAAAAAAGAAAAAGGTGAATCAGCACCTAGACGCTGCACTTAATCTAACAAAAGGATCTACGATATGGCCAAGTCATATGTCTGAAAAATCAGTTTGGTTATTTATCTTCATATTATTATATGCTGCCTATTGTTTTTTTTGGGGCGTTAGAGGATCAAGGTATAATTCTGATAATCCAGAAAATTATTATCTAGCAAATAGAAGTATTTCTTCATGGGTTTTTTTCTTTGCAGCAACAGCCGCAACGTTTGCAGGCTTAACTGTAATTTCTCAAACCAGCCTTATCTTTCATGATGGCTTTCAATATGTTGGTACGGCTTTTATTGCTATAACTGTTCCTTTAGGGAGTATATTTTTTTTTAAAAGACAATGGATGCTAAGCAGAAAATTTGGATACATTACTCCTGGTGAAATGTATTATGATTACTATAAAAGTGATACCATTAGAATTATTTCTGTTTTAGTAACTTTTTTTTTCGCAATACCCTTACTTGCTGTTTTATTTGGAGCAACAGGTTATCTTATAAATACATTAACTGGTGAGTATGTTTCTAGAGAATTAGGAATGTGGGTAATTTCAATCATTGTATTATTCTATGTAACAAGAGGAGGTTTTAAATCTATTTTTAGTGTAGGTGTAGTTCAATCTTGGCTTTATTTTTTAACAATAATTATTTTAGGATTAATCACTTATTCCTTTATAGGAGATATAGAAACTTTTGGTAAATCATTAGCAAAAATAGCAAATACAAAAATTAGTTTTTGGGGAAATACAAATGGTTATGGAGGAGGTGACTATAATGGTTATTTCGCATTACCAGGTGTTATACAATGGGTAGCTGGTTTAGGAAAAAATGAAGCAATTGGAGGTCCTTGGACTGCGATGATGATTTTTACATTTACAATTTCTTTTATGGGAATAGTACTGTCACCATCATTTTCAATGTTAAGCTATACAGCAAAACACCCTAAAGCTTTTTCTTATTACCAAATATGGGGATCTGCAGTTATTGTTGGTTTATTATTATTTATATTTACAACTTTTCAAGGAATTGGAGCAATTTTATTGGGGGCTAGTGCTGAAATTAATAATAATGGTCTTTTCGTTAATAAGCTTTTACCAGAAGTTTCAAGTAAAGATCATTCATCAATTGTTTATCATATTATCGGTTTAATGGACAAACATGCCTTATGGTTAACTGGTTTATTGGCTGTTGGATTAGTTGCTGCACTTCAGTCTACAGCAGCTGCCCTTTTAATGACTTCAGGTAGCATCGTTACTAGAGATTTTTATAAAGCTTACGTAGATAAGAACTCGAACTGGGAGAAGGAGCGAAGAGCAGCTCGTATAATTATGATGTTAATGTTTCTGGCCTCACTTTATCTAGCTACATTTGCTAAACCTGCTATGATTATTTTTAGTGGTATTTCAATTGCTATAGCTTTTCAATTTTTAATTGTTCTACTTGGTCTTGTCTGGTTTCCATGGATAACAAGAGGGGCCGCTATATCTGGTATAATAATTGGAATAATAATTGTTATTTTAACAGAAACTATTGGTCAGCAAATTTCAGGAAATAGATTGCCTTGGGGAAGATGGCCATTGACTATTCATTCAGGTGTTTGGGGCTTATTATTCAATGTATTTATTTGTTTTTCAGTCTCAGCGTTTTCATCAATAGCAAAAGTAGATAATGATAGAGATTATCGTCAAAAATTTCATGATTTTTTAAATGAATACATGGGCCTTCATCCGAGTAGAACAAAATTAAGATCATTTGCATATGTTATTGCACTTATATGGTTATTCTTCGGAGTAGGTCCAGGACAAGTTCTTGGAAATAATTTTTTTGGCGCTCCAAATGCAGGATATGAATCTTGGATTTTAAAGATACCTTCATTATGGGGATATCAATTAATATGGTGGTTTTTTGGAATTGGTTTGATTTGGTTTTTAGCAAGTAAAATGGATTTATCAACTTTACCAAATAAACCAATACAGTCTGGTGATCTTCACAAACATCCAGATGAAGTTTCGGGAGAAAAAAATTATTTAGATAATTTAGGAACTGGCTATGGCTGGATCTTAATATTAATTGGTCTAGCTATATTTTCAATAATCTTTTATGTTTATTACGTTTAGGAATTAGGAGTATGAATAATTTTACATTTAATACTACTTCAGGAATTAGATTTGGAAGTGGAATGTCTAAAATATGTGTTGAAGAAATTTCAAAAAAACTGGGACCAAATGTTTTATTTATAACTGATAAAGGGTTGATGTCTTTAAATTTAACTGAACCAACTCTAACTGAACTAAATAAATATTCATCAATAGTTGAAGTTTTTCAAGATGTAGAAGCAGATCCTTCAATTAAAACACTTCTACACTCTATAGAAGTTGGAAAAAAAATTAATGCTACAGGTGTTATTGGATTTGGGGGAGGATCTTCAATGGATGTAGCTAAATTAACTTCTTTAATTTTAGGTTCAAATGAAAATATTGAAGACGCCTGGGGTGTTTCTAATGCTAAAGGTCCAAGATTACCATTAATTTTAATACCGACTACAGCTGGAACAGGCTCGGAGGTAACTCCTATATCTATCATAACAGTTGGAGATGAAGAAAAGAAAGGAGTTTCTTCGCCAATAATTTTACCTGATATTGCAATTTTAGATCCAGATTTAACAATTGGATTACCAGCACACACAACAGCAGCTACAGGAATTGACGCTATGGTTCATGCTATAGAGGGTTATACTTCATCAAACAAAAATAATAATCCAATTTCAAAAATGTTAGCTATCGAAGCACTAAAACTTTTGTCGGGTTCAATAGAAAAAGCTGTATTTGATGGTTCGAATATTGAGGCTAGAGGCAACATGTTAATTGGAGCAATGTTAGCTGGGAAAGCATTTGCTAATTCTCCTGTTGCAGCAGTCCATGCTCTTGCCTATCCGATTGGAGGTACTTTTCATGTGTCTCATGGATTATCAAACTCTTTAGTTCTTCCATACGTTTTAAGATTTAATAGTGTAGATAGCAAAACAACAAAAAATTATGCTGAATTAGCCCCATTTGTTTTCCAAGATATTAACACTGAAAAGGGGAGCCAAGCAGTATGCAAAGAATTTATTGATCGATTAGAGAGTTTATCACAAAAAATTGGACTTCCTCAAAGATTAAGAGAGGTAAATATTCCAAAAGAGGCATGTAAAAAAATGGCATCAGATGCAATGAAACAAACTCGTTTATTAGTGAATAACCCAAGAGAACTGACTGAAAATGACGCTCTTAACATATATGAGGCAGCCTGGTAGAATAAAGTATGAATAATATTTCTGATGATTTTTTTGAAAAAACAACAAAGTTTAATAGTGGAATTAAACTATATATGTTTCAAACTGGTTCTATAAAAACTAAATTGAAATTCATAAAGATGAATCAAGGTGAAGAAGCTTATGAAATTCCTGTACCTTGGTTTTTAATTAAACATCCTGAAGGAGATGTTATTATTGATGGAGGAATGCCAATTGAGGCAGCTCTAGACAAACATAAACATTGGGGAAATGTTGTTGAGGCTTATGATCCTGTGATGAAAGCTTCAGAGTGGTGCAAAGAAGTAGTTAAATCTGTAAACACAAACCCAGAGGATGTTAAATATGTTATTCAAACTCATTTACATCTTGATCATTCAGGAGCAATTGGTCACTTTCCTAATGCAACACATATTACACAAAGAGTAGAATACGATTATGCATTCAATCCAGACTGGTTTTCACAACCAGCTTATGTAAGAGCAGATTTTGATAAACCAAATATAAGATGGAAATTTTTACAGGGAAGAAAAACAGATTTTTATGATGTCTTTGGAGATGGTGTTATTAAAATAATATTTACTCCTGGACATACTCCTGGTCATCAATCGGTTCTTGTAAATTTACCAAAAACTGGACATATGTTATTTACTGGAGACGCATGTTATACAGGAGATCATTGGTGTGATAAATGTCTGCCTGGACTTGTTGCTTCTGCTTCAGATGCGGCTGACTCTGTTAAAAAATTAAGAAAAGTTGCCAAAGATTATAATGCTAAAGTAGTTTGGGGACATGACCCAGTTACATGGTTAGATTGGAAAAAAGCCCCAATGTTTTATTACGATTAATTTAAAAAATTATATTTTTTATCACTCTATAATTTACACACTAGCGAAAAAATATTAATTGTAATGAATGTTTTTATCTCAGTTTTTATTAGTTCAAAATTAACAAACTCAGGATTTTGATTAGATAATGTTATATCTAGGATTGTTCTTGCTTCTTTTTTTGAAATCCCAGTTTCATTTGATAGTTCAATTATAGTATCTAAATATTTAGTAATAAATTTTTTTTTAGATTTCATATGTTATTCAATGATAATCGCAACTGTACCAGGCTCAACTGCTTCTTGGTCATTTTGAATATTTACTTGTATAACTTTTCCATCAATAGGCGAGTTGTGATGTACCTCTGTTTTCATTACCTCCATAATGAAAAGATCATCATTTTGTTTAACAATATCTCCTACTTTAACTAGTACTTTCCATATATTACCCGGAACTGTTGTTTTTACCTCAGTTGTCATTATCTAAAATATTCCTTTCATATTTAATAATTAATTAAAAAACCGAATTTTCATATTTTTCATGCCTTTTTTTTCCATCAATTTTAATCTTTTTTTCTCCTCCGTCTTATTTTTATCAAAATCTATTATCTTTATTGGGTCTAATTGTTTATTTTTTTCATTTTTGATAGTTTCATTCTTATTAAAAGATATAAGGCTTTCTTCGCTACAAATGATTGACTGTTCAGCTCTTAATGTTTGAGCTTTTTCAACTGAAACTTCTATAAAATTGAGAATATCTCCTGGTTTAGCTTGTCCTAATTTCCAAAAAGCTGCTGATGGCACAGTATACGGGTTAATAAAACCACCCATGCTTGGTCCATCATTAACAAGAATAATTGGGGTTTGACCTGCAAGATTAATTGCTCCTGCAGGATAGCCCTGGTCAATAATATTTGAAGGTTCCGAACCATTTTCAAGGCTTTTGTTTGTAGCCTTATCAGTGAAAGATAGTTTAGGTCCATCTAATCTATACCCTGTCCGATCACTTTTTGCTTGAAGTTTCCATTTAGAATTAAAAAAAATCTCATGACCTTTGTTATCTATCCAATCATCGTTGGGACCTAAAACAACTTCTATAGACCAATTTTTATCTTTAGAGATTTCGGGTATTGAACTTTTTTTTATTTTTCTAAACTGAATTTTTTTATTGTTTCCTAGTGGCAGAATTTGATTATTTTCAATAGCTTTACCATCAATTCCGCCTACCCCAGCTTTATGAAATGTAGATTTCGATCCAAGCCAAGGTTCACTATTAATTCCTCCAGCAAAAGCAATATATGATCTTGCACCTATTGTGGCAAATTCTAATTCTAAAACTTGATTTGCTTTAACTTCAATACTCTCCCATAAAGGAACACTTTTACCATCTATTTTTGGAGACATGTCTGCACCTGTAATAGCTATTGTTCTATCATCAATAAATTTAAGAGTAGGTCCCATAAATTGACACTCTAGTGCTGCGTCACCAGGCTTATTTCCAACCAATATATTTGCAAGTCTAAAAGACCAACTATCCATTGGACCTGAGGCTGGAAATCCTTGATTTAAAGTTCCAATTCTTCCAGGATAATCTTGGACTGATGTTTCTAAACCTTTTTTAATTACCTGAACCATAAAAGTTAAAATCTTTTTGTTTTATCAATTGTTGTTAACCAATTTTTATAATTTTTTACTGAAAATTTTTGATAGTCAATAATATTATAATCATAGGATTTGTCCTTTACCTTATTCGAAACATGATCAAATTCTTCGTAGCTTGTGGGTACAAATTTTACTCTGTCACCAGGTTTAAAAAGACAGATACTTTCTTCAAATACAGAAAAACTTTTCTGAGTATCCCAAATAGGAACAGGTATTATTCCAAAAATTTGATAACCACCAGGCAATCTATCAGGATATATTGAAGTTGAAGATCCACCCATTCCTACGGCACCTTTTGGGGTCCAGGTTCTTGGTGGATTATATTTTGGTGCAGTTAATTTACATCTAGGGTCTAGAGGCATCATAAATGGAAGACCTGGCCAAAAACCTAGTGCCGAAACCCAATATTCAGTTCCAGAATGAACCCTTACAAATTGTTCAGTATTTTCAAGTTTATTTAGCTCTACAATAAAATCAGGATCAGGAGTTTTTTCTACAATTTTGCTTGAATAATCTTCAATACATTCTTTTGTCCATTTATCTAAATAAACAGTGGGAAATGAGAAAATTCTACTATTAATCTCAATATCATCAGTTGGACCTAATGACTTAATAAGTGACTTCATCTCATTTTTTAAATCATTAAATTTTATTTCATCAGGATTATAATGAATAAGCATCGAAGCAAAACATGGAGCAGTTTCATAAATACCTTTGATTTTATTATCAAGAATAGCTTTAGCTAAGTTTTGTGCTGTAAAGTTAATTTCTAGATCCATAAGATTACCAAATTCAATGACCATATATTTGTCACCTCCTGGTTTAAATAATGGTTCTTCATATACTTTTCCTATTATATTTTTAATAGAACCTTTTTTTTGATTATCATTTTTTTTATTTAAAATATTCTTAAATGCTTTGAAATCATTTTCAGTGTAGTGGTCTGAGTGTTTTTTATTAGGAGATTGTGCTGTGATTTTTTTAAAAGCCTCAACATCTTTATCAGTATATTTTTGAACAATATTTTCTTCATTTATAGTTTTACTTATATCTTTTTTTAAAGTTTCTGATTCTTTTGTAAATAAAGATAAATTATTTTCTATAAATTTAGTATTATAAGTTGCTTTTTCAAAAGACTCATTTTTTAAAACTGAAATTAAAAAAGATTTATTTGTATTAATTCCTTCTATTTTTAATTCACTTAAATAATGAATCATATTATTTATACTTTCTATTCTATTTTCACTTTTTGAAATAATTTTTGCAATCATTGGATCATAATAAAAAGATATCTCATCTCCTTCATCTACACCTATATCAAGTCTAATATCTATAAAACCAGTATTAGGAAGATTTAATTTAGTAATTTTACCTGGAGAAGGAAGAAAGTTTTTAGCTGGGTCTTCAGCATATAATCTACATTCAATAGCATGTCCTGATTTATTAATTTTATTTTGTTCTATAGATTGTAGATCTAGGTTTAATGCAAATTGGATTTGCATTGAAACTAAATCAGAATTTGTGATCATCTCTGTAACAGGGTGCTCTACTTGAATTCTAGTATTCATTTCTAAAAAATAAAATTTTTTATTATCAATGTCGTATATAAATTCTATTGTACCAGCTCCTTCATATTTTTGATTTGTAACAAAATTTACTGCACTTTCTGCCATCTCATTAATTATTGAGTCTTTAATCTCAGGAGCAGGACTTTCTTCTATAATTTTTTGAAAGCGTCTTTGTATTGAGCAATCTCTTTCGTAGAAATGCAAAGCTTTTCTTTCACCAAGACCAAAAACTTGAATTTCTATATGCCTTGCATTTGAAATAAATTTTTCTAAAAAAATATCACCATTACCAAATGCTTTTTTTGCTAAATTTTTAGTTTTTTCAATTGATTGAATTAATTCCTCATAATTGTTTGCTATTCGCATTCCAATTCCACCACCACCAGCACTTGCCTTTATTAAAATTGGATAACCAATTTCATTACATTTTTTTTCTAGATCATCTTTTTTTAAATCTTCATCTTTTAACCCTGGGCAAATAGGAAGGTTATTTTTTATAGCCAAATCTCTTGCTACATCTTTATTACCCATTGATATGATAGTGCTTGGTTTTGGGCCTATCCAAATTATCCCTGAGTCTATTACATTCTGTGCAAATTCAGCATTTTCGGCCATAAATCCATATCCTGGATGAATAGCATCAGCATTTAGTTTTTTAGCAACCTCAATAATTTTTTCTGCGAAAAGGTAACTTTCTTGTGCTTTTGACCCCCCTATGTGCATTGACTCGTCAGCTTCTCTAACGTGTTTGCTGTTTTTGTCTATATCTGAATATACAGCAATTGACTGTAAACCTAGTTTTTTACAGCTTTTAATAATTCTACAAGCTATTTCACCTCTGTTAGCTATTAAAATTCTTTTCATTTACTAAGAGCTGATTTAATACCTGTAATTATTTCAACTGCATTAGGTGTATCTGAATGAACGCAAATTGTATCACAACCAACATTTATATCTTTACCAATAGTATTGGTAACTTTTTTTTCTTTTAATGCACGCATGACACGTTTGGCTGCAATTTTACTATCGTAGTTAGCATTTTTTCCTTTAGCTACAACTAGGTTTCCTTCTTTATCATAATCTAGGTCAGCATAAAATTCTGCTATAAAATTTAAACCTCTTTCATCTTTATAAACCTTTTCATGACAAGTATTTGCCATTCCAAAAATACTCACATTAAAAGTTTCAACAGCATCTGCAATTGCGTTAGCCATATTTTCATCTTTCGCAGCCATAACATATAATGATCCATGAGGTTTGATATGGTTCAAAGGCATATCTTGTTCATCTAAAAATGATTTTAAAGCACCTACCTGATACATAACCATATTTTTTATATCTTGTCTTGGCATTTTTATTTCTCTTCTTCCAAATCCCTGCAGATCAGAAAAAGAAGGGTGAGCTCCAACTTTTACCCCATGTTTTTTTGCAAGTGCTACAGTTTTTCTCATATGATTAGGATCAGAAGCATGAAACCCACAGGCAACATTTGCTATATCTATTAATGGCATTATCTCTTCATCATTACCCGCTTTATAGATCCCAAAACTTTCACCCATATCGCAATTTAATTCTATCATAAATCTTCTCCTTTATATCTGGCTTCTTATATGTGGGGATCTTGCGTACAGGGCAACCATTGGAATAATAAGTAATCCTAAAATAAATTGTTGTGCTTCCCAACTTAAACCCCATCCAATTAATACAGTTGTTATTATTTGTAATATAAATACTCCAATAACACTTAACCCATAACCTCCAGAACCTCCTAATAATGAAGTTCCACCAATAACCACTGCAGCTATAGTTGTGAATAAATAAATATCTCCAGCACCTACATATCCTCCACCACTCCAACCAAGAAGTAGAATTCCAGTTAAAGCTGAGAAAAATCCACTAATAACATAAGCACCAACCCAGTATCCTCTTTCAGAAATAGAAAGTCTTGATGATGACAATCTACTTCCACCTAAAGCATATAAATGCCTTCCCCATTTTGTTAATCTAAGTGCAACAATAACTAATATACTTGCAACTATCCAAATAATGATCACAGGAGGTATTGGAAGACCAATAGTTTTTCCTCCCATAGAGGCCAAATTTTGCATCCAATCTGGTACTACACCAAAAACTGTACCTGCTGAGAAAGTTCCCATAGAGACTAAAATTTGAACTCCTCCTTTAACAAAAAATCCGACACCTAGGGTTAAAATTAATGCTTGTCCCTGAAGCCTAAAACTCAGAGTTCCATTAACAAATCCAATTAAAGCTCCTAGCAATAATATTACTATGCATGCTAACCAGGGTGGAACTCCTTTTGAAATTAACGACATTAAACCAACATTCATAGAGCCAATAACAAATGGAATTGAAAGATCTAAACCCCCTAAAAGTGCAACAAAAGTCTGACCAATAGTAGCTAGTCCTAAAAATGATGCGAAAACCAACATTGATTTCATGTTCATGGTTGTTAAGAAACCAGGTATGGTTAGAGATCCAATAATAAACAATCCAATCAACACAGAGATCCCTACAAAAACACTTTTTGAACCTTTTATGTATCTACTGATAACACCCATAAAAATCACAAATACTAAAAAGATCAAAAATGAAACTAGGGTTCTTCCTGAAAAGAAATCATCTGCTACAAAAGATACAAAAATAAAGATTAGAATTACCCCAAGGAAAGCAATTGTTTTCCATTTATTTTCTCTAATATTTTTGAAGAAAAAATTTTCTTCATCTTCTTCGTCTTTTATAATTTCTTCTTTAGGAAATTTAGTGAAGATATTTTGTTTTAAATCTTCATTAATCCATCTTACAGAAAAATGGTACCATCCCCACAATATTAATCCAGTTACAGCAATAGAGTAGGTAGCAATATTCATCCAATCTGCGCCATCATACCAACCAAGAAAAGCAGTTCCTATTCCACAAAGAATTGCAAATAATAATCCTAGTCCTTTAAAAAAAAGAAATGCTGATTTTTTCATCTACTTTATTTCCTCCCATTGACTTAATTGTTTATCACGTGCATTTTTTTCTTTATAGATAGACATAAATTGCCAAACCAAAGGTGTAATAGGTATTCCAATTACTAATACTGCAAGAATTTTATATAATGAATATCCTACAGAATAAAATATTGAAGCCCAAAGTGCTACAGCAATAGTTACTATGTAAATATATGGAGCAAATCTTTTATAATTTGCTTTCTCACCCATATTAAGGAATAAAAAATATTGGACTAAAAATACCGCTAGAATACTAAAGGCAAATTGAGAATATCCTGAAGTTGCAGTTTCATAAAAAAATCTTTTTGTCCCTTCGTATTTAATTTGAGAAAGATCTCCGATATTTAATTCACTTATTATTTTAGGTTGATAAAAAGATGGATCATTTGGAACAAAAGTATTACCACCAATAAAATAAGTACAAATTATTGCAAGAATACCAAATCCAAATATATATACATTAGTTAAGTTTTTTATTTTTGAATGAACAAATGGGGCCGTTATAACAAATAAAAGTAAAACAACTAGTATTACCCCATATCCCTGAATGCCAAAAAAGCTACTATCAGTGCTTTCAACTAAATTATTATATGAAACACCTTTTAAAACAATTAAAGATATAGCTGCTAGAAAAAATAAAAGCGCTGTAGATTTAGTACGTGGACTAAATTGAGGAAGCATTGATATTACAATTAGAGATGCCAACAAAACAATTCCAGCAAAATAAATAATACTATAAGTAGTTCCAGAAATAAGAGAACTCTCAAGAACATTTGGGAAGTAATTTATTTTTTCCAAGCTAAAGTATTGAGGAGCAGAAGTTTCAATACTACTTACTTGATTAGAGTTTAAAGTTATTTTTTCTGTATCTTTTAATATGTCTTTTTCTTTATCGTCGGGGTCAAAAATTAAACCAGCTGCCATTATGACTACGATAATTACAAAAGAAATCGTGGATGGATTTCTATGGGCTGACAATAGGTAAAGCAACAAAGCAACGAATGCTATTCCTAAAATTACATAAAACACTATAGTTCCTGGTGTTTCAGTGAATTGAACTACGCCATGACCTGCCAACGAGCCACCTTTAGCAGTTCCAGTTCCTGTTGTTGCCCCAGCTTCAGAGTCCTCAACTATAATATTTCCTGTTGAATCTACTTTTCTTACTTTTGATCCTCTTACATCATTTTGAGATTTTTCATCAGTTTCAACTATTTTCTCTATAATAATTGGTTGATCATACACTTGATGTAATACTACAAATAATCCTGCAAATGCCATTAAAATGAAAAAAACCATTACCGATAAACCCTTTGTTACTCTTGTGACATAAGGGAGAATAAGACTAACTAATAATGCTATAACCAAAACTGCTCCATAAGATAAGTCCGAAACAAAACTTTGAAGTCTTTCAAATCTAAAAGTAACCAAGATATAATTTATAAGGTATAAGTTTAATGCACCTAAAATTGCTCCAAACGCACCTCCACGCCCACCAGCCAAACTTGCGCCACCTAGAACTAAAGCAGTAATACCTAGTAATGTGTATTTAGTTCCTTGTAGTGGGTCTCCAGATCCAACAAGAGCCGTAAAACATATTGCAGAAAGAGCTGCAAAAATTCCTGCTATCATATGAGCAACTATTCTTACAAGGTGAATTTTTACACCGCTTGTAAAAGCTGCACGTTCATCTGAACCCATTAATTTTAGATGACCCCAAAAAGCCGTATGAGTAATTATATAAAATAATATTGTCGCCAATATCATTAGAAGAAATATAGGGTTTAGAATTGTAAATCCTTCTCCCCATGGAAGCAGCCAGTCCGGAGCTATTCCACCTGGTCTTGGTAAAATTACGATATTTATTCCAGCAAATGCTAAATATCCAGCTAGAGATACAATTATTGGTGAAACTCTTACAAAACAAACAATTAAAGCATAGAAAAGCTGCCAAATTAATCCCATTGCTATTGCATAAACAAACCAGCCAATTGGAGTTTGTAAATATCCAGCAGCATATAGTTGAATACTACTTACATTTATAAAACCCATGAAAGGACCAATAGACAAATCAACCCCACCTCTTCCGGCCATAGCTATAAATGTTAGAGCGTAAGTGGTTAAAATTAAAGGAGCAGTAAGCATTATCGCACTTCCTATGCCTGATTGTGAGATAAGTATTGGACTTCTAATTAAAGCAAAAATTAATAAAGCAAAAAAAATAAAAATGGGCACCATTAGATACTTATTTGAAGAAGTATCTACACTAGATCTATAAGTTTTTAACTTTTCAATTATTTCCATTTTTTTTAATCAAAATAAACTACTTTTATTTTATCAATCCCAAATTTATTTTTAAGTTTTTTTTCATTCTCATTTATTTTACTGTAATCAATTACTCTAATTTTTTCGTTTAGCTCGTTATTTTTTTCTTGATCTGAATTTCTTTTTGGAATTATTTTATTAAACTCTTCATGGTCTTTCGATGAATAGTTTGATTTGAGATTAATTTTTTTTTGTATTTTTTCTGTATTATTATGTTCAGAAAAACTATCTAGTTGATCAAATTTTTGAAAGTCTGATGGGCTATAATAGTTTATCTCTTTTTCCTTATCATTTTCATTATATTTAGTGGCTTTTTGATCAATCTTTAAAATATTATTAAAATAATTTTTATCAGAATTAGCATACTTAATAATATGATTATTTGATTGAATATTATTTTTAAGGTTAGAATTAAATTTTCTAAAATTATTTAATTTTTCAAAATTTATTTCATCTTCATCATTATAATATTTATGTTTATTCTCTGTTTTCATCAAAAAGTTTTAACTTTTATTTTATTATTATTCTTATTGTTATTTTCATCATCAAAATTTACTATTTTTACAATCTTTCTTCCTTCAGGTTCGGTTTTATTTTCAGCTTTATTTTTTATTATTGCTGAAACATTAGGTTTAGCTGAAATAGTTGTTTCACCAACCCCAGCGGTTTGACCAAACATTCCTTCAAGTAAACTATCAGCATTAATTTTATCATTTTCAAAAATATCAAATATTGTCCCATTTCTAAAAACTATAACTTTTGGACATAGCCCAATAAATTCTTCTAGTTCACTTGATAAGAAAACAACTGTGTTACCTTCCTCAACATATTTTCTTAAATGAACATACAGGTCTCTTTTAGTGCTTATATCTATGCCTCTTGCTGGATCATTTAAAATAAGAACTTTTGGATGCTGTGCAAATGATCTTGCTATCATTACTTTTTGTTGATTTCCTCCACTTAGTGAACCAATTAGATTATCACTTGGGCCAGTTTTAATATTTAATCTTTCTACTTCCCAATCATAAATTCCATTCAGTTCCATCCAGTTAATAAAACCTAAAAATCCTGCTCTGCTAGTTTTTTTGTAAAGAGGTACAACTAAATTTTCATAAATACTTAAGTTAGGAAGTATTCCTTCTTTTTTTCGATCACCAGAAACAAATGATATTCCATTTTCTTTTGCACTTTCTAAAGAATTATATTTTAAAAATTTTTCATTTGAGTCTAAAATTTCAATAGTCCCACCATGAGATTCTTGTACACCTGCTAAAATCTTAACAAAGTCATCTTGTCCATTACCATCAAGACCTGTTATGCCTACAATTTCTCCTTTTTTGACTTCAAAATTGATAGGTTTGCTGTCTGGCCAAACAACTAAATTTTCTGCTCTCATTACAACTTTATCTGTTTTAGTTTGCATAGCTATTGAAGTGGATTTTTCTCCTGTTTCTTCTCTACCAGTCATTAAGCCTATTAAATTTTTTTCATTAAGATCTTTTTTTTCTAACACCCCTACATCTTTACCATCTCTCATAACAGTTGCTTTATCACTTATTCGTACTAGCTCAGCAATTCGGTGAGTAACAATGAAAATTGCAACTCCTTTGTCACGTAACTCTCTCATTTTTTTAAATAATCTTTCAGTGGAATCAAAATCAAGAGCAGCTGATGACTCATCTAGAATTAATACTTTTGTATTATCTCTCAAGAAAGCTCTAGCAATTGTTATCCATGCTTTTATGGGAAGTGATAAATTAAATGCCTGCGTATATGGATCAACGTATTCACCAACAAGATCTTCCATAATTTCTTGAGCTTTAAGCACTTTTTCTCTTTGGGTTAAATTTTTGTACCAAAAATCATCTGAGCCAACAAATAAGTTGTCTACTACTGATGACTCTTCAGCTATCATTACTTCTTGAAAAACTGTTGCAATTCCCATGTTTCTCGCCATTACAGGGGAAGTAGGAGTTTGACCAAGTATTGAAACTTTACCTTTATCTACTGGCAAAACTCCAGACATTGTTTTTGCTAATGTGCTTTTACCACAGCCATTTCCTCCAACAATTGCATGAATTTCACCAAAATTTGCATTGAAATTTACTCCGTTCAAGGCCTTGGTCACACCAAAATATTTGTGAACATCTTGGACATAAATATCACCTTGGACAGTTTTTGACTTCTCAGACAACACCTCTTTAGAGGTGTTGTCTTCTATATTTTTTTCAGCACTCATACTTAATTATAAGTATTAGTGAGATTTTGGATCGTATTTTGTAGGATCGCTTGGATTCTCAAAGAATGCTTCTACGTATTCTTTAGGAGCCCATTTATCCATTCCAGGATTATCCCAACCAGTAGAATTTCGATCACAATCTTCATTTAAGATTTCACTGATTTCATCGAAATTTTTTGTAGCTGGACCAACTAATATAGACTGAATCATAGGACTTTGACCTTGCAAAGTTCTAATCATTACATCCATACCTAGCTCAACTTCATCTCCCGGAGGCCATGCATATATTGCTTCATCAATATATCCTGGGTTTTGTCTCCAATAACATAATGCACCAAGTTCTCCTCCTAATGCAATTGGTGGAATTGGATCAAGTCCAGACTGAAGTAGGGCCTGCAAAGTTCCAGTTTCTCCTGAAGATTGAACAGCAATACCATCAACTTTTTTTGTATTTGTTGATAACCATTGTGACAGTTCTTTTTGAGCAACTTGCGAAGTCCAGTTATGTGCTAGTTGTCCAACAACGTTTACATCAGGGAATTCTGACAACGCAGCTAGTACCCCTTTGTTTTGTTGGTCTGAAGCAGAATAACCTGGTATTCCTTCGATAACTATAACATTACCTTTTTCACCAATAAGCTCAGCCATCCATGCACCTACATAGTAACCAACTAATCTGTAATTAACAGATGTGTTGATTGAATACGGAGATGTTGTAAAGCCTGTAAATGATAATGTAGGTATACCTTTTTCCCAACCATACTTAATAGTAGTGTTAAGAGCAGTTATATTAGAGCAACATATAATAATTGCATCAACTTTACCCCCATCTATCATTTGTCTCATTTGCTGAATTTGTAATGAGTCATCTAAGTTTGATTGAGTAATTACAATCTCATCAACCATTCCTAGTGCTTTCCACTTAGGATATACAACTTCCATTAATCTTTCCATTGCACCTTTTCTCCAAGTGTTTCCAGCATACGTACTAGCGTAACCAATAGTCCACGGTGGTTTTCTAGGACTTTTCCATCCTTTCATTACCGCAGGTCCTAAAGGTTGGTCTTTATCCATAAAGTCCATGTTATAAACATAGTCTCTCATTTCTTGTGGAACTTTTTTTAGACACTCTGTGCACAATTCACCTGAATTTGCTGTGCTAAATATTCCAAGAAGTGAAGAAAACATAATAACATAGATCAGTTTAGTTATTTTCATGTACCCCTCCTTTATTAATAATGTTACTTTCTCATGTAAGAAAAATTTTTTCTACGATTTAAATATTGCTAATTTTTATATATAATTTTTATAGGTTAAATTTTCGTTTGTTTTATATGCAAAAAATGATCTAAATTAGATTAAGTATATGTTAAAAAAATATTCTATTAAGAGTTGAATAAAATTATTTTTTAACACAAAATAATTTTTATATGAAAAAATTTATTTTTATTTTTATTTTTATCCTTCTAGTCCCTTCAAGAGTTTTCGCAGATTATATTTTAGAGCCAGCCAATTGTACTTTAAAAAAACAAAATAATTGTGGAGCTTATCTATATAACAATAAAACAGGCGCAACATATTTTTGTACTTTAGAAAATTGTAAAGAAATTATGCCTGCTTTAGAAGAATATGCTGTAGAGGAAACTAAAGGTAAAAAAGACTCTAAAAAATCTAAAATTCCCAAATTTAAGAAAAAAGAGAAAAAAAAATCTAAAATTCCAAAATTTAAAAAAAAATCTGAATAATTTAATTTAGTCTTTTGATTTTAATTTTTTAGTCTCTGCAATGGTTATTTCAATTGCTGATCTAATTTCATTACAAAAATTTAGATCATCTCCAATAAAAGTTCCCTTTATAAAGCTTTGATTGGCAACTCCATTTTCTTTCATAAAATCCATATAATCAGATACCTGAGTGCCCACACTGTTTTGGTATTCTTTTTCTACATCTTGATAATTCTTTTTTTTTATTTTTGCTAAAGTGAGAATGCCAAATGGATACAAGTAATTAGCTGTTGCAAAAAAACTCTTTGATAATTCTGGATGATCTTCTCTTGTTATTTCTGTTATTGCAGAATTTAAAGAAACACAACTTTTAATAATTTTGTAGGTTAAATTGTCGTCTTCAAGAAGCTCTTGTATATTATAAAAACCTAATCGCTCAACTTTTGCTGCAAATAAAGGTGTGGTAAAAATTATAAAAATAATTATTAGTTTTCTCATATTAATCTCTGTAACTCATATCCTCTTTATCAAGTATCTTTTTTATTTCATTTAAATGTTGTTCACCCATATTTACAGGATAATTTTCCCATTCTTGTGCTGTTTTTTCAGCGACCTCTGAGCTTACTATATTTAATTCTTTGTTAGTAGAAAGTGCTGTTAAATATGTTTCACAGGCTTTTTCAAAATAGTATAATTCATCAAATGCTTCAGCAACAGTTTGACCTAAAGTTAATATTCCGTGGTTCGCAAGAAGCATAGAACGATTATTTCCAATAGCTGACGCCATTTTATTTGACTCTTCTTCAAAACCTAGTCCTCCAAAATCATTATAAATTGAAACACGGTTATAAAACCTCATAGTATTTTGATCTATTGGTTGTAATACAGGGTTTTTTAAGGCTGATAATGCTGTAGCATATTTTGAATGAACATGAAGTATGCACCTAGCATGAGGAACTTTTTTATGGATTGTTCCGTGAATATTTAATGCTGTTGGATCAACTAGTTCAGGCTTTTTTTTAATCTCATCAATTTTGTCTTGTTCTACTAAAACCATGTCACTAGCTTTAATTGAGCTAAAGTGTAATCCAGAACCATTAACATAAAAATCATTTGAATTAGGAAGACAAACACTAAAATGATTAGCTATTCCTTCGTTCATATTAAGTCTAGCTGTCCATCTAAATGCTGCTGCTAAATCTTGTTTTAATTCATTTATTTTCATTTTTATTAATCTAGAGTATATTTTTTCATTATTAAAATGAACAATAAAGTATTTATATCATGCGCTGTAACTGGTTCAGGTGATACTGCTAGTAAACACCCAGATTTACCAAAAACTCCAGAACAAATCGCAACAGCTTCAATTGAGGCTGCAAAAGCTGGAGCTGCTATAGCTCATATTCATGTTAGAGAAGAAGATGGCACTCCAAGTAGAAGATTAGAATTATACAAAGAAGTTGTGGATAGAGTTCGTTCAAGTGACACTGATGTAATAATTAATTTAACCACAGGCATGGGTGGAGATCTTGATATAGGTCAAGGTGACAACCCTTTAGATTTTGGACCTATGACTGATATGGCAAATGTCATGGAAAGAATTGCAAATGCTGAACAATTTCTTCCTGAGATTTGTACGCTCGATGCTGGAACTTTAAATTTTGGTGACGGTTCAACTATCACTGTTAATACACCAAATGATTTAAGAAAAGCTGCAAAAAAATTAAAAGAAATAGGTGTTAAACCAGAAATAGAGGCATTTGATCTAGGAAATATGTGGTTTGGAGCTCAGCTATATAAAGAAGGATTGTTAAGTGATCCACCTATGTTTCAAATGTGTTTGGGAATACCATGGGGCGCACCGGCAACTACTTTAGCAATGCAAGCAATGAAAGATATAATGCCAAAAGAAGGTGTATGGTCTGGTTTTGCAATTTCAAAAAATGAAATGCCATTTGTTGCTCAAACAGCTTTAATGGGAGGAAATCCAAGAGTTGGACTAGAGGATAATTTATATTTATCAAAAGGGAAACTTGCTACTAATGCTCAATTAGTTGAAAAAGCTATAAGAATAATTGATGAAATTGGCTATACTCCAATGACACCAGCTGAAACTAGGGAAAAGTTAAAACTTGTAAAATACAAGTAATGTCTCAAATTAAAACAATTGCAGTTATTGGAACTGGAGTAATTGGAACAGGTTGGATTATTCGTTGTCTAGCTCATAATAAAATTGTTCATGCTTATGATAAAGATATTAAATTAAAAAAAAATTTGATAGCTGAGATCAAAAGAACTTGGCCATCTGTAAAAAAACTTTTTAACAAAAAAAAACTTAATCTTAAAAATTTTAAGTATTTCACTTCTATTGAGGAAGCTTTAAAAGGTGCAGATTTTATCCAAGAATGTGCGAGTGAAAATTATGCTTTAAAAACTAAATTGATGAGCGCTATTGGGAAATATGCTAAATTAGATGCAATTATTTCATCTAGCTCATCAGGACTATTGCCAACAAAAATTTACTCTAAATGTAAAAATCCTGAAAGAGCAATGATTGGACATCCTTTTAATCCAGTTTATTTATTGCCTGCTGTTGAGATTGTTCCTGGAAAAAAGACATCTAAAAAATATTTAAATAAAGCTAAAAAGTTTTACAATTCAATTTCGATGAATCCAATAATGGTTAAACATGAGTTGCCTGGCTATTTATCTGATAGATTGCAAGAAGCTTTATGGAGAGAGGGGCTACACATTATTAAAGAAGGCCACGCAACTACTGAAGATTTAGATAGAGCAATTGAAGATGGTCCAGGTCTTAGATGGTCATTAATGGGTACTTTTTTAACTTTTCATTTAGCTGGAGGAAAAGAGGGCATGAGACATATGCTAGAACAATTTGGACCAGCTTTAAAACTTCCGTGGACAAAATTGAAAGCTCCAACTTTATCTAATAAACTAATTGATAGATTGGTCAAAGGTACTAAGAAACAATCTAAAGGAAAATCAGTTACCAAAATTTCAAACATTAGAGATGAATATTTAGTAGAGCTTCAAAAGCTTAGAAAAAAATACGAAAAAAAATTAAGATAAATTAATCGTTTCTTTCTGTGTGACCATCAACAGAAATTACCTGTCCAGAAACCTTACTTGAATCATCTGAGATTAGAAAAGAACACATTTTTCCAATATCTTCCTCCAAGATCCATTGTTTCATTGAGCTCATAGACACAAAATCTTTTTCAATAGTTTTTGTTGAAACTTTGGTAAATTTTGCTTTATCTCTTATTACTCTTTTCATTCTATCTCCCTTAATTGTTCCAGGACATACTGCATTTACTCTAATATTAAATTTACCAAGTTCCATTGCCAAAGTTTTTGTAACACCAATAATCGCCCATTTACTTGCAGCATAGGGAGTTCGAAGTGGAAAACCAAGTATTCCAGCTGTCGATGAAATATTAATTATTGAACCATTTTTAGATTTTTTAAGCAATGGAATAGCTTTTTTTGTAAAATAAAAATGACTGTTTACATCTACATGTAGAGTGTTTTCCCAATCTTTAGATTTTAATTTTTCAAGTGAGCCAGTTGGCCCTGCAATACCTACATTATTAATTAAAGCATCAATTTTTTTTGTTTTCTTTTTAACTTTTTCAAAAAAATCTGAAACCTGATACTCATTTGATGCATCACAAAGATATGCAAATAATCTTTTATTTTTAAGCGGATGTTTATTAAGTTTATTTAGAGATTTACTATCTATATCACAGAGATAAATAGTAGCCCCTCTAGCAAGACATACTTTTACTGTTGCTAAACCAATCCCAGATGCACCTGCTGATATAATTATTTTTTTATTTTTTAATGATTGGTTAACCATTAATTATGACTTTGTTAATGATGACTGTAATTCTTTATTAGTTATATAACCTGTTACGTTTCCACTTTTATCAACTACTTCACAATTAGCATTGGTACAAACTATTTGTGGTAAAAATTCTTCTATAAATTGATCCTCATTCACTTTAACTAGATTTGATTTATCAATACCATTTGTTTCATTAGCTTTTGTCATAATAATTTTAGCTTTGATAACTTTTGCTCTGTTAACGTCCTTAACAAATGCTTTTACATAATCGTCAGCAGGATTCATGATGATATCAACAGGTGTTCCAACCTGTACTAATTTTCCAGCATTTAATATTCCAATATGATCTCCAAGCCTCAAAGACTCATCGAGATCATGAGTAATAAATACAATTGTTTTTTTTAATTCTGATTGAAGGTCAATTAATTGTTTTTGCATGTCACTTCTAATAAGTGGATCTAATGCACTAAACGCCTCATCCATTAACATAATGTCTGAATTAGTAGCTAACGCCCTTGCTAAACCTACACGTTGTTGCATTCCTCCCGATAATTGATTTGGAAATTGGTTTTCAAATCCATTAAGACCAACAGCCTCAATTTTTTCCATAGCGATCTTGTCTCTTTCTTCTTCTGATTTTCCTTGCATTTCTAAACCATAGCCGACATTTTGCATTACTGTTTTATGTGGGAATAACCCAAATCTTTGAAAGACCATGCTCATTTTATGTCTTCTAAAATCAATTAATTGCTGAGGATTGAAACTCATAACATTTTCGCCATCTATGAAAATTTCTCCAGCAGTTGGGTCAATCAATCTATTTAAGTGTCTTATCAGTGTTGATTTTCCAGAACCTGATAAACCCATACAAACAAAAGTTTCTCCTTCTTCAATATTTAGAGATACATTATCCAAACCAACGGTATGTCCTGTTTGTTCAAGCACTTCATCTTTTGTTGATCCACCTTTAACCATATCCATCACAGAGTCTGGATCGTTACCAAAAATTTTATAAATATTATTTATTTCAATTTTTGACATTATTTTTTTGCCTTTTTAGCTGGAGCATTTCTTTCTTGTAGAGTTTCACCATAAGATTGTGTAATTCTGTCTAATACAATAGCTAATAATACAATTGCAATTCCAGCCTCTGCAGCTCTTCCAACATTTAGTTGTTGTAGACCAAGAAGAACTTCATCACCAAGACCTCTAGTCCCAATCATTGAAGCAATAACCACCATTGATAAAGCCATCATGGTGCATTGGTTAATTCCTTGCATAATGTTTGGAAGTGCTAAAGGAATTTGAACTCCCCATAATTTTTGTTTTTTGCTTGCACCAAAAGCATCAGCGGCTTCAATTACCTCGGTATCAACCAATCTTATTCCTAGATCAGTTAATCTTACTAATGGAGGTACCGCATAAATAAATGTCGCTATAATTGCAGGCACAGCTCCTAAACCAAATAACATAATGCCTGGTATTAAATAAACGAATGCTGGAATTGTCTGCATTAAATCAAGTATTGGTAGAATTTTTTCTCTAACCTTGTTTGCTCTAGACATCCAAATTCCAATGGGAACTCCAATTACAAGACATAAAAAAATACTTATTAACATTATTGATGTTGTCTCAATTGCTTTATCCCAAAATCTTGGGTGTAAAAAACCTATAAAAAAAGTACAAAAACCTACTGCAACAGTGGTTTTAATTTTCTTTCCACTTGCAAAATATGTAAGAACAACAACGCCAATAATAACTGCTGGCCATGGAGCTTGAACTAAAAAATTTTTTAACCCCATCAACATCGCAAGTAAAACATTGTTTATTGCTTCAAAAATAAAACCATAGTTTTCATTTAAAGCTTTAAACCATTTGTTAATCCATTTCATTAAAGGTAGGTCTAACCACTTGGGCCAATCACTTAACCAAGAAAAATCATTTAATAATTCACCAACTGAATCAGGTTTTCTTTTTGATGAACCGTAACTTGTAATTAATAACCATATGAAAACTACTAATAGACCGATATTAAATAAATCTTTTTTATTTTTGAACATATATGATTATTTTTATTTATAGAAAGAGCCCAGTAAAGGGCTCTTTCAAATTATTTATTATAAATTGGATTACAAAGCAGCTGATACTTTTTTAGCTACGTCTGCAGGTACCCAACTTTTCCACATTGCTTCAGTTTTTAAAAACTCTTTAGCAGTTAATTCCATATCACCATCTGACTCATCTTCGTAGAAGGCTAACATTTTATTAACTACTGCTGTAGGAATAGTATACTTTTCTAAGAAAGCTGTTTCAGCTGGATTAGCTTTTGCCCAATCAGTTAAAACAGATTTTGTTAGAGCCATATCTCTATATTCACAAGCACAAGATTTTTTGTAAGCATCTGGTCCATTAGCTTTTATGTCTTCAACAACAGCAGACATTTTATTCCAGCAATCAGAATCAAATTTTGGTTCTGTTAATCTTACAAGATCAACTTTACCCATTAAACCAGTTGGTGCCCAGTAGTATGTAAAAATTGGTTTTTTCTTAGCAAAAGCTCCTGCAATAGCAGCATCTAATGCTCCACCTGAACCTGGATCAAAGTTTGTATAGTATTTATCTAAACCATACTCTATTTGTTTTACTAAATTTACAGTGTAGCAAGTCCAACCTGAAATACAGCTAGTCATTCTACCTTTTGATGGATCTTCTGGATCGCTAAATAGTGCAGCTATTTTTGGATCTTTCATATCATCAACTGATTTTAAATTATATTTATCAGCAGTAGCTTTATCTACATAGAAAGCTTGCTGAGAATCTGGAGTGTTCACACCAATATTTTTGATCGTACCAGCTTTTTCGTGAGGCTCGTAGTTTGCAATAATATTGTCGTACCAAACTTCAGTTATTACATCTAACTGCTTATCATAGTGAGCAGCCATAATCGGTGTAGTACTTCCTTTAGTTACTGAAACTTCACATCCATATCCTTTTTCAAGAATAAATGTTGAAATAGCAGTATGAATGTTTGCACTACTCCAGTCAAAATCCCCCAGTCTAGCTTTGCAATCACCTGCATTAGCAGTAGTTGCTAATAAAAATGATCCAAAGAAAGCTGCAGAAATTAATTTTTTAAAAAACTTCATTAAATTATCTCCTTAAGGTTAAGTTTTATTATCAAGATTTAATAATGAATGAAGATAAAACACAAGAGCTGAATCCTATTTACAACTATAAATTGAATTGAATTTTTACTCTTTATATATAATGATTACTAATGAGCTTAATTTCAAAATTAGAAAAAAACTCTAATTATTTAAAAGTTATTTGGGATGATGGTGAGGAAAGTAAGTTTAACTATTTGTGGTTAAGAGATAATTGTCCAACAGCACATGACAAAGACTCGCGTCATAGAATGTTTAATATTTTAAACGTTTCAACAGATATTAATCCAAAAAATTATAAAATAGCTGCAAACGGTAGTTTAGAGATAGAATGGAGTGAAGGTGATCACAAAAGTTCATATGATACTTCATGGCTGAGAGAAAATTGCTACACAATTAAAAATAAAACCAAATATGTTTCACCATACAAGCTTTGGGATAATTCTTTACAAAATAATTTAAAATCAATTGAAATAGATCATGACGAAATTATTAATTCAGAAGATGGATTAATCAAATGGTTAGAGCTTTTACATTATACAGGAATAGCAATTGTTAAAAATGCACCAACAGAAAAAAATTCTGCTTTTAAAGTTTTAAATAGAATTAGCCATATACGAGAAACTTTTTTTAAAACTCCATTTGAGGTAATAAATATTCCAAAACCAAATAACTCAGCTTATACAGCTCATGCTTTGAGAAATCATATGGACCTTCCTTGGTTTGAAAATCCACCAGGATATCAGTTTTTACATTGTTTGGTTAACTCTGCAAAGGGAGGTAATTCATCTGCTGTAGACGCATTCGCTGTTGCAGATTATTTGAAAAAAAATGAAAAAGACTTTTTTGATATTTTAGTTAATACTCCTCTAAAATTTAGAGATAAAGACTATACTCAAGAAGCAGTTAGAAGCGTTTATGGTACTGCAATTTCACTTACTAAAGATGGAGATTACAATGATATTCGATACAGTATTGCAACTTTAGACGCATTAGACTGTCATCCTGATATAATGGACTCTGTTTATAGGGCACATCACCGATTTGGTAATTTATTACATGATGCTAAATTTCAAATTAATTTTAGATTAGAACCAGGTGATATATTTTCATTTAACAACAGAAGACTTCTTCATGGTCGAACTGAATTTGATCCAAACTCAGGACATAGACATCTACAAGGCTATTATATGGATCGAGATGAGATAATTGGAAGATTAAATTATCTAAAAAAAAATTAAACCTGAAGTAGAAAATTTTTTTATTTTATTAAATATCATCTAAATAAAATTAATTTATTTGTAACAATACTCTAATAATTTTTATATGTTTCACTTATAAATTTATATTTTAATTAAATTTAATTAACGGAGGGAAATAATGAAAAAGATACTAAGTATTTTAACAATACTATTTACATTTTCTTTTACATCTAACAGTTACTCTAAGACAGAGATTCACTGGTGGTATGGAAACAGTGGTTTTCTAGGTGATGTGATTATAGAAATTGCAAATAGATTTAATGCTTCTCAAAATGATTACACTGTCATTCCGACAGGTAAAGGAAGTTACGAAGATAACATGGCTGCAACTATTGCGGCTTTTAGAGCAGGTGACCAACCACACTATTCACAGGTTTATGATGCTGGAGCTGCGATCATGGTAGCACAAGTAAAAAATGGTGTTGTTATCGGTTTTGAAGAAATGGCCGAGAAATATGGAATTAATGTAGACGCAGATAACTACATTCCAGGAATTAAAAATTTCTATGCTGACTCTGATGGAAAAATGATTGGTGTTCCTTTTAATAGTTCAACTTGTTTGATGTATGCAAACATGGACATATTGAAAAAAGTAGGAATTGAATCAGTTCCAAAAACTTATGAAGAATTTGAGGCTATGGCTCCAAAAATTAAAGCTGCTGGATACATTCCTTTAGTTCAAAGTCACTTTCCTTGGATTTGGACAGAAAATTTCTTTTCAAGACATAACTTGTTAATGACTGATGGAAACAATGGTTACGATGCTGTTCCAACAAAAACTTTATTTGCTGAAACAGATGCATTCGTAATGCACTGGAAAAAAGTTAAAGAATGGTATGAAAGTGGTTTATATGGTTACAAGGGAAGAGCATGGGGAGATAACCAAGCTCCTTTTATAGCTGGTGAAGCTGCTTTCTGGTTTGGTTCTGCTGCATCATTTGGTGGAATGAAAGGTGTTGTACCCAACTTCTCAGTAAATCATATTCCTTATTGGGACTCAGTTACTAAAGGAAAAGAGTATCCAACATTTATTGGTGGTGCTGCTAACTGGATCTTAAATGGACACACTGAAGAAGAATATAAAGGACTTGCTAAATTCATTGAATTTATGGGTTCTCCAGAAATGGATCTGTATTACCACAACATGACTGGTTATTCTGCAGTAACTAAAGGTGGTATAGAGTTAGCTGAGACTATTAACTTTTATAGAACTTCTCCTTACCACAAAGCTGTTGGTGAACAATTAAGCTTAGAAGGTTCGACTATTCCTGGTGGATATAGAGCTGGTAACTGGCCACAAATTCGTGAAGTAATTTATGAAAATGTTGAGCCAATGTTAAACGGTAAGATCTCTATTGAAAAAGGTCTTAAGAACATGGACAAGGGCGCAGCGAAATTGTTAAAACAATTTGCTAAAACTCTTTAAAAAATAATATTAATGAGGAGGATACTTTAATATCCTCCTCATTTTTATATGTATGAAAAAAGTTCAATTTAAATCTAATTATTCTCAATATCTTTTCTTAGCACCTCAGCTAGGAATTTTATTAATATTTTTATATTGGCCAATAATACAAACTTTTAAAGATGCATTTACTATTCAAGATGCATTTGGAATAAGTACTCAATTTGCAGGTATTGATAATTTTTTATTTATTTTTGATGACCCGGCTTATCTAACAGCTTTTAAGTTTACTATTATTTATAGCTTTGTTATCACACTTATAACAGGGGCTATTGGATTGTTGCTTGCTGTTCAAGCCAATAAAGTAATTCATGGTAAAAGTGCTTACAAAACTCTTTTAATTTGGCCTTATGCAATTGCGCCAGCAGTAGTGGGTGTTATGGCAAATTATTTTTTTAGTGAAAGATTTGGACTTCTTTACCATTTGTTCAGTGATTTGTGGGGGTTTAATTGGTATGAAAGTGTTTTTGATGCTTATATTTATGTAATTATAGCTGGTTCTTGGAAACAAATTAGCGCTAATTTTATTTTCTTCTTAGCAGGCCTGCAAGCTATTCAAGTATCTGTAATTGAGGCGTCTATGATTGATTGCAAAAGTAGTTTTAGAAGATTTTGGACAATTACATTTCCTTTATTAATGCCGACTACATTTTTTTTAATTATTATTAATATTACCTATGCTTTTTTCGATACATTCGGAATTATTGATACAACAACAATAGGAGCTCCATCTGGAGAAACTAGAACCTTAGTTTATAAAGCTTACATGGATGGATTTAGAGGACTAGATTTAGGAAGTGCTGGTGCTCAATCAATAATGATGATGTTGATTGTTTTATTTATTACGATTTTTCAATTTAGATATATTGAAGGGAAAATACATTACAATTAATGACTAGATTATTCACATCAAGTTTTTCACATATTATCTTATTTATAGGAATATCTATTATGGTAGTTCCTGTGTGGATGATATTTGCTAGCTCAACTCATACAAGCTCATTTATTTATTCCCATGGTCTTCAGTTTTTTATAGGTGATAGTTTTCATGAAAACTATTTAAGAGTTTTATTGTATCAAGGAGGTTTTTTTAAAGAAATAACCGCTTTAAAAATGTTTTTTAACAGTTTTATAATGGCGACTGGAGTAGCTTTGTTATCAGTTTTCACCTCTCTTATGGCCGCATATGCTTTAGTTTATTATAGAACTAAATATGCAACATTTTTATTTTGGTTAATCTTTGTAACAATTTTGGTGCCTTTAGAGTTAAGAATTTTTCCTACTTACTCAGTTATGGCTAAACTTAATTTGGTAAATTCTTATTTTGGATTGATTGTTCCTATTTCAGCTTCAGCAATAGCAACTTTATTTTTTAGACAATTCTATAGAACTGTACCAGATGAATTACTTGAGTCAGCAAAATTAGATGGTGCAAATACTTGGAGATTTTTTATTGATTTTTTAGTTCCCCTGTCAAAAACCATGATTATTGCTATGTTTATTTTTATGTTTGTTTTTGGTTATAATCAATACTTATGGCCACTATTAGTAACATCTTCAGAACAATATTGGACAGTTGTTATGGGATTAAAGATGATGTCAGGATCAATTGTTCATCGTTTTGCATTCGTAATGATGTCTATGGTTCCACCAGTTTTAATTATAATTATTTTACAAAAACATTTTATTAAAGGGGTATTTCAAGATAAATGAAAATCAAACCACTTCAGATTTCAGCTCATATTATTCTTATACTAGGTGTATTATTAATGGTTGTTCCAATTTGGATTTCTTTTGCTAGCTCTACTCACGATACAGTAACTATATTAACAGAGGGTATGAAATTTAATATAGGTGAGCACCTGTCAAGAAATTATAATGAAGTTTTAAATGAAAAAGGTGGCTGGTCAGAGGAAGTTACTGCAGCAAAAATGTTTATTAATAGTTTTATAATGGCATTAGGAATAGCGACCCTTAAAGTGATTATTTCAGCAATGTCAGCCTATGCTCTAGTTTATTATAGATTTAAATTAGCTGTACCTATTTTTTGGTTGATCTTTATTACTTTGCTTGTGCCTTTAGAGGTAAGAATTTTTCCAACTTATAAGATTGTATCAGATTTAGGCTTAACAAATTCTTACACAGGTCTAATTCTTCCATTGGTTGCATCTGCAACTGCAACTTTTTTCTTTAGACAATTTTATAGAACTATTCCAGATGAATTACTTGAGTCTGCAAAGCTTGATGGTGCAAATAGTTGGAGATTTTTTGTAGATTTCCTAATTCCATTGTCTAAGACTATGATTGCAGCAATGTTCATATTTATGTTTGTTTATGGATATAGCCAATATTTATGGCCATTAATCATGACGACTAGTGAAAAATATTGGACAGTTGTAATGGGAATGAAAATTATATTTACGGAGAGTTATGAAGGCGTTGCTCTTCCAAGAACAGCGGAGAGATTTGCATATATTATTTTATCAATGATACCCCCAGTTTTAGTGGTAGTAATTTTACAAAAATGGTTCATAAAAGGACTAATTCAAACAGAAAAATAAATGAGCTTTTTAGATTTAAAAAATATAACTAAAATTTATCCTAATGGAACTAAAGCAGTCCATGAAACTTCGTTAAGTATTGATGAAGGAGAGTTCATGGTTTTTGTTGGTCCTAGTGGATGTGGTAAATCTACTTTATTAAGAATGGTAGCAGGTTTAGAAGAAATTACAGAGGGAGAAATCACTCTTGATGGAAATTTGATAAACGAAGTTGACCCATCTGAAAGAGATATTGCAATGGTATTTCAAAATTATGCTTTGTACCCACACATGAATGTTTACAACAATTTAGCTTATGGATTGAAGAATAGAGGGATTGATAAGCAAGCTATTGAACAAAAAGTTAATGATGCAGCAAAACTTTTACAAATTTCAGATTATTTACAGAGAAAACCATCGATGCTATCAGGTGGTCAAAGACAAAGAGTAGCAATGGGAAGAGCTATTGTTAGAAATCCAAAAATATTTTTATTTGATGAGCCTTTATCAAACCTTGATGCTAAATTAAGAATTCAAATGAGACTTGAAATTAAAAAACTTCAACAAAAAGTAGGAGTAACAAGTATATTTGTTACTCATGATCAAACGGAAGCCATGACGCTTGCTGATAAGTTGGCTGTTATTAATAATGGAGTAATTGAACAACTTTCAACTCCAATTGAAATTTATAATAACCCAAAATCTTTGTTTGTTGCTGGATTTATAGGATCTCCCCAAATGAATTTTATGGAAGGCGAATTGAAAAATAAAACATTATCTGCTGAAGGTTTTGAAATTAAAAATGTAAAAAGTGATTATAATGGTGAGGTTACACTTGGGATAAGACCTGAACATTTATCGCAATCAGATAATGGTTTAATAAATTTAACTGTAGACTTAGTAGAGCAGTTAGGTTCAGATAATCTTGTCTATGGTCAGTTAAAAGATAAAAAAGATTTTTGCTACAGATGTCCAGGCAATTTAACAATCAAAAAAGGTAGTAAGCTCAGTCTTAATATTGATAACGATAACTATTTTATTTTTGATAAAAGTAGCGGTAAACGAGTTAATTAAATTTGATTTTATCTAAACCAAACCATATTAAAATTTATGGTCACCGAGGAGCTAGAGGGGATCTTCCAGAAAATACTTTAGAAAGTTTCAAATATTTATTTGAAAATAATATTAATGCATACGAAACAGATATATTAATTTCTAAAGATCTTGTACCAGTTATTGCTCATGATTTTAGATTAGATCCAAGCAGAACAAAAGATAATGAGGGGAATTGGATAGAGGATGAAAATTTAAAAATATTTGATTTAACTTATGAAGAACTTTCAAAGTTTGATGTAGGTTCAGTAAATAAATTATCCAGATACGGAAGAAGATTTATTAATCAAAAAAAATTAGAAAAACAAAGAATACCAAAACTGTCTGAATTATTAGAAATGTCTTCAAAAAATAAATCTGAAAAATTATTAATAAATTTAGAAATTAAATCTACACCAGAGGAAGAAAATTTGACACCAGAACCAGAAGATACAGTAAAACTAATTATGAGTGATATAAATGAGTCATCTTTAAAAGATAAAATAATTGTCTCATCATTTGATTGGAGAACTTTATCAGTAATTAAAAATCAGTATCCTGAAATTCCAAGAGCTTACTTAACTCAACATTTGACAGGAATTAATATTAATCAAACTATTTACAACAGATCTCCATGGTTGAGTTTTTTGCCTTATTATGAAGATCATGAATTGCCAAAAATTATAAAGTCACAAGGTGGAAAAGCTTGGCATCCATACCGAAAAGACATTACAAAAAAACTTGTCGATATTTCCCATCAAGAAGAATTGCCAGTAAATGTATGGACAGTAAACAAAGAGTACGAAATGTTAAAGATGGTTGAATACGGTGTAGATGGTATTATGACAGATTATCCATTAAGGTTGAAAGAACTTTGTGAGAAAGAAAATATAAAATGGTTTTAGTTTATCTTAATGGATTTAAATATAGTTAATAACCAAGAGAAATTTTTAGCGGGAAAACTTGAAGGATATACTTTAAAAGGTGCAGAAAATAAATTTGATGATAGAGGAAATCCTTTACCATTTCCAGGGTGCACAATAATTTGCAATATCCCTTTGAATACTAATTTATCAGATGAGATAATTAGTTTTCAAAAAAAAATAGAAAATTTTAATCCTGAAAAAACTTATTTCTATTTACCTCCATCAAGTTTTCATATGACATTATTTGATTGTTGTAATTTAAATACAAAAAACACCAATTATTGGCCATCAGATATAGATCCTGATATGGACTATAAAGATATTGCTATTGAATTGAATAAAAGAATTCAGAACTATATTTTTCCAAAAGAATTTAATCTTAAACTTAAAATGTTTTATGGAGGTTATAGTGCTATCTTAGAACCTTTTTCTAATAAAGATGAAAAAATTCTAAGAGACTGTAGAGATGACTTAAGCAAATTATTAAAAATTAAATTTGAAAATCATTCAAGATACACTTTCCATATCACGTTAGCATATATTTTAAGGGAGCTCACAGAAGATGAAATTAAAAATTTATTAAAATTTAACAAAGATCTATTTAAAGAATTTGATAAAAAATTTCCTAAAATTGTTTTATATAAACCTGAAATGTCGACATTTGAAAATATGTTGGAATTTAAAAATATTAATAAGATATTTTAGCAAATGCACAAATTTTATTTCCATCAGGATCTCGCAAATAACAATAATAATCACCCGATCTTATTCCTGGGGCTCCCTCATCTTTTCCACCTAGTTTAATTCCAGTATTATAAAAGTTATTCACCAAATCTTGTGAATTAACTAAAAAAGATATTTGTGTTCCATTTCCAAAAGTTGCTTTATCTTTGTTCGCTGGATTAGTTACATAGAATTCAACTTGCTCAGGCTTTTCTTTTGAAGCATAGCCTGCATATTTTTCATTGGTGACAACTCTTTTTAATTCAATTGCATCAAGTAAGATGTCATAAAAATTAACTGCCTTATCTAGATTGTTAGTGCCAACCATTACAAAACCAATCATTAATTACTTCCAGCCTGTGACCGTTTTAACCTCAAGATATTCTTCAAGACCCCATACTCCACCCTCACGACCGTTTCCAGATTGTCTATATCCACCAAATGGAGTACCAGCATCTGCTGCTTTTCCATTTATATAAACACATCCTGATCTTAACTTTTTCGCAACTCGGTGAGCTTTTACTTTGTCTTCTGTTTGTAAATAGTTTCCTAAACCATAAGAGGTATCATTAACTATTTTTATTGCCTCATCTTCTGTTTCAAATGGAATAATTGATAAAACAGGTCCAAAAATTTCTTCTTTAGCTATTCTCATATCATTATTAACATCTGTGAATATTGTTGGTTTAATAAAATAACCTTTGTTTAAACCATTAGGCAGTTCAGGCCCACCTGCTGCTAGTGTTGCTCCTTCAGAAATTCCACTTTCAATTAAACCTATAATTTTATCATATTGAGTTTTTGAAATTACTGGCCCAATGTGATCACCTTTTTTTGAAGCTTGATCAACTTGAATTTTATTTGCCTCATCTACTGCATCTTCAACGGCTCTTTTATATATGGATTTTTCAACCAACATTCTTGTTGGAGCGTCACATGATTGTCCTGAGTTGCTCATCACATTCCGAATACCATCTCTCACTGCATCTTTATAGCTATCAGCAAAAACAATATTTCCACCTTTACCACCTAGTTCAAGACACACTCTTTTAATTGTGTCAGCAGCATTTTTTGAAATTAATCTTCCAGCTCTTGTGGATCCTGTAAAAGAAACCATATCAATATCAGGATGACTTGAAATTTGAGATCCAACACCAACCCCATCTCCATTTACTAAATTAAAGACACCTTTTGGAAAACCTACTTCGTCAATCATTTCAGCAAATAACATACCTGAAATAGGAGCAATTTCTGAAGGTTTCAAAATCATGGTGCAGCCTGTTGCAATTGCCGGCACTACTTTAAGTGCTATTTGATTAATAGGCCAATTCCACGGAGTGATTAATCCACAAACTCCAATTGGGTCATAGTAGATATGATTATTTGATTTATCATCAAAGTGTTCATCGAATTGAAAATTTTTTAATCTCAAAATAAAATCTTCTAAATGATCTCTACCAGAAGCTGTTTGTACGTCTGCTGCCCAATCCATAGGTGCACCCATTTCCAAGGAAATAGCTTCAGCCATTTCACCAAATCTTTTTTTATAAACTAATAATAATTTATTTAGTAAATTTAGCTTTTCTTCCTTGCTTGTCTCTTTCCAGGTTTCAAAAGCAATTTTTGCTGATTTTACAGCTAAATCTGTATCTTCTTTTGAACCTAAAGAAATAACAGCAAAAGGATCTTCATTACATGGATTGATTACTTCTAAATCATTTTTTTTAATTGGATCAACCCACTGACCATTAATATAAAATTTTCTTTTATCTAACATTTTCTATCTTAACACATTTATTAAATTTCATATCCTTTTTCCTCTGGCTCATTATCAATTAGTTCATCAGGAAAACCATTAGCTCTAAAATTAATATTATTTATATCCTCCATCCTTTTTACAATCATTGATGACCAGGCTCTGGATCCATATTTTTTTTGACCATCTTTAAATATTTCAACTATTTGTGGAGAAATTTCCAAAGGAGCATTTAGTTTTTTTGCTAGGTTGTCAAACAGACCTGTATCTTTTAAAACTAAATCCATTGTAAAATTTATGTTGTAAGACCCATTTAATATAACCTGACTTTCAGTTTCATGAACAAATGAGTTACCTGAAGAAATAGCAATTCCTTTGTAAGCTTTAGCAAGATCTAAATTTGATTTTTTAGCAACTGTCCAAGCTTCACCAAGAGCTACTAAATGAACAGATGCTAAATAATTTGTAATCACTTTTAACACACTTGCAGAACCAATCTCACCAGTATGCAATACTTTTCTACCCATAACAGTTAATGCAGGTAAAATTTTTTCAAATGCTTTTCTTTCTCCACCAACAAATATAGCAATATTGCCTGTTGCCGCTCTATGACATCCGCCGCTCACAGGCCCATCCATTGGTATACTTTTTTTGGAAATTACTTTTTCCCCAAGTCTTTTAACTTCATTTTCATCTGTGGTACTCATTTCTAACCAAATTTTATTTTCTGATAGACCATTTATAATTCCATCATTTGCCTCCATTACTTGGGCAGATACCTCAGGGGAAGGAAGAGAAGTAATTATTAAATCAGTTTGTTCTGCTAATTCTTTTGGAGATTTTGCAACTTTAGCACCTAAGTCCTTAAAAGGATCTGTTAACCTTTGATCTAAATCTCTTACTGTAAGATCAAAGTTATTTCTCAATAAGCTTCCAGCAAGTTTACCTCCTACATTACCTAGACCAATAAATCCTATTTTCATTTTGTTACCTCATCTTTTTTGTTTTTTGTAAATACAATTAAAATTACACCAACTATTATTATTGCACCGCCTATAAATAATTCTGGAGTTGGTTTTTCTCCTAAAAGAAAAATAGCAGCTAGTAAACCTGTTGGGGGTATACCCATAGTAACAATAGGAAGCACTTTATATAGTGGATTGTTTTTTAATACATAATAGAAACAACCATAAGTAATTGGCTGCATGATGAAACCAATATAAATTGCAATGATCCAGTGATCAACTTTGGCATTTGTTAAATAATTAATTGTATTCCCGTCAATAATTCCAGATAGTATCACTAAAATTGGTCCAGAGAATAATGCCAACCAAGCAACTAAAGCTAAAGGATTTATTTCTTTGCTTAAAGGTTTAACCATAACTTGTCCAAGAGCCCATACAGCTGATCCTAAAATTGTAAGACCAATTCCAATAAATTTTCCATCTAAGTTAGGAGATCCTGTTAAAATATAAACACCAACAAAGGCGATGGCTATTCCTATTAAAGCTCTAATAGTTGGTTTTTCTTTAAGAATGAAGTAGGCAAAAATAACGCCAAACGGGACTTCTGTTTGAACAAGTAGTACCGCTGCAGATGCATCAATTAAATCTAATCCTGAATAAGTAATGCTATATTGCAAGGTATTAGCTACCAATGACGCAGCAAATATTTTTTTTAAATATCCTTTTGGAATTGGAAACCACCAAATTAATAATGATGCAGCAAACATAAATCTTATACCCATTAAAAGAATAGGAGGGAAAGATTCAAAAGCTGGTTTAGCTATGACAAAACCAAAGCCTAAAAATATAGGCACTAACGATGCAATAAAAGTATCTTTTAAATTCATATCGCTGTTTTTAATACTAATGATTATTAAAGAACTTATGATATATTCACCTTTTTAAAATATGAATTCAACAAAAATAGATCCTAAATACATTACCAAATCAAATCCAAGGATTGGACTTATTGCGCTTGCTAGTGATTTTATGATTGAAAGAGATTTCATTAACGTAATTAAAGATAGAGAAGTTGATTTTTTTGTAAATCGTATCGAATGCTATAATCCACTGACAAAAGAAAATTTAATCAAAATGTCAAATAAAGTTACCGAGGTAACAAAAGAAATATTACCAGATCAGGATATCGATTGTGTTGTCTATGGTTGTACATCTGGAACAATAGCTGCAGGCTATGAGTCTATTGAAAAAAAAGTAAAAGCCGCAAAACCAATGGCAGAAGTAACAACCCCTAGCACTGCTGCAATCAAAGCCTTAAAGAAATTGAATATAAATAAAATAAGTCTGTTTACACCTTATAGCAAAAAACTTAACGATGAAGTTTTAGACTACTTTAATAAAGAAGGTTTTGAAATCACATCAAATTCCTACTTTGATATAGAATCCGATTACGATATTGGAAAAGTTGATCAGAATTATTTGTATAATGTTCTTTCAGAAACTGATTTAAATGGGGCAGAGGCACTCTTTGTTTCCTGTACTGCTTTGCCAGTATTACCAATAATTGACAAATTAGAAAAAAAATTAAACACAATAGTTTTATCTAGCAATCAGGCATTAATTTGGGATACTCTTGTAAAAATAAATAAAAATAATTCAATAGAAGGTTTCGGCAAATTATTTAAAAATTAACTTCATGGATTTTACAAAAGAAGAATATCAAAAAAGGTTAAAAAAAGTTCAAAAAATGATGCAAGAAAAAGGCATCGAATTATTAATTTCACATGATACGAATAATTTAAATTATTTGACAGGATATGATGCTTGGTCTTTTTATTATGCTCAATGTGCTATAGTTCATGTGAATGCTGAAGAACCTTTGTGCTTTGTAAGAGCTCAAGATGCCGGTGGTGCTTATATTAGAACATATTTAAAAGATGAAAATATTATTGTTTATGATGAAAATTATATTCATACTTGGCCTAAACACCCTTATGATTATTTGGTTCAAGTAATTAAAGAAAAAAAATGGGACAAGCTTTGTGTTGGTGTAGAAATGGATGCGCACTATTATACTGCGTTTTGTCATGAAAAAATTAAGCAAGGTCTTCCAAATGCTAAAATAATTGATAGTGACAGATTAGTTAATTGGGCAAGATTAGTTAAATCAGATGCTGAAATAGGATACATGAAATCAGCAGCTTTAATTTCAGAAAAAGGAATGAAAACTGCAATGGAAGTAATTAACCCAGGTGTTAGGCAGTGTGATGCAGTTGGAGAAATTCAAAAAACACTTTTTTATGGAACGGAGGAATTTGGTGGAGAATATGCTAGCATTGCAACTTTACTTCCAACAGGAAAAGGGACTTCAGCCTCACATTTAACCGCTACACAAGATAAATTTGTAGAAGGAGAGGCTACTATTATTGAATTATCTGGAGTTTATAAAAGATATCATGCACCAATGGCTAGGACAGTATTATTAGGTAAACCTGATCAGTTAAAGATTGATACAATGAAGAAAACTATAGAAGCTCTAGAAACTGGTATTAATGCTGTAAAACCAGGTAATACAGCAGATGATGTTGCCCAAGCTTTTTGGAAGATATTAGATAAATACGGTATCGATAAAAAATCCAGAACTGGTTATTCAATTGGAATTGGGTATCCACCTGACTGGGGAGAACATACACTTAATATATATAAAGGGGACATGACAGTATTAGAGCCTAATGTTTGTTTTCATATGATAGCAGTGATGCAATTTGGTGATTGGGGTGTTGAAGCGTCTGAAGCTATTAGAGTAACTGAAACTGGCAACGAATTATTTTGCAATATGAGCAAAGAATTACATATCAAATAAATTACTTGATTATCAATCTAACAAATGTTTTAAAGTAGCATGGCTAATGATCACTTCGTAAGATTCGAGAATGTAGATAAAAGTTACGACGGTAAGCAACTCGTTGTAAAAGGTTTAGACCTAGATATTGCTGAAGGTGAATTTGTTACAATGCTTGGACCCTCTGGTTCTGGCAAGACAACTTGTTTGATGATGTTAGCTGGATTTGAAACTCCAACAAATGGACAAATTTATTTAGATAACAAAGTTATCTCAGACATTCCTCCTCACAAAAGAGGAATTGGAATGGTGTTTCAAAATTATGCTTTGTTTCCTCATATGACTGTTTATGAAAACTTAGCTTTTCCATTAAGAGTCAGAAAAATTCCTAAAGATGAAGCAGATAAAAAAGTTGATAAAGCATTATCAATGGTATCTCTTCAAGGCTTTGAGTCTAGAATGCCTATGCAGTTATCAGGTGGACAACAACAAAGGGTAGCGGTTGCAAGATCATTGGTGTTTGATCCTCAACTAGTTTTAATGGATGAGCCTCTTGGAGCTTTAGATAAAAATTTAAGAGAAAGTATGCAATATGAAATTAAACATATTCATGAGAGTATTGGAGTAACAGTTGTTTATGTAACACATGATCAAACAGAAGCCTTAACAATGTCGAACAGAATTGCAGTGTTTAATGATGGTAAAGTTCAACAACTTTCTAGTCCAGATGAATTATATGAAAGACCTGTAAATTCTTTTGTTGCAGAATTTATTGGTGAAAATAATACTTTTGCTGGTGAGGTGATGGACTCTTCTGGAGATCAATGTAAGGTAAAATTAAATTCCGGAACAGAAATTTTAGCAAATCCTATAGTAGCAAAAGCTAAAGGAGAAAAAACTACAGTTTCATTAAGACCTGAAAGGGCAATTATTGATCCTGAGACAGCAATGGATAATAATCATAAAGGTAAAATTGAGGAAGTTATTTACCATGGAGACCATACAAGGTTAAGGTTGGATCTATTAGGTAACAAGGAGTTTATTCTTAAAGTTCCAAATAGCTCAAATAGAATGGATATTAAAGAAGGTCGACAGATAAATATTGGCTGGAATAGTGTAGACTGTAGAGCTCTCGACCCAAAATAGACAAATAAAATTTTCATAAAATATTAAGACAAATTAACCTTAATCAGCTGTTGACTAAGCTAATCTATATTGTTTTACTTTCACTTTA
This sequence comes from Pelagibacteraceae bacterium AG-390-D18, assembly GCA_003279715.1. GTDB lineage: Bacteria > Pseudomonadota > Alphaproteobacteria > Pelagibacterales > Pelagibacteraceae > Pelagibacter. Next base: position 43,465 of record QCGY01000004.1, read on the forward strand.
TAAAAACTAAACGTTAACGTTAAATAGGAGAATAAATGAAAAAATTAAGTAAATTATTACTTGCTCTTTCTTTTGTACTTTCTGTAACTACTTCAGCATTTGCAGTAACTGTAGTGTCTTGGGGTGGAGCTTACACAGAGTCACAAAAATTGGGTTACGGTGATCCTACAGCAGCGAAACTTGGAATACCTGTAAACTGGGTAGACTACACTGGTGGATTATCAGAAATTAAAGCTCAAAAAGAAGCTGGAGCTATAACTTGGGACATCATCGATGTGTACGCTAAAGACACAATCATTGGATGTGACGAAGGTATTTTCCATGAATTCGATTTTGACAAAGATTTTGCACCTGCTCCAGATGGAACACCTGCAAGTCAAGATTTCTTTACAGGCATGCCTTCTAAATGTGCAGTTGGAAACATTCTGTACTCTTGGAACTATGCTTACAATGATGCAACTATCGGTGATAAAAAACCAAGCACGTTGAAAGACTTTTTTAATACTAAAAAGTTTCCTGGTAAAAGAGCAATTTACAAAGGTGCAATGTCTAATTTAGAAATTGCTATCACTGCAGACGGTGTAAACCCTGGTAAAGGTTCTGACTTAACATACAGAAAACTTGAAGCAGATGGCGGTATTGATAGAGCTATGAACAAGCTTAAAGCACTTTGTACAGATCCAAATGGTGGATGTGTATTCTGGAATGCTGGAGCTCAACCACCAGAACTACTAGCTAACGGTGAAGTAGTAATGGCTACAGGTTGGAATGGTAGATTCTTCAATGCACAAATGGAAGGAACTCCACTTGTACAAGTATGGGATGGACAAATTCTTGACTATGAATATTTTGCATTAGTTAAAGATGGTCCAGGTTATGCTGATGGTTCAGCTATGAAAGTGCTTAGAGAAATGACAAGTACTGAAATGTTAGCTGGAAGTGCAAAGTATATTGCTTATGCACCTTGGAGAAAATCTTCAATAGCTATTATGGAAGCTGGAGAGCCTTGGTTTAAAGATGGTAAAACTAACATGGTACCACATATGCCAACAGCACCTGCTAACACAAAAAAATACATCCTAATGAACCCTGATTTCTGGGCAGATAACCAAGATGAAATCGGTGAAAAATGGGAAGCTATGAAAGCTGGTCTATAATTTAGTTTTATAGAATAGTTTTTTATACTATATTGAAAGGGCAGTTATTTATAACTGCCCTTTTTTATTATGAGCCAAGAACAAATTTTATCATCTGACGGAATACCTTTAGAGGAAAGCCTTAAAAAAGCTGAGAGGAAAAATAAATTAAAAGCAGTCTTACTAGTAGCTCCTCTTTTTTTATTTATTTTAATAATTTACGTATTTCCAATTGGAGATATGCTTTTTAGAAGTGTTGATGATCGAATGATCACTAAAATGTTGCCAAAAACCTTTAATGCAATGGAAAAATGGGATGGAAAAGATTTACCTGATGAGGAAGTCTATAAAGGTCTTTATGATGATTTAACATACTTAAAAAAAAATAAGACCTATGGAAAAATTATTGCCAGATTAAATTATGAAAAATCTGGATTTAGTAGCTTAATTAAAAAAACAGTAAGAAAGATTAACAAATTTGAAGAAGGAAACTACAAAGAACAGTTTATAAAAGTTCATAAACGATGGGGAAAAAATGAATATCTAGTTGCTTTAAAAAATACAGCACCTAATTGGTCCTATGCTAAATACCTTAAGGGTATGGACAGAAAGTTTGACCAGGATAGAAATATAATTCAAGTAGAAGAAGATAGAAGAATCCACAAAATTTTATGGTTAAGAACTTTAAATGTAGCTTTCTGGGTTACTATTTTTTGCTTTGTTCTTGCTTATCCAATATCTCATTTGTTAGCAACATTGCCAATGAAATATAGCAATTTATTAATGATTTGTGTTTTACTTCCATTCTGGACTTCACTTTTGGTTAGAACTTCCAGTTGGATGGTTTTACTTCAACAGCAAGGACCAATTAATGATTTAATTGTTTGGATTGGTTTGGCTGCTGACGATAATAGGCCTGAGCTAATGTATAATGTTATTGGAACATTTGTTGCAATGACACAAATATTGTTACCTTTTATGGTTTTGCCACTTTATAGCGTAATGAAAACTATATCTCCAAGTTTAATGAGAGCTGGTAAATCTTTAGGTGGCACACCACTTGTATCATTTGTAAAAATTTACTTTCCTTTAACAATTCCTGGAATTGGTGCTGGATGTTTATTGGTATTTATTTTAGCTATTGGTTACTATATTACTCCTGCATTAGTGGGTGGAGCAAGTGGATCCTTGATCAGTAATACAATTGCTTATCATATGAAAAGTTCGTTAGATTGGGCTTTTGCTTCTGCTCTTGGAACAATGTTGTTAGTTGGAGTTTTAGCAATTTATTGGGTTTATAACAAACTTGTCGGAATAGATAATATTAAATTAGGATAATAAATTATGGCATTACCAAATCACACTCCTTTAAATTATAGAATTTGGCATTATACCTATCTAACTTTCTGTGGTTTAGTATTTTTCTTTTTAATTGCACCCTTATTTGTAATTTTGCCTCTTTCATTTAACGCTGAACAATATATTCACTTTTCAGCAAAGATGTTGGCGTTAGATCCAGAAGGTTTTTCTTTAAGATGGTATGAAGACATGATTTATGGAACTAAAAACCCCTGGGGCTTAGCTACTAAAAATAGTTTAATAATTGCCTTCTTTGCAACTATAGGATCAACAATTCTTGGAACTGTTGCTGCTTTAGGTTTAAGTAGTAGACACATGCCTTACAAAGCAGCATTTATGGCATTATTAATTTCACCAATGATTGTTCCATTAATTATTTCTGGAACTGCAATATTTTTCTTTATGGCTAAAGTTGGTTTAGCTGCAACCCATACAGGAATTATATTATCTCATATTATCCTAGGAACTCCATTTGTAGTAATTACTGTCACAGCAACCTTAACAGGTTTCGATCATAGTGTTACTAGAGCAGCAGCAAGCTTAGGAAGTAATCCAGTGAATACTTTTATGAAAATAACTTTACCTTTAATTATGCCTGGTGTTATCTCTGGAGCATTATTTGCTTTCGTAACTTCTTTTGATGAAGTTGTAGTGGTATTATTTTTAGCAGGTCTTGAAAACACAACTATTCCAATTCAAATGTGGGTAGGTTTAAGAGAACAATTAAGTCCAACTATAATGGCTGTTGCAACTTGTTTGATTATAATGTCGACTTTAATTTTAGTTAGTGCAGAACTACTTAGACGAAGATCTGAAAGATTAAGAGGAATTAATCAATAACTCTTTAAATTTCAATTATCAATTGATTTTATTTTTTCAATTCGATAGACCTTCTAATAATTTGTCATTAGACTTCATTTTATAAAATAATAATTAGGAGAGAGAATAATGAGTATATTTAGAAAACTATCTAAAACATTGATTAGTTTTTTTGTTTTAGTATCAATAATTATCACATCTACTTCTGTTTTTGCTGCTGAAATCGTTGGGCGTCTTTCTGTTCATTGGAGTCCAAAACACCATAGTGCAAAACATGCAATAATTTTTGCTGAAGAGGTAACAAAAAGATCTAATGGTAGATTAAAAATAGAAGTTTATCCATCAAAACAACTTTTTGGTGTTAGAGAAGTAATGGGGGCCGTAACCTCTGGTGCAGTTGAACTTGGTGGAATACTTGGAGTAGTAAGCTTCCCATCAATTAACAAAGACTTTAACGTAGCTTCTTTTCCAGGCCTTTTTAATTCTTGGGAGCAACAAAGAGGATTTTTTCAAAATTCTCCTAAAGGTAAAGAAATTTGGGGAGAATTAACAAAAAAAACAAACTCTACATTGATTATGTACAACCCAGTTGGACCTGTAATGAATTTTTCTAGCGAAAGAGAATTAACAGGTGTAGATGCCATGAAAGGTTTAAAAGCAAGGAGATTACTTAAAACCGATGAACCTATGTGGGATGCTCTTAAAGCAAATCGAGTATCATTACCGACTGGTGAAGTATATACTGCATTACAAACTGGTATGATAAATACAATGAGCACTCCTCCAGGAAGTATAGAGGCTTATAGTTGGTGGGAGTTTTTAAAGTATGGTCAAAAGCCATATCAATATTATGCTGACGCTTATATAATGGCTAACTCAACATGGTTTAATGGATTGTCTGCAGATTTACAAAAAATAATAATGGATGTTGGTAAAGAAGTTGGAAAACTTTCTACTGACAGAATTATGGATGCAGGTGAAAGTACTCTTAAAAAATTCCAAGAAAGAGGCGGAATTATTACTACACTTTCAGGAGCAGAAAAAGCTAAGTTTGATAAACTTATGAAAGATGAAGTGATGCCAGCAATGGCTAAAATGATGGGTGCTGATGCTTTACTTGCCGCTCAAGAGTATGCAAAAAATAATTAAGATAAGATTAAAAAACTTATTTTAAAATAAATGAACACTTTGCGAGCTATTAACAATTTCTTAGCTTCAATAGCTATGATGCTCGCAATGTGTATTATTTTTGTGATGGTCGCAGCACTTACATTAAGTGCTAGTACTAGATTTTTAACTGGTTCAGGATTTGCATGGTTTATAGAGTTGCCACCAGTACTAGTAAGTTGGTTAGTATTTCCTTTATTAGGTCCTTTGTTAAAAAAAGGTCAACATATTCAGGTAGATTTTCTAACGCCATTACTTTCTATAAAATCAAAAAAAATTTTGAACTTTAGTGTAAATTTAGTAGCTCTCATATCGGCATGTATTTTTTTTAAAGCTGGATTAGAAGCAACACAATTATATTACAATCTAGGACAAATGTTAGACATTGAAATTAGCGTCCCTATTTGGTGGATGTTTTTAGCATTCCCAGTTGGATTTTTTATCCTAGGGTTAGTTTCTATTGAATTATTAATCGATAATATTCTAGATTTATATAAAGGGTAAATAATATTAATGTTCTCCCTTGCATTTATTTTATCATTAATAACACTTGTTATATCCGTACCTATTTTTTTGGTGTTTGGTCTAGGTAGTTCACTTGCGGCAATAGGTGGACTAAATCTTCCTTGGTCAGTATTAATTCAAGTGTCCTTTGGAGCTTTAACTAAGCATGTTTTGATAGCTGTACCTTTATTTATTTTTGCAGGTATGGCGATGCTTAAAGGGGGTGCAGCATCTAGGTTAGTCAAATTTACCACCACTTTGGTTGGACACTGGCCTGGAGGTTTGGGTGTAGCAATGGTTATTGCAATGGGTTTTTTTGCGGCATTTTGTGGATCAATTTTAGCGGCAATAACAGCTGTTGGTACGATTATGATGCCAAAAATGATTGAGCAAGGTTACCCAAAACCTTTTGTAGTAGTTTTAGCAGCCTCAGCAGCTTTGCTTGAAGCTTTAATACCTCCTTCTAACGCTGCAATTTTATTTAGTGCATTAACTAACGTTCCTGTTTCAAAAACATTTGCAGCTGGAGTGATACCAGGATTAATACTTTTAGTTTTAATGATTCTGTTAGTTTTGTTTAAATGTAGACATATTAGAACTTCCAATGCTGCTTCTTATAAAGAAAGAGCTAAGGCTTTTTTATCGGCGTTGCCTGCTCTTATTACACCTGTAATAATTTTAGGAGGAATTTATGCAGGAATTTTAACACCATCTGAGTCAGCTGCTATTGCAGGAGTATACGCTGTATTAATAGGTTTTTTAATTTATAGAGAATTAACCTTACCTTCTTTATTAAGTTGTTTTAAAGAAACTGCGATTATTACGGCAGTAATATTTTCAATTATTGCAACAGCAACTTTTCTAAGTGTAGTTTTAACATATACACAAGCCCCGCAAAAAATAATTACTTATTTCACTGAAATGGGTATCAGTGTAAATTTGTTTTGGGTGATGCTAGGTATAATTTGTTTAATACTTGGAACTTTTATTGAAATAGTTCCTGTATTTTATTTAACTGTTCCTATATTTGCTGCAATCACATTATCTTTCAATCAAAGTCTACTACATTTATATGTAGTGTTCGTTGCTTTTGCAGGAATTGGAATGATAACACCACCAGTCTGTGTTGGAATTTATACAGCAGCAGGTGTGATAAAAGAAAATCCAGCCAATGCTTTTAAAGAAGTTCCTTTGTTTACAATTGTAGGAATTATTTATGGAATTTTAATGATTTTATTCCCAGTATTATCTACTTGGCTACCAAGTCTTATTTAGTTTTATAATTTAATTATTTTTACCAACAAGAACTTCATAGCTAGTAGATAAATCTTTAATTAAATCACATACTTCAAAGTTATTATCTGCAATACTTCCTACAGGAGTTATTTCTGCAGCAGTACCTGTGATAAAACAACCTTTAAAATTAGATAGTTCATCAGGAGAAATTTTTCTCTCATAAATTTTAATATTTTTTGACTTTGCAAGATCTATGACTGTTTTTCTGGTTATACCATCTAGAAAAGAATCTGGTATTGGAGTGTGCAATTCATCTTTATTGTCTTTAAAAAAAATATTAGCACTTGTGGCCTCTGCTATATTGCCTTCATGATCTAACATTAAAGAGTCGGTATATCCTTCTTTTTCTGCCTGATGTTTTGAAAGTGTACAAATCATGTATAAGCCTGCTGCTTTGCTTTCCCAGGGGGACGAATTTTGAGGTGGTCTTTGCCACTTAGAAATATTCAACTTAATACCTTTTAATTTTAAACTTGGATCAAAGTATGTTGGCCAATCCCATATTGCGATAGCTACATTTATCTTTGTATTTTGAGCTGAAACCCCCATCATTTCACTACCTCTCCAAACAAATGGGCGTATATACCCATTTTGAATATTTTGATCAGAGACAAGTTTTTTTGTAGCTTCAATAATCTCGTTATATGAATAAGGAATTTTCATATCTAAAATTTTCGCAGAATTGAAAAGTCTATCTGTGTGTTCTTCTAATTTAAAAATTTTTGTATTGTATACTCTTAAGCCTTCAAAAACTAAGCTAGCATAATGCATTCCATGACTGATTATATGAACCCTAGCATCTTGCCATTCACATAATTCGTTATTAAACCAAATTTTTCCAGATCTTTTATCAAAAGGTAATTGTTGCATATAAAAATTTATTCTACAGATTCAATAATTGTAGCAATGCCCATTCCAAGGCCAATACATTGAGTAGCTAACGCGTATTTTTTATTTTCTCTTCTTAATAATTGAGCTGCTTTTCCGGTAATTCTTGCACCTGTAGCTCCAAGTGGATGACCTAGTGCTAAAGCACCACCATCTATGTTAACTTTGTTAGGATCTATTAGTAAATCTTTAATGCAAGCTAATGATTGAGATGCAAAAGCTTCATTTAGTTCCACAATATCAATATCTTTTATTGATAATTTAGCTCTCTCCAATGCTTTTTGTGTAGCACCAATTGGTCCTAAACCCATCGTGTCAGCTTTACATCCTTGAACTGAGGTAGATACAATTTTTGCTAAAATTTCCAAGTTATTATCTTTAGCATATTGTTCTTCACAAATTAAAGTTACTGCAGCACCATCTGTTAGAGGCGAAGATGTGGCAGCAGTTACTGTCCCATTTTGATCAAATGCTAATTTTAAACTATTCAATTTTTCTTGATTGCTATTAGGTCTTATATTGCTGTCTTGAGAACAATTTCCAATAGATACAATTTCATTATTAAAATTACCTTTTGATTGAGCTTCAAATGCTTTCTTATGACTTGATATTGCAAATTCCTGTTGTTCAGTTCTTGATATAGAATATTGTTTAGCTACATTTTCTGCAGTAGTACCCATTGTAAAATAAACATTTGGATTTTCAGTTTCAGTATATGGATATGGCATAGGGTCAAAACCAGTAGTTACTCTAGTCATACTTTCAACGCCACCACAAATAAAAACTTTTCCAGACCCCATTGCTATTTTTCCTGCTGCAATATGAATAGCCTCCATTGATGATCCACACCATCTATCTACTGTCATTCCAGAAGTCTTGATATCCATATTGGTTAAAAAAGTTACTAATTTACCAATATTAAAACACTGTTCTCCAGTTTGAAATGCACATCCAATTACAATATCTTCTATATCGCTTTTATTAATTTTAGTTTTTGAAACAAGATTATTTATAACTTCAGCAAGCAGATTAACTGGCTTGACGTCAATTAATTCTCCTTTTCTCGCCATTGTAAATGGTGATCTTGAATAACCTGCTATAACTGCTTTAAACATAAGGAATATATAGCTATTTAATCTGGAAATGGCAAAGATGTTATCGTCCCATTTCTTTTCTCCCCATCAAGAGTTTGGACAAATACATTTTCTCCAACATCCCAGTATTCTTTCAAAATCATTGATAAACCAATATTTTTTTTAATTCTAGGAGAAAAAATTCCTGACGTTATCTGTCCAATTTTTTTATTATCTTTTGAGAAAACTTTTAATGGTTGTCCGGTTGCTGGACACGGATCACCATCAAAAATAATTCCCATCATTTTTTGTTTAATGCCTTCATTTTTAATTTTTGTTAAGGCTTTTTTTCCAATAAAATCATGTGACACATCATCTTTACAATATTTTTCTAGATTGCACTCAAAAGGATTATTCTCTCCTGTAAAATCATTCCCATAAGACATAAGTCCACCTTCAATTCTATCAATTAGATTAGGGCAACCTGGTGAAATATTAAATTTTTTACCAGCTTCCCAAATTGTATCCCAAAGTTTTTCACCCATTTCAACTTTATCAAAATATTTTTCATGTACTTTAAAATAAATTTCAAAACCATCTTGTTTACTGTATCCTGATCTTGCAATAACTTGTTTAGTTCCTTCAAAATCAATTACTCTAAAGTTAAAAAATTTAATTTTTTTTATTTCTTCACCGAATATAGAAACCAATAGCTCTTCTGATTTTGGCCCTTGAACTGCTAAAGGATAAACATCAGGTTCATCAATATTTACATCTAAGTTTAATCCCAAAGCATATCCTTTTGCCCATAATAAAATATCGGAGTCAGCTATTGAGATCCAAAACAAATCATCATCTAATTTAAGTAAGACAGGGTCATTTATCATTCCAGCATTTTCATTTAGCATTGGTATATAAAAACATTTTCCTATCTCCATAGTTTTTATTGAACGAGGAGTTAATTTTTGAATCAATGAAGCAGCATCAGGACCACTTATCTGAACTTGTCTTTGACAAGAGACATCCCAAATTTGAACCTCCTTACTTAAGTGCCAGTAATCCTCCTCAACTGTATTTTTAAAACCTTTTGGTAAAAGCATGTGATTTACTACTGTAAAATCTGAGACACCATGTTCTTCAACTCTATTAGTGTAAGGAGTTCTTCTTATTCTTCTAGACATATTTAATTTTATATTTTTGGTCATAAAAAATTTAATTATTTAATAATTATTGAGACCACCAAATCGAATAACCGTTTGGTGATATAATTATTGGTAAATGATATTTTTTTTTAGGATCTTCCATTCTAAACTTTATTATTATTTCAGAAACAATTTTTTTTTTAGAAAAATAATCTGCTGTTTTACAAACCATTTCATAATCACATGCACAGTCATCATTTGAAAGTTCGAAATCTTTTAGAATTCTACCACCATCATCTGTTTCAGTTTCAAAAAATATCTTTTTAACACCTAGGGAATTAATTTGATTAATAATTACTTTAACTCCACTAGCATGAGTTCCGTCTACTGAGTTAAGTAAGTGTGATGATAAAGTTGCCATATATTTATTCTATTGAGGCCTTATCTCTTTTGTCACTAACAGCAGCAACTATTGGGCTTATAACACCTTTTGCCTTTACGTTGATACATGCTGTTTTTCCACTTTCTAATGCTCTTTTCAATGCTGGAGCAAGTTGTTCTCTCTTTGTAACTAACTCTCCATGACCTCCAAAACCTTCAAAAACTTTATGAAAAGGTATATCTCTAAAATCAGTTGCAAAATGTTTTCCACTTTCAAATAATCTTTCTTGTTGTTGTGATATACAATCTAATCCACCATTATTATCAATTACTACCACAATAGGTTTGTTCTCTTGAAAAGCAGCCTCTATAGATAAACCTCCAGATAAAAAAGCCCCATCTCCACTTATTAAGATAACATTTGATTCAGGGTTTATATTTTTCGCAGAAAGTGCAAATGGAACACCAACACCCAACATACTAAATGTACCAGGATGAAGAATTCCACCTATTTTTTTTCCTTTTGATCCAGCAATATTTATTGCAATTTCAGACCAGAAGTGAGTATTACCTCCGTCAATAACCAACCAATCTTTTTCACCAATAGCATCTTGTACATCCAAAGCTAATTGAAGTGGATGCATTTTACCTCCGTTGGCTTCAGCATCTTTTGTCTCTTTACTTAAATCTTTTAAAGTCTTATCTACCCATTCTTGTTTTTTTGTTCTGTTGAGATCAAACCATTCATTACTTAAATTCCATTTATTATTTAATTTAAGTTTATTTAATGTGTCAAAAAAAACTCCTGGATCGCATAATAAATTTATATCTGCGGCTCTATTAAGTTCTATTTCTTCATGAGACCCATTAATACATACAAGTTTAGTTGATTTAGGAAAAAGTGGTGGGTTTCCAAAATTCATTTGATTATCTAATCTAGCTCCAACCATCAATACCAAATCAGAGTCATGTAATGCAAATTTTGAAGGAGGGTATTGATGAATATCAGCTAAACCCATATAAGCATTAGCTTCTTCTCCAAGTAATTTTTGGTGATAAGGAATATTAAATATTGGAATTTTCAAATTATTGCCAACTTCTTCTAATTTTTTTTCAGATCCAGACCACCAAACTCCATGACCACCAATTAAAACTGGTTTTTTTGAATTACTTGCAAGTTCTAATATTTCTGACATTTGTGCTGGGTCAGGCCAAGCTTTTACAATTGTTTTTGTTTGATGTGAAAATGGTCTTTCTTCAAGTCCTGCGTCTTCAGAAAAAGATGAAAACATAATATCAACAGGCATACTTAAATGTACCGCACCAGGATATCCATTTGTTGCAATTTTATATGCCTTATCTACAAATTCTCTAATTCTAGTTCCATCAGTTATACTTGCACTGTATTTTGTTAGAGGTGCAGCAATTGCAACATCATCAATTTCTTTAAATCCCCCTGAGCCTTGTCTTTTTAAACTGCTTGAACCAGTTATGAATATTACAGGTGATCGTTCACCCCAAGCCTCCATCATTGATGGAACAGCATTTGCAAACCCTTCAGGACCAACAAGACAAACAGCCGGTTTTCTTGTAATTCTTGTATGTCCATCAGCTATGTGACCTGCTACTTGCTCGTGAGGACAATTGATTACTTCCATTTGACACTCCATAAACCCCTCTAAAGCAGGATTACAAAACCCACCAGATAATGTAAAAACATGTTGAATCCCTTTGTCTTTTAATGCTCTAGCGATAAGCGATCCACCTCTAATTTTTTTTTCTGACATTTTTTTAGTATTTCATATTTTCAATAAATTTTTTAGCAATTATTTCTGATGTCACATCATTTATATCAGTTAAACCAACTAAACCTAGTGCTGTACTTAATTCGTCTTTAATAATATCTAAAATTCTTCTTAAACCTTTTTCGCCATGAGCTCCAATACCATACATTAGTGGTCTTCCAAGCATTACATAATTTGCACCTAGTGCTAAAGCTCTTATAATATCACTTCCACCTCTAACACCGCTATCAAATAGCAGAGGAAACTCTTTACCTAATGCATTTCTTATCAATGGTAATGCTTCGATTGCTGCCGTAGCACTATCTAATTGTCTTCCACCATGGTTAGATACTTGTATAGCATCAACCCCTTCATCCTTTATTTTTAGAGCATCCTCTGGTGACATTACTCCTTTAATTATTAATTTTCCTTTCCAAGCATCCCTTACTCTTTTGAGAGTTCCCCAATCCGTAGCTCCTCTGCTTTCACTTCTTACAAATTTATTACCACTCTTTGATGTTTCATAGTTCATTGGTTTTGGAATACCACCAAGCAAGGTTGTTAAAGACCAATGAGGATGAGTTGCAAAATCAAACATTTGTTTAGGACCTATTTTAAAAGGGACAGTAAAACCATTTTTATTATCTTTAGCCCTTCTAAATTGAATTGGAACATCTACAGTTAGTATTGCCACTTTATAACCAGTTTGTTCTGCTCTTTGTAAAAGCTCCATTACAAAATCTTCTTGGAAATTATATAATTGAATCCAAGATCGACCTTCGGACAATTCGTACATTTTTTCTAAAGATGTTGAGGAGGCCATTGACACACATGCAGGCACATTATTTACAATACTTTCTTTAGCTAACATTTTATCTGCACCAGTCCAGGTTAAGTTACACATACCCATTGGTGAAAAACCAAATGGTTGATCAAATTCAATATCTAAAAATTTCTTTTTTAAATTTCTATTTTCAACATTTCTTAAAACTTTTGGTTCAAGCCTAATTTGATCTAAGGCTGTACTGTTAATTTCACAAAGTTTTTCATCACCTGAGGCACCATCAACAAAATCAAACATTAATTTTGGCATTCTTTTCTTTGCTAAATTTCTAGCGTCGACTAAGCTGTGAATTTTTTTACTTGCAGTTATATTGTTCATATATTCTTTATAAATTCTTTCAGATTAATTTTTTTATCTTTATCTAAAAAATAAGCTGTGTGATTTTTTCTTGAAGAATAAACTTCAGTTGGTTTTCCGTCAACAAAAACTACTGCCACACCATCATCGATTGCAATACCTGGAGGCAAGTTATTATTTTTAATATGTGACTCAAATTCATTTATTCTTCCAATATTAGATGAATGGGGAGTGCAGCTTCCTGAAATCAGATTAATTCCTCGCAAGGGATTAAATCCTGGCCCAACAGAGTCTGATAATATCCAGTCAAACCAACATACTGCTCCAGCACTAATACCAGATAAAATAATTCCTTTTTCATAGGCATCTTTAAAGATATGTTCTAATTTATTTTTCTTCCAAATCTCTAACATAAAGACGGTATTACCACCTCCTATGTAAACTAAGTCTTTACTCATTATCCACTCAGAAAATCCATTTATATTAGATGTTAGGTTAAAATGTGATAATTCAAATTCAGTATTTTCAAATCTTTTATAAAATAAGGTTATTTTTTTTTTATCATCTTTGCTAGCTGTCGCTAAAAATCCGATTTTATTATTTGTTCTTTTTAATTTATCTATGACAAATTGATCTAAACTTAGATCTAACTGATGTGTAAAACCACCACCACCTATTGCAATTATTTTTTTTTCTATATTGTTCATTTAATTAAATTTAAAATTTAAAATAATATATAATATCAATTACAAAAAGTTTTTAATGATGAAAACTATATCTAAAAAAATAGCCCCAACAGGAGAGCTACGTGTTGGTTTGAATATGAGTAATTTTTTACTCGTTAATTCAGAAGATGCAAATGGATTACCAGATGGTGTATCTCCAGATATTGGAAAAAAACTTGCTAAAGAACTAAACTTAAATTGTAAATTAGTTCAATTTGAGAGGCCAGGACTATTAGCTGATGCAGTTGATGATGATAAATGGGATATTGGCAATATAGCTTATGAGAAGGAGAGGAGCAAAACTATAGATTTTAGCAATCCATATGTGAATATTGATGCAAATTTTATCTTTAGGAATAAGCACAACTTTAAGAGTAATGAAGAGATTAATTCTTCGGGTATTAAGATAGTAGTAGTTGAAAGAAGTGCATATGATTTATGGTTATCTGATAACTTTAAAAACGCTGAATTAATTAAAGTAAAAACAATAGATAGCTCACATAAATTATTTAGAGAAGGTAGTGTAGATGTTCTAGCTGGTTTAAAACCTAAGCTCTTAGAAGAACTTGAAAGAAATAATGATTTTAAAATAATATCAAATCCATTTACTTTTATAAAACAATCAGTTGGTATTAAAAAAGGTAATCCTGAAATATTAGAGTTTTTAAATGATTTTATTTCAAAACTTATTAAAGAGGGTTATGTAGAAAGTTTATTAAAAAAACATAACGTTCAAAACAAATTAAGTATTCCTAAAATTGATTAGCTTTTAATTCCTGGCCACGGTTCAGCCTTTGTGGGTATTTTTTTATCTACACCTCTTACTATCTCACCTTTTGGATCGTACATGGGTAATTTACAAAGTTCAGCTTTGTGAATTTTTTCATCAGTGCACTCCACATCAACTACTGTTCCAGGCCCTAAGTCTGACTTGTCTAATAACACAATACCAACCCCACAAACTTGGTAAGGAGACCATGTGCTTGATGTTACTTTTCCAATACATTGATTATTTAATTTAATAGACCTTCCTTTTTTTGCTATTCCATCAACTACTCTAATACCCCAACTTCGACATTCTTTATCTGCATTTATCAGAGCATTTTTACCTATAAAGTTATCTTTTTCTAAATCAACAAAACGGCCAAGACCTACAGAAAAGGGATTTGTTTCATTTGAAAAATCTTGTCCCGCAGATAATAATCCAGCTTCAATTCTTCTACCTCTAAATGAAGGTGTTGCTGTAATAATCATTCCTATTTTTTTTCCTTCTTCAAGAATAAGATCACCTAATTTTTCTATATTATTTTCAGGACGAAAATAAATCTCCCAGCCAAGTTCATTTGTAAAACCAGTTCGACTAATTATTACCTTTTCACTAGCCATGGTAATTTCAACCCAGTCAAAATATTTCCATGTATTTGCTATCGGTTCATCAATTAAATGGTTAAGAAGTTCCATTGATTTAGGTCCTTGAATTTGACTTACAAATACATTTGGTTCTTTAATTTCAACATCAAGTCCTTCAGAATTAGCTTTATACCATGAAAGCATGTCACCATCTGCTTGAGCAAACCAATAACAATTATCTTCAATTCTTAAAAGTAAACCATCAGTAATTATTCCACCATCATGGTAACAGGCAAACTGATAGGAACATCTTCCTTTTTTAACTTTTGAAATATCTCTAGGAAAAATTCTTTGCAATAATTTAAGAGCGTCTGGTCCTGAAATTTCATAAGGATGCTCTCCTGTATGTCGAAGAATAATCTCTTGTTTTGTTTTCCAGTACTGCTCATCTGGAGTAGCATTAGATAATTTTTCAGTTGTAAGTCGACCAGCATAATGTGAATACTCTGGGTCATAAGGTAGCTCCTGATAAGTCAATGGATGTATGCTCATAGTCCTTGCTAGCTCAACAGGTCTATCGCCTTCCTCTCTTTGGGGTTTAATAGAAAACCTTATATTTCTTAAAGATTTATGCATAGAATTTTTTATTAAATTAAAAATAAATTTTAATCCAGTTATATCATAAATGAGAAAACCTAAAATGGGCACAACCTTTGATTGTATACTACATTAGTATTGTTCTAAATTTTGTAAGATGTTAGCCTTTCATAAAAAACAAACAGAGGAAATTAATAATGAAAAACATTTTTAAATTGATATCAATTTCTTTGGTATCTTTACTAGTACTGTTTTCATCTGCCAATGCTTCAAGTGGAACTTTTAAACTTTCCCATGACCTTGGATTTGGAAAAGATACTAACCTGGACGCAATAACTAAGGGTCGATTATTTCAAGTTGTAATAATGACTCAAAATCGATTGGTAAGAAAAGATCTTAAGGGAGTGGTATCTGAAGAATTGGCTACAAAATGGTCATCAAATAAAGACGCAACAGAGTGGACTTTTAATCTTCGTAAAGGAGTTAAATTTCATGATGGATCAGATTTTGATGCTGAAGATGTAAAATATTCTTTAATGAGAGTTAAAGATCCAGAAATTGGATCGCCTGCAAAAAAAAGCTTAAGCGTTGTAACTGATATAGAGATAATTGATTCTCATACAGTTAAAATGAAATTAAGCACTTCTTTTGCGGATTTTCCTCTTAATTTAACTGATTACAGATTAAGAATGATACCTTCAGGATCTGGAGATACTATTGGGCAAACTGGAATTGGAACAGGACCTTTTATAGTTGAAAAATTTGATGCAGAAGGAACTACAATTTTAAAAGCTAACCCAAATTATTGGGAAGGTGCACCTGGACTTGCTGAAGTTCATGTAATAGCTATACCCGATGGAGAAGCGAGAGTGCAAGCTCTATTAACTGGTCAAATTGATATGAATAGATATGTTCAATTTAGTCAGAAAAAAATCTTTGATGGTAATCCTAAATTCAAAACTTCAGTTATACCGACAGGTAACTGGAGAGGAATGGTTATGAATACTGAACGAGCTCCTTTTGATGATCCAAATGTTAGAAAAGCTGTTCGTTTAGCTGTTGATAGACAAGAGCTAGTTGATACTGTTATGGGTGGAGAAGCAATTGTATCATGTGATACACCTGTTTCACCAGCTGATCAATATAGACTTAAAATGAGGTGTCCTCAAAACATCAAAAAAGCAAAAAAACTTTTAGCTGATGCTGGATATCCTAATGGAATAGAGATGGTAATTCATGTTTCAACTAAAGAACCAACTTGGCCAACTATTGCTGAAGTAATTCAACAACAAGTAGCTAAAGCAGGTATTAAAGTTGAAATTAAAATGACACCATCAAAAAGTTACTGGAAAGAAACTTGGATGAAAAAAGATGTTGCTATGACGCGTTGGAATGAAAGATCTGCTGATAGTGTACTTCATGAAGTTTATCATAGTAGCGCAAAATGGAATGAGTCTTATTATAAAAGTTCTGACTTTGATGAAAATCTAGCTAGTGCTAGAGCGGAGCTAAACTTTAAAAAGAGAAGATCAGCCTACAGAAATGCACAAAAAACTTTATGGGAAGAATCTGGAACTATGATTCCGTACCATGTTTCTAAATTAGTAGTTACTAATTCTAGAGTAAAAAACCTTGATGAAGTTGAGGTTTTTTCAGTTCAGTGGCATAAAGTTAAAGTAGACTAATATAAAATAATATTTTACAGGCCTTTAAATAGGCCTGTAAAATTTACTTCATTTATCAGTAATTAATTTTTTAATTTAGGTTTATAAACTGAAATATGTTTTTTTTGATTTTTAAAAGATTTGTATTAGGTTTAATTACATTATTTATTGTATCTTTAATTACTTTTATAGGCGTTGAAATATTACCAGGCGATGCTTGCACTTCTTATCTAGAAAGAGAAGCTTTTGGTGAAGCTTTAGCAGCATGTATTAAGCGCTTGGGATTAGATGTTCCAGCATATGAACGATATTTATCTTGGGCATTTAATGTCATTCAAGGTGATTTTGGTTATTCATTAAGTGGCCAAATGCAAATTAATGAAGTCTTAGGTCCAAGAATAAAAAATTCATTGGTTCTCGCTTCTGCAGCAATAATTATTGGTATCCCATTAGCATTAATCTTAGGAATAATCACAGCTCTTTGGAGAGATAAAATGCCAGATATAATCATTTCAACAGTTGCGATATTTTCAATGACTATTCCAGAATTTATAAGTGCTACTTTACTGATCTTAATAGTAGCAATATGGTTAGAGTGGTTACCTGGTATAGTAATTGTACCAACAGATGTCACTTTTTTTGAATTACTTCCTAACATCATTTTACCAGTGATTGCAATTGCAATGATAATGACTGCTCATATGGCTCGAATGGTTCGGTCAAGCGTTATTCAAGTAATGGCAAGTGATTATATTCAAATGGCAATATTAAAAGGAGTGCCATATTGGAAAATGGTTTTCAAACATGTATTACCAAATGCATTATTGCCAGCAATTAATGTAGTCGCTTTAACTATTGCTTGGTTATTAGGCGGGGTAGTTGTAACTGAAGTGGTATTTAATTATCCAGGACTAGGTAGATTGGTAATTGAGTCGATATCTAATAGAGATTTACCAGTAGTTCAAGCTTTAGGTATTATTCTTGCATCTATTTACGTTAGTATAAATTTTATAGCTGATTTATTAACGTTAATGTTAAACCCAAGATTAAAGACATTGCAAACTAGAAAATAAAAAATGGAAAACTCTAAAAATATATTTAATGAAAAACCTAAAAGTTCTTTAGCTAAAGTTTTAGATATAATATCCACAATGGCTTCAAAACCATCTGGATTTATAGGGTTAACAATTTTGGTTTTTCATATAACTCTAGCTTTAACTAGTCCATGGATTGCACCATATGACTATAAGGCAATCAATCCTTCGTTAATGTTAAATGCACCATCATCAGAATTTTGGTTTGGAACTGATAGTTTAGGTAGAGATGTTTTTACCAGAACAATTTTAGGAGGACGAACTGCTTTAACCATAACTTTTTTTGGTTCAATTATCGCTCTACTTTGGGGAGGTCTTTTAGGAATTTTTTGTGGTCTAGTAGGAGGAAGAATTGATGACATTGTAATGAGAATAGTAGATGCATTTTTATCAATACCTTGGATATTAGCTATGCTTTTAATAGTTTCACTTCTTGGAACAACTACTGAAGTATTAATACCTGCTCTTGGGTTTTTTTATGGAAAAGGAATTGTTCGTGTTGCAAGAGCTGCTACTCATGATGTAATAGCTAAAGACTTTATTGTTTCCGCAAAAGCTAGAGGCCACAGTAATCTTTCAATTATTTGGAATGAAATATTACCAAATGTGAGAGATGCTATTTTAGTTGAAGGAGCAATGAGATGGTCTTGGATGCTTCTTGGATTTAGCTCATTATCTTTTTTAGGATTTGGAGTAAGCCCTCCAACTCCTGACTGGGGATTAATGATATCAAATGCTAGAGGATTAATGTCTTTTGCATGGTGGGCAGTAATAGCGCCTATTGTTGGGTTAAGCTCATTAATTATTGGAATAAATTTAACCGCTGATGCTTTTGCTAAGGCTTTAGGAATTGATAGATCAACAAAAGCTCCTGTTTAAAATATGAAAACTAATATTCAAGAAATTAAAGACTTATCTATTGGTTTTAAAAGTCAAAAAGGGAGACAAATATCAATACTTAGAAATATAACTACCAATATTAGAAAAGGTGAAACAGTAGGTATAGTAGGAGAGTCTGGGTCAGGAAAAAGTACACTAGCTCTTGCGATGATGGGGTATATTAAACAGGGCCTTTTTACTACTGGAGGTGAATGTTTATTTAAATCTCAAAATCTACTTAGTCTAAATAATAAGGAATTAGAGGACATAAGAGGTAGAAAAATTGCAATGATCCCACAAAATGCTGGGCAAGCGCTAACTCCAAATCTTAAAATTGGTTATCAAATTGAAGAAGCTCTTAGACTTCATACTGATTATAGCAAAGCTGAAAGAGAGCAAAAAATTTCCGAATTATTAAATCAAGTTAGACTTCCTTCTCCAAAAATAATGGCACTTAGATATCCTCATGAACTTTCAGGAGGACAACAACAACGAGTTGCAGTTGCTATGGCTTTAGCTGGTAATCCAGAGTTATTATTGTTAGATGAGCCTACAACTGGATTGGATGTAACAACTCAAGCACATGTTTTAGAACTTTTAAAAGATATAGCAAAAGATACAGGAACATCCATGGTTTATGTAAGTCATGATCTTGGAGCAATTGCTCAAGTTTGCAACAGAGTGATTGTAATGTATGCAGGTGAAATTGTCCTAGAAGGACCAGTAAGAAATATTTTAAAAGAACCTATTCACCCATATACATATGGATTATTAAAGTCAATTCCAAAACTTTCTTTAGCAGGTCTCCCCGACTCAATGCCAGGTAGTCAACCACAACCAGGTAATATTGAGAATGGTTGTAGTTTTTATGATAGATGTAATTTTTCAAATGAAAAATGTAAAACCCAAGTTCCTGAGTTAGAATATTTATCTGAAATGGATACAAGTGTAAGATGTTTTAATCATTCTGAATTCATTTCTAAAACTAGTGAACAAAAAACAAAAAATCATTCACAAAAAGAAATAATGATAGATGAAATTTTAGATTTAAAAGACGTTTCTATATCTTATGCAAAGCAAGGTATTATAGATCAATTCTTGAATAAAGTGACTGATACAAATCCAACAGTAAAAGATATAAATATAAATATTAATAAAGGAGAGACTATTGCACTAGTAGGAGAGTCTGGAAGTGGAAAGTCTACAATTTTAAAATCTATCGCTGGGTTATTAAAAATTAAAGATGGGCATATAAAATTTGATAAAAAAAAATTGTTATCTGGAGATTTAAAAAAAAGGAATTCAGAGGATTTAAGATCTATTCAATTAATCTTTCAAAATCCTGACGAGTCATTAAATCCAAATCATACGGTTGAGCAAATACTCTCCCAACCTTTAAAACTATATTTTGGTCTGACAGGTAGTAAACTTAAAGAAAGTATTGCTGAATTACTTGAAAAAGTAAGATTAGGTGCTTTTTATATGAGTAGATACCCCAGACAATTATCTGGAGGAGAGAAACAGAGGATAGCTGTTGCAAGAGCTTTTGCAGCAAGACCAGATATTATTTTATGTGATGAAGTAACTTCAGCTTTAGATGTGTCGGTGCAAGCTGCTGTGTTAGATTTATTGCATAAATTAAAAGAAGAATTGGGCACTACTTATGTATTTGTTTCTCATGACCTTGCAGTTGTAAAAGCTATTAGTGATAGAGTAGCTGTTTTATACCAAGGAAGATTATGTGAAATTGGTCCATCAAAAGATGTCTATCAATTTCCATCTCACCCTTACACAGAAGTTTTAATTGGTGCTGTTTTAGAGCCAGACCCAGATATAAAACCAAAGCTAGTTGCAGAAGACATAGTTGAAGAAAAACCACCTGAAATTGGTTGTTCTTTTCAAGGAAGATGTCCAAGAATTATTGGAGATAAATGCAAAAATGAAACTCCACCATGGCAAATTGGAGATAATGGAAATGCTATTCGATGTCATATAGGTATTGAAGAATTAAAAATTCAGCAAAGCTAATGTTGAGACGATTTATTTATTTCAAGTTTGATTTAATTTTAATATAAGAACCGTCTATTTATGGAAATCAAAAAAGTTGTAGTTATTGGATCAGGCACAATGGGAAGTGGAATAGCAGCTCATTTGTGTAACGCAAATGTTCCTGTTACTTTATTAGACCTTACCACAGACATAAGTGAGAAAGCTAGAGAGAGAATTAAAAAATCAAGGCCTCCTCTTTTAATCGATAAATCAAAAATTGATAATATTGATGTTGGAAACATTAATGACAATTTTAATGTTGTGAGTGAAGCAGATTGGGTTGTTGAAGCTGTTGTTGAAAGAATAGATATTAAACATAATATTTATGAGAAAATTTTTAAAGAAAGAAAAGCTGGATCTATAATATCATCTAATACGTCTTCAATTCCAATTAGTATTCTTTCAGAAAAATTATCTCCTGAAGATAAAAAAGATTTTTGTATAACCCACTTTTTTAATCCTGTTAGATATATGGATTTGCTTGAAATTGTTAAAAGTGAAAATAATGATCTCAATAAAATTAATTCTCTAAAGAAATTCTGTGAAATCAGCTTAGGTAAAGGCGCAATTGTCTGTAATGATACTCCTGGTTTCTTAGGAAACAGAATCGGAGTCTTTGCAATGCAAGTGGCTATGACAGAAGCTTTTAAAATGAAATTATCTATTGAGGAAGCAGATGGTATTTTTGGAAGACCAATGGGCATCCCTAAAACGGGAGTATTTGGATTATACGATTTAATCGGAATAGATTTAATGGCAGATGTGCTTAAAAGCTTTATAAAAGAATTGCCTGAGACAGATGAATTCCAAGAAGTTGCTAAGGAAATTCCTCTAGTAAAGAAATTAATAGAAACTGGTTATACAGGACGTAAAGGTAAAGGTGGTTTCTATAGAATGAATAAAGTTGATAATAAAAAGATTCTTGAAGCGATTAATTTAGAAACTGGAGAATATCATCCAACTCAAAAAATTAACATTAAGTCTGAAAAAGTAGATCTTAAAGCATTAATTAATAGAGATGATAAATATGGTGAATATGCATGGTCAGTTATCTCAAAAATTATTAATTACTCTTCTTCTTTAGTTCCAGGAATTACAGACGAATTTAATGACATTGATGAAGCAATGAGACTTGGATTTAATTGGAGTAAAGGACCATTTGAAATGTTAGAGGAAATTGGTGTTACAAATTTCTTTAGTAAGTTCAAAAATTATGAAGGAAATAAATTTTTAGAAAAATTAGCTGAAACAAAAAATGAAAAGTTTCATGGTGTTAGACAAAAGTATACAGAAATTGAAACTTTAGGGAAAGTTAAAAAAACAGCATCAAGTATTGATGGTAATAACTCAGCATCTATTTATAGATTCAATGATTACAATATTGTTGAATTTACTACTAAAGCAAATGCTCTTGATTATGATTCAATGGATGCTTTAAAAAAAGCCACTGATAAACCTTTGATAATAATTAATGAGAGCATGCAATTTTCTGCTGGAGTAAATTTAAGCTATACAATGGAATTTGCAAACAAAGGTGACTTTAAATCTATAGAAAAATTTGTCGGATACTTTCAAGAAACATGTAAACATCTTAAGTATTCTGATTATCCAGTGGTATCTGCACCTTCAGGTTTAACTCTTGGTGGTGGCTTTGAGGTTATGGTGCAAAGTAATTTTGTAGCATCACACACAAACATAGTAGTCGGTTTAGTTGAAACTATTGTCGGATTAATTCCTGCGGGTGGTGGATGTAAGGAAATGTTAGCAAGATGGCTTGATACAGATGAAGCTAGAAATGATCCTCATTATGCGCCTCTAAAAGTATTTGATATTATTGGTTATGGAAAAACTGCAACTTCCCCAGTTGAAGCTGAGCCCATGAAATATTTAAAACCTGAAGATAGAAAAATAATGAATAGAAATAGTCTTTTAGAAGTATCAAAAGAAATTATAAAAAATAATAAAGATTTTAAAGCGCCCTTAGAGACAGAATTTAAGCTTCCTGGAAAAGTGGTTAAAGAAGAGATGAATAAAATTTTAGAAAAACTGTACAATGAAAAAGTTATACTTGATCATGGTTTATTAGTGGCTCAAGAGCTAGCTCATGTCTTAAGTGGAGGAGATACTACAATAGATAAGACTTTGTCTGAGGATGACTTATATAAATTAGAATTAGATGCTTTTATGAGATTGATTGAGACTCAAAAAACTCAAGATAGAATTAAACATAC
The DNA here is from genome assembly GCA_003279715.1 of Pelagibacteraceae bacterium AG-390-D18. Taxonomy (GTDB): domain Bacteria; phylum Pseudomonadota; class Alphaproteobacteria; order Pelagibacterales; family Pelagibacteraceae; genus Pelagibacter. The sequence continues at coordinate 66,744 of QCGY01000004.1, forward strand.
ACTTGCAACTGGTAAGCCCTTAATAAATTAATTTCTTACTTTAACATTCTAATTGTATTTATAAAATCAGGTCTAAGCACATATTCAGATCTATGAGAATATCTAATTTTTTCTAATACCTTAATTCCATAAATTACTTTCCCAATGGGAGTGTATTCACCTTCAAATAATGGTTCGTCATCAAGAATTATAAAAAACTGACTATCTTCAGTGTCATATTGTAAAGATCTTGCTAAGCCAACTGACCCTTTTTTAAAATCAAACTCAGCATCAACTTCTGATTTAATTGGTCCAAGTCCAGATTTACCAGTTCCGATCCTTCCATAGTCTAATTTATCTTTTTTTCCAAACTCTAGATCTCCAGCTTGGACAAGTTTATCTTTGATTACTCTATGAAAAGCAACACTATCATATGCTTTAAAACTAATTAATTTTTTAAATCTCTCAACTCCGTTTGGAGATATTTTAGGATAAAGTTCTATTATGATATTTCCACATTCAGCATTAAGGATAACAATATTATTTGGTTTTTCAAATTTAATTTTATATGGATCAAAATTTTTTACAAATAAACATTTGTTTTTTATTATAATAGTAAAACTTAATGCAAAAATTCCAAGTAGAATTAAAAAAATAAGAATTAATTTTTCATGTAGTGAGGCTTTAATTTTTTTTATCATATCTAAAATACAAAAGTATTATCAACTTTATTCAATATATCTTTTATAAATTTGATTTTTTTATTGAGAATTTTATCGTTTGAATTTTTATAATTTCCAGTCATTAAATGTGAAAATACTTCAGCCATATCTTCCGATGGAATTGTCATTGAATATTCAGTAAAAAAGCCATTAGTATTTTTATAAGTATCAAGCCCTAATTTTTTTGAGCAAGTAGAACAATCTGCATATTTAAAATTTGGTTCATTAAATTTTTTCCATTCATCTTCATCGAATAAAACTTTAAAACCATCATTAATTATATGAAATAATTCATGGTGTATTACTCTTTCAAAATATTTTTCATTAAATTTTAGATCTATAATTAATGTTTTCATTAAATGATCTGGAATGCCCGCTGTGTTTATTCCTGAGATGGATAAATTTTCACACATAACAATATATTTAAGATTAATTTTTCTTAAAAATTCTTTTGAGTATCGATTTAAATTTTTAGATATTACTTGATATTTTCTATCGTAAGTCTTTCTATCAGAGTTATTGCAGACAATATTTTTCTGAACCCCTAGTCTAAATGGTTTTGTAGCATAAAAATATTTTAGTTTATTGAGTGTTTTTAATTCATAGATTTCTAAATTTGGTATTTTGGTAATATTATAAATAGAATTGGAGTTTGCAGAAGTTATCAAAAAAAATGATATTAAAACTAGCTTAAAAATCTTCATAAACATAATTTAGATGATATTCGATTTAAAAAGAATGTGGTACATTTTGTTAATAAATGAAAAAAGAACGTAATAAAAATCCAATTCAACCTGTTAGTGGAACAAAAGTTCCAAGATTTGCTGGTCCGTCAACTTTTGCAAGATTACCAGAATTAAGAGATGTTGAAAGTTGTGATGTTGCAATTGTAGGAGTGCCTTTTGATGCTGGTACAAGTTATAGGCCAGGAGCAAGATTTGGACCACAAAGTATTCGTCAAGCATCAAGACATTTGAGAACTAATTATCATCCTAATTATGATGTAGAGCCCTTTAAAGTTCAGCAAGTAGCAGATGCAGGTGACATTACTTGCAACCCATTTAGTATTGATGAAGCAATAAAACAAATAGAAGCTGGAGCAACAGACTTATTAAATAAAGTAGGTGGTATAATTAGCTTAGGGGGCGATCACACAATTGCTGTACCTCTATTAAGAGCAATTAATAAAAAATGTAATGGACCGGTTTCATTAGTTCATTTTGATGCTCATCTTGATACTTGGGATACTTACTTTGGGGCCCCTTATACACATGGAACTCCATTTAGAAGAGCAAGAGAAGAAGGTTTGTTTTTAGATGATGCTTCAATGCATGTTGGTATTAGAGGACCACTTTATAGTAGAGATGATATTAAAAATGATGAAAGTTTTGGTTTTAAGATTATTCATTGTGATGAATTTCAAACAGAAGGAACAGATAAAATTGCAGAAAGAATTAAAAAAAGAGTAGGAGATAATCCTCTTTATTTATCAATTGATATTGATGTACTTGATCCTGCTTTTGCACCAGGGACAGGTACACCTGAAATTGCTGGCATGACTACTAGAGAAATGGTTAATGTTTTAAGAGGTCTTTCAGGACTGAATTTAGTTTCTGCAGATGTGGTTGAAGTTTCACCTGCATACGATCATGCTGAAGTAACCTCTTTAGCTGCCGCAACAATAGTTTACGAATTAACTAATTTATTTGCAAAAACATAAAGAAAGGATAATTTCAAAAAATGTTAGATAAAAAAAATTTTTATATAAATGGGCAGTGGGTTAAACCAAATAGCTCTGAGGAAATTAAAGTAATTGATCCTGCAACTGAGGATAATTGTGCAGTTATTACTTTAGGAAATAAAGCTGATGTTGATATGGCTGTTAATGCAGCTAAAGATGCCTATCGGTCTTGGGCCTTTTCATCTAAAGAAGAGAGAATTGGATTACTAGAAAAACTATATGAAAATTATAAGAAAAGATGGGCAGATATTGCGGAGGCTATAACCCTAGAAATGGGAGCACCTAAAGATTTTGCATCAAAATTACAAGCAGGTACTGGGGCAAGTCATATTAAATCATTTATAAGATATTTAAAAAATTTTGAATTTGAAAAACCATTAGGCGAACATGCTCCTAATCAAAGATTAATTTATGAACCCAAAGGTGTTTGTGCGTTGATTACACCATGGAATTGGCCAATGAATCAGGTGTGTTTAAAAGTAATGCCAGCAATCGCATCTGGATGTACTATGGTTTTAAAACCATCAGAGTTAGCGCCTCTATCTTCAATGATACTTGCTGAAATTATTGACGAAGTAAAATTTCCAAAAGGAGTTTTTAATTTAGTTAATGGTGATGGTGCAATAACGGGAGATGCTCTAACAAGCCATCAAGATATTAATATGATTTCTTTTACAGGATCAACAAGAGCTGGAGCTTTAATTTCACAAAATGCTGCTAAAGATTTTAAAAGAGTAAGTTTAGAACTAGGTGGCAAAGGAGCAAACATAATTTTTAAAGATGCTGATCCAGAGGCTATTGAAAGAGGTGCTCTTAGATGTTTTAGAAATTCAGGACAATCCTGCAATGCACCAACTAGAATGTTAGTAGAAAAATCAATGTATAATGAAGCTATTGAAAGATTAAAAAAATATACTGAAAATTTTGAAGTTGGAGATCCTAAAAAAGAAGGTGAACATATTGGTCCAGTTATTTCAGAGGCTCAATTCTCTAAAATACAAACTTTAATACAAAAAGGTATAGATGAAGGTGCAAAATTAGTTGCTGGAGGAACAGGTAAGCCAGAGGGATTAGATAAAGGTTACTTTGTTAAACCAACAGTATTTGCTGACGTTAATAACAATATGGAAGTTGCAAGAACAGAAATTTTTGGACCAGTTCTATCTGTTATCCCATTTGAAACAGAGGAAGATGCAATCAAAATTGCTAATGATACTGCCTATGGTTTAACAAACTATATCCAAACGCAAGATACAGAAAAAGTTCAAAGAGTTGCTAGAAAATTGAGATCTGGAATGGTTGATGTAAACGGAGCCGGAATTGCTGTTGATGCACCTTTTGGTGGTTTTAAACATTCAGGAATAGGTCGTGAAGCAGGTGCACATGGTCTAGAGGAATTTTTGGAAGTAAAAGCAGTAGGTGGCTGGAGTTAATTTAAAGTAGAATTTTCTTTAATTCCATTAAGAAGCTTTAGACATTTTTTTAATTCATCTAAAACAATATATTCATCAATTTTATGAGCTTGTTCAATTGAACCTGGTCCACATACAACTGTACTAATACCTATTTCTTGAAATAAACCTGCTTCTGTTCCAAAAGAAACAACTTGTCTAGAATTATCACCTGTTAAGCTTGAGATAAATTCGCAAGCATCTGATTTATCTTTTCTATCAAATCCAACTATTTCACCGATGATATTTTTTTCAATTGAAGCATCTGGAAAATTTTTTTTCATATCCGGAAGTAATACTTCATTTGCATATTTATCTATTTCTTGATTTAAAAATATTCCATCCTCTTTAACCACAGGTCTTGTTTCCCAATTAATATGACATTTATCTGCTATTACGTTGTGAGCAATACCTCCAAATATACCACCAATTGATAGTGTAGAGTGAGGTGGGTCAAAAATGGAGTCTTTGGGCTCTCTTTGTTTAAGTTTTTCTCTCAATTCAATTAATTTATTGACGTATCTTGATGCGTATTCAACAGCGTTTACACCTTTGTGAGGTGCAGAACTATGTCCTGCCAAACCTTTAAAATAAGTTGTGTATTCGTAGCACCCTTTGTGGGCATCAATAATTTTCATATTAGTTGGTTCTCCAACGATACAAATACCATCTTTAATATTTCGTCTTTTCAATTCTTCAATTAGTATAGGAGCACCTATACATGCCGTTTCCTCATCAAAAGTAAAAGAAAAATGAATATCTCTATCTAAATTTGATTTTGAAAAAGTAGGCGCATAGGCCAAAGCACAAGCAATAAATCCCTTCATATCACATGAACCTCTTCCAAAAAGTTTATCTTCTCTAATTGTTGCTGTAAAAGGATCTGAACTCCAACCTTTTGAAACTGGAACAACATCAGTATGGCCTGATAAAATTATTGGTTTTTTATTGCTTGAATTTTTAGATTTAAGAGTTGCAAATAGATTTACTCTTTTTTTCTCATCATCATAAGTTCTAAATGAAGTAGCACCTAATTTTTTTAAGATATCATCACAGTAGTCAATTAAAGCAGTATTATCTTCTCCAGATATAGTTTTAAAACCAATTAAGTCTGTTAAAATTTTAATAGAATTATTAAATAAAAGATCTGAATTATTTTCTGTACTCATATTTTTCATCTATTATATATTAATTATATGAAAGAACAAATTACCTTTGATGAATTTAATAAAGTAGATATTCGAGTTGGAACAGTAATCTCAGTTAAAAAAAATGAAAAAGCTAGAAAACCATCTTTAGTGGTAGAAGTTGATTTTGGTGAGGAAATTGGAATTAAAAAATCATCAGCTCAGATTACACATTACTATACAGAGGAAAATTTAAAGGGCAAACAAGTGATTGCAGTTTGCAATTTTGCTGAAAAAAATATTGCCGGTGTAGTTTCGCAAGTTTTAATTTTAGGATCAATTGATAAAGAAGGAAAAGTAATATTAGTTCATCCTTCCCAAAAATCTGAGAATGGTTTGCCGATCGCTTAATAAATGCATCCAGAAATTTTATCTATAACATTATTTGGAATTGTAGCTGCATTCACCCCAGGCCCAAATAATTTTGTTGCGTTTTACTCTGGTTTCAATTTTGGGATAAAAAGAACACTACCACACATACTTGGTGTTACTTTTGGTTTCCCCTTTCTTTTACTTTGTGTAGCTTTAGGATTAGTTAATATATTTAAACTTTATCCACTAATTCAGATTATATTAAAATATTTAGGAACAATATTTTTAATTTATTTAGCATATAAAATTTCATTTTCAGGATTACAAAATCAAGAAAATAAAAACATAAATCCTGTAAGGTTTATAGAGACATTTATTTTTCAATTTTTAAACCCAAAAGCTGTAATTGCTTCAATAATCGTTGTCTCCACTTACATTAATCCAGGAGAAAATTTTATAAATTACACGACTCAAATTATTATTTTAGCTTTACTAGTTTCTGTCTCAAGTATCACCCTTTGGACATTTTTAGGTAAATTTCTTAGGAAATTCGCGACAAATCAGAAATTTATTAATTATTTTAATTATGCTATGTCACTGCTTCTTTTATTAAGCATAATAACTTTTTATTTATAACATGACGCCAGGAACAAAAAATTCTTACAATTCTTTAGCCAATATTTCTGTTGGAGACAAAAATTATAAATTTTATTCTTTAAAAAATGCTGAACAAAATGGTCTTGATGGTATATCGAAATTACCAAAATCTTTAAAAGTTCTCTTAGAAAATCTACTAAGATATGAAGATGATTTATCAGTAAATAAAAACCAAATTGAGTCAATCAAAGAGTGGTTAAAATCAAAAAAATCAAATACTGAAATAGCATATCGACCAGCTAGAGTTTTGTTACAAGATTATACTGGTATCCCAGCTGTAGCTGATTTGGCGGCGATGAGAGAAGCAGTAAAAGATAAAAATAAAGACCCAAATACTATTAACCCATTGTCAGCTGTTGATCTTGTAATCGATCACTCTGTTCAAGTAGATCAATCTGCTAAATCAGATTCTTTTGAAAACAATGTTGATATTGAATTTGAAAGAAATGGGGAAAGATATTCTTTTTTAAAATGGGGACAACAAGCATTTAATAATTTTAGAATAGTTCCACCTGGAACTGGAATATGTCATCAAGTAAACTTAGAGTACCTATCAAAGGTAGTTTGGTCAGAAGAATTTGAAGGAGATAAATATTTATTTCCAGATACTTTAGTTGGTACTGATAGCCATACTACAATGGTTAATGGTTTGTCCGTATTAGGTTGGGGTGTTGGAGGTATTGAGGCTGAGGCAGGTATGTTGGGTCAGCCAATTTCAATGTTAATCCCAGAAGTTATAGGATTTGAAGTTACAAATAAAATGCCAGAGGGAACAACAGCAACTGATTTAGTTTTAACAGTTGTTAAAATGTTAAGAGATAAAGGCGTGGTTGGAAAATTTGTTGAATTTTATGGCGAAGGTTTAAAAAACTTAACTCTTGCTGATAGAGCAACAATTGCAAATATGGCTCCAGAATATGGTGCAACATGTGGTTTTTTTCCAATTGATGATGAAACATTAAAATATCTAAAATTCTCAGGAAGAGACCAACATACGGTTGATGTAGTTGAGCACTATGCAAAAGAACAAGGTTTATGGGCAAGCGATGAAATAGAATTTACAGATACCATCTCTTTAGATATGTCTACAGTGGTCCCAACAATTTCTGGACCTAAGAGACCTCAAGATAAAGTTTTACTAACAGATGCCCCAACTTCATTTAAAAAAGTGTTAGAAGAGGCAACTAATAAAAAAGATCATTCAACATCTAAAGTTTCAAATACAGATTATGAAATTAAAGATGGTTCAATTTTAATTGCAGCAATAACATCATGCACTAATACTTCAAATCCAAATGTTTTAATTGGAGCAGGATTACTTGCAAAAAAAGCTGTTGAATTAGGTTTGGAAGTAAAACCTTGGGTTAAAACATCTTTAGCTCCAGGTTCTCAGGTAGTCACTGATTATTTAGCAAAAGCTGGATTAAATACTTTTCTTGATAAACTAGGTTTTAATCTTGTGGGCTATGGATGTACAACATGTATTGGAAATTCAGGACCACTGCCTGAAAATATAGTAAGTGCAATCCAAAAAGAAAATATTTATGCAGTTTCTGTTTTATCTGGAAATAGAAATTTTGAAGGAAGAATATCCCCTCATATCAAAGCAAATTATTTAGCTTCTCCTCCATTAGTTGTGGCTTACGCTCTGGCTGGACACATGGAAGTTGATTTATATAAAGACGCTCTTGGTAAAGATAAAGATGGTAACGATATTTATTTAAAAGATATCTGGCCATCAAATAAAGAAATTGAAGATACTCTAAAACAATCTTTAAATGCTGAAATGTTTATTCAAAGATATTCAAATGTTTCAGAAGGACCCAGCCAATGGCAAGATATTAAAACAGAAAAAAGCAGTATTTATAGTTGGGATGAAGGATCAACATATGTAAAAAAACCTCCTTTCTTTGATAACTTATCAGATGAACCAGAAGGATTTAAAGAGATTAAGGATGCAAGACCTTTATTAATCTTAGGAGACATGGTTACTACAGATCATATTTCACCAGCAGGGAATATCCAAAAAGAAAGCCCAACTGGAGAATATTTTATGGAACACCAAATACTTCCTAAAGATTATAATTCTTACGGATCAAGAAGAGGAAATCATGAAGTAATGATGAGAGGAACTTTTGCAAATATCAGAATTAAAAATGAGATGGCGCCAGGAACAGAAGGTGGATTTACCAAAATTTATCCTGAAGAAAAAGTATTACCTGTTTATGATGCGGTTGTTGAATATAAAAAAAGAGGAACTGATTTGGTTGTCATAGGAGGAAAAGAATATGGAACTGGTTCTTCAAGAGATTGGGCGGCTAAAGGAACAAAATTATTAGGTATTAAGGCAGTTATTGCTGAAAGTTTTGAGCGTATTCATAGGTCAAATTTAATAGGAATGGGAATTCTGCCTTTGCAATTTACGAATGATGTAAATAGAAAAAATTTAAATTTAATAGGCTCAGAATTGATTAGTGTTCTTAATGTTGAAAAAGGTATAAATCCATCTGAAGAGGTGACGATTGAGATAAAATATGCATCAGGAGATATTAAAAAAGTTAAAACTTTATGCAGAATTGATACTAAAAATGAATTAGAATATTATAAAAATGGAGGTATTCTCCAATATGTTTTAAGGAATATGATTTAGTTATGGAAGAAGATATTTCAATTATTAATAGCAATACAAGAAATGAAAAAGTAAGAAACTTTTTTGTTAATAATAAAAATAAAATTATTTCAATAATAGTAATCTTGATTATTATTCTAGGAGGTACTTACGGTTTTGATAGCTATAAAACTAATAAGAAAAAAGAAATTTCTAATAAATTTAATTCATCTACTTTAAATCATTCTGAAAGCACGAAAGAAATAACAGTTCGAAATTTAGTTGAAATTATTAATGAACAAGACCCAACGTATTCACCTTTATCTCTATATTTTATCATCGATAACAAACTAATTTCTAATCAAAGTGAAATAAACAGTTATTTTGATATTGTAATTGAAAAAATATCACTCGATGAAGAAATTAAAAGCTTAGTTATTTATAAAAAAGCATTATTTAATTCCGATCAGGCTCAAGAAAGCGAACTACTGAAAATTTTAAATCCATTGATTAATTCTAAAAGTGTATGGAAATCACATGCTTTATATTTAATGGCTGAGTATTTCTATTCCAAAGATCAAAAACAAAAATCTAAAGAATTTTTCAATCAAATTGCTAATTTAGAGGACGCCAATCCAGATATAAAGCTTCAAGCACAAAAAAGATTGAATAGAGATTTGAGTGATTAGATTAATTTTATTAGTTTTAACATTATTATTTTTATCAAATTGTTCTATTAGTGAGACCTCTCGAATTTGGAATGATAAAGAGGAAAAAATTGAAAATCAAAAAAAAATAAAAAAGTTATTCGCTGAAGAAAAAAAAATAATTACTGAGTTTAATCCTGAGTTAAAGCTTGATTTTTTTAAACTCAAACTAAATAGTTATATTATAGATAATAAAAATAATTTTGGAGCTCAAAATTATAGTGGTGTTAATCAAAAAAATAGTTCTTATAAATTTTCTAAAATTGAAGATCTTAATCATTTAAATTACAAACCAATTTTTTTAAATGATGGACTTATATTTTTTGATAAAAAAGGAACGATTATTAGATATGATAATAACAAAAAAATAGTTTGGAAAAAAAATCATTACTCGAAGTCAGAAAAAAGACTACGCCCAAAATTGTACTTTTTACTAGATAATCAAAATTTGTTAATAGCAGATAGTATTGCAAAGTATTATTCAATTAATATTAAATCTGGGGAACTAAACTGGTCAAAAAACGGAAGCTATTCTTTTAACTCTGAAATAAAGAAAGAGGATAATAAATTTTTTATAGTTGACTACACAAATACTCTAAGATCTTTTAGTGTAGATGATGGGTCTGAATTATGGAATTTTCAAACTGAAGACTCTTTTGCAATATCAGATACAAAAAACTCATTAATTATTGTTGGAGATTTGGTTGTTTTTAGTAATTCTATCGGAGATATTACTGCTATTAATAATGAGTCTGGTTTGATTACATGGCAGCTTCCCACCCAAAGTAGTAATATAATAAATGAGTCATATAATTTTAAAACTTCAAAATTAGTTTCTGATGGAAAATCTATTTATTTTTCAAATAATAAAGGTGAATTTTATTCAATAGATCTCAAAACTGGAGTTATAAATTGGATAAATGAAATTGATTCAAATATAATGCCCTCTGTCATAGGCAATCTTATTTTTACAATTTCTAATGAGGGCTACTTGTATATATTGGAAAAGAATACAGGAAATATTATTCGTGTTACAAATCTTTATAAAAATTATAAAGAAAAAAAACGTAAAAATATAAAACCAATCGGTTTCATTATTGGAAAGACAAATTTATATTTAACAAATAATGATGGTAAAATGATAGTGGTTGATTTAGTTACTGGAAATACAACTAGCACTATTAAAGTTTCAAATAGTATATTATCTGAACCATTTATTTTTAATAAAAATTTATTTATAATTAAAAATGGATCTATTGTTCATTACAATTAATAATGTTCCTAAATTTTTTAGATAGAGTAGGAAGAAAAAAAGTAGTTTTAGATAGAGGACCTTCTCACCCAAGATTTGATGAAGCTAAACCTTGGATGAATAGATATTATGTTTTATTAAGGTATCGACCAAGGTGGTTTCCATTTAATATATTAATCCATGAAATGTTGGCTGACGATCATGGAGACGGAGTTCATAACCACACTTTCCCATATATAACAATTATATTGAGAGGAGGGTACTGGGAAACCTTAACTACAGGTAAATATTGGAGACCTCCTGGATATATTGGTTTTAGATCTGCAAATAACTTACATAGAGTTGATCTTAAACCAGGAACAAGACCTTTGACATTATTTATATCAGGACCTTTTGGATTAAGAAAAGGTCCAAGGTCAGAATATGGTATAGATTTTAAGACTAAAAAATGAATTTAAATAAATTATTTCTAAACCATTGTAAAAAAAATAATTTAGAAATTAATCCTAATCAGATAAATTTAATAGAAGAGCTTGATAACTTTTATAATCTAAATTTTAATAAATCCTTTTTTAAAAAAATATTTTCTACAAAAGATAATAATATTGGATTTTATTTACAAGGTGATGTCGGTGTAGGTAAAACAATGATCTTAAATTTTTTTTATGAAAATTTTAACTTTTCAAAACAAAGACTTCATTTTAATGAGTTTATGATTAGTTTTCATGATTTTGTATTCAAAAATAAAGGGATTAATCATGAAAATATCATTGATAAATTTGTTAATAAATTATCAAAGAAATATCAATTGATTTACTTTGATGAATTTCAGGTTACAAACATTGCAGATGCAATGATTTTAGGAAACCTATTTAAGAAAATATTTGATAAAAATATAAAGATATTATTTTCATCTAACATAAAAATTAATGATCTTTATAAAGATGGGTTACAGAGAGATCAGTTTCTTCCTTTTATTAAGATAATAAAAAATAAGTGTTATCAAAAAAATCTTATAATTGAAGAAGATTATAGAAAATCTCAAAATAAAAGAAATGAAAGATTTTTTTATCCGTTAAATGAAAAAACTAATTTTAAAGTTAACAAATATTTTAGAAAAATTACTAAAAATTTAACTCTTAAAGAGAAAGTTTTAACAATTAAAGGAAGAAAGTTTATCATCAAGAATTATTTTGATGGTATTGCAAGATTTAATTTTAAAGATTTATGTGCAAAAAATATTGGAGCTGAAGATTATATAAAAATTGCTGAAAAATGTGATTTAATAATAATAGAAAATATTCCTAATTTTAATAATGTTAATTTAAATCAGCAACAAAGATTTATAACTTTAATTGATATTATTTATGAAAAAAGTATTCCACTTATGATTACTTCAGAGTCAAAATTAGACTCATTAAGTTCGTCTGATAATTTGAAACAATCTTTTAAAAGAACAATTAGTAGGCTTTATGAATTAACATCAGCTAAATCAAATTATCTATAAGGGTCGTAAGCCCATTGCAAAATTGCCTGTCTTTGTCTTCTTCTGCATCCTAAATCACCTTTTTCACAGTTTTTTTCTATTGCTAAAACATGTCTTCTAAAGTTTTTCCATCTTTTAATTTGTATTTCATCCATTTCAGGGATTCTTCTTCCATTAGTGAACCTACAATACCATTGAAACCAACCTAGAGGATCTTCTTTAAATATCCATCCTTTTTCAATCCAATGTTCTCTTGAAAGTCCCGAAACAACATTAAATCTATTTAAGCTTGTATCAAAAGTTTTACTTAATTTTGCATTTTTGAACCATGCTTTTGGATATTCTTTAATATCTAATCCGAAATACGCGCCACCAAAAACTCCTAATTCCATCATCCTTTTTGGAGTTAATTCTGGTTTAAAAATTTTATAAAAATCTAAATTAATAATTTTTTTTTTTGAAATTTTTTTCATAGAATTTAACAAACTTAATTATTTATAAGTTTTTTATACATTTCTTTATCAGTATCACCCTCGCATCCAATAACTAGAACATTTGATTTCTTATCAAGCTGTAAATTTTCTTTAACATTTTGATCTTCACAACTAGCAATTAAACTTATTACTCCTGGTGCAGAATTTTCTCCTGCTGTAATCTTTTCATCACTAAAGCTTGAGTTTCCAAGTAATTTCATCGTTTTTGCAATATCATCATCAGGTAGACTGATGCAATGCTTAACTGAATTCTTCAGAATTTCCCATGGAACCAATGATACTTCTCCACAAGACATGCCACCCATCAAACTCTCTCTTTTAATGTCAATTTTTTCTATTTTTCCAGTTTTAATACTTTCTAAAACGCAAGCTGCACTATCAGGCTCAACTACTAAAGTAGTAGGAATATAATCTAAATATCTTGCAATACCTGCTACCATCGCTCCAGCCATTCCCCCAACACCTGCTTGTAAAATTACATGAGAAATTTTTTCATTATTAATTTGATCAGCAATTTCTTTCATCATTACAGTATAACCAGCCATAGTATAAGTAGGAACTTGTATATAATCTTTCCAGGCTACATCTTGAACTATTTGCCAGTCATTTTCAGTAGATTGCTTGATGCATTCAATTAATGATTTTTCATAATTACCCTTTACTTTGACTACATCTGCTCCAAGGTCTGACATAGCTTGACCTCGAGCATCACTTACAAATTCACTAATAAAAATTTTACATTTTAAACCTAGTCTTCTTGCACCCCACGCTACAGATCGCCCATGATTTCCAGCAGTAGCAGTTGCAACTACAATGTCCTTATTCCCTTGGGTAACTTTTTCAACAGCATAAGCACCACCTAGTGCTTTAAATGATTTTAAATCAAATCTTTTACTTTCATCTTTGTAAAATATGTTATTTAAATTTAATTCTTTAGATAATTTATATAAGGAAATTAAAGGAGTAGGGATATATCCCTCCCATTTTGAAATACTTGAATAAGCATTATCAATCTCTTTTTCTGACAATGAACTTAGAATTTTTTTTTTATCAAATAAATAATTTTTATTATTTAAAAATTCTGAAAATTTCCATTGATGACCGTTGGATAGAATTGTCATAATCTAACAGTCTAGAGTATTATTTTTTTCCCACTTGGTAATAGGCTTTATTTTGTCAAATTTTTCTTTTGAACTAAACTCTTTTATTTCTGAATTTCTTAGTTTTATAAAACTTTCAACAACATCTTTTCCAAAAGCCTCACTCATTTCTTTATTATTTTTTAATAGATCTAATGATTGTTCTAATTGATCTGGAAGTTTAGGTAAATCTGGATATTTAGCGTAGTCTGTATACATATTACAATCCAAAGGTTTTCCTGGATCGATATTATTTTTTAAGCCATACAATCCAGCGGCTAAAACACTAGCTTGTAATAAATAAGGGTTTACCGAACCATCCATTAATCTTAATTCAAACCTACCTGGGTCTGGAATTCTTATCATGTGTGTTCTATTATTGCCGGTATAAGAAATACTACTAGGAGACCAAGATGCACCAGATTTTGTTGGTGGAGCATTTATTCTTCTATAGCTATTGATTGTTGGATTAAAAAAAGCGGATAAAGATGATGCATTTTTAATAACACCCCCTAAAAAATTGTATGCCATTTTACTTAATCCAAGTTTGTCTGATTTATCTAAAAATTTATTTTTCTTTCCTTGCCATACTGACACATGAGCATGACAGCCATTACCAGTCAAATTCTCAAATGGCTTAGGCATAAACGTGGCTCTTAATCCATGTTTTTCAGCAATTGTTTTAACCATGTATTTAAAAAAAGTATGTCTATCTGCAGTTTTTAGGCAATCTGAGTAATCCCAATTCATTTCAAATTGACCGTTAGCATCTTCATGGTCATTCTGATACGGACCCCATCCCATTTCAATCATACAGTCACAGATTTCTTTAATTAAATCGTATCTTCTCATTAATGCTGATTGATCGTAGCATGGTTTTGACTGAGTATCTCTAGGATCAGCAATAGAACTACCATCATGAGAAATTAAAAAATATTCACATTCAACACCTGATTTCATCGTTAAATTTTGTTCTTTAAGTTTTTTAATTTGCTTTTTAAGCATTACTCTTGGAGATGCATCAACAGGCTTACCATTCATCCACAAGTCTGAAGCCAACCAACCAACTTCTTTATTCCAAGGTAATTGAATTAAACTGTCAGGATCTGGAATACCAAACATGTCTGAGTCTGCAGGAGACATGTCTAGCCAAGCAGCAAATCCTGCAAATCCTGCACCAGCACCTTGCATTTCTTTTATTGCATGAGCGGGCACTAGTTTTGATCTAAGTACGCCAAACAAATCTACAAAACTGATTAAAAAATATTTTATTTTTTTTTGTTTAGCAATTTTGAATAAATTTTTAGCCACAATTTAAGTTATCACATTTATCTAAAAAAAGAAAAAATAGTTTCCTTATAATAAATTAAATTCACAACTATTATTATAATTATTGCAAGTATTACACCATACTTCGCTTTAGGAAAAGCAACACCCCGCATTTTTGTGGGTCTTAATTCTTCTTTATTTTCGTCTGTCATATTTTTTTAAAAAAAAAGGGCGCTACAATTAAGTAGCGCCCAAATTTTATTTTTAATTACCAATCGGTAATGTTACTTTTATGATCATTTGCACCATGTCTTTTTTTAGCTAACCTTGAAAGTTCTTCACTTTCAGATTTGTTAGTAATAACATGCCAACCGATCCAGATCACTATACCAAGAATAACCAGTAAAGTTTCAGTGGATCCAGCTCCCGGATAAACCGCACCGACAACTTCCTTCGCACTTAAATGATCTATCCAGTTTGTAACTGTAGCCATATTTTTCCTCCTTTACCTGGTTGCTGATGAAACTGCTTTTTCATCTTCTTTAGCAGACTCCATCATTTCATAGTCTAATCCAGCTATTTCTACTTCACGTGGGATTCTCAATTTACCCATTCCGCTTAGTACTTTAGCTATGATATAGCCTGGTAACATTCCAAGAACACCAAACATTATTATTGCTCCTAAGAATTGTCCCAGTGGATTGATTGTTGCATAAGTTGATCCGTCCCACATAGCTCCTACACTGTATCCAGATGAAGGATAGCCATTTAAAACAAACCCACAAATAACAAGACCAACAAAACCAGCATAACCATGTACTGCTACTGCACCAACTGCATCATCAATTTTGAATTTACGTTCAACCCAGTAATGAAGTTTGTATGCAATTACAACACCGATCATACCTATGATCATTGCTTGAATTGGATGATATAAATCATTTCCAGCTGAAGCACAGATGACACCTGCTAGTCCACTTGAGTAAGTCCAGAAAGGATCACCTTTGGCAATCACGTATCCAGCCAATAAACCACCTGATAAAGACATCAGGAAGTTAAAGGTAATACCACTCAGAGTAGTAGGGGTTACATATATGTTTGTAGCCGTCCAATAGGTTACACCTTCCATTCCATATTCAGGCCCAAGATCAAATATTGGTATATTACATGCCGCATAGAATCCCCAGAAACCAGTATAAATTAAAAATAATCCAACTGTAACTAACCAAGGATTTCTTGGTCCTATATTTCTTGGTTCACCACTTGATGAGAATTTTCCAATTCTTGGTCCTAAAACTACCAGAACACCTAAAGCAAATCCACCCGCAATTGCGTGAATTACTCCTGATGCATAAGCATCATGGTATCCTAAAATTTTAAGCATCCATCCATCAAAGTGCCATCCCCAAGCAGCATCAATCGTCCAGAATACAGATCCAATTGCAATTGCTAAAATTCCAAATGCAAAAGTTGTAATTCTTTCAATGATTGCTCCCGAAACGATAGAAGCAGCTGTCCATGAAAATAGTAAGAATGCAGCCCAGAATACTCCACTTATATGATCACCTAAATTGATCGCCATAAATTCTGAGTTTGCTAAATACCATTTAGCACTAAAAGTACTATCGTCCGTAATTAACGCAGCACTTTCATTCATTATTGAAGGTGCAATTCCAGGTCCTGTTGGAAATGCCCAGTAAATCCACCATCCAAAGAAAAACCAAGTTACTGTAACTAAAGGTATCAGCATTGTATTTTTCATAAGAGTATGTTGGTGATGTTTGTATCGAGAAGCTCCGACCTCATACATACAGAAACCGACGTGTATTAAGAACATCAGTACTACTGTTACCCAGTAGTAAAATTCTGTAAATATGGTTGTAAGAGCGCCTAACTGATCAGTCATTTTCTCTCTCCCATATTAGTTTAAGAAACTTTATGAAATTTTAAGGGGTGTGACAAATAAAACAATCATTAAAAAACCTAGTGTGGACACTAGGTTTTTAATAAATTATCAACTCTTGATTGTAGTTTTAGAATTTTAAGTAAGCTTTTTTCAAATCAACAAGAGGGTGCTTTGGAGACATTTGAAATTTAACCAAAAGTTCTCTTGCAATCATATCTCTGTCTTGTTGATTATTTGGAAGTTTAATAGATTTAGGAATAGTCACCCAGCCATTTGCATTTCTACAAAATACCGCAGGTTTTCCTTCTTCATAACCCATATGAACATCTTCTAACCAGTTAAGATCGTCCCACCCCATAGCTTCTACATATTTTTTTAAAAAAGGAGTGATCTTAGTATAATCAGGTAAAAGATTAACGTCATATCTATATCCAATAGACTGGCCAATCATCTTTTCTCTAGCAGATTGCTTTTTAACTCCAAATTTAACTTTAGTAGCTTTTGATTTTGTTTTCACTTTTTTACTTTTTTTTTTAGCCATGTTTACCTCTATATTTTGTGATAGTTATCAACACCAACTGTGTAGTTAGTTCCAGCTAATGGAACTTTTGCTAAAGCAGATGCTTCAGAAGTTAATGCAGCTAAATCTTCTGGCTCAAGAGAATGAATATTAGTTTTACCACATGCTCTTGCTAAAAGTTGAGCTTCTAATGTCATTGAATGAAGATAATTGTAAACTCTAAGTGCAGCATCATCAGGATTTAATCTAGCTCTTAGTTTAGGGTCCTGTGTTGCAACACCAACTGGACAACGGCCAGTATGACAGTGATAACATTCACCAGCTTTTACGCCCATTTCTTTTTCAAAATTAGCTTCTGGGATATCTTTGTTGCAGTTCAAAGCAATCATTGATCCAGTACCAATTGCAATTGCATCAGCACCTAATGCTAAAGCTTTAGCCATATCAGCACCATCTCTAACTCCACCAGCATAAATTAGAGTAACTTTTCCAGTTTTACCGACATCATCAATCGCTCTTCTAGCTTCTCTAATAGCAGCAATACCAGGAATACCAGTGTTTGCAGCAGCAATGTGAGGACCAGCTCCGGTAGACCCTTCCATACCATCTAAATAAATAGAGTCGGGGTCACATTTTGCAGCCATACGAACATCATCATAAACTTTTGATGCACCAAGTTTTAATTGAATTGGAACTTTATTTTTTGTTAATTGTCTTAACTCTTCAACTTTTAAAGCTAAATCATCTGGACCTAACCAGTCAGGGTGACGAGCAGGTGATCTTTGGTCAATACCAGATGGTAGTGATCTCATTTCAGCTACTTGGTCAGTTACCTTTTGACCCATCAAGTGTCCACCCATTCCAACTTTTTGACCTTGGCCAATGAATACTTCAATCCCATCGGCTAGTTGAGCATGATGAGGATTAAAACCATATCTTGATTGAATACATTGGTAATACCATTTTTCAGAATATCTTCTTTCGTCAGGTATCATTCCACCTTCACCAGAACAAGTAGCACTACCAGCCATAGTTGCTCCTCTTGCTAAGGCAGTTTTTGCTTCATAAGAAAGTGCACCAAAACTCATACCAGTAATGTAAACAGGTATATCAAGTTCAATAGGGTTTTCGCATCTTGGACCAATTATAGTTTTAGTTTCACATTTTTCTCTGTAACCTTCAATTACAAACCTTGTAAGTGTCCCTGGTAAGAAAACTAAGTCATCAAATGTTGGAATTTTTTTCATTAATGCCATTCCACGCATTCTGTATCTTCCTAGTTGAGACTTGATATGAATATCGTCAATTACCTCAGGAGTAAAAATTGCATTATGTCCAAGTAAACTTTTATTTCTTTTACCTTCTTCATGTGCATGAACGTCAGCTTTTCCACCAACACTTCCATTGCTTTTTTTCTTTTTAGTTTTTTTCTTAGGCATTAAATTGCTCCTTTCTTCTCTGTAGGTTCTAAATTATCGTAGTTCCATAATTTTTTACCAGCTACAATTTTTTTCATTTTACTGACATCAAAATTCTCTCCAATTTCAGCAACTTTTAATTTTCTTTTTAACCAATCTTGGTCGCTTTTTGTAAGTTCAGCGTCTACAGCATCACTACCATAAGAACCAATGCTTCCACCTATGAAAATTGTCCCATCATACATAGAGTCACCTAAATTAATTCCGACGTCTCCAAGAATAATTATTCTTCCTCTTTGCATCATGAAACCTGTAAATGCGCCAGCATCACCACCAATAATGATAGTTCCACCTTTCATATCAATGCCAGTTCTTGCACCAACACTACCTTTACATATTAAATCTCCACCTCTGATAGCTGCTCCGAAACAAGATCCTGCATTCTTTTCAATAACAACTTTACCAGCCATTAAATTTTCAGCACAAGACCAACCAACTCTTCCATTAATTCTAACTGTAGGTCCATCACAAGAACCCATACCAAAGTAACCTAAACTTCCTTCAAAAATTAGGTTCAATTTATTAAGTATTCCAACACCTAAACTGTGTTTTCCTTGAGGGTTTTTGATAACAATTGTTCCATATCCTTGGCTCATTAAGTTATCTATTTCTTTATTAGCTTCAGGTGCTGACATTTCTTTAACGTCAAGATCTGTTCTTTTATTAAAATCAACATCGTATGTTCCAAAATAATAGAAGTTTTCAGCTTCATCTGGGTTAAAAAACTTTTGTTGAGTTCTTCCTGTTAAAACCTCAGTGTGCATACCCATTGACTGGGCTTTTGATTTTTTCTCGCTTGTTTTTAGATTTGCCATACTTTTACCTCCCCATCAAACGGATCATATGTATCAATCTCCTGTGGAAGTACTGATCTGATCGCTATTTCTTCTGAACCCATTGCAACTAAATCATCTGACTCGTAAAGAACTAAAGGTTTTGCAGCCATAGTATCTTTTGCCATTCCCAATGAATCTTTTGTTGCAACAAAATAAGTAAACACTCCATCAAGACCTGATAAAGACTCTTTCATACCTTCTTCAAGAGATGCTCCTTCTCTCATTTTTTGAGCAATATAAACTGCGATTAACTCTGAATCACACTCTGACATAAATCTCATTCCTTTATTTTCCAAAACTCTTCTGTTGTTCCAATAATTTGTAAGTTGACCGTTGTGAACAACAGATACATCGCTAAAAGGGTATCCCCAGAAAGGGTGAGCAGATTTAATATCAACACCAGACTCAGTTGCCATTCTAGCATGGCCAATAGCGTGAGTTCCTACAACTTTATCTAAACTGTATCTATCACAAACCATTTTTGCATTACCAAGATCTTTAATTACTTCTAGTGATTTTCCCATTGAAAGGATTTCAACACCTGGGATACTCTCTAATTTTTGAGAAAATTCTAACAAGTCTTTTGCATCATATTTAATTTCATACCTTAAGGAATATGGCAAAGTTCTTTCCTCTTTTATAACTCTTGCACCCATTTCAGAAAGATATTGATCTACGATTTTTTTTCTTTCATCATAAACAGAAACATCTTCCATAATTGAAGAACTTCCTTCTCCGACATTCTCTCCAACTTTAAATCGCATGATAAAATTTTCTCCATCTGTATCACCATATAGTGCATAACCAGTTGAATCTTCACCCCTATGTTTTAATGCTTGAAGCATACCTTGTAATTCACTTCCAACATTAGAAGACTTTCCTCTATGAATTAAACCTGCAATTCCACACATACTATTTACCCCTTCTATTTTATTTAAGACCTATGGCAGACAATCAAGATAAGTATCCAGATCCCATTGAGTTGTTGCACCTAAAAATCTTTCCCATTCATCATTTTTATACCAATGAAAGACTTTATACATTTCATCTGGCATAGCTGATTTAATAACTTCATCTTCAGCTAAACGATCAAGTGCTTGACCAAGACTTAAAGGTAATTTTTTAACTTCTTTACCAGCTGCTTGAGCTTCGTACATGCTTCTAGACTCTGGTTTTCCCGGATCAATATTGTTTGAAATACCATCATCAAAACATTTTAACAATCCAGAGCCCATTAAATAAGGATTATGCATTGAGTCAACTGATCGATATTCAAATCTTCCTGGTGCTGATACTCTTAATCCACAAGTTCTATTTTGATATCCCCAATCTGCATAAACGGGTGCCCAAAAACCTGTATCCCATAATCTTCTGTAAGAGTTTACTGTAGAAGATCCGATTGCAGTTAAAGCGCCCAAATGTTTCATTACACCACCAATAGCTTTTAATCCAACTTTTCCTGGTAACTGAACATCTTTAGTATCAGGCATAAAAGTATTTTTTCCACCCTCAACATAAGTGAATACTTCATCCATAGCAGGTAATGATTTATGACTTAATTTATTAACCTTATCTTTTCCGCCAGTCCACAGAGACATATTTGTATGACATCCACTTGCTGAAACTCCCATAAAAGGTTTTGTCATAAAACATGCTATTAAATTAAATTCTCTAGCGACTTGAGCACAAATCTGTCTATAAGTAGAAAGCCTGTCTGCATTTCGTAAAACATCGTCATACATCCAATTAAGTTCTAATTGTCCAGGTGCATCTTCATGGTCACCTTGAATCATATCAAGACCCATAGCTCTTGCATATTTCATTACTTGCATAAAAACTGGTCTTAAAGATTCAAATTGATCTATGTGATAACAATAAGGTTTTGAAAAACCTTTTCCTGTCGGAGTACCATCTTCATTTTTTGTTAGCCACATCATCTCCGGCTCTGTTCCTACTCTTAATTGATACCCGTGTTTTTTCTTAAATTCTTGCGCATGAATTCTAAGGTTTCCTCGGCAGTCTGAAGTTAAATGAGCACCTGGGTTTTTTCTTTCTTCTCTGTTTCTGAAACAAGTAACAAATACTCTTGCAACTTTTTTATCCCAAGGAAGTTGACAAAATGTTTCTGGATCTGGAATACCAACAAGTTCTTTCGCTTCTGGCCCATAACCAATGTAATTACCATGACGGTCAGTGAATAAATTGGCAGTTGCTCCATAAACTAATTGAAAACCTTTTTCACAAGTTCTCTCCCAGTGATCTGTTGGTATTCCTTTTCCAACAACTCTACCTGTGACTGATATGAATTGAAAAAAAATGTATTCAATACCAAGCTCATTTATTTTAGCTCTAACCTGCTTTACTAATTTAGCTCTACCTGGTCGGTTTACGTGCTTATCTAGATCTGTCATTTATTTCACCCCTCAATGAATTTTAATTATTCAAAGTTAGCTGAAAATTTTATTAGTGTCTAGACTTGAAGTTTAACTCCAAGGAAACGGACTGTTCGATGTTGGATGAAGTTCACCCTTCTCGTAACGGTTGAATCTAAACGGTTTTAATAAATCACTCTCAGTACCAAGAATTTCTTTTGCAACAAGCTCACCAACACCAATCATCTTATAACCATGGTTAGCATCAGCAATCATATAAACATTTTCTAAAAATCTATCAAAGATTGGAAATGAGTCTGGTGTCATACATCCAAGACCGCCTGATGGACCTTTTCTATATAAATCAGACTTACCTTCAAATCTTTTTTGACAGTGAGCTAAAGCTGAACACCACATATCGTTAAAAGCTTCTGTAGTTTGAAATTCTGGAGATTCAATTCCATAAGGATCTACATTTACTTCATCAAAATGCTTATCAACTATGTAAGGTGAAGTTCCACCTTGAACACCTAAACCTTCGATATCAGGTTTATAATAAATTCCCCAAATTTTATCTGTAATTAATTTTTTAGTTTTATCTGAATATAGAGGCGCAGTAGAATCCACGTGAATTACTGGGGGCTGTTGCCCGTTATTCATTTTTAAAAAGTCTGGCTCAACACCAATTACCCCTTCTTGAAGCATCCAATATTTCCACATCTCAGTTTCATGTACTTTACCATCTTTATCTTTGATATTTGCAGTTTTTGGAAGTTCTAACATATTCCAAAAATCTCTAACCCAAGGTCCTGAACCAACTACTACTTGTTCGCACTCAATAGTTCCTTTGTCAGTTTCCACTCCAGTAACTGCTTTGCTATTACTTCCTCTTTTAAAACCTGTAACTTTGATACCTTTCATTACTTGAACACCATTTGAAGTTGATTTATTTTCAAGTGCTTTAATTGAGTCTTTATTAAATGCATAACCACCTTTTTTTTCATGAAGCACAGATGTAATACCTTGAGCTTGCCAGTCATCAAACATGCCCTTCATATAATTCATACAATCTTTTTCACCTTCAATAAATTCTGACTCATAGCCAATTGCTTTTTGTTGTTCGTAAATAGTTGCAACATCTTCATGCATTACTTCTGGTGAAATTTGTAAATATCCAACTGCATTGTACTTAAAAGCTTTAGGGTCACTTTCCCAAACGGATACTGAATGAGCCATTAGCTCTCTCATAGCTGGTTGAAAATAATTATTTCTAACAACACCGCAAGCAATTCCACTTGCACCCGCAGCGATATCTTTTTTTTCTAAAACAACGATGTCCCCAGGATTTTTATAAGTTTCTGAAAGTTTCCAAGCGGTACTCAAACCATGAATTCCACCTCCGATAATTACTACTTTTGCTTTTGATGGTAATGATGTCATATCTAAACAATATTTTTTGAAAAAAGAAATTAATATAATTTTTTTTAGAACTAAAAATTATATATATTAAGTATAAACTTTAAATTGTTAGAATCTGTCACTTATTTAATACTAATTTAATGAGTGTTCATAATGGGTTGGTTTAAATAATTTATCTATCGTTATTTAATAACTTATATTTTTAAGTGTAATCAAATATTCATTAAATTCATTAATAAACGACTCACTTGGTTTAATATTTTTTACTCGCTGGTCAGTCGATGTTTTTTCTAAACGAAAGAATCCTTTTTCACATGCTTCCGTAATTATAAGAGCCGATTTTGGTCTAGATGTTTTAAATAATTTTGTCTTTAATTCTTCAACGGATAATTTTTTTCCTTCTTTATGGGCTGACATTACCAATAACATCATATGATAATGAGAAGGTGATTTTCTAAAAAAATAATTACTAGAAGTATGAGACTGCCTCATTTGATCTTCCCAAAAATCTAGAAGAGTTTTTTTATCTTTAGGCATAATATTTTTTATGATTTTACTCTAGATTTAGTTGGATCATAAAAAGGAAAAGCAACAACTTTCGCTCCAATTCTTTTTTGATGACCATCTAATTTACCAATTTCAACTTCAGTTCCAATATCAGAATATTTAGCATCAATTCTACTAAGAGCAATATTTTTTCCAAGTTTTGGCGACAACATCCCACTAGTAATCACACCTATTTGTGCACGACCAACATGAACACAATCACTATTAACAGCTGGCTCATGTCCAACAAGTTCTAGACCAACTAATTTTTTTTGTGGGTTAGCTTTTCTTTTTATTAATTCTTCTTTACCAATAAAATCATCTTCTTTAGTTTTAAGAGGAACAGTGAAACCAATACCAGCTTCAAAAGGATCTGTTTGATCATTAAATTCATAACCATAAAAAATTAAACCAGCTTCAATACGAACCATATCTAAAGCTTCCAAACCTAAAGGTGTAATATCAAATTCTTTTCCAGCCTCCCAAACTTTATCCCAAACTTCATTAGCATCTTTTGGATGGCACCAAATCTCGTAACCAAGTTCACCAGTATAACCTGTTCTTGAAATAACAATTGGTGTTCCTGTTTCATGATCTATTCTCGCAATATTGAATCTAAACCACTCAAGTTCAGTTATTGATGGTTGGATAGGAGCTGTCCAAATAAATTTTTCTAAGATTTTTCTACTATTAGGTCCTTGAACAGCAATATTGTGAATATGATCTGTTGCAGATTTTATCCATACTTTATAATTTTTCTTTTTAGCTTGTTCTTTTAACCATTCACCACTGTATTCATCTCCACCAATCCATCTAAAATTATCTTGTCCAAACTTAAATAGAGTGCCATCATCCAACATACATCCATTTTCATAACACATTGCAGTGTACACAACTTGACCTACTGATAATTTTTTTATATTTCTCGTTAAAGTGTACTGCATTAAATTTTCAGCATCAGGACCAAGTATTTCAAATTTTCTTAGCGGAGAAAGATCAGTTGCAATCACACTTTCTCTACACGCGTTATATTCTTTTATTGTTCCTGAATTAGTAAAGTTATTAGCCAACCAAAAACCTTTGTATTCAACAAAGTTTCTAGTCAATTCTGATGTTTTTTCATGGAAACCAGTTTCTTGAGTAAGTTTTGGCTCTGAATCTGTTTTCATTCTAAATGCTATTGCTTTTGAATACTTGTTATTTTTTGCATAAGTTCTAACAAATATGTCTGTAGGGTTCCAGCCATTTGCAGCATCTACATCGCAAGGGCAAGCAGATGAAATACAAGTTAAATCTTTTAAAGCTCTAAATAGAACATAATCACCAGGTCTTGACCATGGTTCATCAAATGTAGCAACATTGTTTGCATCAATTGCAGTATTAAAAAAAAGATTAATTGCTGACCAACTTTTTCTGGCATTGATGTCATATTTTTCTAATCCCTTATTAAAGTTATCAGTACAATTGATATGCCCCATATATCCTAAATCTTCATAGTACTTAGAAGTACATGCTAAATTAAAAGTATCATGTCTTCCAACGGTATCTCTTATAACCTCAACCATTGCTTCATGATCTCCATCATAAAATTTTGAAAATAATCCTGGGCCAGGATATGCACTGCCCATAAACGTTCTTGTTGCTTTATCGTCAATAATACTTTCAATACCATCATTTAATTTATGAGTATCAAAAGCCAGGAAATCGGAGCATTGCCTTCCACCCGTGTCTATTATCTGAATATATTCCCCAGCTTTTACCTCGTAAGTTTCTGCAGTTCTTCTTTTAATAAGTTGTTCAACTATAGGATCATTTAAAGGTTCCGGTATAATAAATTGCTCATCAATTTCTGAAAATTTTGCTCTATTAACAAAAACTGTTAAATCAGTGGGTGGGTTTTGCTCATGAACATTTAACGGGTCACCAGGTGCCGCTATTAAAACAAAACACTTATCTTTTGATTTGATTGTTATTTTTTCTCCCATTGGACAATCTTCGTCGAATAAAATTGATGATTTAGCTTTATTAAGATCTAGGTTTCTTTTCTTAAAAATTTTTGAAATCTTATCATCTTTTGCAATTGTTTTTTTTGAAAAATCTGCATTTGCATTTTCTTTTAAACCTAAGATTGATAAATTAAGTTTACCGTTGGCATCAAAAACAATTATTTCACTAATTTGTTTTCCTTCATCATTTATAATTTCAATTTTATCTTCTGGGAATATTTCTATTACAGATAAACCTCCCCCTTTGACAAAATATCTTTCAACCCCAGGTGGCAGAGCTCTTAATCCAGGATTTCTGATTTCGTTGCTGGTTCCTAACATTTACAGTGTTTTTTTAATCATTTTGTTAACAGCATAATATAATCAAAACGAGTTGACTATAAGTTTAAATGATAACATACTTTGAATATTAATATTAATAATGAAGGGGTAATAATGAAAAAAATAACATCACTATTATGCGCTTTAGTTATTTCTGTAGTAAGTTTCTCAGGAATTTCAAATGCCGCAGACAGTAAAAAACCCATCGTAATCCCAACACATAACTGGTCAAGCCAAATTGTTATGGCTTATGTTATTGGGGGAATTTTTGAAAGCATGGGAAACAATGTAAGCTACGTGAATGCCGATTCACAAGCAGTATACGAATCAATTAGAATTGGTGACGTATCTATATCACATGAAGTATGGGAATCTGCTTTTGGTAAGTCATTTACTACAGCTTTAGACAAAGGTGGTTTACTTGATTGGGGTGATCATGAAGCAAGAACTCTTGAAGATATGGGTTATCCAAACTGGGTTACTGAAAAAGGATTATGCCCAGGATTACCAGATTGGACTGCTTTAAAAAATCCAGATTGTGCAAAAAACTTTACAACTCCTGATTCACCAAGTGGAAAAGGAAGAATGTTAGAAGGTCCTCAAACTTGGCATGGAGATTTAATTCCTCAAAGAGTTGACGCTTTGGGTTTAGGAGATCTCTGGTGGGTTAAATTTGCTGGAAGTGCAGATGCACTTTGGGCAGAATTATCAGCAGCTGAAAAAGAAGGTAGAGGAACAATTATCTTTAACTGGACACCAAACTTTACAGATGGTGCTGGTTTTACATTTATTGACTTCCCTCCATACACTGCAGGTTGTAGACCAGAAGATGGAGGAGATGGTAAATGCGGTTCTCCTGATGGATACTTGAAAAAAGCAGTTAATGAGGATTTTCCAAAAACTCACCCAGCAGCAGCTGCAGCGTTCAAAAAAATGTCATTCTCTACAAGTCAAATTGGTGCAATGGCAGCTTTAGTTGATGTTGATAAAATGACTCATGAAGATGCAGCCAAAAAATGGTTAGCTGACAATAAGAAAGTTTGGGAAGAATTTACCCACGCTCATTAAGGTCAAGTCATAATAAATTAATAAATCTCCCCCAATAAAACTGGGGGGGATTTTTTTTTAAAGTTCTATTTCTAAATGATTACAAAAAAAGTTAATTTTACATTAAAATATTCGTTATTTTTATTTATTAATTTATTTTTTATTAATCTATCATCAGCTCAGGATATAAATATTCAAGAAAATATTAATTTAAGTTTTAAATGCGATTTAGATAAGAAAATAATTAAAAATTCAGAATATAATTATCAATCTTTTTTAGCTAAAGACTTAAATGAAAAAGGTTTAGATAAATTTGAGATCGAAGCAGTTAAACCAGAAAAACTTTTTATAGATGGTTTGTCTTTATTTCTTTCAAAATCTGAAAAGTTAAATGTTAAGGTTGTTAATAAAGATGTTGTTTTATTTAAAGCTTTTGATGAAGAAAAAAATTATTCAGAATCTGCGATAGTAACTAGAAAGTCAGGTGAATTAATCCATGAAATTACCAAAAATGTTAAAAGCGAAAACTCAGAAAAATATATATTTTTTTACTCATGCATAAAAAAGGAGAAAAAAGTTTGATTTTTTTTCAAATGAATTTGTGTAAAATATTAATATGAAAAAATTTATTATTACTCTATTTTTAGGTTTGTTAATTTCATCTTCTGTTTTAGCAAGAAGTACTGGTTGTAAAGAGGGTAATTGTGATAACGGTTATGGTAAATGGGTTTATACAGATAAAACTACCTATGAAGGAGAGTGGGTAGGAACTAAAAAGCATGGTCAGGGTGTTGAAACTTGGCCAAATGGTTACATCTACACTGGTGAGTTTAAAAATAGTGTATGGACTGGGCAAGGAATTTTAGCCTTTCCCGATGGTTCCACTTATGATGGGGAGTGGGCTAATGGTTTCATGAATGGTCAAGGCACATTCACATGGGCTGATGGAAAACAAAAATCAGGTATTTGGAAAAACGGTAAATTGCAAGAATAATGTTTAGAGAGGATTATATTAACAAATTTAAAGATTTACCCCAGTCCTTAAGACAATTTATTGGTCTAATAATTATAACAATTATAGTGATTGTATCTTTTAGTATTTTAAATGGTATTTTTGGACAGGGTGATGAGTTGGTTAAAAAAATGAAGTTGGAAGAAGAGAGAATTGCTGAAGAAAAGAAACTAAGTGCACTGATTTCAAAGTTACCCTCTGGAATATTGGTATCATTTGATGGAACAGACCATTACAAATTAACTGATGAAGTATATGAGCAAGTATGCAAAGCTACTAAATTAATTCCTCAAAGAGCAATAATGGGTGCTAATTTTTTAAATTATAGAGCACATGAGCTGTATACGATTAATGGAAACAAAATTGATGAAACTTTTGTTAAATGGGATCAAGAAAAAGGTAAGTGTTTAGCAGGTTTTACAGTTAGTGGAAATAATGTTGGAGTAGATGAAAGTATTACCATAAGTGGTGAAGCTTTAAGTTTTTTAAGCACTGGAATTGATACTAGGATTTATTTTATTAAAAATTTTTAATTAAGAAAGGTAATAATTATTAACATTTTAATTCTATTGAATTTAATATAACTTTAAAGCATCTTATGTCTGAAACTGTTATCAAATGTGAATCTGTTTACAAAATTTTTGGAGAAAATGCCAAAAAAATGCTTGAGGAAGCAAACGGTAATGTAGATGCAAAAACTTTTCAAGAAAAAGGATGTATAGTAGGAGTTAACAATGCTTCTTTTGAAGTTGCAAAAGGAGAAATGTTGGTGGTAATGGGTTTATCTGGTTCAGGGAAATCAACATTGCTAAGATGTATTTCAAGATTAACAGACGCAACAGGTGGAAAAATTTTCATAGAAGGGCAAGATTTATTAGAATTAAATAATAAAGAGCTTATTGATCTTAGAAGAAACAAAATGGGAATGGTGTTTCAAAGTTTTGCTTTGTTGCCTCATAAAACAGTTGTTGAAAATATTGCTTTTCCACTACAGATCAAAGGTACAAATACAGAAGATAGTATTAGCAGAGCTATGGAAATGGTAAAATTAGTTGGACTTGATGGAAGAGAAAACTATTTTCCAAGAGAACTTTCTGGTGGACAACAACAAAGAGTAGGGATTGCTAGATCCTTAGCTGTAGAACCTGATATATGGTTTTTAGATGAACCATTTTCTGCATTGGATCCATTAATAAGAAAAGAAATGCAAGATGAGTTTTTAAGACTTCAAGAGAAATTACAAAAAACTATTATGTTTATTACCCATGATTTTGATGAAGCATTAAAGTTAGCTGACCGAATAGCGATAATGAAGGATGGTATAATTGAACAATTAGATACACCTGCTAACATAGTTTTAAATCCAGCTACAGAGTATGTGAGGAAGTTTACTGAAGAAGTTCCAAGAGAGAAAGTTTTAGTAATTGAAGATGTAATGGACACTTCAAGCAAAGATAATTTGGGTGATTTAAAAGTTTCAAAAGATGAAATCATAGAAAATGTTGCGGAAAAAATTCTTACTCAAGAGAAAATAGTAGGAGTAGTTGATTCTAATAATAATGTCGTGGGTTCAATTAAACCATCAAAAATAATAGACACGGTTTTTGGAGGAAGAAAAGACAGTAATTAAATTATGGAGTATTTAAAAAAATATCCAAAATTATTTCAATGGTTATTTTTGTTAGCTGTATTTTTTGGCTTGTGTTTTGCAATTGATGTACCTGAAACTTATAAATTTATAAGAGGTCAAGCAGAATTTATTAAAGATCCAAATCAAAGTGTTTATTTCTTCTTAGGTAAAGAAGTCAGGTATTATGCTTTTGATGTATTTTGGAGATTACCCCCACTTCTTGGGTGGTTACCAATTTGGATAAACGACTCTTTGTTTTTCTTAATGAATGAGTGGCTGCCAATGGAGTTTTGGAATGAAGATACTCAAGAGTTTAAAACTCGGCCTTTATTATTACAGATAAGTAGAAATTTAACTTCATTTATGACTTTTTTAATTGAATTAATTAGAGAGATTTTATTAGGCGGGCTTAATACTATTGTTGCCTTTTCTAGCTGGGATTGGATCGATGCAAATCCGTGGGCAGAATTACCAGGATTACCATGGACTATTGTTGCAGCAGGAGCAACAATACTTTCTTATAAGTTAAGTGGAAAAGGACTAGCATTATTTGCAGGCTTGACGATGATTTATATTTCAATATTTGGTCAATGGAAGCCTTCAATGCAAACACTCTCTTTTATACTAGTTGCAGCTCCACTATCGTTTATTTTTGGATTAGGTTTAGGCATAGCAGCATACAAAAGTAAACGTGTTGAAAAAGCTTTGTACCCAATCCTGTTAGTGATGCAAACTATGCCGCAATATGCTGTGTTAGTTCCTGCACTCGTCCTTTTTGGAGTTGGTGATCATGCTGCCGTAATTATTACTATGGTTGTTGCAGTTCCACCAATGATACTACTTACAATTTTAGGTTTAAGAGCCATACCTCCGGAAGTTATTGAAGCAGGACGAATGAGTGGCTGTACTAATTGGCAACTAATGCTCAAAGTTTTAATCCCTACAGCAAGACGAGATATTTTAATTGGAGTTAACCAAGTTATTATGGTTTGTTTTTCAATGGCAGTAATATCCGCATTCATTGGTGCCAAAGGTTTAGGATTTAATTTATTATTAGCATTGAACCAACTTAATATCGGATTAGCGTTAGAAGCTGGCTTGTGTATAAGTTTAATTGCAATTCTTCTAGACAAAATGTCTTTAGCTTGGGCAAATAAACAAACTGATTATTTTGGTAATCTGACATTTTTTCAAAGAAATAAAAATGTAATATTTTTTGCAGCTTCATTTGTAATTGGAATAATTCTTGCATATGTTGGGACTTTTATATTCAAAGGTAGCTTTAACTACTTGTTTGAAATTCCCCATAATAAAGGAATATCAACAGCAGATTTTTGGAATAAAGGAGTTGATTGGATTTTTGATACTTTCTTCATATATATTAAAGCATTCAATACATGGTTAATTCAAGATGTGCTTCAGCCGATGAGAGCTTTATATTTAAGAATGCCTGCGGTAGCTACTTTAGTGTTAGCTGTTGGAGCAGGATATTTGATTGGAGGAATTCGTTCAGCTTTAGTAGTTTGTGCTTTGACTTTATTTATTGCTTTAAGCCCATGGTGGGATAGGGCTTTAGTAACATTGTATATGGCAACTTTTGGAGTGGTAATTTCTTGTTTAATTGGATTTACCGTTGGAACTTTATGTTTTCAAAATAAAAAATCAGCTGCATTTATGCTTGGTATTTGTGATATATTTCAAACTTTCCCATCTTTTGTATATTTAATTCCTGTAATGATGCTTTTTGGAATTACAGACACTTCAGTGTTAATTGCTGTAGTCGTTTATGCAACAATTCCCGCAACAAGATATACTATTGAAGGTTTAAGAAGTGTTCCAGTTGGTTTACATGAAGCAGCAACAATGTCTGGTGTAAATAAATTTCAAAGATTAACTAAAATAGAATTTCCTTTAGCATTTCCACATATGATGCTTGGTTTAAATCAAACCATAGTATTTGCTCTATTTATGGTGATTATAGGTGCTTTTATTGGTACTGAAGATTTGGGACAATACATTTTAAAAGCACTTTCAGATAAAAATGGAGCTGGTATTGGTTTAACCCTAGGTATCTGTGTTGCTTTCATTGGTTTAATATTTGATAATTTGATACGAACTTGGGTTAATCAAAGAAAAAAACATCTAGGAATAAGTTAGGATTAAAATTAAATAATTTATTTATTTATTTAAAAAAGTTTTCAATGAATCGTCCATTGCAGTTTCCCAAGGAGTATGATGAACTGGTCCAACCGAACCTGTTACTGGTGAAGAAAAAGATTTATTTCTATAAGTCATAATATCATCAACTTTATGATGTTCCCATTCTTTAAAATGTTTTCTGATTAATTCAAAATCGATTTTTGGATAATCAGATAATGCATGAAGCTCTTTCGTGTATTCAGTTTGAAAGTCAATCATTTGATCTGGGTTTTCCAGTTTTTCTTCCATTGATACCCATTTATTTATATCTTTTTCTATTTCAACATCATTCGGAACTTTTATTTTTTTCATAATTACATCTCTTGCAAACCAAGCTTGACAATCAAACATATTAAAAGTGTGAAATTGATCTTGCATACCTAGATAAAAAAGTTTGTGATTATTTTGCCAAACAACACCTTTATACAATTTAGGTGGATACAATCTATTAGTCGTTTGAAGTTTAAGATCTTCAGATATAAAAGGGAAATGATGAAGGTATCCTGTACAAAGAATTATTGCATCTGTTTCTTGTTCGTGACCATCTTTGAAAATTGCTTTGTTTCCTTCAAGTCTATCTAAATGATAAACTTCTTTCATACCTTTGGGCCATTTAAATCCCATTGGATTATGTCTGTAACCTATAGTAACGCTTTTTGCTCCATATTTATGACATTGTAGAGCAACATCTTCTGCAGAATAACTACTTCCTAAAACAACAACATCTTTACCTCTAAACTCTTCTGCATCTCTAAAATCGTGAGAATGCATTATTCTTCCTGGAAAAGATTTCATTCCAGGATATTCAGGTATAAATGGAACTGAAAAATGTCCAGTTGATACAACCACATAATCAAATGTATCTTTTAAAATTAAATTATCTTTTTTGTTTCTGTATGTAAGCTCAAAACTGACATTGTTATAAGTTACATTGGTAACAGTTGTGTTGAACTTTACTTTATCTTTTAGATTTCCTTTTTTAACTCTCCCCAAAATATAATCATATAAAACTTCTCTTGGTGGGAAAGAAGGAATTGGTTTTCCAAAATGTTCATCAAATGAATAATCAGCAAATTCCAAACATTCTTTTGGACCATTTGACCAAAGATATCTATACATACTGTTAGGAACAGGATCTCCATACTGATCAGATCCAGTTCTCCAGCTATAATTCCATAGGCCGCCCCAATCTTCTTGTTTATCAAAACAAACTATTTCAGGTACTTTTTCACCCTTCTTTTCAGCTTGTTCAAAAGATCTAAGCATCGATAAACCACAAGGGCCAGCACCAATTATAGCAACTTTAGTCATAAATATGATCTCCAATATAATAATTTTATAATTCTACTTTACTAACAAATATCTGAAAATTACAATGAAAAAATACTAACCTAAGAAAGAATTTTTGAAAAAATTATTATTATCAATTGATCAGGGAACAACTTCATCGCGATCTATATTATTTGATCTTAAAGGAAAGAAAATTTTTTCATCACAAATTGAGTTTGAACAAATATTTCCAAATTCAGGTTGGGTTGAACATAATCCTGAGGAAATTTGGAGAGTAACTTTAAAAACTATCAAGGAAGCAATAAATAAAAGTAAAAAATTAAAATCAAAGATTATTTCAATAGGAATAACCAATCAAAGAGAAACAACTATACTGTGGGATAAAGATACTGGCAAACCAATATATAATGCAATTGTTTGGCAGGATAGAAGAACACAAAAAATTTGTGAGAATTTAAAAAATAGAAATTTAGAAAATTCATTTAGAAAGAAAACTGGATTA
>QCGY01000005.1 GCA_003279715.1 Pelagibacteraceae bacterium AG-390-D18
CCTAAGATACTGTTTCTTGACGAACCAACAGCTGGAGTAGATGTAGAACTTAGAAGAGACATGTGGATGGTTGTTGATGATCTTAGAAAAACTGGAGTTACAATTATTTTAACAACACATTACATTGAAGAAGCTGAAGCTATTGCCGACCGTGTGGCTGTTATAAATCAAGGTGAAATTATTATTGTCGAAGATAAAAAAGAATTAATTAAGAAAATGGGCCATAAAAAGTTAACTGTAGAATTGCATGAAAAAATTACAAAGATTCCTGAAAATTTACTCAAATACAGTCTTGAAATAGGTAAAGAGAATATATCTTTAATTTACACTTATAATGTTCAAGCTAAAAAAACTGGTATAACTGATTTATTGCAAGATTTGAAAGATACTGGATTAAAATTAAAAGATTTAAAAACAGAACAAAGCACTCTGGAAAAAATATTTGTTAATTTGGTAAAGGAAAATAATGAGATTTAACTATTATGGGTTTAAAGCTATTTATGTTCATGAGATGAATAGGTTTATAAGAACAATTGGTCAGTCCATTCTATCACCAGTAATATCTACATCATTATATTTTGTGGTTTTTGGTTCAGTTATTGGAGGGTATATTGAAAAGATTGATGGTGTTAGTTACGGATCGTTTATTGTTCCAGGTCTATTAATGTTAACTCTATTAACTCAATCAATAAGTAATACTTCATTTGGAATATTTTTTCCAAAATTTAACGGAACAATTAACGAAATTTTAGCAGCACCTATTTCAACGCTTGAAACAGTCCTCGCTTTTGTTGGGGCAGGAGCTACCAAAACATTAATGGTTGGTACGGTAATTTTTATTACAGCAACATTTTTTGCTGATGTGACTGTCAAATATCCGATATTAATGATATCTCTATTAGTTTTAGTCTCATTTACTTTCGCTTTATTTGGATTTTTAATTGGTGTTGTTAGTAAAAACTTTGAACAAATGTCTATCATTCCATCATTAGTAATCACGCCAATGGTGTTTTTAGGTGGAAGTTTATACTCCCTTGATATGCTACCACCTTTTTGGCAAACAATATCTTATTTTAATCCAGTTGTTTATTTAATTGATAGTTTAAGATTTTCTTTTTACGGTGTAGCTGATTTTAATATTTGGAAAAGTATCAGTTCAATGATTGTATTTTTGATTATTTGTATAACTGCTGTTTCGTTTATTCTTAAAAAAGGCTATAATATTAAATCTTAACTATAAGCTATCTTTTTTTTAGGATCGTAAAAAGGTTTTTCAACAACAACACAACCAAATGTACCGTAGTTTGTAGTTACTTTAAATTTATTTCCTAATTCAGATTGCTCAACTGACACCATAGCTAGAGCTATATTTTTTTTTAGTCTCGGCGAAAAAACTGCAGATGTAATTTTACCAATTTCAATATTATCCTTTGAAAGTTTCCAGAAGGTAGTATTTGGTCCTTTTAAAGGCTCACAATCGATTTCGATACCTATTTGTTTTCGTGTGATTCCTTTTTGTTTAATTTTTTTTAAAGCATTTTTACCTATAAAGTTTATATCACTATCTAAACTTACTAGACGATCCAATCCTAGTTCAAAAGGGTTTGTGTTGATATCTGCATCAGCATGATATGATAGCATTCCACCCTCAATTCTTCTAATTGAAGATGTATGACCTGGCTGTAAACCATATTCTTTTCCAGCTAACATTATTTTTTCATATAGTTCATTTCCTTTAGAACCATCTCTTAAATATATTTCATAACCAAGTTCGCTTGACCAACCAGTTCTTGAGACAATTAAAGGAATACCATCCAGATTATATTCTCTTAGCCAATAATATTTTAAATCTTTTATATCTTCTCCAAAAAGTTTAACCATTATTTCACCAGATGTAGGACCTTGTAATTGTAATGGAGAAACATCTGGCTCTTTAATTTTAACATTTAAGCCAGAGTTAACAGCTACACCCTGTGCCCATAATAAAACATCGCTATCTGCTAGCGATAACCAAAAATGATTTTCATCTAATCTTAATAATACTGGATCATTTAAAATACCACCTTCGTTATTGGTAATTAAAACATATTTACATTGACCAACAGCAAGTTTTGATAAGTCTCTAGGTGTCAATAATTGTGTAAATCTGTAAGCGTCAGGACCGGTAATTTCAACTTGTCTTTCAACGGCCACATCACAAAGAATAGCTTTTTCAATTAAGTTCCAAAAATTTTGTTCAGGGTTCCCAAAATCTCTTGGAATATACATATGATTGTAAACTGAAAAACCTGTGGCTCCCCATTTAACTGTAGAGTCAAAGTAAGGTGATTTTCTAATTTGTGTGCCAAAACCAAAGTTTTTATTGCTCATTTTTGTTAAATAACAGTCCATTTCATTGTTTTCAAATAAAAAATAGCCCCGTTAGGGGCTACTAAAAAAATTAGAGGGAATCTATTTTTGTTTAAAATTGTTCAGACTCAGTTGAGCCTGCCATTGCAGTTGTAGAACTTTTACCACTGCTTATAGTATTTGAAACAGCATCAAAATAAGAGGTACCAACTTCTCTTTGATGTTTAACACTAGTATATCCATCTTTTTCTCTAGAAAATTCTTGTTGTTGTATTCTAGAATAAGCAGTCATTCCTTCTGCTTTATATTTTTCTGCTAGTTCAAAAATAGCTATATTTTGGGTATGGAATCCAGCTAAAGTAATAAATTGAAATTTATAACCCATATTAGCTATTTCTTTTTGAAAAGAAGCAATTTCATTATCACTTAAATGTTTTTTCCAATTAAATGAAGGTGAGCAATTGTATGCTAATAATTTACCAGGAAATTTTTCATGTATTGCATCAGCAAATTTTTTAGCTTCAGCAAGATTTGGCGTTGCAGTTTCACACCAAATTAAATCTGCATATGGCGCATATGCAAGCCCTCTTGAAATTGCTTGTTCTATTCCATCTTTAACATAAAAGAAACCTTCTGGAGATCTTTCACCAGTTAAGAATGGCTTATCATTTTCATCAAAATCATTTGTAATTAATTTTGCAGCATTTGCGTCTGTTCTTGCTAAGATAATTAAAGGAACTTCAGCAATGTCCGCAGCAAGTCTAGCAGATTTTAAATTCTTAACCATCGTTCCTGTAGGAACTAAAACTTTACCACCCATGTGACCACATTTTTTCTCACTAGCTAATTGGTCCTCAAAGTGAACACCAGCAGCACCAGCTTTTATAAATTTTTTAGTTAATTCAAATACATTTAATGGTCCACCAAAACCTGCTTCACCATCAGCAATAATTGGCAACATATAATCAACAGAATTTTCTTTTTTCATATCACCATCTTGTAATTCCATATGCTGAATTTGATCAGCTCTAATCAAAGAGTTATTCATTGTTTCAACTAATTTTGGAGCACTATCATAAGGGTATAAAGATTGATCAGGGTA
The DNA here is from genome assembly GCA_003279715.1 of Pelagibacteraceae bacterium AG-390-D18. Classification (GTDB taxonomy): domain Bacteria; phylum Pseudomonadota; class Alphaproteobacteria; order Pelagibacterales; family Pelagibacteraceae; genus Pelagibacter. The sequence continues at coordinate 3,452 of QCGY01000005.1, forward strand.
CATTTCACCAGCAGTATTTGCATCAGCAGCTACTTGCCACCCACTAAGATAAATAGCCTTTAAACCTGCTTTTGCATGTTGTACAGCTTGGTTTCCTGATAGTGATCCAAGCGTATTTACATATGCCTCTGAATTCAATAATTTCCAAAGTTTTTGTGATTGATTTTTACATAGAGAATATTCAATTTTTATTGAGCCCCTTAATCTTTCAACTTCTTCATTTGTGTAGTCACGTTTAATTCCAGCAAATCTTTTTAGGTCGTATGAGATATTTTCTGCACTCATTATTGGTTGTCCTTATGATGTTAATTTATTGAAGAAAATTGAATTTAAGTAGGAAGAGAATTTAATTATTATCGTTAGAAGTTTCGATAAGATCATTCATTCCACTTGAACCCCAATCACAATGATCATCTCTCATATAGATCCCTCTACGATTATGTTGATCTAAATCTTCTTTATTGATGATTTGAGCTTCATTTTCTGTATTTTTTAGTTTTTTATTCATATCAATCTTATAATTTACAAGATTTACAAAAGCTATAAAAATCCTAAAAAGCCTTGTAAATTAAAGAAAAAAATTGTAAATATAAATTTACAAAATTTACAAATAGAAAACATGAGTCAATTAGATTTAAAAATAGGTCCTAAAATAAAGTCTTTTAGAAGACAATTAGGGCTTCAAGCTAACAAGTTGGCCAGTGATTTAGGTATTTCTCCAAGTTATTTGAATTTAATTGAAAGTGGAAAAAGAAAAATTGATGGAGATTTACTATTATTAGTTTGTGAAAAACTAAACATCAATTTATCTGATCTAACATCTAAAACAGATATTAATTTACAAAATACTATATCTGAAATTTTAGATGACTCATTATTTGAAGACTTAGATATTTTGGGACCAGAAGTTAAAGATTTAGTGAGCACAAATCCAAAAATTGGAAAAGCGATTGTTAGGCTTGGTGATATTCTTAAAAAAAAAGACCATGAATTAATCAACAAGATTGAAAAGATATCAGGAAAAATTGTAGACAATAGAAAGAATTCTTTTCCAGGAGAAGTTATTTCAGATTTTTTACAAGTAAATAAAAATTATTTTCCTAAGTTAGAAGATTTTGCAAATAAAGTTTTTGCAAAGATTCAAAAAAATAATCGTACAAGATATATTGCTTTATGCGAATATTTGAAATCTGAATATTCAATAAAAGTTTTAGACGTTATTCCAGAAGAAAACAAACCTTTTTCAAAAATTTTTAATAAAAATAAAAAAGAACTTTTGTTAAGTGATTATAGCTCATTAGAGACAAAAAAATTACATGCTGCAGCACAGATTGCACAAGAAGGTGCTGGTAAAGAAATTGATCAATATTTATCAACGTTTAGTTTTCCATCAGAAGAGTCAAAAAAATTAACCAAGGTAGCTTTATTAAATTATTGTGGTGCTGCAATATTGATGCCTTATAAACTATTTCATTTAGAGTGTAAAAAACTTAAATATGACTTAGAATTGTTACAAAATACATTTGCAACATCATTTGAACAAGTTGCACATAGAGTTACATGTTTGCAAGATCCAAAACTTCCAGGAATTCCATTTCATTTTTTAAGAGTAGATATGGCAGGAAATATATCTAAAAGATTTTCTTTATCAGGTATTGATATACCAAGATATGGAGGAGCATGTCCGAGATGGAATGTTTATTCTGCTTTAACAAGACCAGGTGTTATTCAGGCTGCTGTTAGTAAGATGACCAATGGTGAAAAATATGTTTGTATAGCAAGAACTGTTGAAAAAGGTATTGGACGGTTCGGACAAGCAAAAAGTATATTGTCAATTGGTCTTGGTTGCGAGGCTAAATATGCAAAGGATTTTGTATACACAGAAAATATAAATATTAATGATAAATCAACCGAAATCCCTATTGGTGTATCTTGCAGAACTTGTGATCGATTAGATTGTTCTCAAAGAGCATTTCCACCATTACATAAAAAATTTGATGTAGATTTAAACTCTAGAGGAGTTTCTGTTTATGTAAGTGACAACAATTCTTAAATAATGATCAAATATATATTACCAGCTATAATTATTTTCTTAATTGTTCTATTTTGGGAAAAAATTACTGAATACTTCTATAAAAGATTTAATATTAAGTTGAATTACATAGTTGTCAGTTCAATAATAGTTGCCATTACTGCTATTCTTTTACTTCTTAACTATTAATAGATATGACCAATATTGATATTTCTAACTACAAACTTGTTGAATCTGATGATGTCTTTACTTTAACAAATGAGAATACAACAATTGGATTTGTTCGCTTTAATGTCAAAGGAGAGGTAGAATATATATTTGTTAATCCTATTTTTAGAAAACAAGGTTTAGCAAAAAAATTACTTAAACTTGTTAAAGAAAAAACAGGTAAAGAAATAATGTTACAAGAACCCATTAGTCCTTTGGGTTCAAAATTATTAAATTCATTAAATAAATGGAAATAAATTTATTATTTTTTTTTACAGTTGTTCCTGCAATTGTACTATACGGAATTGCTAAGTCTGGGTTAGGTGGATCTATATCATTAATTTCAGTTCCATTAATGACTTTAGTGATGCCATTAAGTCAAGCATTAGCAATTATCTTACCAATTTTAATATTCTCGGACATGGTAGCAGTATATAGATTTAGAAAAGAATTTGATTTAAGTACTCTTAAATTGATAATTCCATTTGCAGGAATGGGAATTTTAATTGGATCATTAACATTTTCATATTTTTCAGAAGATATACTAAAATTTATTGTTGGTGTAATGGGGTTTATTTTTACAGTTCATTATTTTTTATTTAAAAAAAATAAAGAGGAAAAATATAAAAAGAATTTTTTCAAAGGTGGAATATGTTCAACTATTGCTGGGTTTACAAGTTTTTGTGTCCATGCCGGAGGTACTCCAACAAGTATTTATTTATTACCATTAAGATTAAAAAAAGAAATTTATGTTGGAACAAGAGTTATTTTTTTTACTTTTGTTAATTTAATTAAACTTCCATTTTATATTCATTTATCAATGATGAATCTTCAAACTTTTAAACAATCAATGTTACTTGTACCACTGGCAATTATTGGAATATATATTGGATATAGAATTCTTAAAATAATAGATGAAAAATTATTTTATAATATAATTTATATACTCATTTTATTTTCAAGCTCTAAATTAATTTATGATTATTGTATTAAATATGTGTGACAATTTCTTAAATTTAAGAAATTTACTGAACAAGTACTATTTATTATATCTATGATTAAGATTTTAAATAAAAAATTTAAGCCTAGAATCAAAGCACGTATAAGAAAAAATAAACAAATATTTGGTAAAAATATCGACAGTTTTTTTGGCTGGGTAAAAGGAGCTAAGTTAGTTGAGCTTAAAGAGTGCAATACCAAAGAAGATCCCGTTAGACCTGAATTAGATAATAATTTTAGAACTGGTTATGGTAGAAAGATATATGGTGTAGAGTATCAAGGTGAAATTCATGCTGTTATGTGTTTTGCTTACACAAATGAAATTCCTAAAAGTGTTGATGAATTAGAAAAATTAAGCACTGATGCTTTTTTGCAAAGTGCAATGAGAGACCAAAGTGGTGGACAAATTGCAATTGCATATACTGTTTGGTCTAAAAAAAAAGGTGGTGGTAAATTAATAGTTAAGGAAGTATTTAAAAAAATAAAAAAATCAAACCATCTGAATAGATTGGTTACACTTTCACCTTTAACCGAGATGGCAACCAGCTTTCACATGAGAAATGGAGCTAAATTGGTACAAAAAAATGAAAACACACAAAATTTTGAGTACAAGATAATATAAAACTATGAAATTTTCAAAATTTGTAATTCTTGTATTTTGTACTTTGAGCCTTTTACCTTATTCTTTGTCAATGGCTTACGAGGAACCAAACTATGAAGTTGTTAAAAAAAATGAAATCTATGAAGTGAGAAAATATTTGGACCGTTTGGCTGTTGAAACTTTAGATTCTGGCTCAGAGAATAATTTTAGAAAATTATTTAATTATATATCTGGAAGAAATGAGGATAATGAGAAAATTAAGATGACAACTCCTGTTACTCAATTTGAAAAAGATGGGAGTATGAGTATGCAATTTTATCTTCCTTCAAAATTCAACTCAAAAAATGCACCTAAGCCAACAAGAGAAAATGTAAGAATTGTAAACATTGAAGGAGGTTTTTATGCTGTTATTAGATATTCTGGAAGAGCAAGTGATAAAAATTTTATAAAACATAAAAATATTTTGTTAAAAGAATTAAAAATAAATAATATTTTAACCTTAAGTCCGCCTATAAGGGCAACTTATGATAGTCCTTTTACATTGCCAATGAATAGAAGAAATGAAGCAATGTTTAAAATAAAGTACTAATCGATGAAATCAAAATATAAAGCAATGGTTCTATCTTGCATGGATCCTAGATTTCAACTTCCTGTTTTTAAGTTTATAAAAAAAAAATTTAGTAAATAAATATAGCTCTTTTACTATCGCGCGGGCCGCTGTAGGGGTTACACATTTAAAATTTAAAAAATGGCATAGGGCTTTTTTAGATAATCTTAAAACCTCTATCAAATTACATAAAATTGAAAAGTTAATAGTAGTTAATCATGAAGATTGTGGAGCTATAAAATTAGCTGAAAATAAAAAAAATTATGATGAAAAGACTATTCACAATAATTCTTTTCAAAAACTTGAAAAAATAATTAATAAAAAGTTTCCTAAAATCAAATTAGAATTTTATATAATAAAATTAAATCAAAAAGTTTTAAGGGTTAACTCTTTAAAATAAGTCCTTAATAACTCCCTTGATCAGCCTCTTTGACTTTTAAATTTGACTCGACTTTTTTTCTTATTTTATGGATTATTTTTCCAGTTATGTGTCTGGTAGTATAATTTCAAAACAATTACCTCCTTGTTAGAAGTTAATTATTTTTTATCAATTAATTCACTAATAAAATTTTCACCATACCCATCATCTACAGCTTTTTGAAAATAATTCTTATTGTCTTCAGCAACTTTTTCAGCTTCTGGAAAATCTTTTAATAGGTCTTGAATGTAAGTTAAGTCTTTTACTGAATTACTGGCTGTAAACTTAAATCCCTTAAAGTCCCCCATAAGTAAAGCATCAAAAACTCTAGTAAGTGCAGCTGAATTTCCAGAACCTAGTTTTGCAACATCAAATAATTTTTGTAAATCGAGGTCAAATTTTTTAGCTGCTTTTGCCATATGATTAATTAAAGCTGCATTTCCAAGCGTTAAAAAATTGTTTAAAAGTTTTGATTTTGCACCCATTCCAACAGGGCCAAAATGAAAATAATTTTTACAAAAAAGTTTTAATATTTGTTCTGCTAATTTAAAGTTGTTGTTAGATGCTCCAACAATACCACCTAAGACTCCTTCTTCAGCTTGAACAGGGCCTCCCATCACAGGGCACTCAATATAATTAATATTATTAGATTGGTAAATTTTTTCAGTCTCAATTGACCCTGTTTTATTGTGAGTTGTAATATCTATTATTAAAGTATTTTTATCTAAAATTTTAGATAATTTAAGAGCAATTTCTTTTGCAATAGGTGTATTAGTTACACATTTAATTAAAACATTTAATTTTTTTTCTTTGAATTCTTCTAGAGTTTTAACTTCTTTTGCACCTTTGCTTACAATTTTTTCTATTGGTTTTCTATTTTTATTAGCAATTACAAATAAGTTATTACCTTTTTCCAAAACATTTTTAGCTATTCCATAACCCATATAGCCTACACCTATAAAACCTATATTATTCATAAATTAAATTTTCTCTTTAAGTGTCTTAGTTTACCCTCTGTACTATCGTAGTCAATATAACATCCTTGTAAAAATCTTTTACCCTCTTTTACTTCGTAGGAAGTTCTTCCATGAAGTAATCTATAATTATCTATCATCATTAAATCTTTTGGAACAAGTTTAAATTCTATTCTGTACTTATCTGAGTTATACATTTCAGATAATTTTTTACGAGCTTTATAGTATAGATCTAATTTTTCTTTATCTAATATAGGCACATAATCTAATCGTGGACTAAATCTAACTTGTTTAAAAGTTTTATCATCATTAAGTTTAATTAATTCTGACCAATCTTCTAAAACTACATCCTTATCAATGAATTTAAATCTTACTTTCACCTCAGATAAAATTTTATAAAACTCAGGATTTTCTTTTTTTAAATCTTCAGTTACTGTAAAACCATCTACTAGTGTAGATAGTCCTCCCGTTACCTCACTTTCAATACAATGAAGTAGCTGTATGCATGGAACAGGGTTACGGTAAGGATTGTCTGTATGAGGTGTCAATCCTAAAGATGTATATGCAAGATCATTTGGATCTGGTTTAGATTGAACATTAAAAAATTCACCAAAATTTGTTCTTCGGACACTTCCTATTGAATTTGCAAATTTAACAATAAAGTTGTCGACCGTTGGAATATTTTTAATGATTACAAATCCATATTTATAGAAAGAAACAAGCAAATCATACATTTCTTTGCTGTCAAAGAAGCTATCTAGATATTCAAAATTTTTTATATTTTCTAAAGTTGAATTCCATTTTATTTTAGGGATTAACTTTATAACTGTATCATCATTGGAGAACTCTAAGGCAAGCTTCTCAATATCTAATTTAGATTTAACACCATCATTAAAATTAATTTCAAGAAATTTTTCGTTTATAATAGCGGTATTTATTGATATTTCGCTGCTTAAAGTTGTTGGATCAAATAGTCTTTGTTGTGTGCCTTTGTCTAAAAATTCCTCCTCATCAACTCTTTCTCTTAACCAAAAAGGATGAATTTCTTTTTTTATTGAACCATTTTTAAGGTAAACTTTATTTTTATTGAGTTCAATTTTCATAACATAAAAACTAAAAATTATTCAAAATTTAACTTTATTCAATATAAATAAAATAGTAAGTGTAGTTTGTGGATCACTTTAATTCAAAAAACTACCCAATATTTGCAAATTTTTTAAACATACTGGCAAAAGATCTAACTAAGTTTTATTACACCAAGTTAGATAAACCTTTTAAGGTATCTAATAAACTAAAAGGTAAGGGATATGACCCTGTAACAACCTCTGATAAAGCATTTGAAAAATTTATAAGATCTAAAATTTCAAAAAAATTTCCAACACATCAAATTATAGGTGAAGAGTATGGTCACAAAAATACCAAAAGTGAATTTTCTTGGGTGATTGATCCAATTGATGGAACCAGATCATATGTTGTAGGAAATCCAAGTTGGAGCAATTTAATTTCTCTTAATTATAATGGGGAGCCTGTTTTAGGATTAGCTAATTTTCCAAAAATGAAAAAATATTATCTAAATACAAGTAAAAATTCAGCTTATGTTTTTGAAAACAATAAAAAAAGAAAACTTAAAGTAAATACTAGAACAAACTTTAAAAATGCAAAATTAGCTGCTGCGTTTCATAATACTCTATCTTTAAAGCAGCAATCAAAAATTAGTAAGTTTATTAAACGTATGCAATTTCCTTGTTTTGATGCACTTACTTACTGTCAACTAGCTGAAGGTAGACTTGAAATAGTTGCGCAATGTGCAAACAAGATTTGGGACATTCATCCTATTATGCCAATAGTAAGAGCCAGTGGAGCGATAGTAACGACATGGGGCAATAAAAACCCTAAAGTAGGTGGAAATATTATTGTTTCTAATAATATTAAAAACCATAAAAAAGTTTTAAAATTACTAAAACCATTAGCTGAATGATACCTGAAAAAGCTCAAGAAATTTTAGATTTTTGGTTTAAAGAAACTCCTGCTGAAAAAAGATTTAAAAAAGATGAAACATTTGACAAAACTATAAGAGATAGGTTTTTAAATGACTATGAGCTTGCAAGCCAAAATGAGTATGACGATTGGCAAGATCAACCAATGAGTGCTTTAGCATTAGTTATTCTTTTTGATCAATTTTCAAGAAACATGTTTCGAGATGATAAAAAAGCTTTTTCACAAGATCATAAAACAAGATTAATTGTTAATGATGCTGTTTATGCTGGTTATCTCGAGTCTATGAATGAAAGTGAAAGATTTTTTATGATTTTACCACTTATTCATAGTGAGGAAATAACTGACCATGACATGGCTTATTATCTATTAAACAAATATTTAAGAGAACATGAAGGTTATGTTAAAATTAAAAAATTTTGGCAAGATCACACAAAAGCAATTAGATTGTTTCATAGATATCCTCATCGAAATAAAATTCTTGGGAGAGACTCCACAGAAGAGGAATTATCTTTCTTAAACGGACCTAATTCGTCCTGGTAGTCGTGAATTTAAAATATATTTTTAAAATAATTGATATTGATGAGTGGCAAAAAGTCAAAAACTCTGGCGCTTATTCTGGATCATCAAAAGATATAAAAGATGGTTTTATACATTTTTCAGGAGAGGATCAGGTTAAAGAAACTCTTGAAAAGCATTACTCAAAACAAAAAAACTTAGTTTTACTTAAGGTTGAAACATTGAAGTTGGACCATCTAATATGGGAGCAAGCCTCCGATGGTAATATGTTTCCTCATTTATACTCTTCATTAGATCTAGCTAACGTTGTCGATGAATATGAAATTACAATTGGGGAAGATGGATCTCATAACCTTCCTAATTTATCATAGATTAAAATAAATATATTAGGATAATGTTATAAAACACATGATGTAGTGATAAATACACTTAATAATAGAAATTAATTTTATTTAAACAAACCCAAATTGAGCATTCATATTCTTTGACTTGCAATCTTCAATTTAGTTAAATTACTCATGGCTATTAAGAAGAACAAAGTAGCAAAACCAAAGACCAAGAAAAAAAAAATAAAACCAGTCAAAGTATCAGGAAAAAAAACTAAAACCAAAAAAAAGGTTTTGTCAAAAAAGTCTTTGAATAACAAACGTTCTAAAAAAAATAAAAAAAAAGAAAGTAAGTCTATTAATAAAAAAAATAAAAGAGAGGTAACGAAAATGAGTACAGAAACAATAAAGGGTGGTGTGTCGGCATCTTTAGATACATCTCATCTTAAGGTCCCTTTTCCATTCAAAGCAAAGTATGGAAATTATATTGGAGGTAAGTTTGTTGAACCTAAATCAGGTAAATATTTTGACAATCTAAGTCCAATTAATAATGAGGTTATTTGTCAAGTTGCAAGATCAGATGCAAAAGACGTTGATGCAGCTTTAGATGCTGCTCATGAAGCATTTAAAGAATGGGGCAAAACAGACATTACTACTAGATCAAACATAATGAATAAGATTGCTGATGTTTTAGAAAAAAATCTAAATTTATTAGCAACAGCAGAATGTTTAGACAATGGTAAGCCTATTAGAGAATGTATGGCAGCTGATTTACCGCTAGTCATTGATCATTGGAGATATTTTGCAGGTGTGATTAGAGCTGAGGAAGGATCTGTTGCTGAAATTAGTAACTCTCAATATTCTTATAATATACCTGAACCTTTAGGTGTTGTCGGCCAGATAGTTCCATGGAATTTTCCATTATTGATGGCAACATGGAAATTAGCTCCAGCTTTAGCTGCAGGTAATTGCTCTGTTTTAAAACCAGCAGAACAAACACCAGCTTCTATCATGCTTATGATGGAATTGATTGGTGATTTACTACCCCCAGGAGTAGTAAATATTGTTAGTGGATTTGGTCTCGAAGCAGGTAAACCATTGGCTTCATCTGACAGAATAGCCAAAATTGCATTTACAGGTGAAACAACAACTGGACGTTTGATTATGCAGTATGCTGCACAGAACTTAATTCCTATTACTTTGGAATTAGGTGGAAAATCTCCAAACGTTTTTTTTGAAGACATCATGGATAAAGATGATGCTTTTTTAGATAAGTGTGTTGAAGGATTTGTAATGTTTAATTTAAACCAAGGTGAAGTATGTACTTGTCCAAGTAGAGCTTTAGTTCAAGAGTCTATTTATGATAAATTCATGGAAAAGGTAATAGCTAGAACAAAAGCAGTAGTACAAGACAATCCTTTAAAAATGGAAACCATGATAGGTGCTCAAGCATCAGTAGAACAGATGGAAAAGATCAAATCTTACTTAGATTTAGGAAAGAAAGAAGGTGCCAAAGTTCTATGTGGTGGAGATGTTGCTAAATTAAATAGTGGATTGGAAAATGGAAATTATATCCAACCAACTATTTTTGAAGGTGATAATAGTATGAGAATCTTCCAAGAAGAAATTTTTGGACCTGTAGTTTCTGTTACTAAGTTTAAAGATGAAGCACATGCATTAGAAATTGCTAATGATACACTTTATGGACTTGGTGCAGGTGTTTGGACTAGAAATGGTAATATCGCTTATAGAATGGGTAGAGCGATTCAAGCTGGTATAGTTTGGACAAACTGTTACCACGCTTACCCAGCTCACTCACCATTTGGTGGTTATAAACAATCTGGTGTTGGTAGAGAAACTCATAAAATGATGCTTAACCACTATAGACAAAACAAAAATCTACATGTGTCTTATGCAGAAAATAAACTAGGTTTCTTTTAATAGATAAATTATAATGGCCTGTATTAAACTACAGGCCATATAAAAATGAAAGTTTCAGCAACACCTACAGCACTTGAGTTAATTGAAGATTTGAAAAAAACTCATGGTAAAGATTTATTATTCCATCAATCAGGTGGATGTTGTGATGGTAGTGCACCAATGTGTTATCCAGCTAAAGAATATTTAGTCGGAGACCAAGATATTTTAGTAGGTGAAATAGGAGGATTACCTTTTTATATTAGTAAAACTCAACATGAAGCCTGGAAAAATACTGATCTTATAATTGATTGTATTAAAGGAATGGGTGGAATGTTTTCTTTAGATAACGGTACTGGAAGAAGGTTTTTAACAAGATCTGAAATCTGTGTACCTGAAAATTCTACAATAAATTAATTTAGTTTTCCTAAGTAATTAACCATTACCACACCAATAACAATTAGAATTATACCAATCATTGCATATAAATTTGGTATTTGATTATATTTTAACATTGCAAACACCAAAACACCCGTAACAGTCAGACCACTATAAGTAGAGTAAGCAAAACCCACTGGTATTACAGACATTGCTTTTGATAGTGAAAACATAGTTATGCACATTAAGATTAGACACAATATAGTTGGTGTTAATTTTGTAAAGCCATCAGAAATTTTTGCAAAACTATTAGCAGCGATACCTGTAAAAATACCTATCGCTAAAATGATATATCCAATAAAAGGTTTCATAATTAATCCTTTGATGCAATTTTATTAACAAAGGGTCTCATTACAGGAGCTAGACTAAAAGCTGCAATTAATGCAACTGGAAATGCAAATAAGAAAGAATGGAACCATCTATCAGAAAAACCATTATTTATACCTGTATTGACAGCAGTTACTACTCCACTCATGATAATACTCATACCTAAAGACATTAATATCATAAACAAAGGTTGTGCATATTTTTTCGAAATCATATTTAATTGTTACCTAACAAGTTGACCATTAAAACTCCAGCAATAATTAGAGCTAATCCTATTATAGAATATAGATTTGGAACTTGATTAAATCTAATTATCCCAACAACTACGGTTGCAATAATAGTTAACCCTGCAAAGGATGCATAAGTTATTCCCATTGGAATATTTTTCATTACCATTGAAAGTGCATACATACACGCAACTATCGTTATCCCAGTAACAATACTTGGAAAGAGAAGGGTAAAACCTTCAGCACTTTTTGCAAAACTATTTGAAGTTACACCTAAGACAACAGCTAGGACAAGGAAAGCGTAAGAAGTAGCGAGACTCATTTAATGACATTAAATGAAATCTCGCTAAATATATATAATTATTTTGGCATCTTGGTAGCGCCTGTTTCAAGAGAAATCATTTTTCCATCTTGATATTTAAACACCGCCATTACTGCTTCTGTATTCCCATCATTAAATGATACAAATGAGTGCTCAACTCCAATTTCATCATTTTCAAAAATTACTCTTATTTTATCTCTTTTGATGTCACCACTCATAGCCCATTTAATTACATCTGCTTTTCCTAAAACATTACCTGATGCATGCATAGTAAACTTATAATCATCATGTAAAATTTCATTCATTGCAGCTTCATCTTTAGCTTCCATCGCAGCATTATATTTTGCTAATATTGACATATTATCTCCTTCCCATTTTTTAAATTTTGTTTAATTCAAATATTTCAAAACTTTCCATAACCTCATCCCAGATAGGTTTTGAAACTGGATTAGATCCATCCATAAATGCATGAAGTGCAGCCATATCATGAACAGAAATTTTAAACATTACTGCACTTTTATCTGGTGCTGCAGTCGCTATTGTTTTTGTAACATCGGCAACTTTTTTTCTTTCTGCCATTCCTTCTTCTGACTGCATAAAGCTCATTAATTTTTCAAACTTACCTTCTTTAACTCTTCCTAATACAAGTATATCTTTCATTTTTATCTCCTTTTTAGTTTTTATGATTTAATTTTACTTCTCCAACATGAGTTTCTACCGACTCATATTGATCTTTTCTAGCTCCCATTCTTTTATCTCTAGCTGCAGACGCTCTTTCCATCGCTTCTTTATCTTTATATAGTGATACAGCAATTGATGTGTTGTCATCTATTCTAATGTGCAATAATTGCTCTGCCTCTGGAAATTCATTTGGTGCATTTGACATGTATGACTCTACCATTTCATCACATGCTTCTTTTGATTTAAACTTAACTACACTTATTCTTGATACTGACATTTTTATGCTCCTTTTATTATAATTGCGTTGGATATAGAGTTATCTAAACGTATTTGTTTTACTGGTTGGTATTCATCTGAATTATACCACTCTAGAGCTTTTTCATAAGTGGGGAATTTAATTATTACTGTTCGAGGATAAGTCCAAGTCCCTTCAACAATTTCATTTTCACCACCTCTAACAATGTATTCACCACCATACTTTTCAGCAATAGGTTTAACTCGAGAAACATATTCTTTATATTCTTCTGGTTTCTTTATCTCTATATTGAATATTGCAAATCCAGTCATAGTTATTCTCCTATTATTATAATTGCGATAGATAAAGTTTCAAATTTAATTCCAGATTCTGAGGCTATTTTTACTAAGATATTTCGGATATATAGTTAAACTTATTCGCTAAAGATAAATCTGATTTCATCTTCAATAGTTCCTTCTACTGCAACTTTCTGTAATTGTTTTTGAAGACTTTGATATTTTTTGTCAGCTGACATTTTTGCATCAGCATCATTGTCTCCTTCAAACATTGGACCAATTAATGTTTCTCTAATTGTTCTTGGATCACCACCAATTTGAAAAGAAAAATAAATTTGGTGTTTAGGATAATATTTTTTTCTCACTTTTGCTAAACCTTGACCAATCTCCATTGCTTTACCTAGCATATCGTCTTTTACTCTCATTGTTCTTGTATAAATTGCTTGCATCGTAATCTCCTTATTTAGAATTATTATAATTATGATGTTATAGTTTAGCCATATAGTTAATAAGAGTTAAATTGTAGCAATAGAAATGCATAAAATGCATAACCCAATATTTAACGACTATTTTTTCAACCTGAAATAGAGTGAGACACTTAACTACGTAAAACTTTTTTGTTCAACTACCTTTTATTTGTTATCATTTTTTATGAAGCAGATTCTATCAATAATTATTTTATTTCTTTCAACGACAACTTTAAGTGCAAATGATAGAAATGCTGAACTTGACAAATTATTTTTAGAATTAAAAAAAAATAATTCATCATTATCATCAAGCGTTGCTCAACAAATATGGATGTTATGGAGCACTCATCCTTCAGATCAAAAATTGACATCAATTTTAGATGAAGGTTCAAGGTTAATTCAAGATCAACAGTTAAATAGAGCTATTGATGTTTTTACAGAAGCAATAGAGTTAGATCCTACTTGGGCGGAAGCTTGGAATAAAAGAGCAACAGTATTTTATATGGTTGGAGAATTTCAAAAATCTCAAAATGATATAGATAAAGTACTTGAATTAGAAGAAAGACATTTTGGAGCTTTAGCAGGACAGGGAATGGTCAATATACAGTTAAAGAATTATGATAAAGCAAAAAGAAGCTATCAAAAGGCTCAAGAAATTTACCCTGCAATGAAATCATCTAAGGTTATGATTGAACAAATTGAAGAGTTAATTAAAAGACAATCAATTTAGTTATAAGATAAATTTTTTCAGATTTAATATTTAGGAAATAATGAGCTTTGAGTTCGATGTTATAATAATTGGAGCAGGTGCAGCAGGCATGATGAGTGCAATTGAAGCTGGAAAACGTGGCCGTAAAGTTTTGCTGGTTGATCATTATAAAAAAATTGGTGAAAAAATTAGAATTTCTGGTGGTGGCAGATGTAATTTTACTAATATTAACACTAACCCTAATAAATTTCTCTCACAAAACCCAAAGTTTGTAAGATCAGCCTTAAGTCAATATACCCAAAATGATTTTATCAATTTAATTAATAAGTATGAGATTAAGTTCCATGAAAAGAAATTGGGACAATTGTTTTGTGATCATAGTGCTCAACAAATTGTTGAGATGCTTCTTAAAGAATGTGAGTTAGCAAATGTCACTATATTAAAAGAATTTATTATTAAAGATGTTATCAAAGATAATGATCAATATCTTGTTTTAACTGAAACCGATAAATATTCATCAAAGTCTTTAATTATTGCAACAGGTGGATTATCTGTTCCAAAAATTGGCGCTAGTTCATTTGGTTATGAAATTGCTAAAAAATTTAATCATGATGTTATCGAAACCTTACCTGCTTTAGTGCCACTAACGTTTAATGAAAAGATATTAGATATGTGTAAGGAGTTAACAGGCCTTTCTGTAGAAGCTATTGTTTCTTTTAATAAAGTTTTATTTGAAGAAGGGATGTTATTTACACACAGAGGCTTAAGTGGTCCTTCAATATTACAAATTTCTTCATACTGGAAACTAGGAGATAATATTAAAGTTAATCTGTCACCAAAACTAAATGTTTATCAATTGTTGGAGGAAAAAAGAAAATTAAATCCAAAACTTGATATTTTAAATATTATTGCTGATATTTTACCTAAAAGATTAGCCCAAATTATTTGTAGTGACAATAAAGTAAGTGGAAATATTTCTGAATTATCTAACAAAGTTTTAAAACAATTAAGTGACGCTATAAATTATTGGATAATTAATCCAACTGGGTCAGAGGGATATAGAACTGCGGAGGTAACATTGGGAGGAGTTGATACAAAAGAACTATCTTCAAAAACAATGATGTCTAATAAACACAAAAATTTATTTTTTATTGGTGAAGTAGTAGATGTAACAGGACATTTAGGTGGATATAATTTTCAATGGGCTTGGTCTTCTGGATATGTTGCTGGTCAATATGCATAAAACCATCATATCGACTTAATCTATTCTATTTGTTAAAATATTTAAATGTGTGGAAGATATGTCGTAAAAAACCCAGTCACAAAAACTAGCAAGCTAGTAAAGTCTGCTATTCAAGTAGAAGATAATGAAAATTATAATGCACATCCATACCAAAAACTTCCAGTTATTAAAAAATACAAAAATGGAAATACACTAGAAGCTCTTAAATGGGGTTTAATACCTGGTTGGGCAAAAGATAAAGATTTTAAAGCATTAATTAATGCAAGATTGGAAACCATTGATGAAAAAGTTTCATTTAAAAAATTAATTAAGAACAATAGATGTGTTGCTGTAGCAGATGGTTTTTATGAGTGGAAAAGGGAGGAAAAAGAAAAAACTCCACATTATTTTACAAGAAAAGATACAAACCCAATATTCTTTGCTGGAATTTATGAGGGGGATCAATTTTGTTTAATTACAGAAGAAGCTAAAGAAAATATTAGCGAAATTCATCATCGACAACCAGTAATCATTAATCAAACAGATATTAACCGATATTTAAATTTAGAATTACAAGGTTCAGCTTTTTTAAAAGAATGTAAAAAACCTGATCTTATATTTCATGAAGTATCAAAAGATGTAAATAAACCAACAAATAATACAGCTTCGTTAATTCAAGCTGTTTAGTTAATTAGACACTTATTGTGAGTTTAAGTATCTTAAAAAAATGAAAAATATATATCACTCAGATATCTATAAATTTGATACTCCTGTTAGTAGTTATTGGGAAGATGCTTCAAGCGAAAATTTAAATTTAGAAAAATTATCAAAAGATATTAATTCAGAAATTGTAGTAATTGGTGGAGGATACACAGGTTTGCTATGTGCAATTAATTTGATTGAAAATCATAATCTAGATGTCATTTTAGTCGAAGCTGGAAAAGTAGGTTGGGGAGCTTCATCTCGTAATGCAGGATTTAATTGTTTACCTCCAAGCAAAATGTCATTTAAAAAAATGCAATCTATTTTTGGAAAAGAAGAAACGAAGAGATTTTTTAAAAATTCTATTGAAGGTTCAAACTATACAAAAGATATTATTAAAGAGTATAATATTGATTGCGATATAACTGGAGATAGTAATTATGTTGTTGCTCATCATAAAAATAAATTTGAGCAAATTAAAGAACAAGCTACCGTTTATAAATCTGAATTTGGTATTGAAACTGAAATTTATTCAAAGGAAGAATTTAATGAAGTTGGTCATGGAGGAACAGAACAATTTGGAGCGTTTTCATATAAACCTGGTTTTGCAATCAATCCTCTTAAATTTGTTAATGGGATTGCAAAGTATGCTTTGTCTAAGAAACTAAAAATATTTGAACAAACTAAAGTAAATCAAATTAATAAAGAAAATGGATCTTATATTTTAAAAACTAAAGAAGGATCTATCAGATCTAAAAAAATAGTAGTTGCAACTAATGGTTTTTATCAAGAAGGATTAATTCCTCAAATGGATGGAAGGGTACTCCCTGTTATTTCAAATATAATTGTAACCAGAAAACTTAGCGAAGATGAAATTAACTCTCATAACTTTAAAACTTTCTCACCCATCGCTAATACTAAAAACCTTTTATATTACTATCGAAAATTACCAGACAATCGGATTTTATTTGGAACTAGAGGAGATTTAACAGGAAGTGATCAGTCAAATTTAGCCATGTCTAAAAAGATGGAAAAGTTTTTAAAAAAAATATTTCCCAATTGGTCAAATGTTACAATTGATTATAACTGGCGAGGATTAATAGCTTTATCTCAAAAACTAACCCCATCTATAGGTAAAATTGATAATGAGGAGATTTATTACGGATTTGGTTATAATGGAGTAGGTGTCAGCGCAGCTCCTTGGACAGGAAAGCAGCTATCTAAGTTGGTTTTTTCATCCAATAGCAAAAATCTTGATATCTCAAAGATATATAAAGGATTACCTAAAAAATTTATTTTTCCACAATTAAGGACATTTTATTTTAGATTAGCTGTGTGGTTTTATGCAATTAAAGATAAATTAAATATTTGATATATATTTGTATGTTAATAAAAATTATTTAATTAAAAACAAGTAAAAACAATCAGGAGAAGAAATGTTAAAGGTATATTTGGCTGGTGAAATTCACAGTAATTGGCGAGAAGAAATTATTGAGCTTTGTGATAAAGAAAATCTTGATATCAAATTTTTGTCTCCAGTAACCGATCATGAGTCTTCTGATAATTGTGGGGTTGAGATTTTAGGAGAAGAAGAGAAAAATTTTTGGAAAGATCGAAAAGGAGCTAATATTAATTCAATTAGAACTAAAAAATCTATTAAAGATAGTGATGTGATCATTGTTAAATTTGGTGAAAAATACAAACAATGGAATGCGGCTTTTGATGCAGGATATGCTGCTGCATTAAATAAATCTATTATTGTTATTCATAATCAAGACCATCAGCACGCTTTAAAAGAAGTAGATGCTGCAGCCTCTGCTGTTGCAACAGATCAAAAACAAGCTGTTCGTATATTGAAATATGTTTTACAGGGATCTTTAAAATAATTATGCTTACATATATAATTCCATTTATAATATTAATCTTAGTTGTTGTATTTATTCATGAATATGGACACTATTATTTTGCAAGAAAATATGGTGTGGGGGTTACTGATTTTTCTATAGGTTTTGGTAAAGAAATATTTGGTTGGAATGATAAATCTGGAACCAGATGGAAAATATGCTGGATACCACTTGGGGGATACGTAAAATTTTTCGGTGATAGAAATGTTTTTTCACAAGCAGATCATGAAAAAATTTTAAAACAATACAATAAAGAGGATCAGGAAAAACTGTTTGTAATTAAACCATTGTATCAACGAACTTTAATTGTATTTGGTGGACCATTAGCAAACTTTTTACTAGCTATAGTTATTTTTTTTTCAATATATACTTTTATCGGAAAAGATTTTACTCCTGCAATTATTAATGAAGTTCAAAAAGATAGCCCTGCTATGATTGGTGGACTTAAAGATAATGATGTTATTTTAGAAATTGATAATAATAAAGTTGAAAGCATCATGGATGTGTCAAAGTTTATTACCACTTCAACAGGAGATGTTATTATTTTTAAAGTTGAAAGATTTAATCAAGAATACTTACTTAAAATTAAACCCAATATAGTTTTAAGTGATGATAATTTAGGTAACAAAATTAATAAAAGAATGGTTGGTATTAAACTTGGTGCTTATAATAATGAAATCAATCATGTAAAACTAGGACCTGCACAAGCATTAATTCATTCAGTAAAAGAAGTTTATTTCGTAAGCGCATCATCTCTTAAATACATTGGTACAATGTTGAAAGGAACTGGAGATAGTTCGCAATTAGGGGGCCCAATTAGGATTGCGAAAATTACAGGACAAGTTGCTGAAATTGGAATTTTACCATTTATTTCTATAATGGCTTACATTTCAATAAGCCTTGGTTTAATTAACTTGTTCCCAATACCAATGCTAGATGGCGGTCACTTGATGTTTTATGCATTTGAAAAACTTTTAGGACGTCCTCTATCTCAAAAAGTTCAAGAAGGTTTTTTTCGAATCGGAATCTTTTTGTTGCTTTCATTAATGTTTTTTACAACCTTTAATGACCTAAAAGACCTTGGTTTATTCAATTAATTTTATTTTTTAAAACATTAAAAAGATAAGTAAAATCAATACTTATTTAAGCTACAACTACATATTGTATGTATAATAAAATTAGACACTAAAAAAAAGCTTGATTTATCAACGTTTATGACAAGTATGATTAGTAACCAACATAACCGGAGCTAAAATGAACAAAAAACAACTAATTGCACAGCTTTCAGGCTCTTTAAGTTTGAGCAAAGCCGATGCTGAAAGAACATTTGATACAATTACCAACACTATTTTAGATGCACTAAAAGGTGATGATTCAGTTAAAATTGCTGGATTTGGTACTTATAAAGTAGCTAAAAGAAAAGCTAGAGTTGGAAGAAACCCGAGAACAGGTGAGCAAATTCAAATCGCTGCTTCTCAAAAAGTAAAATTCTTACCTGCTAAAGCTTTAAAAGAAGTATTCAATAAATAATTATTTTTTAACAGCCCTAACGTTTTCAAAACATGTTTAGGGCTGTTACTATATGCAAATACTGCATAGCAATTTTTCCTAATCAGCGTTAGTTTTTAAAATTAATAAAATTATAAGACATATCCTTAACAGGAGGTCTTATGACTAAATTAATAAAGAGAATATCAACACCACTTATTAGTTTAATTTTATTATTGAACATGAGTAGTGCGGGTATGGCAGAGACAACAGTGTCTGCTGAAGTGGGGTTTATTTTTAATACTCTATTATTTTTAATTTGTGGTTTCCTTGTCATGTTTATGGCGGCAGGTTTTGCAATGCTAGAATCTGGTATGGTAACTTCAAAAAGTGTTTCAGTAATTTGTGCAAAGAATATTGGTCTTTATGCAATTGCTGGAATTATGTTTTGGCTAGTTGGTTACAACTTAGCTTATGGTATTCCAGAAGGTGGGTATATAGGATCATTCACACCTTGGTCAGATGCAAGTGCAATTGATACTGGTTATGCCGATGGTTCTGATTGGTTTTTCCAAATGGTATTCTGTGCAACAACAGTTTCAATTTGCTCAGGTGCTATGGCTGAAAGAATCAAGTTATGGCCATTTTTCTTATTTGCAGCTATTTTAGCAGGAGTAATTTATCCAATCGTAATGGGTTGGCAGTGGGGTGGAGGCTGGTTAGCTGAACTCGGTTTCTCTGACTTTGCTGGCTCAACATTAGTTCACTCAACAGGTGGTGCAGCTGCATTAGCAGGTATTATTTTGTTAGGTGCTAGAAATGGAAGATTTGACTCTGCAGGAAATCCGAAAGCGTTAAAACCTTTTGCAGCTTCTTCAATTCCATTAGTAACAATAGGTGTATTTATCCTATGGTTAGGTTGGTTCGGATTTAATGGTGGTTCTCAATTAGCATTAGGTACTTTTGATGATGCAGTTGCGATCTCTACAATATTTATCAATACAAATCTTGCTGCCTGTGGTGGTGTATTAGCAGCAGCCACAATTACAAGATTAATGTATGGTAAAACAGATGTGATTCAAATGTTAAACGGAGCAATTGGTGGCTTGGTAGCTATCACCGCTGAACCTTTAGCACCATCACCATTTGCAGCTATCTTAATAGGTGCAATAGGTGGTTTGATCGTAGTGTTTGGAACTAAATTATTATTTAGTTTTAAACTTGATGATGTTGTAGGTGCAATTCCAGCTCACTTATTTGCTGGAATTTGGGGCACACTTGCAGTTCCTCTAACTAATACTGATGCAACATTTAGTGCACAGTTAATTGGTGTACTTGCGGTTAACATTTTTGTGTTTGCAGTGTCTTACATTGTATGGTCGATAATGAAAAGTCTCTTTGGAATCAGATTAAGTAAAGAAGCTGAAACTAAAGGTACGGACGTTACCGAAACGGGTGTAATTGCTTACGCAATAAGAGACTAATTGCATGCAATAAAGAGGCTCTTCGATCTCCATATCGTTATCTCATTGGAGGGCCTCTTAAATAACAGAATAACTATCTCTCTCTCTTATAGTTAGTAAAAGGCCCCTTTATAGGGGCCTTTTTTTATACACATGCTCTATTGTCATAACTCTTTTGATTAATCAGCAATTCTTAAACAAAAAAACTTTAATAAAAGATCTTTCATAACAAGGAGAGATAATGATTAATTTATTTAAAAAAATAACACTCAGTCTTGTAATCTTTCTTAGCATTACAGGCTTAGCTTCAGCAGAAACAACTATATCAGCTGAAGGACAATATATATTCAACACACTTGGCTTTTATTTAGGTGGTGTATTAGTGGCATTTATGGCTGCAGGATTTTGCATGCTTGAATGTGGTTTGGTTACCACAAAGAGTGTATCAACAATTGCAGCAAAGAATATTGGTAAATTTGCTATAGCATCAATTGTATTTTTTTTATGCGGATATAATCTTGCATATGGAATACCTGAAGGTGGTTACATAGGATCATTTTCAATTTGGAGCGACTCATCTGAAATAGGAACTGGATACTCTGATTATTCAGATTGGTTCTATCAAGCAATGTTCGTTTGTGCGACTGTATCAATCGTATCAGGTGCTGTTGCAGAAAGAATTAAAATTTGGCCATTTTTTATTTTCTCAGCAATAATGGCTGCATTCATTTATCCAATCTCTATGGGTTGGCAGTGGGGTGGAGGCTGGTTAGCTACTGCTGGTTTTTCTGATTTTGCAGGATCAACTTTAGTCCATGCTTGTGGTGGTGCTGCTGCTCTAGCTGGCGTAATAGTTTTAGGTGCAAGAGCTGGTAGATTTGGAAAAAGAGGTGAGACTAAATCTTTAGTTCCTTTTGCAGCGTCTAGTATTCCTTTAGTTACACTTGGAACCTTTTTATTATGGTTTGGTTGGTTTGGTTTTAATGGGTTTAGTCAATTAGCAGTTGGAACTTTTGATGATGTTACAGCAATTAGTAAAATTGCAGTTAACACTCACTTAGCTGGTGCAGCTGGAACAGTAACCGCAGCTGTAGTCACTAGATTAATTGGTGGTAAAACAGATATCATAATGATGTTAAACGGTGCTTTAGCAGGTCTAGTTGCAATAACTGCTGAACCATTAAATCCTAGTCCAATTCTTGCAATGGTAATTGGTTCAATTGGAGCTATTATTATGTACTTTGGAACTAAGTTTTTAGAATCTAAACACATAGATGATGTCGTTGGGGCTATTCCAGTTCACATGTTTGCTGGTATCTTTGGTACATTGGTAGTTCCAATTTCAAATCCAGACACAACATTTGGAACTCAGTTTACAGGTGTTCTAGCTGTATGTGTATTTAGTTTTGTACTTTCTTACATAGTTTTCAGAGCACTCAAAGAAACTATTGGTTTAAGAATTAGTGCTCAAGCTGAAAAACTTGGAACGGATGTTGCTGAAGTGGGTGTAAAAGCTTACGCAATCAGAGACTAAAAAATTATCTCACTATAACTTTAAGGGTCCCTTAGAAATAAGGGGCCTTTTTATTTTATGAAATATTTTTAAGGGTTTCCAAAACTTCTTTTGCGTGGTCTTTAACTTTAACATTTTCCCATATCTTTATAATTTTTCCTTTTTTATCAATTAAATAGGTAGTTCTTATGATCCCCATAAATTCTCTTCCCATAAACTTTTTTTTACCCCAAACCTTATATTTCTTTAGGACTTTTAATTCTTCATCAGA
Organism: Pelagibacteraceae bacterium AG-390-D18; assembly: GCA_003279715.1. GTDB lineage: Bacteria > Pseudomonadota > Alphaproteobacteria > Pelagibacterales > Pelagibacteraceae > Pelagibacter. Next base: position 26,312 of record QCGY01000005.1, read on the forward strand.
TAACAAATCAAACTTTATTTTATATTTATCTCTAAATTTATCGTGACTTTTTATATTATCTTTAGAAATTCCATAAATTTCACATTCTAATTTTTTAAATTGAAAAAATAATTTATTGAAATCAATAGTTTCAATAGTGCACCCCGGAGTATCATCTTTTGGATAAAAATATAAAACAACATATTTTCCTAAAGAGTCTTTTAAAGAAAAATTAACATTATTTGTTGATGGTAAAGTGAAATTTACTGCTTTCATTTTTATCTTATTTTATTTTTCAAGAAGGTAAAAACTTCATCAGGTTTAAGAGTTTTCATATTTTTTCTATCTCTAATCCAAGTATTATCTTTATAATTTTTGGGAGTTATAAATTGTATTTTACTATATTTTAGTTCACTTATAGCATCATTTGCTATTAAACCAAAAGATTTAACACCAAGTGCAGCTGATAAATTTAAAGGTCCAGAGTTATTTCCAATAAAAAATTGAGAATTTTTTATAGCAATTATGACACCTGTGAGATCTTTTTTAGAACAATCAATGAAATAATTTTTTTTAGATATTTCAATTATTTTTTTGGCCATATAAGATTTATCTGGGTCACAAATAAGATAGACATAATCAAATAAATTTTTTTTATAAAGTAATTCAGTAAGTTTTACAAAATCTTCTTCATACCACATTTTATAATCCTCAAAAGAGTCTATACCAAGTGCAATTTTTTTTCCTTCAAAAAAAAGATCAGAATTTTTTTGATTATATTCGTTTATATTAAAATTTAATTGAGGATATGGGTTATTTAAATTTATTTTATGTAACTGTAATAATTTTTTAGATTGTTCAGAATAATTTAAATTCCAGTCATCATCATTTAAAATAGTATCTGTAGTAAGATATTTTTTTTGATTACCTATTCCAGGACCAATTATGTTTTTTACACCAGATATTTTGGCTGCTATTGCAGGTTTATTAACTTTATCTAATATGTAAACATGAGTGTATTTATTTTGATTATAAATTTGAACTAATTTGTAGACATCAATCCAATAAAAAATCCCTTTTCTGAAATTATTATAATTAATATTATTAATATATTTTTCATTTTTTAATATTTTTTTTGCTTGTGTTTTTTCTCTTAATATTAAATCTACACTTTGATTATAGTGTTCACTTATAGCTTTAATATAAGGAAGTTGCCAAATTAAATCTCCTAATTTATGATGAGTGTATACAATACAAATATTTTTATTCATTAAATTTGATTTTAATATCTTCTCTTCTTTTAAAATTTTTATAATCTAAATTTACTTTAGGATATTTCTTTTTACTAAACCTATTATCAACCTTAATTTTTTTTGTATTAAGTAATGATAATTCTATAACATTCGGGTCACCATACTTATCAATACCACCATAGTTATTCCCATGAATATGTATAATTTTTAAATCTAATTTTTCTAAAAATTTTTTGATTTTAAAAATATTTTTATGTAAATTATGAAATTCAATAATTAAAAAGGCTATTTTTTTTGAGTTTTTTTTAATATCACTTAAGATTTTGTACTCATCACCCTCGATATCAATTTTTAAAAACACTTCTTTATAATCTTTTAGAATTTTAGGAATTGTTATTTCTTTATTATTTTTCTTTTTAAATTCTACTTTTTTTATTTGGTGTTTTTTGTTTTTGGTAAAAAAAAGTAGATAGTCTATAAATTTAAATATATCTATTATTTTACTTATTCTCAATTTCCTTAGTAACAAAAGAGATTTTACATCACTCTTAAATCTTTTTATCCAAAAATGATTATTAACTGTATGATCAAATGCAATTATCTTTATATTTGGTTTTTTTTTAAAAAAACTTCTTTCAAATTCCCAATCATCATTTAAGCCACAAGTAATTAATATGTCTATTTTATTTAGAATTCTTTTATCTATTATGTATCCACCGTCGGTTCTAGGACCGATTCTAACCAGATTGGATGATTTGATATGGTAAGGTTTTAAAAATTTTGGAAGCACAATTGTTTAATTATATTTAAAATAGCATATAATATTATCTATGAACATAAAATCTATCCAAACTTTAGTTTCAGAAGCTATGCAAGAAATTAAAACTATTGATGCTGATGAAGCATTCAAGATGGTTGAAGAAAATAATTGTAATTTAATTGATATAAGAGAAGCTCGTGAATTAGAAAATACTGGAAGTGTGGAAAATTCAGTACATATTTCTAGAGGAATGATGGAAATTTTTTTAGATCCTAATAGTGCTTTTTTTCAACAAGGTAAACTTGATCAAAATAAAGAAATGGTTTTATTTTGTGCGGGCGGTGTAAGATCTGCTTTAGCAGTTAAAGCATTGCATAATATGGGATACGAAAAAGTATCACACATCGAGGGTGGTTTCGGTGCAATCAGCCAGAGTAAATTTAAAATAATCTAATTAAAGTTTAATTCTTCAACAGCATATTCAAGTCGATCTTGTCCCCAAAAAATTTTATTATTTGTAATAAATGTGGGTGCACCAAAAACTTCTTTTTTAAACGCCTCGTTAGTTGCATCTTTTAGTGCATCTTTAATTGACTGTTCTTTAATCCCATTTAAAAACTTTTCATTATCTATATTTAAAGTATTTAATAACTGAAAGATTTCCTCATTATTTGATAAATCTAAATTATCTTTCCAATAAGCTTCAAAAAAAGTATTTAGATAGTTATTTTTTTGATCATCAGATACGTATAAATAGCCTCTCATCAAATAAAGAGAGTTGATTGGAAAGTTAGAATTCCATGTAAAGGATATATTATTTTTTTTTGATACAAGCTCACAATCATTTTGCATATTTTTCATTTTATATTTATTAAAAGCGGGCGCACTTATCCCTGCAAGGTTGTGAAGACCGCCTAAAAAAATAGGTTTATAGTTAAAAATAATTTTTTGATTAGCTTTAATTTTTTCAATCTTTTTGTGAGCAATGTAAGAATAGGCGCTAATTATATCAAAATAAAAATCTATATGATTACTCATAAAGACTCATTCTTTTGGCATAGAAAATTCTTATGATCCAATAAATGAATAAACCAATTGGTCCTACTAAATAGGTGATTATTAATGGGATCGATACTAAAATTTTATTAATATAAAATTTTTGAGAGTCTTTTACTATCCATCCACCTATAAATAAATTGATTGCAATGAAGTGTGTCCAAAAAAGCATTAAATATAAATGGTCTTCAAACAATCTAGAAAGCTCATCTAATCCCAGGTATAAAGTAAAATTACCAACAAAATCATAGCCAATTAAATAAGATTTATATAAAACAAATATATAAACACCACTTAAAACAAATATTGGAAATATTGAGGCTACAAAAATTCTACCTAGATGAGAATGTGGAAAAAAAATTAGTATAAACCAAAATGGTAATACACCGATATTGATCCACATATAAAGTGTCTCTATAGAAAAATAAGTATAAATTTGTTCGATCATTTAAATATATTATATAAAATCTAACCATGATTCCTATAAGAAATAGAAAAAAAACACTCCAGGTAACTGTTGAGGAAATGAGAAATTTTGCATTTGCTTATGTTGAAAAATATGCCCCTTCAAAACAACAACTAAAAACCTATTTACTTAAGAAATACATGAAGCTTTCCTCTTCAGATGTGAGAAAAAAAGACGTCAATAAATTGATCGATATTGTTTTGTCTGATTTAGAGAAGAATAAATTTATCAATGATCAATTTTATTCTCAAAGCAAAGCAAAAAGTATGATTCAAAGAGGGAACTCTATAAGTAAAATTAGAAACTATTTAATGGGGAAAGGAATTCATGATGAGTTTATTAAAGATACAGTTGATAAAATAAAAGAAGATAACTCTGACCAAGATTTTTTTTCTGCTATAAAAATTTGTAAGAAAAAACGAATTGGTCCAGCTAGAGCTGAGGACAATAGAACTCTATTTTATAAAAAAGACATATCTTTATTAGCAAGAAATGGTTTTGATTTTGAGACGTCAAGAAAAGTAATGGATATAGAAAAAGATGAATATCTTAAAATAATTAATCTACTTTAGTTTTTTTTCTTTTTTTTCCTCTTCAACTAAATTATTAATCTTTTGTCTCACATAGTTTTTAACAAATACAAAAACTAATAATCCAAAAATAGATACAGAAACTATTATAATAAGTATAATTCTTAATTGCTCATCCATTATAATATATTTTTACTCTTTAAAATTAAGCTTGGATTTTTTAAATCTTTTTTTCCATATAAAATTTCATTTCCATTAAAATCTGTAACAGTTCCACCCGAATGTATTAATATTGCATGACCAGCTGCTATATCCCATTCATAAGCTCTTGGTTCTGCCACATATCCATCATATTCACCAGCTGCTACCACGCAAAACTTAAGTGAACTTTTCATTTTCACATTTTCAACAACCCCAATATCTTGATAGATTTTTTGAATTTCTGGTTTAATTTTGTTTGAGTAAGAAATAAATTTAACTGGTCTAGTTGTAGTATCTTTTTCATTTAGTTTTGTCGTTTTTCCATTGCTTAATTCAAAAGCATTTCCTTCACCATAAGAATAAAACATTCTTTTTTTTGAGGGTGCATTAATTAATCCAGCAACAGGTTTGTTATTTATAATTAAACCTGCATTTATTGTGAATTCTTCTAAGTTATTTATATAATCATAAGTCCCATCAATAGGATCAACTAACCAGAAATTTTTTAGTTGATTGTTGTCTTTATTATCAGAAGTTTCTTCAGATATGATTGGAATATCAGGTGTTACCTTAGAGATTTTTTTTGTGATAAATTTATTAACTTCAAGGTCACCATTACTCACAGGTGTGTTGTCTGATTTTATTTCTTTTTTTAATCCTTTTTCTCTAAGTGAAAGTGATAATTCTCCAGCTTTTAAAAAAATATCAATTAAATCTTCTATAATTTTTTTTGTATCCATCCAAAATCTATTTAATTCTTTTTAATTCTATATTTTTAACATTGATTACTTTTTTTCCAGCATTTTCAAAATTTACAGTTACTTTTTCATTAATAATAGATTGGACCTGACCAATACCCCAGTCTTTATTGTTTGGATTAGTGACTTTGTCACCTGGTTCGTAATCTAAAATCATTTAATTTAACTTATATTGTAAATAAGTATAAATACCACCTTATGAATAAAGAATTAAATTCTATTGGAATTAATAAAAAGCCTGAGGATACTACAGTAGTAGTCGCCATGTCTGGTGGAGTAGATTCTTCAACTGTAGCCGGCATCATGAAAAATGAAGGCTATAAAGTTATTGGAATTACATTAAAGCTTTATGATGATGGAAAAGAAGTAGCCAAATCTAAACAGTGCTGTTCAGGACAAGATATAATGGATGCAAAACGTGTTGCACATAAATTAGGGATTGAACATAAAATTTTATATTACCAAGATAAGTTTAAGCAAGGGGTTATAGATAATTTTGTTGATAGTTATTTAAATGGAGAAACCCCAATACCGTGTGTTCAATGCAATCAAACAGTAAAGTTTAAAGATTTATTTGAAGTATCCAAAGATCTAAATGCAGATGCATTAGTTACAGGTCATTATGTAAAAAATGTTACAGCTAACAATACAAATAATATGTATAGAGCAATCGATGAGAACAGAGATCAAAGTTATTTTCTATTTAATACAACTCGTGAACAATTAGATTATTTAAGGTTTCCATTAGGTGGAATGTTAAAAGATAAAACAAGAGAGATTGCTAAAGAGCTAGATTTAAATGTTGCGGATAAACCTGACAGCCAAGATATTTGTTTTGTGCCTAATGGAGATTACGCATCAGTAATTAGAAAATTTAGACCAGACTCTTTTCAAAAGGGAAATATAAAAAATTTAGAGGGAAATGTAATTGGTGTTCATGATGGAATTATTAATTTTACAATAGGACAAAGAAAAGGGATTAAAGTTTCAGACAAAGAACCTTTATACGTTTTAAAAATAAATTCAGAAAATAATGAGATTATAGTTGGACCAAAAGAAAATCTTGGAAAAAAAGATATTTCTCTTAAAGATTTGAATTTATTAACTGATAAAAAAGATTTAGATCAAAATATTTTTGTAAAAGTAAGATCAACTGGAAATCTTCTTGAAGCAAAAGTTGATCTAAAAGAAAATAATACTGCCCATGTAAATTTGCTTAATCCCGAAGATGGTATTTCACCAGGACAGGCATGTGTCTTTTATAGCAAAGACCAATTTGGTCATAAAGTTCTTGGGGGAGGATGGATTAAAGAGTAGAGAAATTACTTTTTCTTATTTTTTCTTTTTGCTCTTCTTTTTTTAGAGCCCTGTTTTCTTCGGCCTCTATGTTTCTTTGGATAACTCATTAAGTCCTATTTATTAATTTTATTGACGTTTTTTACGGGATATAGCATTGTCTTCTTAACATATCAAATTTTATTATGAGCAATTCTTTCAAGACATTTTTAAAACACACCGCAAAAGACTTTCATAATCAGTCAGTTAATCCACCAATTGTTCGAGCCTCGACAATTATATTCAAATCAATGCAAGATATTCGAAAAATGCAAAATAAAGCAAAAAAAAACCCTACTGGTGGACACTTTGATTACGGAAGACAAGGAACTTCAACTACTCATATTCTTCAACAAATTTTATCAAAACTAGAAGAAAGCTATTTTACTTTTTTAACTCCAACAGGATTTGGATCGGTATTTCTTGCAATTTTTAGCGTAACAAGACCAGGCGATGAAATTATAGTAGCTGATCCAGTTTACAGTCCAACAAGATTGCTGTCACAAGATTTTCTAAAAGAATTTAATATCAAAACAACTTTTTATGATCCTCATAATCTTAAGACATTGGAAAAAGCTATTACAAAAAAAACTAAATTAATTTTTGTGGAAAATCCAGGTAGCAATACTTTTGATTTCCAAGATTTAGGTAAAATCATTTCTATTGCAAAAAAATATAAAATTTTAACTGCGATTGATAATACTTGGGGAACTCCATACTTTTTAAAACCAATCAAACTTGGTTTTGATATGTCAATTGTCTCAGCAACAAAATATTATTCAGGTCATTCTGATGTAATGGGTGGAAGTTTAGCTGTAAATAAAAAAGTTTTTGCAAAAGTAAAAGCTGCTGAAAGAGTTACTGGTTTAAGATTAGGGCCTGATGATGCTTATTTAATAACAAGAGGATTAAGAACTTTAGATGTTAGATTAGATCGACATAGAGAAAATGCAAAAAAAGTTGCAGAGTTTTTGTCTAAATTTAAAAATATTAAGTTGTTATATCCTTATAAGAAAGATTCTTATAATTTTAGAATGTGGAAAAAGTATTATTCTGGAGCCTCAGGTTTAATGGGCTTAAGAATTAAATCTAAAAATGAAAAGTCTGTTGTTAAATTTGTAAATAATTTAAAACTATTTGGCCATGGTTATAGTTGGGGTGGATTTGAAAGTTTAGCTTTACATCAAAATGTGAGAGAACAAGGAAACAGAAAATATCTTAAATTAGAAAAAAATGAGCATATTGTTAGATTGCATATTGGTTTAGAGGATCCTAGCGACCTTATCGCAGATATCAAACAATCCTTAAAACATTTAAAGTAAGCTTTAAATGTCATCTGAAAAATTTATAAAAAATAAAACAGTTCTAATTACATTAGTTGCTGCTTGCTTAATTGTTATTATTTCTCTTGGTATAAGACAAACATTTGGAATGTTCTACTTTGACTTTTCAACTGACTTAGGAATAACGCTATCTCAATTCGGTTTTGCTTTAGGTCTTCAAATGTTTTTATGGGGTGCGTTTGCCCCTTGGTTTGGAGTCATTACAGATAAATACGGTGGTCATATAGCAGTATTTATTGGTTTTATTTTTTATTTACTCGGAATTCTGATGTTGGTTTCAGACTATAATACTGGGCTTTATTTTGTAACTGGTATCGGTGTATTAATAGGTGTTGCACTTGGTGGAACTGCAATAAGCATTCCTGTTTCAGTGGTTGCAAAACATTTTCCTCAATCAAATAGAACTGCTGCTATTGGTATTGTTACAGCCGCTGGTTCATTTGGTTATTTTGTATCGCCTGTTTTTACAAGATATGCACTTGTTGATTTTGGATGGGAAACTACACTTTTAATCTTTGCTGCTTTTATTTTTGTAGGTTTGATATTGGCTTTCTTTTTAACTACCCCAAAAGATGTAGTTGGTGGAATAATAGATGACAAACAAACTGCAAGTGAAGCGCTTACGGAAGCCTTCAAGAGTAAAAGTTTTATATATTTAACTTTAGGTTTTTTTGTTTGTGGATGGCATATCGCTTTAGTTGCAACACATATTCCAATTTATATTAATGACAGAGGTTTGCCAGAGTGGTGCACTGTAACAATTCTTTCAATGATAGGTTTATTTAATATCGCAGGAACATTAACATCAGGATATCTAGCTCAAAAATTTAGTAAAAAATTAATTTTAAGCACAATCTACTTAGCAAGAGGTTTGGTTATAGCTTTGTTTATATTTTTACCACCCAGCCCAATTATTGCTGTGTTATTTGGTATTACTTTTGGTTTTTTATGGCTGTCAACCGTTCCACCAACAATGGGCTTAGTTGGGTTTATTTTTGGAACTAAATATATAGGATTATTATATGGAATAGTTTTTTTAAGCCATCAAGTAGGATCTTTTTTAGGAGCTTATTTAGGAGGAGTATTTCATGATCAGTATGGATCATATGACTATGCTTGGTACATATCTATTGCTTTATCAATTTTTGCAGGTTTAATACACTTGCCAATAATAGAAAAACAAGTTGAGAGACTTCAAACAACCTAAAAAATTGATTAAAAAAAGTTATTTAAATAATATTAATAATTTAAACAAACCTTTTATTATCTATAAAACGATCAAAGGTTTTGATTTATTTACAGATTTTTCAAAAAAAATAACTTTAAATAATAAAAATATTATTAATTTTTTAAATCAAAAACACAAGTTTAAGACGAAGTATAAAGATACAGATTTAATGATAGGTTTTTTTGGCTATGAATTATTAAATAATCTAATTGGAGTAAAGTTACCTAAACAAAAAAGTATTAATTTTCCAAAAGGAATGTTCTATAAGCCAGAAACTAAAATTTCTTTAAAGGAAGATTTAACTTATCAATTAAATTCCTCACAAAAAATAGATAAAAAATTTAAGATTAATATTGACCAAAAATTATACACAAAAATCTTTAATAAATTTAAAAAGAAAATTAGATCTGGGGAGACATATCAAATTAAAATATGTACTAAATATAAGAATAAATCTTCAATCGATCCTTTAGACTTTTTTTGCAGATTGACTAAAAGCAATTTAGCGCCAGAAGCTTTCATGATTAAAGATAAAAACTTTTCAATTATCAGCTGCTCACCTGAGAATTTAATTACTAAAAATGGTTCAAACATATCAACAAAACCAATTGCTGGAACATTAAGAAAAACTAAAAATTTTAATAAAAATAAAGCTTTAAGTTTTTTTAGAAACAATATTAAGGAAACTAAAGAACATAATATGATAGTTGATATGGAAAGAAATGATCTTTCAAGAATATGTAAGCCTGGAAGTGTAAAGCTTAAAAAAGAAAAAACAGTTGAAGAATATAAAGATCTTTATCATTATGTAAGTTTAATTATAGGGAAGCTTAAGAAAAATATAAAGAATATAGATATTATAAAAGCAATGATGCCTGGTGGATCGGTAATTGGTTGTCCAAAAATAAGCACATTAAATCTTTTGAACAATCAAGAAAAAGAAAATCGAAATATTTATACAGGAAGTTTTGGTTTCATTAAATTTAATGGTGATATGAGGTTTAATATAATTATTAGATCAATATTAAATTATAAAAATGTTTCTGAAATTTCAGTTGCATCAGGTGTTGTAATTGACAGTAATGCAAAACATGAATTTAATGAAAATTTTATTAAAGCGAAAGCGCTAATAGATTTATATAAATGATATATGTTATTGATCATAAAGACTCGTTTACACATAATGTAGTTCATCAATTTTCTTTATTTGATAATGTTGAGTGTGATGATTTTAGTAAAATTAATAATTCAAAATTAAATCAAGCATCAACAATTGTCTTTTCTCCAGGGCCAGGATCTCCAAAAGATTATCCATTGTCTTCAAAAATTTATAAGAAATTTAAGGGTAAAAAGAAAATAATAGGAATTTGTCTTGGGTTTCAGCAAATATTATTTAGTGAAGGAGCTAGTATAATTGAACAAAGCAAAATTTATCACGGATTTCAATCAGAAGTATTGGTTAATAAATCAAGCAAACTATTTAATACGGGACGTAAATTTAAAGTCGGTCGTTATCATTCTTTAAAATTAAAAGAACCTTTTGTAGCAGAAAATTTTGACATAACAATGAGATGTGTTATTTCAGGAGCCGCAATGTCATTTGAAAATAACATTGATAAAATTTATGGATTTCAATTTCACCCAGAATCATTTTTAACTTTAAATGGTAAAATACTTATTAAAAAAATCTTATCAGCTTAAAGATCTTAAAGAAATTGAATTTAAAGATCTTTGGGGAGATCGTGGTGTGTTTACCACAATGTGGATATTTGAAAATCCTTCAAAAATTCTTTTCTTTAAAGAACATATTAATAACTTAATTAAATCTACTAAAGCCTTCTCAATATCAAAATCATCATTAAGATCAGATATTTTAAATTTAATTAAAAATAATATTAATTCAAAAATTAAATATAATCATTTACTTAGAGTTGCAGTTAATAAAAAAATTCTATCAATTTCATTAAGAAAACGTATCAAACCAAAGTTAAATTTTAATTTAAAATTGGTAAAACTAAAAAGACAAAAACCTGAATTTAAAAATTTAAAATATAAAGAAATAATAAAACATTTATCAAAACTTGATAATTCAAAATCAGATATTGGACTATGTTCAAATAAAAAAATTTTTGAAACAGGAACTTCCAACTTACTTTTTGTTAAGGACGATAAATTCTTTTCACCAATAGATAAATTTTACAAAGGCATTACTTACAAATTTTTTAAATCAAAAATAAAAAAGATTACAAAAAAAGATATTTTCGTTAATAATTTAAAAGAGTTTGATGAAATTATTTTGATTGGGTCTGGAAAAGGTGTTGCCTCGGTAAAAACTATTAGTCAATTAGGGTGGCAAAGAAAAAGTCTAAAAAATTATAATATACTTTCAAAATATTATAAATTGGCTGTCACTAAGTGCAAAGTTTATAGATAAGCATCATGAGAGATCCAAATAATCCATGTCTATTTTGTAATTCAAAGGCGAGCGGTATTGCTCATGAAAATGATTTAGCGTACGCAAGCTATGATACGTATCCTGTTACAGAGCAACATTGTCTAATAATTCCCAAAAGACATGTAGTTGATTATTTTGAACTATCTAATGAAGAGCTTATCGCATGTAATGATTTGATTAAAATTGTAAAAAATGAGGTTCTAGATAAAGATAAAAGTATAAAAGCATTTAACGTTGGAACTAATGCTGGAAAAATAGCCGGACAATCAATAATGCATTGTCATATTCATTTGATTCCAAGAAGAGAAGGTGATGTTGACAACCCCCAAGGCGGGGTTAGGGCTGTAATACCAAAATATCAGCATTATAAACGTAAAATATAAATTATAGGTTGTTATTAAAGACACATTGACCAATTCTTAGGGTTGAACTATAGAATTAAGTAGATTAGAAAACTTTTAATTTTTACTATAAAATTTACACAAGGGTAACATGTTAAATACAAATCCATTTTCTATTTTAGCTGAGACGGTATCGCCGTTTGCTATGCAAAGCTTTATTATTGCTATGATTGTTTTAATAGCACTAGGAACAATTATTCAAATGATACATCATAAAAATATTACTTATTTCTTTAACAATGCAAAAAAAGCAAAATTACAGGCAACAAGAGAAATCGGAGCTGGAGAGAAAGCCTCAATAATTGCAAAAACAACTGTTGTTGATATTGGAACTACTGCAGAGCTTGGATTTGGAAAAAGAAGATTATCTCACGTTCTTGGAATGTATGGCACCATCATTTTTTGGGTTTCATCAGCAATGTTAGTTTTTTGTTATACTGGAGCTGATAAATCTGAATCTTCAATGTGGTCAATGTTATGGCATGTTGGAGCGATCCTAACTTGCGTTGGAGGATATTGGTTTTGGTTTTTCTTAAGAGTTGACGTGTCAGCAGAAGCTCATCCTTGGTACAGAATAATTAAAGCAGATTTGTTCGTTTTAGCATTATTAGCATGCTCTACTTTTGGCTTAGCTTGGTCATATACTCAATTTAACGGTCAAACAGGACTTTCATTTTTATTTTTGACTTTATTTGTTGTTTCAAATTTAGTCTTATTTGGTGGAGTTTACTGGTCTAAATTTGCTCACATGTTTTATAAGCCTGGGGCAGCAATACAAAAAAATCTTGCTGAAGCTGATGGATCAAGAGATAATTTACCTCCACCAGCAGACGCACCTGAACAATTTGGTTTAGGCATTAAAAGAGAACAACCTAAACATTATTAATTATGAAAATTTTAAATAAGGAGAGAAAATAATATGTCAACATTTGTATACATGACTAGATGTGATGGCTGCGGTCATTGCGTAGATATTTGCCCATCAGATATAATGCACATTGATGAAAACATTAGACGTGCAAAAAATATTGAACCTAACTTTTGTTGGGAATGTTATTCTTGTGTGAAAGCTTGTCCTAATCATGCTATTGATGTTAGAGGTTACGCTGATTTTGCTCCAATGGGTCATAGTGTTAGAGTAAGACGTGAGGAAGAAAAAGGAACTATTTCTTGGAAAATTAAATTTAGAAATGGAACTACAAAAGATTTTGTATCTCCGATTACAACAAAACCATGGGGTAAATTTATCCCTAAACTTGCTGATGGAGACAAGCCTAATCAAGGTGAAATTAATTCTCAAAGATTATACACTGAGCCTGAAGGACTTAATATTGATGGTGAATTACCAGCTGTTCCAAAAGACTCTTTTAAAAAAGGAGTTTACTACTAATGGCTAAGCATAAAACACATTACGAAGATTGCGATGTACTAGTCGTTGGTGGTGGTATGGCAGGAACTGGTGCTACTTTTGAAGCTAGACACTGGGGTAGAGATATGAAAATTATTTGTGTTGAAAAAGCAAATATTGATAGAAGTGGAGCCGTTGCCCAAGGTCTTTATGCGATCAACTGTTACATGGGAATGCAGTGGGGTGAAAACCAACCTGAAGACCACGTAAGATATGCAAGAAATGATTTAATGGGAATGGTTAGAGAAGATTTAGGTTACGATATGGCTCGTCACGTTGACTCAACAGTTCACATGTTTGATGAATGGGGTCTTCCAATGATGAAAAATGAAGAAACTGGCAGATATCTTAGAGAAGGTAAATGGCAGATAATGATTCATGGAGAAAGCTATAAGCCAATTGTTGCAGAAGCTGCAAAAAAATCAGCCGATAAAATTTACAATAGAATTATGATTACTCATTTATTAATGGATGAGTCTCAAGAAAACAGAGTAGGTGGTGCTGTTGGATTTAATATGAGAACTGGTGACTTCCATGTGTTTAGAGCAAAAGCTGTTATAGTTGCAGCTGGTGGTGCTTCTCACATTTTCAAACCAAGAGCAGTTGGTGAAGGAATGGGAAGAACTTGGTACGCACCTTGGAGCAATGGTTCAGCTTATGCTTTACCGATTGCAGCTGGAGCTAAAATGACACAAATGGAAAATAGAATTGTGTTATGCAGATTTAAAGATGGATATGGTCCTGTTGGCGCATACTTCCTACACTTAAAAACTTACACTCAAAATGCCAATGGTGAAAACTATGAGAAAAAATGGTACGATCAAACAAAAGAGCTTGTTGGGGAATATATTGATCATCACCCAACACCAACTTGTTTGAGAAATCATGCATTTATTCAAGAAACGATGGCTGGTGGCGGACCAATTCATATGGTTACTACTGAAGCTTTTCAAGACCCTCATTTAGAAACTGTTGGATGGGAAAATTTCTTAGGTATGACAGTTGGTCAAGCAGTTGTTTGGGCATCTCAAAATATTGATCCAAAATATACAAATCCAGAATTAACAACATCTGAGCCATACGTAATGGGTTCTCATGCTACATGTTCAGGAGCTTGGGTAAGTGGTCCAGAAGATTTATCTCCACCAGAATATTTCTGGGGATATAACAGAATGCTTACAATTGATGGATTATTTGGAGCAGGTGATACTGTTGGTGGAAGTGCTCATAAATTTTCATCAGGTTCATTTACTGAAGGTAGATTAGCTGCAAAAGCTGCAGTTAAATATATTGAAGATAAAAAAGCTGAAGGTTTAAAAGTAACTGATAAACAATGTGAAGATTTTAAAGCTAAAGTTTATAAACCACTTGAAACTTACACAGTTGCTCAAAATGAAATAACTGGAGGAACGGTTTCTCCAAGTTATATTTCTCCAATTCAAGGACTACAACGTCTACAAAGAATAATGGATGAATATGTGGGTGGAATAGCTACTAATTACATGACTAATGCTAATATGCTTAAGAGAGGTTTAGAACTTTTAGCTTGGTTAGAGGAAGATCTTGAAAACGTTGGTGCTGAAGATTATCATCAGTTAATGAGAGCTTGGGAGCTAAAACACAGAGCTTTAACTTCTCAGTGTGTAACAGAACACACTATGTTTAGAGAAGAAACTAGATGGCCAGGATATTATTACAGAGGTGATCACATGAAACTTGATGATGACAATTGGCATTGTCTAACAGTTTCAAGACGAGATCCTAAAACTGGCAAATTTAGTATGGAGAAAGTCCCTGTTTACCATATCGTGGATGAGAACGAGAAGAAAAAAGCTTCGTAATTAAATTTTAAGTAAATAACATGGATATACTGTCAATGAAAGACGAAGAGGTTTATGCAGTTGCTAAACCTATCTGGGATAATTTAGTTAAATCATCAAATCTCAAGGATTATGGCGGATTCACTAAAGATTTTTCAACACAGATGCTTTTTGGAGCTAACGAAGTCGAGCTTGGCAAACAGTGGGCTAACAATAAGATAATTACGAATTTAAAGGAAACTTTTGAACCATTTGGATGCCTTAGAAGAGGTGTCCATGTTACTGTACTTATAAAACAAACTAATACAGAAATTTCAGGTGAGTTTTTAGGCAGACTTGTTTTGGGAGTAGAGGATGATATTGTTAAGGTCTTTGGAGCAACTATCTACTAAATAAAATTTAATCAAAGTTTAAATATTTATTTGACAATTATCGTCATGGGTGTATTGACGGTTTAAATGTTACTTTCTAACGTAAAAATCATAAATAAAATTAAAGAACTTAAAGTTGTTATAATAAAAACAGGTATATTTATGAGCCTTGCTGCTTATTGGGGAGTTATATTAGTTGGAACATTTATCACATTTAACTAAGTTGTTTTTTAACAACTTTTAAATTTTTTATGGAAGTATTTTTACCCATAGCCCAAGTCTTTGTTAATCCAGTCGAAATACTTTTGTTAAGTGCAATTGTTGGAGTGCTTTCTGGTTTATTTGGTGTGGGAGGTGGTTTTTTAATGACCCCATTTTTAATTTTTTTGGGTGTACCTCCAGCATATGCAGTTGCTAACGAAGCTAATAATATTTTGGCTACGTCAGTATCAGGATCTACAACACATTATTTAAAAAATACTTTAGATTATAAAATGGGCTTCATGATTGTCATTGGTGGAACAATTGGAACTGCTTTAGGGATTTATACTTTTACATATTTCAAAGGTATAGGAAAAATAGATACAGTTATATCTTTAGCTTATATGTATATACTTGCCATCATTGGTACATTAATGTTGGTAGAAAGTCTTAGAGAAATAGACAGAGCTAAAAGAAACATAGTAATTAAAAAAAAATTACATGTTCATTATTGGATTCATGGTCTTCCATTACGAATGAGATTTCCAAAATCAAAATTATATGAAAGTATATTTACGCCAATTTTGATAGGTTTGTTGGTAGGATTTATTGCGGCAATCATGGGAATAGGTGGTGCCTTTATTTTGGTGCCTGCAATGATCTATATTATTAAAATGCCAACAAGATTAGTTCCTGGAACTTCATTGTTTGTAACTATCTTTGTAAGTGTAATAGTTACTTTTTTACATTCATTTAATTATGGTTCAATAGATTTAATGTTAGTGGTAATGCTAGTTATTGGATCTATTATAGGTGTTCAATTAGGACAAAAACTTGGAGAAAAAATAGATAGTTCTGGACTTAGAGCATTGCTAGCAATCTTACTGTTGGTTGTTGGTATAGCGATTGCCTACGATACTTTTTTTGCTGAACAAGCTCAAACAGAAATATCTAGTATATCAAATTCAGATTTAAACTTTTTCTCAAAATTTATTAAAGAATTTTCAAATGATATGCCATTTTTTTATGGATTGTTTTCAATTATGTTTGCTATTTCTTTAGGTGTTGGTGCGGCATTTATTAGAAGATTTTTTTCTAATTTTAAGAAAAAAATGTTAATGAAATCTTAAATTACAAATTTAGTAAATAAATTTAATTAAAGTTTCAATATATATAAGACTTATAAAACCAACTGTAATAGCTGCAATCAAACCCACGATAAAAGGCTTATAACCCATTGATTTTAATTCACTTAAATTAATTGAAATACCTACAGCAGCCATAGCCATAGTTAAAAATACTGTTGCTAAAGTTTTAAAATATCCAATTAAACCAACCCATAGACCGTAAGTATTGCTATCGACTGTAAAAAACTGATCACCAATATTTCTTACAATGATCATCCCTATAAAACCAATAACAAAATAAGGAAAAATACTTAAAATAGAGTAATTTTGACCTTTTAATTCACCTCGATTATATAAAAATGCAAATAATGGTATTAAAATTACTAAAAAAGTATTTCTTATTAACTTAGTAACCGTTGCAACGTTTAATGTTTCGGGGCTATTAAATTGCTGGTCATAGATTAAACCTGCTGCCGCAACTTGAGATGTCTCATGAATTGAGGTCCCTAAAAATAAACCAGTTTTTAAAGCATCATTATCAAAATACCATTCTGCAAAATATGGATAAACAATCATTGCAATAACCCCAAACAATGTAATGTTTGCAATTGCGTAAGCTACTTCAGATTTTTTTGCATTAATAACTGGCGCTGTTGCAACAATTGCAGTTGCCCCACAAACACTTGTGCCTATAGCTATCAAATAAGACATTTTTGATGAAATAGGTACTTTTTTTATCAATAATTTTACAAGTATTATTACACCAAAAATACAAATAATAATTAAAGGTATAGCGATAGATCCAAATTTAATAAGTTCCTCAAAACTTAATCTTATTCCTAAAAAAATAATTCCTAACTTTAAGATATATTGTTGAGTAAAATCTAAACCAACCATCATGCCTGGTCTTGGAGTAAATGCATTACCCATTAAAATTCCAAGTAAAATTGCAATTAGAACTGTTGAAATTGGACTTTTAGGAGTTCCAAAAATTTCTATTGCTAAAACGTTATTTACCGCTTGGGAAAATAAGCAAAATATTAATGCTAAAACTACACCAGGAATAATAGCTTTTAAGTAATTATATTTTTGGAGCACAAAAATAATTATTAAGCACTTCTGTAGAGTTTAGTCATCACAAATTCTTTGTGACCTAAAGCTTCTGCACAAGTTAATCTTCCGTTTGCTACCCTTAATGTTGTTTTAATTAATTCATCTCCAGCTTGAGACATATTCATTTCACGAGTTAAAATTTTTGAAACATCGCAATCAATATGTTCACCCATACCTTTAACAGTTAAAGGGTTTGCAGTTAGTTTAACAACTGGTTCAATCGGATTACCAACAATGTTACCTTGACCTGTTGGAAATAAATGAATATTAAATCCTGCTGCTGCTTGAAGTGTTACGCACTCTGCTGCTGCAGATGATGTATCCATAAAGTATAAACCTTTACCTTTAGTTGGTTCCTCTGCTGGCTCTAAAACATCAATAAATTTACAATTTCCAATTTTTTGGAAATTTCCAAAAGCTTTTTCCTCAATTGTAGTTAATCCACCAGCAATATTACCAGCTGTAGGTTGACTTTCTGAGAGATCATCAGTTGCTTCCTTTAAAATAAAATCGTTGTAAGAATTCCAAGTTTTCATAAATTTATCAGAAGCCTCTGGAGTTGCACCTCTAGTAGCACAAACTTTCTCTGCACCAGTTAACTCAGATGTTTCTCCAAAACACAAATGAACACCCATTGGCTCTAATTTATCCATAAGATTACCAACTGTTGGGTTTGCAGCTAAACCAGATGTCGTATCAGATTCACCACATTTAACTGATATCCAAAGATCACTCATTGGACATTCTTCTCTTTGTTTTTCTGAAGCCCACATCACATATTCTTGGGCTTTTTTTGAGGCTTTCATTGTAGTACCAATATCTCCAGTACGTTCTATGTGAAATCCTTCAACTGGTTTTCCAGTTTTAGCAATTCCATCAACAATTTTTTTAGTCCATTTTGGCTCAATACCAATTACAATTACTGCTGCAACATTTGGGTTACATCCAGTTCCGATCATAGTTCTAAAATGGAGTTCTAAATCAGCCCCAAATTGAAGTCTCCCATATGAATGGGGTAGAGCTACTGTTCCTTTAATATTGTTAGCAACAGCTTCAGCACATGCATTTGAAATATCATCTACTGGAAGAATGATTACATGATTTCTAGTACCAGCTCGGCCATTTTCTCTTTTATAACCTAAAAAACTTTTTGGAATTTCCATATTATTACCACTTCTTTGTTTTAACGTTGTGAACGTGAACATGCTCACCTTTTTTTATTGATTTAACTACTTTACCTATATCGTGACCATATTTAAGGATTGTATCACCTTCATTTAGATCAATCATTGCAATTTTATGACCCAAAGGAATTTCATCTATTGATTGTATATTTACTGAGCTATCATCTTCCATTATCCAGCATGCACAGTCTTGTTTTGGAGTGATTTTTTCAATAACCACTACTCCAACGTTATCTTTTTTGTCGTGTATAATTATATCTGTTGCCATATCGTGTCGATTTGTTTGTTTGAATTTTCTAAATTCTTATATATTAATCGCAAAAATTAACAAACGAATTTTAATAAATTTTAAATTTGCAATTTAGAGAGGTATGTTTTTATGACTAAAATGACAACAGAAGAAGCTTTTGTAAAAGTTTTACAAATGCACGGTATTGAGCACTCATTTGGAATAATTGGATCAGCGTTTATGCCTATTTCAGATATTTTCCCGGATGCTGGAATTACTTTTTGGGATGTTGCTCATGAAACTAATGGTGGATTAATTGCAGATGGTTACACAAGAGCTACTGGTAAAATGTCAATGGTAATTGCGCAGAATGGACCTGGAATTACTGGACTAGTCACACCTATTAAAACTGCTTATTGGAACCACACTCCATTGTTATTGGTAACACCTCAAGCAGCAAATAAAACTATGGGTCAAGGTGGTTTTCAAGAAGTTGAACAAATGAATTTATTTAAAGATATGGTTTGTTATCAAGAAGAAGTTAGAGATCCTTCAAGAATGGCAGAGGTTTTAAATAGAGTAATTGAAAAAGCAATTAGAGGATCTGCGCCTGCGCAAATCAATGTGCCAAGAGATTATTGGACTCAAGTTATTGATATTGATCTTCCACCTATCGTTAGACTAGAAAGACAAGCTGGTGGTGTTGATGCAATTAAAAAAGCAGCAGATTTATTATCCAATGCAAAATTTCCAGTAATACTATCAGGCGCTGGAGTTGTTATTGGTGGTGCTATTGAAGATTGTAAAAAACTTGCAGAAAAGTTAGATGCACCAGTATGTTCTGGTTATCAACATAATGATAGTTTCCCAGGTAGTCATCCGCTAGCTGCTGGTCCTTTGGGTTACAATGGTTCAAAAGCAGGAATGGAATTAATTCAAAAAGCTGATGTTGTTTTAGCATTAGGTACAAGACTAAATCCTTTTTCAACACTTCCAGGTTACGGAATGGATTATTGGCCGAAAGATGCAAGCATCATTCAAGTTGATATGAATCCAGATAGAATTGGTTTAACAAAAAAAGTTACAGTTGGAATTTGTGGTGATGCTAAATTAGTTTCACAACAAATATTAGCTCAACTTTCACCAACAGCTGGTGATACTGATAGACAAGCAAGAAAAGATATTATTCATCAAACCAAATCAGCTTGGTTACAAAAATTATCAAGTCTTGATCATGAAGACGATGATGAAGGTACTGTTTGGAATAAAGAAGCTAGAAAAAGAGATTCAGACAGAATGTCTCCTAGACAAGCTTGGAGAGCAATTCAAGCAGGTATGCCTGATGATGTAATTATTTCAAGTGATATTGGAAATAACTGTGCAATTGGAAATGCTTATCCAACTTTTGAAAAAGGAAGAAAATATTTGGCACCAGGATTATTTGGTCCTTGTGGGTATGGTTTCCCTTCAATTCTAGGTGCAAAAATTGGTTGTCCAGATACTCCGGTAATTGGTTTTGCAGGTGACGGTGCTTTTGGTATTAGTATGAACGAGATGAGCTCATGTGCCAGAGAAGAATGGCCAGCAATTGCCATGGTTATCTTTAGAAATTACCAATGGGGAGCAGAAAAAAGGAACACTACTCTTTGGTTTGATGACAATTTTGTTGGAACAGAACTTGATCCAGAACTAAGTTATGCAAAAGTTGCTGATGCTTGTGGATTAAAAGGTGTAACTGTTAGAACAATGGAAGAAACTACAACAGCAATAAAACAATCTTGTGAAGATCAGAAGAAAGGAATAACAACCTTTATCGAAGTAATCCTAAATCAAGAGCTTGGTGAGCCATTTAGAAGAGACGCTATGAAAAAACCTGTTAAAGTAGCTGGAATAAAAAAAGAGGACATGAAACCGCAAATATTTTTGAATGAGTAAAAATTAAATTTTACTTATCTCAAGATTTTTAATTATTGAGTGAATTTCATTTTTTAACATTATTAACTTATATTAATTAATTTTTTTTGCTCTGCTAAATCAGCATCGGTCATTTCTTTTATTAAATCGTTGAAAGTAGTTTTTGGACTCCATTTTAAAATTTTTTTTGCTTTTTGATAGTTCCCTTTAAGAGAGTCTACTTCAGTTGGTCGAAAATATTTTTTACTAATCTCAATTATAACTTTATTATTTTCTATATTTATACCTTTTTCATTTATTCCTTTTCCTGACCACTTTATATTTATGCCCAAATGTTTTGCTGTTAAATTTACAAAATCTTTAACTGTATATTGTTTGTTGGTTGCGATAATAAAATCTTCAGGTTTTTTTTGTTGTAACATTTTCCACATTGCTAAAACATAATCTCTAGCGTGACCCCAATCTCTTTTTGAATTTATATTTCCTAAAATTAATTTTTTTTGAAGACCTAACTTTATCCTTGCTAAACCAGTAGTAATTTTTCTAGTTACAAAAGTTTCGCCTCTATATGGTGACTCATGATTAAATAAAATTCCGTTACAAGCATAAAAGTTATATGCTTCTCTGTAGTTTACAATAATCCAGTAGGCATAGAGTTTTGCAATAGCATATGGACTTCTTGGATAAAATTTTGTGTTTTCATTTTGTACCTTATCTTTAGTATTGCCAAAAAGTTCTGAAGTAGACGCTTGATAAATTTTTGTTTTTTTTATTAAACCAGCAGATTTTACAGACTCTAATAACCTCAAAACACCCAGAGCATCTGAGTTTGCAGTATATTCTGGAATTTCAAATGAAACCTTAACATGACTTTGAGCTGCTAAATTATATATTTCATCTGGTCTGACTTTATTCAGAAGTCTAATTAAGCTTGAAGAATCGGTCATATCACCATGGTGTAAATAAAATCTTTTATCTTTTAAATCTTTGTTTTCAAAAAATTCATCTATCCGTTTTGTGTTTATTAATGAAGTTCTTCTTTTTAAACCATGAACTTCATAATTTTTTTCCAATAATAATTTAGTTAAATAATACCCATCTTGACCTGTTATACCGGTTATAATTGCTTTTTTTTTCATAGTTATAAATATTTTATATCTTTAACGTAATTATTAAAAGAATAAATCATGATATTGTATTAAAAGAATTTTTATTTTAAATTTAATTTACCTAACAGATGATTATTAATGATAAATACTGCTCCTGGATTAATGATTTAAATTCCAGAACAGATATTAAAACACTTCAAACAAATGAATATTGTGAATGGTTAGTAATTGGCGCAGGTTATACCGGATTATCTGCGGCAAGAAAATTAGGTAATTTATATCAAAATCAAAAAATTATATTAGTAGATGCTCAATTAGCTGGTGAGGGTTCTAGCAGTAGAAATTCGGGATATTTAGTTGATACCACTCTTAATGATGGTTTTATTTCTAATAAAGAATTAGATAATTATAAAAAAAAAACTGATATTTATGATTTAGGTATAAATGTTGTTAGAAAGTTTATAAATGAACATAAAGTTGACTGTGATTGGAATGAATGTGGAAAATATTTTGCATCTTCAAAAATCGAAGATGAAAAGACTTTAAGAAACTTTTCAAATATTCTTTCTAAATTAGGTTTTGAGAATAATTTATTACGTAATAATGAATTATTAAAAAGACTGGGGACTAGTTTTTACAATATAGGACTTCATACTAAAGGTGGAATTTTATTACATCCTGCAAAATTAGCAAGAGCGATGATTGATGTGTTACCAGACAATGTTTTTTTAAAAGAAAATTCATCTTTACTAAATTGGAATAAAAAAAATGATGTAATTATTTGTAATTTTAAAAATGGACAAATAAAAAGTAAGAAAATTATTTTTGCTACAAACGGTTTTTTAAAATCTTTAGGTATTAAGTCAAATTACAATTTTCCAATTACTTTAACTGCTAGTATGACAAGATCATTAACTGATGAAGAATTTAAGTCTATTGGATCACCAAAAGAGTGGGGCGTATTACCTGTAAGACCAATGGGCGCTACAATCAGAATGACAAAAGATAGAAAAATTTTGATACGAAATACAGCTGAAGTTCACAATCCTTTTAAAATGTCTAAAACAAATTTAGAAAAAAGATCAATCAGCCAAAGAATAGGGATAAAAAAAAGATTTCCACAATTACCTGATGATATTATTCAATCAACATGGTCAGGAATTGTGTCTAGAACAAGAAATAGTTCACAAATATTTGAAAAAATTGATAAAAATGTTTTTGCTGCTGGTTGTTATAATGGCTCTGGTATAGGTGTTGGAACATTATTTGGAGAACAAATTGCTTTAAAAGCAAGTAATGAAAATACTAAAGAAATAAAAATTATAGAAGCAAGAAACAAACCTACTTGGCTACCACCTCAACCTTTCTTAAATTTTGGAATTAAAACTAGATTAATTTATGAACGTTTAAGAGCAAAGTCAGAGATCTAATTTTAAGGATGTCTAGTTAGCTTTTGTTTTTTGATTAATTACAAGAATTGCTCCAATTATTAGAATGGGAAGACCTATAATTAAATCTATTTGCCATTCTAATTTTTCAAAAATTGTTGAGATTATTAATGCTAAAACTGGCATAATAACCCCAACATATCCAGCTCTACCGGGACCAACTTTTTCAAGTAATTTTAGATAGGAAACAAAAGCAAATATTGAACCAAAAATAGAAAGATAAAGTAAAGAACTAATATAACTTACACTATTTTCAAATAATAATTCAGCACCACGAACTTGAGTAACTAAAAAGGTTACAAACGAACCATATAACATAGCATATGCAATCGTTTGAATTGGTAGAAAATTATTATTTAAGTTTCTTTGATGCACCATGTTGCCAGTTGATGCACAAAAAGTTCCTATTAAAGCTAAAAACAAACCAACGTGAGTGTCTTCTGATAAGCTAAAATTAAATATTTCATCATTAAAAATAATTATAATTCCAATCATTCCAATTGTTGCTCCAATTAAAGTTTTTAAAGAAGGTTTTTTTTTAAAGTAAAATGTCTCTCCTAAAATATTCATTATAACAACAGTTGAAAAAACAATCGCAGGAAATGCGCTAATTAGATAAGTATTTGATAGATAAAAGAAAACATAATTAATTGAATAAAGACAAGTTCCAAAAAACAAAAACCAAAAATGATGATTAATAGAAAATTTTAAATTTTTATTTTTAATCACTAGGTATATAAAAATAATTATTGCTGCGATTAAGAATCTATAGAAAACTGACACTAGTGGATCTACATAACCTAATTGAAACTTAATTAAATACCAAGTGGGTGACCAACAAAAGAGAGTTATCAAAAATAAGATATAATTATTCATCATTAGTTATAATTTCTAATCCTTATTGAATAATATGATAGGAATATTTTATAGAACAACTAAATCTAATTTCTGCTTGCCCAATCTCTCATTACCATTCTCGGTTACTAAATAGGTTTCTCCTAAATTCATTGCTAAATTATTATCTGAGTCCATCAATATCATATGCATGAAGAAAACGTTACCAGGAGTGATTATGTAGGGATTGCCAGTATATAACATAGGCCAGTCCATCCAATTAGGTGAAAATGTTGAGCCTAACGAATATCCACAAGCATTCATTCTTGCTTTGTTGAATCCTAAATCATCAAAAGTTTTAGCATGAGTATCAAAAACATCACCTGCAGTTTTCCCTGGAACCAAATTATTTACACAATTATTTAAAGCTTCAACACAAGCTTCATGCATCTTTATGTGTTTAGGATCAGCTTTTCCAATAGGGATCGTTCTAAACATTGCAGAATGATAGTGTTTATAAGTGCCAGCCCATTCTAAACTTAGCTGATCTTTTTCAGATAAATTTCTTTTTTCTGCCTGATATCTACATAGCAATGCATTAGATCCTGAACCAATGATATATTCATTTGCTGGATAATCACCACCACCTTCAAGAACTACCTTTTGCATTTCAGCTAAAATTTTTGCCTCATTTGCACCAGCTTTTGAATGTTTCCAGGCTTCATCAAGAGCTTTGTCAGCTAGTTCTGCAGCTTTTCTAACATACACTAATTCTTCGTTAGATTTAATTACTCTTAATTTTGTAATTAATTCTGATTGATCTTCAATTTTACAATAGTTGTCCAAAGATTTGTTTAATTTTAAGGCGTTGCGTCCCGTCATTCCATATGCCTCATATTCAATACCAATATTTTTGCCTTTCAAATCAAGCTCATTTAATATCTGCTTTAGATCACCTGTTGGATTAATTCCGTCTTTATCAACCCAAATTCTTATATCTTCAATATTAGATGTATTTTGTGCTTGTCTTAAATCTGGTGCACGCGTTAATAGAATTACATTTCCTTTTTGATCAAGCACAAGACTTTGAAAAAAAACATATCCAAAAGTATCATATCCTGTTAGCCAATACATAGACTCTTGTCTAAACATCAAAAGAGCATCAAGGTTTTGCTCTTTCATAGATATTAAAACATCTTTTTTTCTTTTAGAAAATTCTTCCTTGCTAAAATGAAGAGCCATTATGAAATAATTGCTTTTACAGATCCTAATTTTTCAATCTTTCCAGTATAAAGACCTTTGCCTAAAATTGGCACTACTCCTACCGTTGATCCTGTAAACACATAAAAGTCTTTACCTAAATTAGTTTTATCTTTTTTGATTTTATTTAACAGGAACCTTAATGAGTTTAATGGATTATTATAAACAGCATTTGTATTTCCATTGATATTTTGTTTAATTTTTTTATTTGAAATATTTGCTTTTAAATTACTTATATTAATTTTTTTAAATTTTTTCTTTTTACCTATTAAAAACTTAATATTAACACCAAAATCACTACTTAATTCACCATATGAAGTGATACCTATTCTTTTCTGACGATATCCAACTACCTCTATACATGGAGCCATGTGGGAGATAAATTTTGTAACATTTTTCATTGTAATTACCTCTTTAGAGGTAAAAAATATTTTTTTAATTAAATAACAAACTTCAACCTCAATACCTAATACATATTTATTGATTTTAACTCGTTTACCACTTTTTAAAAAATTTCTTTTATAAATTGATGCATAGAAAGGTTCTTTTTCTTTTAATTTTTTCATTAGGGGAATCCCAGTTCCTCCTACCTTAAAACCAATAACAGGTTCTTTAATTTTACTTTCACATAATTTTCTAAACTTGTCAGCTTCAGTTAATTTTTTGGTAAATTTTTTTGGTATTGGTGAAATTATTTTATTTTTAAGAAAAGCATTTACAAGCTTATCTGAAATTTTATCTTTCAAAGTTTTCTTCATTCAATTTTTTTATTTTAATACAGACATAGGATCAAGTCTTGTTTGAAACCAATTAACTCTAAAATCTAAATGTGGGCCTGTAGATCTACCAGTTGATCCAACGGTACCTATTACATCTCCTTTATTTATTTGATCACCAACTGAAACTAAGACATTTTCAAGGTGAGAATAAATTGTAGAGATACCATGACCATGATCCATAATAATTGTACCTCCAGTATAATACAAATCATCTTCTGCCATTGTAACCACACCAGTTCCAGAAGATTTAATCATTGTTCCTAGTTTTGCTGCTATATCTATCCCATAATGAGGCCATCTTGGTTTTCCATTTAATATTCTTTGGCTACCGTAGACACCGCTAATGATACCTTCTACTGGCATAATAAATTTTTCTTTAAAAAAAAGTAGATCAGAGTTGATAGCTCGTGCTTCACCAATTGCATTATTTTCTTTTTTAATTCTTTTATAAACTGACTCTGGTGGTGTAACTTTGCTTTCAGCTAGTCCATCAATTCTTTGAATATTATATTTTCTTTTTAAAACTTTTTTTGTAATTTTTGTTTTTTTATTATTTTCAATTTTAGTAAAAACTAAATCAAATTTTCTATCTCTATCAATTCCAAAAACAAAAAAACCATCTTTAGATACTTTCACCTTTTTTTTACCAACTAAAATTTTTGCTTCAGGGTTTGTTTTTCCCAATATAAAATGACCTTGGATAAATTTTCCTTGAAATTCTATTGCGTTTACTTGTGATGTTGTAAAAATAAATAATACGAAGAGAAATCTATAAATTATTGAGCTGTCCATCCACCATCTATCACTATTGATGTACCTGTAATCATTGAAGAAGCTGAAGAAGCTAAGAAGCAAACAGTTGTTGCTATATCACTTTCTGTTGCTAATTTTCCCATAGGAATATTACCTAAAGCTAATTTCTTAAATTTTTTATTTTTAAAGAAGTTTAAAACCATTGGTGTTGCAACAAATGTTGGTGCTACTGTATTAACTCTAATATTATTTTTTGCTAATTCAACACCCATACCCTTAGTTAACCCTTCAATTCCAAATTTTGTCATATTGTATACATTCCTTCCACTCATACCCACATGACCTAATTGAGAAGACATATTAATTATAGAACCTGGTCTTTTTTTATTCTTTAACATTTTTTTAACGACAAGTTGAGCCACGTTAAAAGCTGCTTTAAGATTAAGATCAACTAAGTAGTTCATACTTTTTTGTTTAATTTTTTCAAAAGGTTCTGGAATATTTGTACCTGCATTATTTACTAACACATCTATGATTTTAATCTTATCTATCTTTTTTTTTAAATCTTCATAGTCCATTACATCACAATGAACTTTAATGATTTTACCTTTTATTTTTTTTATTTGTTTTTCAAGTTTATCTAGATCAGATGAAGTTCTACTTAAGGCAATAACAGTTGCTCCAGCTTCAGCTAATGCAATTGAACAAGCTTTTCCTAATCCTTTGCCTGCTCCAGTTACTAGGGCGTACTTATTTTTTAAATTAATCTTTTGTAAATACATTATAGAAATAATATTTTAAAATCTGTGTAAATCAACTCAACAGCAACAACTAATATTGCAACTAAACCAGCCCACGCAATCCATTTATACTCTTTAATCCATTTAGATATTAAATTTGCAGCTGTTGCCATTAAAATTATTGATAAAACCAAGCCAAAAATTAGTAGAGTATAATGATCTCCAGCAGCACCAGCTACTCCAAGAACGTTATCTAAACTCATTGTAAAGTCAGCTAATAGAATTGTCCAAATAGCCTTTAAAAAATTTGAATTATCAACTTTAATATCATCTTCTTCCCCTGATCCTTTGATAACATCTACGTAAAGTTTGTAGACTATGTAAAGTAACAATAATCCACCAATTAGACGAAGGCCTGTAATTTGTAAAAGATAGGCAGTTAATAATGTCAATATTATTCTTAATATTACTGCTCCTCCAATACCCCAAAAGATAATTTTTTTTCTTTGTTCAACTGGAAATTTTGATGCAACCATTCCAATAATAATTGCATTATCACCCGCAAGAACAAGATCAATAAATATGATTTGACCTAAAATTGTTAATTGTTCTGGTGTAATTAATTCTGCAAACATTTAGTGCTCTAGTATCATATCTGCACCTTTTTCTGCAATCATTATTGTTGGTGCATTAGTATTACCAGAAGTTATGTTGGGCATTATAGATGCATCTATTACTCTAAGATTTTTTATTCCTTTAACTTTTAATTTTTCATCAACTACTGCCATATCATCTTGGCCCATTTTACAAGTGCCAACAGGATGAAAGATAGTTTGGGCATAATTAGATGCCTCTTTGACTAACTCTTCATCATCATTGATACTTATTCCTGGTCTATACTCTTCTGGGTTATATTTCTTGAAAGTTTCAGATTCTAATACAATTTTTCTTGTTAATTTTAATCCTTTGGCAGCTATTCTTCTATCTTCATCAGTTGAAAGATAGTTCATTTTTATTTTTGCATAAGTTCTTGAGTCTTGGTCAACAATGTTAACGTGTCCTCTGCTTGAGGGTCTTATATTAGATACAGTTGGAGTAAAAGCATGAAAATCATGATTTTTTGTTGCACCTAAAGTATCCATGCTCATTGGCTGAACATGCCATTGTAAATCAGGAAGTTCTAAAGAGGGATCACTTTTTGCAAACATACATAACTGACTTGCACCCATAGTCATAGGGCCACTTCTTTTAAAAATATATTCTAACCCAATCATTAAATTTCCAAATAAACTGTTAATTTTCTTATTAAGTGATTTTATTCCATGAATTTTATAAATAGGTCTAAACATTAAATGATCTTGTAAGTTTTCTCCAACTCCTTTTAGATCATGCACAATATCAATACCTAAATTTTTTAGTTTTTCTGAATTACCAATTCCAGATACTTGCAATATTTGAGGAGATCCTATTGCACCAGAAGATAAAATAATTTCTTTATTTGCTTGAACTTTTTTTAGTTCATTATCTTGCCAATATTCAACTTCCTTTGCAGTTTTATTTTCAAAATTAATTTTTTTAACATGAGCTTTGGTTATTATTTTTAAATTTTTTCTATCTTTAATAGGATTTAAATATCCAACAGCTGTACTACATCTAAATCCATCTTTTTCAGTAACCTGAAAGTACCCACAACCATGATTGTCTCCTGTATTAAAATCTTTTGTTTTAGGGATACCAAATTCTTCAGCTGCGTTTTGAAACTCATTTAATAATGGTAATTGAATTCTTTGATCAGAAACAGATAATGGACCACCAACTCCATGAAACTCGTTTTTACCTCTTTCCTGATTTTCAGCTTTAATAAAATAAGGCAAAACATCATCCCAACTCCAGCCGGTATTTCCTAACTGTCTCCAAACATCATAATCCCTATGCTGTCCCCTTACATATAAAAGACCATTAATTGATGAGCTTCCACCTAAGGTTTTGCCTCTTGGGTATCTTATAGATATATCATTCATACTTTCGTCAGGCTCAGTTTTGTAACACCAATCTACATTAGGGTTATGCATTGTTTTAAAGTATCCTACTGGAATATGAATCCACGGATAATTATCTTTACCACCTGCCTCAACCAATAAAACTTTATTACTTGGATTTTCAGATAATCTGTTTGCAAGCACACATCCTGCTGAACCTGCTCCAAGTATTATATAATCAAAGTTTTCCATTATATTTTATTAGTATGTATTTAATACTTTCAAAGTTTAGATTAATTTTAATCTAGATTTTATAAATTAATTTTTATTAAAGATCTAATTTTAAATAGATTTTTTTTTTTAATATGTTAATTTTTTTTTATGCTTTCAGAATATCAACTTTCAATTTATAAAAAAGACGGTTTAGTTAAGAGTTCTACTTGCTTGTCAGATGATAAAGTAAAAGATTTAAATAATGCCCTTGATAAATATTTAGATGATCACAAAGATGAAAACACTGAATTTGTATCTGGGTTATATGAAAGAGATAGCGATTTTCTTAAATTCGCAATGTATCCTGAAATAATTAGTGAAGTAAAACAATTAATTGGTGAGGATATAGTTCTCTGGGGATCTTCATTATTTTGTAAAAAAGAGAAAAATGGAAAAGAAACACCTTGGCATCAAGACGGGGAATATTGGCCTATTAATCCATTAGAGTCGGTAACAGTATGGCTATCTATAGACGAGGTAACAGAAGAAAATGGTCCTCTACAATACATTCCTGGTTCTCATTTAGACAGAAAGCTGGCAGAACATAATACACTAGACTCTACTGAGGTTACTTTAAACCAGACACTTAAAAATATCGATGAAATTAGAGATCAAGCAAAATCTGTTATTCTAAAACCAGGTATGTTTTCTATGCATGATGTTTATTTATTTCATGGATCAAGAGCAAATAATTCTGGAAAAAGAAGAGCAGGGCTTACTTACAGATATATGCCAGCTACATCTTTTTATGATCATGAAGGTGCTAAAGTTATTGAGGACAAAATTGGTTATTCTCTCCAAAGACAATTACACTTGGTTAGTGGCAAAGACAAGTCTTCAAATAAAATTTATCAAGATCATACTAAGTAAAATTTGCTACAATTTGATTCAATAATTATAGGTGCAGGAATTTCAGGTCTTTATCAGCTTCACAAATGTAGAGATGAGTTAAATTTAAAAACATTAGCTATCGAAGAAGGTTCGGATATTGGTGGGACTTGGTTTTGGAACAGGTATCCTGGTGCAAGATGTGATTCAGAAAGCCACACTTACGGTTACACTTTTTCAGAAAAAATTTACAAAAACTGGACTTGGAAAGAAAAATACCCAAAACAAAATACAATTCTTAAATATTTAAAATACGTAGAAAAAAAATTAGATTTAAAAAAAGATATTTTATTTAATAATAAAATTACTTCAGCAAAATATTTGGAAAGAAAAAATTTATGGCTAATAAAAACAAACAAAAATAAAGTACTATTATGCAAGTATCTTATTTGTGCGGTTGGTTCTCTTTCATCAGCTAATATTCCCAAAATTAAAGGATTAAATACATATGAAGGAAAATATTATCACACTGGAAGATGGCCCAAAAAAAAAGTAAATCTTAAAAATAAAGTTGTCGCTCAAATTGGAACTGGGTCCAGTGGAATACAAGTAGCGCCTACAATTGCAAAAAAAGTAAAAAAGTTAGTTATTTTTCAAAGAACTCCAAATTATAGTATTCCTGCAAGAAATAAAAAATTAACTAAAGAAATAATAAATAAATATCTAAAAAATTATAAAAAGATAAAGAATCTTATAAAAAAAACACCTGGTGGACATACGTTTAATTTTTCATCTAGATCAGTTTTTGATTTTAATAAAATAGAAAGAAATAAAATTTTTGAAGAAGCTTGGCTTAAAGGAAGTTTAGCTTTTAGAGCTTGTTTTGGAGACATAACTAAAAAATTAGATGCAAACAAAAAAGCGTCTAACTTTATTAAAGAAAAAATATTAAATACAGTAAAGGATAAAAAAGTAGCAGAAATTCTTACAAATTTCGATCACCCATTTACTTCAAAGCGCCCTACACTAAATACTAATTATTACGAAATATTTAATAAAGATAATGTTGAATTGATTGATTTGAAAACAAATCCAATTATTAAGATTACAAAAAAAGGAATAAAAACAAAATATAATGAATTTTTTTTTGATAAAATTATTTTTGCAACTGGATATGACGCTTTAACAGGACCATTGTTATCTTTAAATTTAGTTGGAAAAAAGAATATCAAATTAAAAAAGTTATGGAGCAAATCACCTAAAACGTATCTTGGGTTAATGATCCCAAATTTTCCTAATTTATTCATTATACAAGGCCCTGGCAGTCCTTCTGTTCTTACTAATGTGCCTGTACAAATAGAGCAACATGTAGAATGGATTACAAATTGTCTAAATTTCTTAAATAAAAAGAATAAAAAAACAATTGAACCAACCATCAGTTCAGCAAAAAGATGGAGTGCTGAAATTAAAAAATTAGCTGATGCGTCACTTTTTATGAAAGCTAAAATATCTTGGTATAAGGGAGATAATATACCAGGTAAGCCAAAGGTTTTTATTCCTTATCCTGGTGGATTGCCTAGATATAGAAATATATGTAATAAAGTTGAAAAAAATCAATATAAAGAATTTTTAATAAAGTAATTATGAAAAAATATTTCTTAATAATAAGCTTATTTATTTGTTTTAATTTAAATGCAGCAGAAATTGAAATTATTTCTGACAAACCTGGTGATGGTAAAAAAATAATTCATCACTCATGGGTACAAATTGAATACACGGGATCATTTGAAAGTGGAGATGTTTTTGATACTAACGTAGGCAAAAATAGACCTTTAGTTGTTCAAATGGGAATGAAAGAAGTTATACCTGGTTTTGAACAAGGAATAATAGGAACTACAAAAGGTACTAAAAGAAAAATTAAGATACCTTCTGAACTAGCTTACGGTAAAAAAGGTGGTGGGGATGTTATACCTCCAAACACTGATTTAATATTTGAATTTGAAATTATTGATGTGTTAGACCCACATTATAAAATGATTAATTCTGAGGAATTAATAGATAAAATTAATAATAATGCTGTTGCTTTAGATATTAGACTTGAAAATCAGTGGGATAAAGGTGTGATAGAAGGAACATTCCAAGAAACTGCTTTTAACAAAGATGGAAAATTCAATGTTTATATAATGGATAAAGTAAGAGCTTTAGCAGCTGAAGAGTCGCAAAATATTGAGATTGTTTTTATTAGCCATGATGGTGAAACAGCAGCCATATTAGGCAATGCATTTGCTGAAGACCTTGGATTTAAAAATGTTTCAGTTCTAAAGGGTGGAATACTTCAATGGTTAAATGAAGACAGAAAATTGGTTCCACATAAAAAAAATAAATAATCTATTGCTGTTTTTTTCTTTGAAGGTTTTTTAATCTAATTTCATCATGAAATAAATCTATAACTCTTTCTTGTAAAAAAGACGATTCAGATAGAGCAACGTCATTATTTATAATTTTGGTTATTTTTTTTTTATTAAAGGTACCCCATTTGATTAACGATTTAACAATTGGAACAGTAGATTTACCAAATTCAGTTAAAGAATATTCGGTATTAAGAGTTTCTATTTTTGAAATTTTTTTAATTAAAAGTTTATCTCTTTCCATATCTTTTAATTGTTTAGACAACATTTGAGAAGTTATTCCATTTAATGATCTTTTCAGCTCTCCAAAACGCATATGTCTAGAGAGGAGACTATCTAAAATCATTATTTTCCATTTACCACCGATTAATTTTAAGGCATTGGCTACAGGAGAAAATTTCATAATAGTATTTTTTATATACTAGTCTATGAAATTGACCAAATAATTATTTAATTAAGATTAATTGCTTGGATAAAATTATAAAATAATATTATATTTTAACAAAATAAATCTTTATTCAATCAGTAAAGTACTTAGATGAAATTGAAAAATAAAGTTGCAATAGTTACTGGAGGTGGGAAAGGTATAGGGGCAGAAATTTGCTTAAGATTGGCAAAAGAAGGAGCAAAAATTGTTATTGCTGAAATGGATATCAAAAGTGGAGAAGATATTCAAAAAAAAATTATTGAAAATATGGGCGAAGCGATTGTAGTTAACACCAATGTTGCTGATGAAGTTAGTGTAAATAATATGGCAAATGAAGCTGTCAAAAAATTTAGCAAAATTGATATTTTAATTAATAATGCTGGCATAAGACATATCAATAATATTTTAGATCATACAAAAAAACAGTGGGACGAAATGATTTCAGTAAATCTTACGGGGCCATATCTTTGTTGTAAGGTAGTAATTCCTCACATGATTAAAAATGGCAAAGGTAAGATTGTTAATTTTGGTTCTATTGCCAGTTTTATGGGTAGACCTGATAGAGTAGCATATGTTGCAGCTAAAACAGGTGTCTTAGGTTTAACTAGAGCACTAGCAGTTGATTTAACTGGAAAAAATATAAATGTTAATACTATTTGCCCAGGTTTAATTTCAACACCTTTCAATCAAAAATTTGCTGAAGATCCAGTGCATGGTGAGGCGTGGGGTAAAGAAACTATTGTTGGACGATGGGGAGTGCCTTCTGATATATCTGGGGCTGCAGTATTTTTATCAAGCGATGATGCTGATTTTATTAATGGGTCAGAGATTAAAATTGATGGTGGTTGGTTAGCTGCTAAAACTAGAAAAGGTGAGATAGAGAATTAAATGAGTGATAGTTTAAAACAAAATTTAGATTTAGCTTTGAGTAACGCAACACGATTATCAAACAAAGTTTTAATTGACGGTAAATTGACCTCTGCAAAATCTTCTAAAAAAATTAAAGTCATAAACCCAAGCACAGGTGAACAAATTGGTGAAGCGCCTCAATGTGATAAAATTGATGTAGATACAGCAGTAAGTTCAGCTGAAGTTGCTTTTCAAAAATGGAAAAAAATTCCTGCACGGGAACGAGGAAAAATGATGACTTCTGCAGCAAGAAAACTTGAAGAAAGAAAAGATGAGATTGAAACTTTATTAGCTTTAGATACAGGTAACGCTCTTAGAACTCAGGCTAAACCTGAAACAGCTGCATCAATTGAATTGACTCATATGTTTGCTGGTCTTGCTGGAGAAATAAAAGGTGAAAATTATCCACCAAATATTCCTAATACAATACACTATACAACTAAAGATCCTATAGGTGTTGTCTGTGCAATAATTCCTTGGAACGCTCCATTATTTCTAACTGTTGCAAAAATTGCACCTGCAATAGTTGCAGGTAATACTGTCGTTTTAAAAACAGCTGAACAAGCTCCATTTTGTGCATTACTAGTTTGTGAAATTCTTCAACAAGAATTACCTCCTGGAGTTTTAAATGTAATATCAGGTTATGGCGAAGAATGCGGTGAACCTTTAATTACTCATGAAAAAATTAGAAAAGTAACTTTTACAGGTTCTTTTTCTGTAGGAAAAATTATAGCTTCAAAAGCTGCACCTAAATTATGTCCGGTTACTTTAGAATTAGGTGGAAAAAATCCAAATATTATTATGAGTGATGCAGATTTAGAGATTGCAATTCCAGGAGTAATAGATGGGATGAGATACACGAGGCAGGGACAAGCATGTACAGCTGGTTCTAGAGTTTACATACATGAAAAAATTTATGACAAAGTTTTGGATGGAGCAGTTAAAAAATTAAGTAAACTAAAAATGGGAAATGCACTGGATGAAAATTCAGATATTGGTGCAATTATCTCAGAAGAACAGCTTAAACGAACACTTTATTATATGGATATTGCAAAAAAAAATCCTTCAACAAAGATTTTACATGGTGGAAATCAATCAAAAGGTGAAGAATATAAAGATGGCTTTTATTATGAACCAACCTTACTTTCAGGATTACCAGTTAGCTCTCCAGTTTGCCAAGAAGAAGTTTTTGGCCCTGTTGCTTGTGCCATTCCATTTAAAAGTTTTGATGAAGTTATGAAAAGTGCAAATGACACACAATTTGGTTTATCAGCAGTTTTATGGACTAAAGATTTATCAAGAGCTTTACAGTTTGTTGATGAAATAGAAGCAGGATTTGTCCAAGTTAATCAATGTGTTGCTCCTAGAGCAAATGTTTCTTATGGAGGAATTAAAATGAGTGGTCTGGGAAAAGAGTATGCTTTTGACAGTATGATGAATCATTTTACACAAAGTAAAACAGTATTAATTAATAGAGGGAAATCGAATATAGATGTCTAATCATATTGCTTTTATTGGAGTTGGTAACATGGGAAATCCGATGGCTAACCAATTAGTTAAAGCTGGTCAAAATGTAAAAGTTTTTGATGTATCTTCAGATGTAATTGAAATTGCAAAACAGTCAGGTTTAAATGTTATTAATTCGATGAAAGAATTACTTGAAGGGGCAACTACAGTGATTTCTATGTTACCAGAAGGTAAACATGTTCGTTCACTTTATTTGGGAGATAATGGAATATTAAAAAGCATCCCAAAAGATTGTTTGATAATTGATTGTTCAACTATTGATATTGAGACATCTTTAGCTCTAGGTAATGAAGCAAAAAAAATTGGAATTAATATGATTGATGCTCCTGTTACAGGCGGAGTGATGGGTGCAAGAGCTGGAAAATTAAATTTTTTAGTTGGTGGAACCGATGAAGCGGTAGCTTTAGCTAAGCCGTTGTTTGATATAATGGGACAAAAAATTCTACATGCTGGTGCTCAAGGGAGTGGAGTAGGTGTCAAAATTTGTAACAATATGTCTTTGGGAATTTCAATGATAGCATCTGCTGAAGCTTTAATGTTAGCTCAAAGATTAAAAATGGATGTTAAAAAAGTTCACTCTATTATTAAGGAGGCTTCAGGAAATAATTGGGCCATGACTAATTATACACCATTACCGAATCTTACTGAAGGTGTTCCATCAAACAATAAATATCGACCAGGTTTTACAGCTGCTATGATGAAAAAAGATTTAAATTTAGCAAGAGATGCTGCGAAATCTGTAGATGCATCTACTCCACTTGGTAAAGCTGCTTTAGATATTTTTTCTAAGTTTTGTGAAGATGGTGACAGTGATACAGATTATTCGGGTATTTCAAAGATGATTGGTGGTGATGCTTGGGATTATCCATTTGATCCAAAAGGCAAAGATTAAAATAAATCTAAACAAGATAGTATTAAAACAATACTATAATTAGTAAATACATCCCTAGTTGTAAAAAATAAAAAAATTAGAATAAAAAGTTTTACATTTGTGTAAATTTAAGGTTTATTTCACTTCTTATTAAGACTTAATAAATAAAAACGAGAGGGAAATATAATGAAAAAAATCACTTCAATGATTTTAGCTTTAGTTTTTGCAGTATCTCTAATTGGATCTGCTTCTGCTAAAACATTAAAAATCCAACTTACTTTTCCAAAAACTTCTTACGATGGACAAATCGTTAAGATGTGGACTGATAGAGTAACAAAATTAACTCGAGGTGAGTTAAAATTTGAACTTTTATCTAAAGGTGAAGTTGTTGGTATGAAAGAAACTTTAGAAGCTGTTGACAAGGGTCTTGTTGATGGTGGTGCTGCTTGGACTCACTACTGGTCTAACTATCACCCAGCTGCAATGTTATTTGGTTCGCCAGTTGCAGGTGGTGGTATTGGTTTAAGTACTAAATCATGGTTAGCTTGGTATTTTGATAACGGTGGTAAAGCTCTTTACGACAGAATGTGGGACGAAATGGGTATGAATGTTAAAGGTTTCGTTATGGCATCATCTGGTCCAGAAGCTTTGGGTTGGTTTAAAGAGCCGATCAACAGTATGGCTGATTTCAGAAAATACAGATTCAGAACTCCTCCGGGAATTCCTGGACAAACTTACAAAGACATTGGTGTTGCATCAGTTTCTATGTCAGGTGGTGATATATTACCAGCACTTGAAAAAGGAACAATCGATGCTGCAGAATGGTGTTGTCCAAAGCCTGATTCTGTTTTCGGTTTTCAGAAAGTTCTTAAAAACTACTACTTACAAGGTTTACACCAAAACGTTGTAAATGGTGATATCTACATAAACGGTGACGTTTATAATTCTCTAACTGATCATCAAAAATATGCTATGGAAGTTGCTTCTGAAGCTATGATTACTAGAAATATCACTAACAGAGCAGTTGAAAATGGAAAAGCACTAATTGATTTAACTCAAAATCATGGTGTAATTCTACATGATACTCCAGCTGATTACTTCACTGAGTACATGAATGCAGCTCAAGCTACACTTAAAAAGAATGCAGCAGAAAATGCTTTCTTTAAAGAAGTATACGAGCACATGACTGCACATGCAAAAATCGTAGTACCTTTTATCGCTCAAATGGAAACATCTGATGCATCAATTGGAACTGCTTTTGCAAGTCAACAGTAAGTTATAACTTATAAAAGCGGGGGTTGTAACGACCCCCGTTTTTTATTTAATTAGTTCAAAAATAAGTTAGTAGTTTTAATTCATAACTATGGTTAAAAAAAAATCAGCACCCAAAGTAAAAGAGTCATTAGATATTACTGATGAGCTAATTGCTGAAAGAAGAACCAGTCTTAAAATGCCTAAGGATATGTCTCCTTGGATGGCTAAAACAATAGAATTTATTGATTCAAAAATGCTTATTACCGGCAAAATAGTTTGCTGGATTACCGTACCACTTATTTTTGCAATGGTTTATGAGGTAATAGGTAGACATTTTTTCAACAGACCAACTCTTTGGTCTTTTGATATTAGTAGAATGTTAGCTGGAGCATTATTTATGCTTGGAGCTGCTTATACATTATCTAAAGGTATACATATTCGAGCTGATTTTTTATATCGAAATTGGAGTGTAAAAAATCAAGCTAAAGTAGACTTATTTTTATACTTATTATTTTTCTTCCCAGGTTTTTTAGTCTTTTTCTGGGTTAGTTTTGATTACGCATATACATCAATTTGTGGGAGATCAGACTTAATGGAATGTTTAGGTGGAAAAGTCAGAATTCAAAGAGCAATGGATACAACATGGATGCCGATTATGTGGCCTCTCAAAAGCTGTATGCCAATTGGTGCTTTTTTACTTTTAATACAAGGAATTTCAGAAATTTTAAAAAGTTATTATGCTTTTCTTAAAGGAAGGTGGCCATAATGGAAATTTTTAGTCCTGAAGTCATCGGAGCAATAATGATTGGTTGCATGCTCTTTGCAATCTTTATCGGTTTTCCAATATCATTTACATTAATCTTTTTAGGGCTTGTTTTTGGTTATTGGGGTTTTGGTAAATTAGTATTTTACCTAATGACACTCCAATTTAATATGATAATGACTGAAAACACCTTGGCCGCCGTGCCTCTCTTTATATTTATGGGTATCCTCATGGAGCAAGCAGGATTAATGGAAAGACTATTTAATGCTGTGCAATTAATGCTTTCAAAAACAAGAGGAGCTTTATTTTATGCAGTGATGTTTGTCTCAACAATTTTTGCGGCAGCAACAGGTATAGTTGGTGCATCAGTTACAATTTTAGGAATTATGGCTGGTAAGACAATGATAAGATCAGGGTATGATACAAGACTTTCTGCAGGGTTAATTTGTGCTGGGGGAACTTTAGGAATTTTAATTCCACCAAGTATCATGTTAGTTGTAATGGGACCAGTTTTAGAAATTCCAGTTACAGATTTATTTGCTGCAGCAATTATGCCAGGAATTATGTTAGCATGCTTATATGCTGGCTACACAACATTAAGATGCTATTTGAATCCTAAACTTGGTCCAGTATTACCAGCAAGTGAAAGACCAAAGAATATGGGTAAAGTTTGGTATGAATTTATAATGGGATTAGTACCACCTGCAGCTTTAGTATTTTTTGCACTTGGAAGTAT
The DNA here is from genome assembly GCA_003279715.1 of Pelagibacteraceae bacterium AG-390-D18. Classification (GTDB taxonomy): domain Bacteria; phylum Pseudomonadota; class Alphaproteobacteria; order Pelagibacterales; family Pelagibacteraceae; genus Pelagibacter. The sequence continues at coordinate 66,342 of QCGY01000005.1, forward strand.
TTTATTTGGTTTAGCAACTCCTACAGAAGGAGCTGGTATGGGAGCTTTTGGATCTATCATTCTTGCATTAGCTTATAATAAATTTACGTTACAAGGTTTAAAAGATGCTCTAATTAAAACTTTAGAAATTACAGCTTTAATTATGTTTTTAGTTGCTGCATCAAATTTCTTTGGAGCGGTTTTTTCAAAATTAGGTACTCCGTCATTACTTACTGATTATTTACTAGGGTTAGAAATAAATAAATATTGGATTTTAGCTATTATGATGGCAGTAATTTTCTTGTTAGGTTGGCCTTTAGAATGGGTCCCAATTGTATTAATAGTACTACCTATCCTACTACCATTAGTTCAAGAACTTGGATTTAATTTAACTTGGTTTGCAATTTTAGTTGCTGTTAATCTCCAGACCGCATGGCTCTCACCACCCGTTGCGTTATCTGCTTATTTTCTAAAAGGGGTAGTTCCAGAATGGGATTTAAAAGATATTTATCTAGGAATGATGCAGTTTATGGTAATTCAAGTTATAGGCTTAGTATTAATAATTATATTCCCTCAAATAGCTTTGTGGCTACCTGAGGTAATGTATCCATCACCTTAATTTTTATTTTTTGTTAATATAAGGAACAATAGTTCCCAATAGTATTATGCCTAGTGATATAAAAATCTTTAAGGTAATTTGCGCATCAATCACTATCCAAGCAGAAGTTGCACCAATAGGTCCGGTAAGTGGATACATTAAACTAATTCTTCCAACAGGCACTCTTCTCAGGGCATAATTATAAAACAAGTAAGCAGCAAAAGTGATAAAAGATAAAGTTAAAGCTGCCATTACTGATGGTGTAAATTCAAGGTGATAAGTGTAGTTAAAACTAGAGTTAGGCCAAATAATAAACAGTATTAAAAAAGATAATACAAATCCTGTAAAATATTGAAAAGTGTTAACTGATAATTGATTAACTTTTGTTTGCATAAAACGTCTTCCAATAACTTCGTTAGTAGATGCACATAAAATTCCTAAAAAAATTATTAGATCACCCCAATAGTTCCCAACTCCTGACTTTGATTGACTTGTAAGTAGTAGATAAGTTCCTATTACAGTAATAAATGCACCAATTATTACCTTTATTTCTATTTGTTCTTTTAAAAAAACTCTTGCAACAAATGGCTGCATAAGAGGCAAGGTGCTTATTATAGCAACACCATTAACCGGACTTGTTAATAAAAGCCCAACATGGAAAGATAAAGTTACTAAAAATGGGTTTAGCAAACCCATTAGAAAAGGTTTTAATCCAACTTGTTTTATTGAGATATCTACCCTCATTATAAGACAAAAAATTACCATTAACAAAAAAGCAATAAAAAATCTTACTGCTAATAAATCTATAATATAGAATTCTTTAAGTGCTAAGGTTACGAATGGAGGACCAGCACCAAATCCAATTACAGCTAGTAGCATTGCAAAATATCCACTATTTTTTTTGAAAAAATTAATCATTTTGAACTTTTTATAAATTATTAAAAAAAAGATACTGTATCATAATTAATTAGTTTATTATTGAAGAATGAATCAGCCAAAAGTTAAATATTCGCTTTCTAATTGGGATCTAGTTACAGTTAATCCTAACTACAAAACTTGGAATTGGAAAGATTTGTTTTGTTTTTGGGGAGTAAATATTCAGAGTGTTATTGCATTTTCTTTAATAGCATCATTATACATTGTGTATGATTTAAATACTCTTGTGGTATTTTTTGGAACTATTTTGGGATCATTTCTTGTTTATGTTTTTTCCAATTTTATTGGTAAACCATCTCAGAAATTTGGCATACCATTTGCAGTATTATTACGATCTTCATTAGGATTTAAAGGAGCAAAATATTTTGGTTTATTAAGAGGTGTGGTTGGAATTTTTATGTTTGGTATTCAAACATATTTTTTATCTAAAGCTTTTGGTTATTTGATTAGAATTTTAATTTTTTCGATTGATAGTTCATTATTAAATAACAATTTTTTTTTAATTTTTTTACTTGGAATTGATATTATTGATTGGATTTCATTTACTATTGTTATCATTTTCCAAACTTTAATTTTTAGTGTGGGTATAAATTTTAATAAGAGATTGATTAATTATTCTGCAATTACAGTTTATATGGGAATGATAATATTTTTTTTAGTAGTATTATTAAGCGATGTAAAACTTACATCACAAGCATTTTCAGAATTGTTAGATTATAAAAATCTTTTTGATAACGAAAATATTTTTGCTTTATTATCAGTTGCTGGATCAATTTTCGCATATTTTTCAATTATAATTGTAAGTTTTGGTGATTTTTCTCGTTATGTTAAAAATGAAGATGAACTCAAACAAGGTAATTATACTTTAATTGCTAATTTGATAATCTTTTCTTTTTTCTCTGTATTTATAGTAATTGGATCAGATGTTTTTTTGAATTTAAGATTTCTTGATTTAAGCTCAATTTTAACTAGTCCAACTGATATAATTGGTAAATTTGACAATACTTCCATTACTGTTATTGCTATTTTTTTTATTATTATTTCATCAGCATCAACAAATTTGATAGCTAATTTTATTCCTTCCCAATATTCAATTATTAATTTTATGCCCAGCTTACTAAATTTAAAAAGTGCAAGTTATGTAATTTCATTTATTGGTTTTTTTGTGGGTATTTTTTGGCTAACAATATTAAGTCAAATTGGTATTTTATCATTTGTTGACACTTTAATTTCCTTCTTTGGCCCATTATTTGGAGTAATGGTTGCTGATTATTATTTGATAAAATCAGAGTCTATTAGTAATAAAGATATTTACTCAACAGAAGCAGGTAGTATTTATTATTTTTCTAATGGATGGCACATAAAAGGGTGTTACTCAATATTTATAGGTTTTATTTTTTCCGCCTCTACAATTTGGAATTCTAATTTAATGTTTTTACAATCCTTTGCCTGGATAATAGGTGCATTTATCTCTTTAATAACTTATTATCTTCTAGCAAAAAAATAATTTTAATGAATAAATTTGATTTTAATAACAGAACAGCTGTAATTACTGGTGGGGGACAAGGTTTTGGTCTTGATATTGCAAAAAGATTTTTAAATTCGGGAGCAAAAGTTATTATATGGGATATAGATGAGGAACTGCTCCAATCAGCAGTTAAAGATGTTAATCATTCAAACCTTACTTATAATGTTATTGATGTTTCAAATTATTCACAAATAGAAAAAACTGTTTCAGAAATAACATCAAAAAACAAAATTGATATTTTGATAAATAATGCAGGAATTACAGGGCCTACAGCACCATTATGGGAATATGATGTTGAGATGTGGAATAAAATTGTACAAATTAATTTAGTTGGAACTTTTAATTGTTGTAGGGCGGTAGTTCCTAACATGATTGAAAATAATTATGGTCGAATAGTAAATGTAGCTTCTGTTGCAGGTAAAGATGGAAATGCTAACGCTAGTGCTTACAGCTCTGGTAAAGCAGGAGCCATAGGACTTACAAAGTCACTTGGTAAAGAATTGGCTGACAAAAATATAGCAGTAAATGCTGTAACACCAGCAGGTGCAAAAACTAGAATTTTAGATCAAATGAGTAAAGAACATGTTCAGAGAATGCTCTCAAAAGTTCCAAGAGGAAGATTTTTAGAGATACATGAATTTACATCATTAATTTGCTGGCTTTCATCTGAAGAGAACACTTTTTCAACAGCTGCTGTTTTTGATATAAGTGGTGGCAGATCAACTTATTAAATGAATATAAAAGTTGTAGCCAAGTTATTAATTATAATCTTAATAGTATCAGGCCCAAGTTTTGCTGATAAAGTAAATATTTTTGAATTTACTGAGATAGAACTTTTAGAATTAGAAGTTAGGAAAGTTAGAGGGGCAGACAACAAAACAGAGTATTCTGTTGGTTCTAACGAAAATGGAAATTATCTGAAAGCTGTCGCTGATAATGCAGCATCAGGATTAGGTAAAAAAGTAATAATTAATTTAAATAAAACACCAATAATCAATATTACTTGGAAAGTTGAAAAAGATTTAGCTGGTATAAAAGAAAATACTAAAAAAGGACATGATTTTGCAGCAAGAGTTTTTGCAATAAAAAAAACTGGAGCCACACCCTTATCAAATAGAGCAATTAACTATGTATTTTCTAGCAACAGTAAAGTTGGAGAAAATTCTCCAAGTCCTTATACAAAAAAATCTATAGACAACGTTTTGTCTACAACTCAAGAAAATTTAAATGAATGGGTTACGGTAAAAGCTAATGTAAAAGAGGATTTTAAAAGATTTCATAATTTGGATGTAGATCAACTAGATGGATTAGCAATCATGTCAGATACAGACAATTCAAAAATGAAAGCAATAACTTATTATCAAAATATTTTTTTTTCAGCAGATTAATTAAAATTTTAACCATTTCTTCAGCCCCATACTTAAAAAAGATAAAAGAATTGCTATAATAACATCTAAAATTGGAGAAGCGTTTGGAAAACCAAAGTTCCATAAGACAACTCCAATTAACCAAATGATATATATTTTCATTGGTTAATTATATCTTAGTTTGTATTAAAATATTATTTTTTTTGATATAATATTTTTATGCATGAAAATTTTTTTCACAATGTAAAAGTTTATTACGAAGATACTGATGCTGGAGGTATTGTTTATTATGCTAATTATCTTAAATATTTAGAAAGAGCTAGAACAGAAGCTTTATTAACTATTGGATTAAGTAATATTAAAATAAAAGATAACTTTGGTGCACAGATTATAGTTAAATCATGTAATATAGAGTATAAAAAATCTGCGCAGTTAGAGGATGAATTGAAAATTAGATCTTTTATAAAATCGGTTAGCAAAACTTCTTTTTATATGAATCAAATTATAACCAATGGCGAAATAATAAACGTTGAGGCTCAAGTTCATTTAGTTTTTGTTAATGAAAATGGAAAACCAGTCAAAGTTCCAGATATAATTTTTGATAATTTTAAACCATACTTTTGTGACAGTATAAAAGCTTAAGCAATTAGAGATTTTATCTTGTGTTTAAGCATTTTCTTTAAATATACTCTATTTTTTTTAGGAAAATAATCTTTAAACTTTGGAAGAATAAAAGTTGTTGGGTGTTTAAACCAAACATTTTTAAATTGTAAATCTAAATGTTCGTATGGATTTTTATTTTGCGAGTAATAATCAACATAAATAGTAGATCTTTTTGTTAAATTATTTTGTATTTTAGTTACTCCATGAAAGGTAAAAGGAGTATGTAAAAAAATAACAGCTCTATTGGGTATATAATCGATTGTTTTTTCAATTTTTGAACCATTTTTATTTGCAAACATAGTAGATCCACCCCAGGAAGTTTCCCAGTTTTTAGATAAATATAAAATTATATTTAAGACATGAGGTAAACCAGTATTAGGTTCGGATGAATGGTCAACATGGGTTCCTAAAAAACCAGATTCATACATTTCGTGATAATTTGCGAGAGCTGTATTTCCTACGTTAGTAGAAAAAAGATCTTTAATTTTGCTTAATTTACTAAGATTATTAATAAAATCAGTCGTGTAAAGCTCGTTAACTATTTTTGATATACCTTCATTTAATTCAACATTTTTACTTGTCCATTTATTAGTTTCAATTTCTGTATTAAATAAAAGTCCTTTTTGTTTATTAATTTTAATTTTATCCACATTTAAGTTTTTAAAAAAAGATTCATCTAAAAAATTATCTAAAATTACATGTGGAAAAGGTTTAGCAGATTTAAAATCAGTCTCATATATTTCTAAATTGTTATATTTTTTGTTAATTATTTTCATTATTTTTTTTTAATACTTTTTTAAATAAGTTTATCATTTTTGTTTTTGATATTACTTTGGTATTAACATTTCTTGGGCTAGGATGGTAGCATGGAATTAATGTTAAATTATTTGATAATTTATAAAATTTACCATGTTTAAATTTTATTTTTTTTGTAAAATTATATTTTTTTCTATAAATTTTAAGGCAATTATCAAAAGCTAATTTACCTAAAGTAACAATTATTTTTAATCTTTTTAATTTAAAAATTTCTTGTTCTAAATATGTTGAACAATTATTTAACTCATATTTTAGAGGTTTATCACCTGGTGGAACACATTTTAAAATATTAGTAATATATGTAGACCTAAGTTTTAGACCATCATTTAAATTTTCAGAAGTTGATTGATTAGAAATTTTTGCTTTATGTAAACATTTAAATAGAAACTCACCAGATTTATCACCTGTAAAAGCTCTGCCAGTTCTAGTACCTCCATGAGCAGCTGGAGCAAGTCCTAATATTAAAAGTTTAGCTCTTGTGTCTCCAAATCCCGTTACTGGCTTACCCCAATAGTCTTCATTGATATTTTGTTTTCTTTTTTCAGTAGTAACTTTTTTTATAAACTTTACCAATCTTGGACATTTTCTACATTTAATAATTGTTTTATTGAGATTTTTAAATTTAATACTCATTAATGAAATTTGTAAAATTATTATTATTAATATTTATAACTATTAATTCACCAATTAAAGCAGATTCAAATCAAAATTTGATTAATGAACTAAAACAAGGAGGTAAATTAATTTTCATAAGACATGCTTATGCCCCTGGTGGAGGTGATCCTGATAATTTTGATATTAATGACTGTAACACTCAACGTAATTTGAGCAGTTCTGGTAGAGAACAAGCAAATAAAATTGGTTTTTTTTTTAAGGTTAACAATATTTTGATTGATAAAATATATTCTAGTGAATGGTGTAGATGTAAAGAAACAGCATTAATTGCATTTAATGATTTTGAAAATAAAAGTTTTTTAAATTCTTTTTTTAGTTCAAAGTTTTCTCAAAATAAAGATCCACAGATTAAGAAATTAAAAAAATTTATTAAAAACTGGGATGGTAAAAAAAATTTAGTTTTAGTTACTCATTATGTCGTTATTTCTGAAATCTTAAATTATGGATCTTCATCAGGTGAGATTGTTATCACAGACAAAGATTTAAAAGTTATTGATACTTTTGAAATAGAATATTAAGATAAACTATTATGTCTTCAAAAAAAGCAATGAAGCAAGCTCAAAAGCAATCTTACGCTAAACACAGAAGTAATATTTTTAACAATAAATTTAGTTTTAAAAAAAAAGAATTACCAAAGACTAAAAAAAATAAATAGTGTACCTATTGTTTTTGTTTTTTATCTATATAAAAAAGAGCAATTAAAAAAATAATTGTCCAAATAAATACTGACATAGTTTTTAAGAAAGTTGTTTCTGCTCCCCAAACATCAAAAAAAAGTGCTCCAATTATAATTCCAACGATATAAATAATTGTTAATAAAGTTAATTTGTTCATTATAATAATCTAATCTTTTATAAGATTTTTTTTAAAAAGAGACATGCCATTATTAATTTTATACTCATAAGACTCGTTAAAGCTTTTTAATTGCCATCCACTAAGTCTTTTTTTAATTTCTACTAAATTATTTGTTTTCCATTCGTCAGTAGTATCTTCAAGTTTCCACGTTCTTTTTTCTTCATTATTTCGTCCACAACCATAACAATATCCTGTTGATGGATCAGTTTTACAGATACTAATACATGGTGAAATTATCATAATATTTAAAATTAATATAAATTTCGATAGATAAATAGTTATTTCTTCATCAATTGTCATTGGACAAATAGTTTCAATAATATATAAAACCTCATAATTTGTGGGGCGATGGCGGAATTGGTAGACGCGTTGGTCTTAGGAACCAATATTTTCGGATGTGAAGGTTCGAGTCCTTTTCGCCCTACCACTTAAATGATTATGAAAGTAACAATAGAAAAAATAAAAGGTCTTAATAAAGACATTAAAGTTTTTATAGATAAAGACACCATGAATTCTCATATGGATGAAAAGTATGAAGAGATCAAAGGTACTGTTAATTTAAAAGGATTTCGTCCAGGAAAAGTACCAAAAGAAGTTTTGAAAAGACAATTTGGAAAAGCAGTTTTTGGCGAAGTTTTAGATAAAGTTTTAAAAGATACATCAACTAAAGCCTTAGAGGAAAATAAGATTAAACCTGCGGGCCAACCAAAACTTGATCTAAAGATTTATGGTGAAGATAAAGAATTAGAGTATGTAATGTCTGTTACAGAACTTCCTAAAGTTGAAACTAAATCTATAGAAAATATTAAATATGATCAATATCTAGTAAAAATTGATGCTAGCGAAACTGATAAAAGAATTAAAGAAATTGCAAAAAATCAGCCAAGTTTTAAAGATGCATCACCTGAAACCAAAGCTAAAGAAGGCGATCTAGTAGCATTAGATTATCATGCAACAGTTGACGGTAAAGAGTTTAAAGGAAGTGAAGGTAAAAATACTCAATTAACACTCGGTAAAGATTTATTTTTAAAAGGTTTTGATAAACAGTTAATTGGTGTCAAAAAAGATGAAGAAAAAACAGTTGAAGCTGTATTGCCTGAAAATTATCCTCAAAAAGAGTTAGTAAATAAAAAAGCTAAATTTGTTTGTAAAATTTTAAATGTAAAAAATCCTGAAGAAGTAAAAATTGATGATAACTTTGCAAAAAATTTAGGTGCTAAAGATTTAAATGATCTTAAGACGTTAATATCAAAACAAATAAATGACGAATATAAAAATTCATTAGATCAGTTATCTAAAAATCAAATTCTTAAAGAGATAGAGAAGATTAAAGTAAATGAAATTCCAGAAAATTTAATTGAAGAAGAAGTTAAAATTCTTTCACAAGGTATGGAAGAACAGGAAGCTAAAAAAAATAAGGCTAAATTTACTGAGACAGCAAAAACTAGAATTAAAACTGGACTAATACTAAACGAGTTTGGTGAACAAAATAAAATACAAGTATCTGAACAAGAAATTCAAGCAGAAGTTCAAAAACAATTAAGAATGATGCCAGGACAAGAAAAAATGGTAATGGATTTTTATCAAAAAAATCCTTCTGCAGTAGCAAGCTTAAGAGGAACTGTTTATGAAGAGAAAATTTTAAATCTAATTAAAGAAAAAGCCAAACCAAACAAAAAAGAAATTACAAAAGCTGAAGCAGAAAAGATTTTAAAAGAGGCACATAATCATGATAATGATAAAGGTGATAACAAAAAAGAAATAAAGAAAAAAGCTGAAGCTAAAACTAAAGAGAAAAAAAAACCCTCAGCAAAAGCTTCTAAATCCAAGCCTGTAACAAAAAAAGTTAGCAAAAAGTAATCTCAAGTTGTATAAGTAATACGAATCAACTTATGACAACAAAATTATCTGAACATATGAATACTTTAGTTCCAATGGTTGTGGAACAATCTAATAAAGGTGAAAGAGCCTATGATATTTATTCAAGACTTTTAAAGGAGAGAATAATTTTTTTAACTGGACAAATAAATGATAATGTTGCTTCATTAGTTACAGCTCAATTATTATTTCTTGAAGCAGAGGATCCTAAAAAAGAAATTTATTTATATATAAACAGTCCAGGTGGTCTCGTTACTGCTGGTCTTGGAATTTATGATACTATGCAATACGTAAAACCAGACATTTCAACTCTATGTATTGGCCAAGCTGCTTCAATGGGTTCATTTTTACTTGCTGCCGGCACAAAAGGAAAAAGATTTTCACTTCCAAATTCAAGAGTTATGGTTCATCAACCTTCAGCAGGATTTCAGGGCCAAGTAACAGATATTGAAATTCATGCTAATGAAGTCTCCTCACTTAAAAATAGATTAAATGAAATTTATTCTAAACATACAGGTAAATCTGTGGATGAAGTTAAGTCTGCTTTAGAGAGAGATAACTTTATGACAGCAGAAGTTGCTAAAGACTTCGGTTTAATAGACGAAGTAGTAGAAAAAAGATCTTAAACCCCTATATATTGAATGCGATGTAATCCAAACTTGATTAGTAGGAGTCATCTATAATAAAGTGACTTAATTGATTCGTTAAAAAAAAATATTATGACAACAAGCAATAAAAATATTCTTTACTGTTCTTTTTGTGGAAAGAGTCAACACGAAGTAAGAAAACTTATAGCTGGCCCTACAGTATTTATTTGTGATGAGTGTGTTGAGTTATGTATGGATATTATTAAGGAAGAAAGCAAAGATACTTTTGTTAAACATCAGGATGGACTTCCTTCACCAAGAGAAATCTGCTCAGTTTTAGATGATTATGTAATTGGTCAACCTCATGCAAAAAAAGTTTTATCAGTTGCTGTCCACAATCACTATAAAAGACTAAATTATGAGAGCAAAACTAGTAAAAATGTTGAACTTGCAAAATCCAATATACTTTTAGTGGGTCCCACAGGTTGTGGTAAAACTTTACTCGCGCAAACTTTAGCAAGAATTTTAGATGTTCCATTTACAATGGCAGATGCAACAACTTTGACAGAAGCAGGTTATGTTGGTGAAGATGTTGAAAATATAATTTTAAAATTATTACAAGCATCAGATTATAACGTTGAAAAGGCTCAAAGAGGAATTGTTTACATTGATGAAGTAGATAAGATTAGTAGAAAATCTGAAAATCCATCAATTACTCGAGATGTTTCTGGTGAAGGTGTTCAACAAGCTTTATTAAAAATTATGGAAGGAACGGTTGCAAGTGTTCCACCTCAAGGAGGAAGAAAGCACCCACAACAAGAATTTTTACAGGTTGATACAACAAATATATTATTTATTTGTGGAGGTGCTTTTGCTGGACTTGATAAGATTATTTCTCAAAGAGATAAAGGTACATCAATAGGTTTTGGTGCTGATGTTAAAAACACTCAAGATAAAAAAACTGGTGAATGGATGAAAACATTAGAACCAGAGGATCTATTAAAATTTGGTTTAATACCAGAATTTATTGGAAGATTACCTATGATAGCAACTCTTGAAGATTTAGACGAAAAATCATTAATTAAAATTTTGCAAGAACCAAAGAACTCATTAACAAAACAATACCAAGAATTATTTAAACTTGATGGAGCTAAATTAACTTTTAAAGAAAATGCATTAAAAGAAATTGCTCAAAAAGCCATTAAGAAGAAAACTGGCGCAAGAGGTTTGAGATCTATTTTAGAAAATATATTATTAAAAACAATGTATGACCTTCCTAGCCAAGAAAATATAGAAGAAGTAATTGTTGACGCAGGAGCTGCCAAAGGACAGTCTCAGCCTATATTGGTTCATGCTAAAGGTGACAGTAAATCAAAGTCAAATAAGCCATCAGCGGCTTAATATCCTTAATAACTAACAAAAACCTATTGCAATATAAAATATAATATCCATATTAATGTCATGGACGTTAAAATCACTTTACCATTATTACCTCTAAGAGACATAGTTGTGTTTCCAAGCATGGTAATCCCTTTATTTGTTGGAAGAGATAAATCTATCTCTGCTTTAAATGAGGTAATGAAAAAAGATAAAAAAATAATTCTTGTTACTCAAAAGAATTCTGAAATCGATGATCCTAAAAAAACAGACATATTTATGTATGGTTGTGAAGGAAGTATTCTTCAACTTTTAAAACTTCCAGACGGAACTGTTAAAGTCCTAGTAGAAGGTATTAAGAGAGTAAAAATTTTAGATTTTAAAGATAATGATAAGTTTATAACTTGTGACTATGCTCACTATAATGATGATGTGACCAAAGAAGAAGATTTATACCCGCTTGCTGCAACTGCTTTAAGAAGATTGGAAAAATTAACTTCTATTAATAAAAAAGTTTCAAGCGAAACTATTAATTCGATTAAACAACTTAAAGATCCGTCCCAAATAGCTGATAATATAGCATCTCATATCAACGCCACTATATCAGAGAAACAACAAATCTTTGAAACAATAGATGTTAAGAAAAGATTAAATGCCATTATTAAGATAATGGAAAACGAAACAAGTATTATAGGTGTAGAAAAGAGAATTAGAGGAAGAGTTAAAACTCAAATGGAGAAAACTCAAAGAGAATATTATTTAAATGAGCAGTTAAAAGCTATTCAAAAAGAACTCGGTGAAATTGAAGACGGTAAAGATGAAACAACTAGTCTTAATAAAGCAATTACTAAGGCTAAAATGCCTAAAGAAGTTGAAAAGAAATGTCTTCAGGAGTTAAAAAAATTAAAAAATATGAGCCCAATGTCTGCGGAGGCAACTGTAGTTCGAAACTATTTAGATTGGATGACTGAACTCCCATGGCACAAGAAAAGTGAAGTTGATATTGATTTAACAAAAGCTCTAAATATTTTAGATAAAGACCATTTTGGTTTAGAAAAGGTTAAAGAAAGAATAATTGAATTTCTTGCTGTTCAAAAAAGAATGGAGAAAATTAAAGGACCAATTTTATGTTTAGTAGGACCTCCAGGTGTTGGTAAAACTTCATTAGGAAAATCTATTGCTAAAGCAACTAATAGAGAGTTTGTTAGAATGTCTGTTGGCGGAATGAGAGATGAAGCAGAGATTAGAGGTCATAGAAGAACTTATATCGGATCTTTGCCTGGAAAGATTATTCAAATGATGAAAAAAGCTGGTACTAAAAATCCGCTAATTCTATTAGATGAAATAGATAAAATTGGAAATGATTATCGTGGAGATCCATCATCTGCTTTATTAGAAGCCCTAGACCCAGAACAAAATACTACATTTAACGATCATTACTTAGAAGTTGATTATGACTTGTCTGATGTAATGTTTGTAACTACAGCTAATACATTAAATATTCTTCCACCACTTTTAGATAGAATGGAAGTTATCAGGCTTGCTGGTTATACAGAGGATGAAAAAATCAGTATTGCTAATAAATATCTTCTACCAAAACAAATTAAAGATAATGGTGTGAAAGATAAAGAAATGAAATTAGATAACGATATAATCAAGGAAGTTATCAGAGGCTATACAAAAGAATCTGGTGTTAGAAACTTAGAAAGAGAAATTTCTAAACTAGCAAGAAAAGTTGTAAAAAAAATTGTTGCAGGTGAAGAGAAAGAAGTAAATATAAATAATAAAAATTTATCTGATTTTCTTGGTACGGCTAAATTTAAATTTGGTGAACTAGAAGCAGAGAATAGAGTTGGGATTGTAACAGGACTTGCATGGACAGAATATGGTGGAGAAATTTTGAAGATCGAAACTGTAACAATGCCAGGTAAAGGTAGAATGCAAATTACTGGTAAACTAGGTGATGTGATGCAAGAGTCTGTTAAAGCAGCTAAGTCTTTTGTAAGATCTAAATGTTTAGAATATGGAATTATTCCTCCATTGTTTGAAAAGAAAGATTTTCATATTCATGTGCCAGAAGGAGCGACACCAAAAGATGGTCCATCAGCAGGAATTGGAATGGTAACTTCTATTGTCTCATCAATTACTGGAATTCCAGTTAGAAGAGATGTTGCAATGACTGGTGAAGTTACTTTAACAGGTCAAGTATTACCAATTGGTGGATTAAAAGAAAAACTATTAGCTGCTCACAGAGCTGGAATTAAAGAGGTATTGATACCAAAAGAAAATGAAAAAGATTTGGTTGATATGCCTAAGAAAATTATTGATGATATTAAAATCACACCAGTTGAATACGCTGATCAGGTTTTAAAAGTTGCTTTAACCAAGGAACTTAAAAGAACAGAGTGGGTTGAGGTTGATATATCTAAAAAAGACGACAAATCTCAAGCTAGTATTCAATAATAATTAATTTACTTTATTAAACTGTTGATGTAATAAGTAGCCTTATTTTGAGGGTGGTTAGCTCAGTTGGTAGAGCATCTCGTTTACACCGAGGGGGTCAAAGGTTCGAGTCCTTTACTACCCACCAAAATAACAAAAGTGGGGGTGTAGCTCAGTTGGTTAGAGCGATCGCCTGTCACGCGATAGGTCGAGGGTTCGAGTCCCTTCACTCCCGCCACTTTTCCTTAATTTTTTCTGTTAATATCAATTAAAATGTGACGTATCAGCCCTTCAACAAAGGATAAAAACTGGTATATAGATTTCCATGTTATCTGAATTTTTAAAAGATTACTTACCAATTATACTATTTTTAGTTATAGCTTTAGGGCTTAGCTGTGCTTTTGTGGTTGTAAATTTTATGCTTTCACCAAAAAAGCCTGACCCAGAAAAATTATCTGCTTATGAATGTGGATTTGAACCATTTGAAGACTCAAGAATGGAGTTTGATGTTAGATTTTATTTAGTTGCTATTTTGTTTATTATTTTTGATTTAGAAATTGCATTTTTATTTCCTTGGGCAATCTCACTTGGTAATATTGGAATATTGGGATTTTCTTCAATGATGATTTTTTTATTCATACTTACTATTGGTTTTATTTATGAATGGAAAAAAGGTGCGTTAGATTGGGAATAAATATTAACCACAATGAATAACAAAATAGATCAAGTTCCAGATGAATTTAAACAACTCGCTAAAGATTTTAGTGAGAATGGTTTTATCACAACTTCACTAGACAATTTAATAAACTGGTCTAGGTCAGGCTCATTACATTGGATGACTTTTGGTCTTGCATGTTGCGCAGTTGAGATGATGCAAACTGCTATGCCAAGATATGATGTAGAGAGATTTGGAGCTGCACCAAGAGGATCACCTAGGCAGTCAGATGTAATGATAGTAGCTGGAACTCTTACAAATAAAATGGCACCAGCTTTAAGAAAAGTTTATGATCAAATGCCAGAACCAAGATATGTAATATCCATGGGTAGTTGTGCTAATGGTGGTGGTTACTATCACTATTCATATTCTGTAGTTCGTGGTTGTGATCGAATTGTGCCTGTTGATGTTTATGTACCAGGATGCCCTCCTTCTGCTGAAGCTTTGTTATACGGAATACTTCAACTACAAAAAAAAATAAGAAATAAGGGTTCGTTTATTAGATAGTCATGAATAATTTAGAAGATTTAGAAAAAAAAATAAATTCAGAGTTAACTACTAAAATCAATAGCACTCAAATTAAACATGATCAGTTATATATTGAAATAGATAAAGATGATTTAATTGATGTAACACTTTTATTAAAAACAAATAAAGAAACTAAATTTAGACAACTGGTAGATGTTACTGTTGTAGATTATCCAGAAAATAGCCAAAGATTTAAGATGGTTTATTTATTTTTAAGTCATGAATTCAATCAAAGAATTATTTTGAGTTATTTTATAAATGAAAATGAAATAATTCCATCATTAACAACTATTTTTCCAGCAGCTAATTGGATGGAAAGAGAAGTTTTTGATATGTATGGTGTGTCATTTAAAGATCATCCAGATCTAAGAAGAATATTAACAGACTATGGTTTTGAGGGGCATCCTTTAAGAAAAGATTTCCCTTTAACTGGGCATAGCGAAGTTCGGTATAGTGAAGAACATAAAAAAGTTATTAGTGAACCGGTAAAATTAGAGCAAAATTATAGAAACTTTGATTATGAAAGTCCTTGGGAAGGAACGAAATATATTAAAGAAGAAATAGACAATAATGACAAAAAAAATTAAAAATTTAAATTTAAATTTTGGACCTCAGCATCCAGCTGCTCATGGAGTTCTTAGATTAATTTTAGAATTAGATGGGGAAGTTGTTGAAAAAGCAGATCCACATATAGGTCTGCTTCATAGAGGAACTGAAAAATTAATTGAAAATAAAACTTATATGCAAGCCGTTCCTTATTTTGATCGCCTAGATTATGTTGCTCCAATGAACCAAGAGCATGCTTTTGCTCTAGCTGTTGAAAAGATATTAAATATTGATGTACCAATTAGAGCACAATACATAAGAGTAATTTTTTGTGAGATAGGAAGAATCTTAAGTCATATTTTAAATGTGACAACACAAGCTTTAGATGTTGGCGCTTTAACACCTTCTTTATGGGGATTTGAAGAAAGAGAAACATTAATGACTTTTTACGAAAGAGCCTCTGGTTCTAGACTTCATGCGAATTACTTTAGAGCAGGAGGAGTTCATCAAGATCTTCCTAGTGGACTTGAAAATGATATAGAAAAATTTTGTGAAACATTCCCCAAAATTATTGATGATTTGGAAAGTCTTTTGACTGATAATAGAATTTTTAAACAAAGAAATGTTGATATTGGAATTGTATCAAAACAAGATGCTTTAGATTATTCATTTTCAGGCGTTATGGTTAGAGGATCTGGTGTGCCGTGGGATTTAAGAAAATCTCAACCATATGATTGTTATGATCAATTAAATTTTAAAATTCCTGTTGGTAAAAATGGAGATTGTTATGATCGTTATTTATGTCGAATTGAAGAAATGAAAGAGAGTGTTTCTATAATCAAACAATGTCTTTCAAAAATGGAAAAAGGACCAATTAAATCTTTAGATGGAAAAATAAGTCCCCCACCTAAAAAGGATATCAAACAATCTATGGAAGCTTTAATTCATCATTTTAAACTTTTTACAGAAGGTTATAGAGTTCCAAAAGATGAAATTTATACTGCTGTAGAAGCGCCAAAAGGTGAATTTGGTGTATATCTAATTTCTGACGGTTCAAGCAAACCATATAAATGTAAAATTAGAGCACCTGGATTTTCACATCTTCAAGCTATGGATTATTTAATAAAAGGACACATGTTAGCTGATGTACCTGCTGTATTAGGGTCTATGGATATAGTTTTTGGAGAGGTTGACAGATGAGTTTAAGAAGACCAGCAAAAGATCAACCAGAAACTTTTGAATTTAACGCTTCATCATTAGAAGCAGCCAAAACTATAGTTTCAAATTATCCTATAGGAAAACAACAAAGTGCTGTTATGGCTCTGTTATATATAGCTCAAAAGCAAAATAATAATTGGATACCATTAGCTGCAATGAAGTACATAGCTAAATTTTTAGAGATGCCATACATCAAAGTTTATGAAGTTGCTACTTTTTACACGATGTATAATCTATCTCCTGTTGGAAAATATTTTGTACAAGTTTGTACAACTACCCCATGCATGATTAGAGGAGCCAACAAGTTAGTTGAAGCATGTAAAGAAAAAATTTCTGAGAATGAATCAGAGCTATCATCTGATAAAAGCTGTTCTTGGATGGAAGTAGAGTGTCTTGGAGCGTGTGTAAACGCACCTATGATGCAGATTAATGATGACTATTATGAAGATCTTGATAAAGGAAAAACTTTAGAAATCTTAGATCAAATTTTAAGTGGTAAAACACCAAAACCAGGATCTTATAGAGGACGCGTAAATAATGAACCTGAAAATAATAGAAAAACATTGATGGATTTAAAAAATGCTTAAAGATAAAGATAGAATTTTTCAAAACCTATACAATGATATGGGATCGGATGTTTCTTCGTCTCAGAAAAGAGGAGATTGGGTTAATACTAAAGAATTAACAGATAAAGGAAGAGATTGGATAATTAATGAAATTAAATCCTCACAATTAAGAGGAAGAGGTGGAGCGGGATTTCCAACTGGGTTGAAATGGTCTTTTGCACCAAAAGAGGTTGGGTCAAGACCTCATTATTTAGTAATTAATGGTGATGAATCTGAACCAGGCACATGTAAAGATAGAGATATCATAAGATTTGAACCCCATAAGTTAATAGAAGGTTGTTTAATTGCTTCTTACGCTGTTCAAGCACATGTTTGTTATATTTATATTAGAGGTGAATATTTTGTTGATGGTCAAAAACTTCAATCTGCAATAGATGAAGCTTATGAAAAAAAATTGATTGGTAAAAATGCAGCTGGTACTGGATGGGACTTAGATATTTATATTCATTATGGTGCTGGTGCATATATATGTGGTGAAGAAACTGCCTTACTTGAAAGTATAGAGGGAAAAAAAGGTCAACCAAGATTAAAACCTCCTTTTCCAGCTTTAATAGGCCTTTATGGATGCCCAACAATTATTAATAATGTTGAGACTATAGCGGTAGTTCCTACTATTTTAAGACGTAGTGGAGAGTGGTTTGCCTCTTTAGGTAGAGAAAAAAATACAGGTACTAAAATTTTTTGTATTTCAGGAAATGTAAATAATCCATGTAATGTTGAGGAAGAAATGAATATTTCTTTAAAAGAATTAATCGAAGTTCATGCTGGTGGTGTTATTGGTGGTTGGGACAATTTACAAGCTGTAATTCCTGGTGGTTCATCAATGCCTTTAATACCCAAAGAAAAATGTGAAACATTAACTATGGATTTTGATTCATTGATGGCTGAGAAAAGTGGACTAGGTACTGCTGGGATAGTTGTAATAAATAAAGATCAAGACATTATTAAATGCATGGCAAGAATTGCTAGATTTTATAAACACGAAAGTTGCGGTCAATGCACACCATGTAGAGAAGGATCTGGATGGATGTGGAGAATGTTAGAACGTATGGCAAAAGGTGAAGCAACAAAAGATGAAGTTGACATGTTAGGTGATGTGACAAATCAAATAGCTGGCCACACTATATGTGCATTTGGAGAAGGCTCTTCTTGGCCCGTACAGGGATTGTTGAGACATTTTAAAAAAGAAATTGAAGATAGAAATAACTTAAGTCCTATTCATGAGAAAAAAAATAACATTCCCTATTTAGTCGATCAACACTTATTAGATAAAAAAAATGCTTAAACTTAGAGTAAATGATATTGATGTAGAAGTTGAAGAGGGTTTAACAGTTCTTCAAGCGTGTGAAAAAGCAGGAGTTGAAATTCCTAGGTTTTGTTATCACGAAAAACTTTCCATAGCAGGAAATTGCAGAATGTGTTTAGTTGAAATGGAAAAATCTCCAAAACCAGTAGCTTCTTGTGCAATGCCTGCAGCAGAAGGGATGAATATAAAAACAAATACACCCTTTGTTGAAAAAGCAAGAAAAGGTGTAATGGAATTTTTACTAGCTAACCATCCTCTAGATTGTCCAGTTTGTGACCAAGGTGGAGAATGCGATCTTCAGGATCAATCAATGTTTTATGGGGTAGATAAATCAAGATTCAAAGAAAATAAAAGATCTGTTCCTGAAAAAAATATGGGTCCTTTAATTAAAACTCAAATGACAAGATGTATCCATTGTACGCGATGTGTAAGGTTTGCTACGGAAATAGCAGGTGTTCCAGAAATTGGTGCAATTGGTAGAGGAGAAGATATGCAAATCACAACTTATTTAGAGCAATCAATGCAATCTGAGCTTTCTGCGAACGTAGTAGATTTATGTCCTGTTGGTGCATTAACTTCAAAACCATATGTATTTGAAGCAAGACCTTGGGAACTCAAAAAGACTGAGTCCATAGATGTTATGGATGCTGTTGGATCTAATATAAGAGTTGATACCTATGACTGGGAAGTAAAAAGAATATTACCAATTATTAATGAAGATATTAATGAAGAGTGGATTTCAGATAAGACAAGATATGCTTGTGATGGTCTTTTAAATCAAAGATTAGATACACCTTTTATTAAATATAATGGAAAATTTGAAAAAGCTTCGTGGGAAGAAGTTTATAAAATTATTAAATCAAAATTTGAAAATACTTCAAAACAAAAAGTTTGTGGTTTTGTTGGTGATTTAACAAACATGGAAACAAGTTATATTTTTAAAGAATTTTTTGATCGAACGTTAGATATACAAAATTATGAGTCTAGATCAGATAATCGATTTATTGATACAAATAAAAGAGAAAACTATTTATTTAATTCTTCTATTAATGGAATTGAAGATTCTGATTTAATTTTTCTAATCGGAACAAATCCTAGATATGAGGCAACTATATTAAATGCAAGAATTAGAAAATCTTATTTAAGTAATAGCACTGAAGTTATTTCATTAAATGATTTAGGTGATTTAACTTTTCCTTATAAAAGCTTAGATAGCCAGACTCAAACATTAAATGATATATTTGAAGGCAATCATAAAATTTCTAAAAAGATTATAGCCGCAAATAAACCAATGATAATACTTGGAGAGTCATTGCTAAATTTAAAATCTTCAAAATATTTCTTTAACAAGATTAAAGAATTTCTTATTAAAAATAACAAAACCAATGAAGAATGGAATTCATTTAATATTTTATCCACTGATGCATCAACAGTTGGTAATTTTGATCTAGGTGTAGTTAATGAAGGAAACAATTTATTAGAAGATCTAAAAAATCATAAATTTGATATTGTTTATTTAGTAGGGCAAGACAATCTAAGTTTTGATAAGAAAGATGAATTCATAATTTATCAAGGAAGCCATGGTGATAAAGGAGCTGAAATGGCAGACATTATTTTACCAGGATCAGCTTATACTGAGCAAGATGGTTATTTTACAAATTTAGAAGGAAATCTTCAAAAAGCTTATAAAGCCTCATATCCACCAGGAGATGCAAAAGAAGATTGGCAAATCTTTAATGAGCTTGCCGAAGTTATGAATAATAGAAAATTGTTTAATGACAAGGATGAATTAGAAAGCAGCATGATTAATCATCTAAATTTACAAAAAGAAAAACAGAATAGTGTAGTTGATCAAAATAAGGATATTAAATCAGATAATTTTCAAAATGAGACTTTAAAGGTTAACGTTAAAGATTATTATTTTTCTAATGTTATTGCTAGA
>QCGY01000006.1 GCA_003279715.1 Pelagibacteraceae bacterium AG-390-D18
TTAAGAATGATATGGACTTGATATTTACAGACTTAAATGCCTCTAATAATAAAATTGATCTCAAGCAGATGACATCAAATCCTACATGTGTAATTGTTGGCCCCGAAGGAGATTTTTCAGAGAATGAAAGACAAGAGATTCTTAAATTTAAAGGGGTACAACCGATTAAAATTAATGAAAACATTTTAAGGTCTGAAACAGCAGTAATTTCTGCGATATCGATCATAAATTACGCAATTAATTGATATTTTGTCGCTAAAAGTAAAGTGTATTTTTTTAAAAGACGATCTATATAGGGTAAAAAAATGAAAAAATTTTTATATATATTTCTAACTTATTTAATTGGCTCAAAAGCTTTAGCCAACCAGCCTAAAGACTGGCAATTAGGTTTTCAAGAAGCAGCATCTTCATCGATGAGAGAGATTGTAAATTTTCATGATAAAATATTGCTACCAATAATTATTGCGATAAGTGTTTTTGTTTTATTTTTAATGATTTATGCGTGCATTAGATTTAGAGCTTCAAGAAATCCAAATCCTTCAACTAGAACTCATAATGTTGCAGTTGAAGTATTGTGGACATTAATCCCATGTTTGATTTTAATCGTAATGGCGGTTCCATCTTTTAAAATCTTATACAAACAAGACGCAATTCCAAAAGCAGATGTTACTGTTAAGGCGATAGGGTATCAGTGGTATTGGGGATATGAGTATCCAGACGAAAATATTATCTTTGAATCTTATATGATTGAAACTAAAGATTTAAAAGAAAATCAACCAAGATTATTAACTGTAGATCATGAAGTTGTTGTACCAGTGAATAAAGTTGTTAAAGTTTTAATTACAGCAAATGATGTACTTCACGCCTGGGCACTACCAGCTTTTGGTGTAAAAAGAGATGCGGTACCAGGAAGAATTAATGAAACTTGGTTTAAAGCTGAAAAAGTTGGAACTTATTATGGTCAATGTTCTGAGCTCTGTGGAATTAAACATGCATTTATGCCGATCACAGTTAGAGTTGTTTCAGAAGAAGATTATGCAGAATGGCTGACTGGTGCAAAAATTAAATTTGCAAAAGAACCGTTATTAGAAAATGAAAATATAAAACTAGCGAGTAACTAATATGTATACACAAACAGCATCACACGACGATCATCATACGCCAACTGGTTGGAAGAGATGGGCTTATTCTACTAACCATAAAGATATTGGAACAATGTATCTAATCTTTGCAATTGTTGCAGGGGTTATTGGTACAGCGTTTTCAGTTTTAATGAGAATGGAATTGATGCATCCAGGTGATGGAATTTTAGGTGGCAATTATCACTTGTATAATGTGCTAGTTACTGGTCATGGGTTGATTATGATTTTCTTCATGGTGATGCCAGCAATGATTGGTGGATTTGGAAACTGGTTTGTCCCAATAATGATTGGTGCACCTGATATGGCTTTTCCAAGGATGAATAATATTTCATTTTGGTTATTGCCGACTTCTTTTATTTTATTAATACTATCTATTTTTATGGATGGCCCTCCAGGTCAAACAGGAGTTGGAGGTGGATGGACAATATATCCTCCTTTATCGTCTAAAGCTGGACAGCCAGGGCCTGCAATGGACTTTGCAATTTTAAGTTTACACTTAGCTGGAGCTTCATCAATTCTTGGAGCAGTAAACTTTATTACTACAATCTTAAACATGAGAACTCCAGGCATGACACTGCATAAAATGCCTTTATTTTCATGGTCTATTTTAGTTACAGCATTTTTATTATTATTATCTTTACCAGTTTTAGCTGGAGCAATTACAATGCTTTTAACTGATAGAAATTTTGGTACCGCCTTTTTTGATGCACAAACAGGAGGGGATCCAGTTTTATTTCAACACCTATTTTGGTTTTTTGGTCACCCTGAAGTTTATATTTTAATTTTACCAGGCTTTGGAATGATCAGTCATATCATATCAACATTTTCTAAAAAACCAGTATTTGGTTATTTAGGTATGGCTTATGCGATGGTTGCAATTGGTATCGTTGGGTTTGTTGTATGGGCTCACCATATGTATACAGTTGGTTTAAGTACAGATACAAAAGCATATTTTTTGGCTGCAACAATGATTATTGCTGTTCCAACAGGTATTAAAATATTTTCATGGATCGCAACGATGTGGGGTGGATCTATTTCATTTAAAACACCTATGGTTTGGGCTTTAGGGTTTATATTTTTATTTACAGTTGGTGGAGTAACAGGAGTTGTTCTTGCAAATGCAGGTGTTGATACTGCAATGCATGACACTTATTATGTGGTTGCTCACTTCCATTACGTATTATCTCTGGGAGCAGTATTCGCAATCTTTGCAGGGTTTTATTATTGGTTTAGTAAAATGACTGGATACGAGTATTCAGAATTTCTAGGTCAATTGCATTTTTGGTTAACTTTTATTGGGGTTAACCTTGTATTCTTTCCGCAACACTTCTTAGGACTAGCTGGAATGCCTAGAAGATATGCTGATTATCCAGATGCATTTGCTGGTTGGAACTACATATCATCAATTGGATCATATATATCTGTAATTGGTCTTGTAGTATTTTTTGCAAATCTTATTTGGGCTTTTTCTAAGAAAAAAGCTGCAGCTCAAAACCCTTGGGGAGAAGGTGCTACAACGTTAGAATGGACAGTTCCATCACCTCCAAATTTTCATACTTTTGAGGAACTACCTAAGTTTGAAGATGAAGAAGGTGTTGAAAAATCTACTAGCTAATAATTTTTTAGATTTTTAAACTAAGAATTAATGATTAAGTCAAAACTAAAGAATAGAAACTTAAGTCAGGAAGATGTTTTTAATTTTTCTGAACTTTTTAAACTAATGAAGCCAAGAGTAATGTCATTAGTTATCTTTACTTGTGCTGTTGGTTTATTGATGGCCCCAAACATTGTTCCAACAAAAGATGCTATTATTGGAATTATATTGGTATCAATCGGTGCTGGCGCAGCTGGATCATTAAATATGTGGTACGAATCTGATCTTGATGCTTTAATGACCAGAACCTGCCTTAGACCAATACCAGCAGGCAAAGTTAATAGGAATCAAGCTCTGGTTTTTGGAGTTACACTTTCAATATTTTCAGTAATTGCTCTCGATTTCTTTGCTAATAGAATATCAGCTAGTTTATTACTGTTTACTATTTTGTTTTATGTGCTTGTTTACACAATTTGGTTAAAGAGAAAAACACCACAAAACATAGTTATAGGGGGTGCTGCAGGTGCTTTACCACCAGTTATTGGTTGGACTATAGCTACAAATTCTCTTTCGTTAGAGCCTATAACTTTCTTTCTAATAATTTTCTTTTGGACACCATCTCATTTTTGGGCACTAAGCTTATACAAATCAGATGACTACAAAAAAGCTAAAATTCCAATGCTTCCTTTAACAAATGGAGTAGAAAGCACAAAATTAAATATTTTTATATACTCATTAATTATGCTTCCAGTGATTGTTTTGCCTTACTCAATTGGTTTTGTTAGTTTAGTATTTTTAATTCCATCTTTAATTTTAACCTTATATTATAATTATTTATGTTTTGAACTTTACAATTTTAAAAAGAATAAATTTAATGCAAAAAAAGCAAAAACTATTTTCGGATATTCAATTTTATATTTATTTCTGATATTTGTTCTTTTTTTAATAGATAAAATCTTATGATGACACCTGACAAAAAAACTAAGAAGAAAAACATTTTAACAGCAGTAGCAATTTTAGCATTTATGGTTTTTCTGTTTGTCTTTACTCTTTATAATGTAGGTGTTTTTGATAGGCAGTTATGATGAAAAAAAAAACTTTAACACCAGTTTTATTGGGAGGTATTTTTTTTCTAATGCTTGGTCTTTCTTTTGCAGCAGTTCCGCTTTATGACATGTTTTGTCGAATAACTGGATTTGGAGGAACTACACAAGTATCTAAAGAAGCACCAAATATTATATTGGATAAAGTTGTAAGTGTTAGATTTGATACTAATGTAAATAACCTTGAATGGGATTTTAAAGCAAAATCAAATGTTATGGACGTTAAGGTTGGTCAAGTTAATAGAATAGAGTTTGAAGTCGAAAATTATGGAGATGACACTACTTATGGAGTGGCAAGTTTTAATGTTTCACCGGCAAGTTTTGGTAAATATTATAGTAAATTAGGTTGTTTTTGTTTTGAAAAACAAGCTCTTAAAGCTGGTGAGAAGGCTACTTACATAATGACTTTTTATTTAGACCCTGAGCTTGTGAATGATCCAACTACAAAAAATCTACAAGATGTAACTATGTCGTACACTTTTTTCTCGACAGATTACTATAAACAATCATAATCACGAAAAATGTCAGCTGAAAAAAAACATGATTACCACTTAGTAGACCCAAGTCCTTGGCCTATCTACGTTTCATTCTCTTGCTTGGTATTAGCAATTGGAACGATATTTTATATGCATAACGATGTTTCGTGGGGCATGTACCTTGGCTTAGCTTTAGTTTTTTATGGTGCTTATATGTGGTTTAGAGATGTGGTAATAGAAGCAGAACATCAAGGTCATCATACACCTGTTGTACAAATTCATCATAGATACGGAATGACTTTATTTATTGCATCAGAAGTAATGTTTTTTGTTGCATGGTTTTGGGCTTATTTTGACATTAGTTTATTTCCAAATGAATTTGTTGGAAACGTTTGGCCACCAAAAGATATAGAAACTTTTGATCCTTGGGATATTCCATTAATAAACACACTTGTTTTGTTACTTTCTGGAACAACAGTGACTTGGTCACATCATTCGTTAATAGAGGGTGATAGGAAAGGATTTATTCAAGGTTTAACACTAACAGTTATTCTAGGTTTCTTTTTTACTTTACTACAAGCTTATGAATACCATCATGCCACATTTGATTACTCAGGTCATATATATGGAGCTGTGTTTTATATGGCAACAGGTTTTCATGGATTTCACGTTATCATTGGAACAATATTTTTAGCTGTATGTTTAGCTAGAGCTAAAAAAGGACATTTTACAAAAGATCATCATTTTGGATTTGAGGCAGCTGCATGGTACTGGCATTTTGTAGATGTAGTTTGGCTATTCTTATTTGCAGCAATATATGTTTGGGGAAGTTAATAATTAACTCTTGAAGAATAAGTTTCTATTTTCGGTTTTTGTTTATTTTATAATTTTAGTTTTAATATCATTAGGTTCTTGGCAACTTTACAGACTAAATTGGAAATTAAATTTAATATCAGAAATTAACAGTTCTTTAAAAAATGATCCAGTTGAATTATCAAAATTAAATAAAAAAAATTATTTGAGAATAAGAACTTCAGGTACAATTGATTTTGATAAGCAAATATATTTATATAATTTAAATGATAGTGGAAAACCTGGATTTGAAGTAATTAATCCTATTTTAATAGGTAATGAAAATTATTTAATTAATAGAGGTTGGATACCTTTTGATAAAAAAGATAAAGTAGAGATTAATATTTTAGATACAAATGCTATAATTGGAACATTAAAAACTCAATCAAAAGCAAACTCATTTAAGCCTGACAATGACATTAATAAAAACTACTGGTTTACTTTAAATAGGGAGGATATTTTTTCATACACTGGAAAAAATTTTTCTAAATATATAATATATTTAAATGGAGATTATAAAGCTCCAAAACCTAAAGTGATTACTGCTAACATTTCAAACAACCATAAAAAGTATGCAATTACTTGGTTTTCAATGGCGATTTCAATTCTTTTAATATATTTATATTTTAGGAAAAAAAATTATTAGATGAAATATATAAGTACCAGAAATAATAAAAAAACGTTTGAATTTAAAGATGTTTTTATAAAAGGACTGGGAGATGATGGCGGTCTATTTATACCAGAGTCACTCAGCAAATATAGTGAGACAGAAATTAGTAGCTTTACAAATCTTGAATACAATGATTTGGCAAAAAAAATTATTTCTACTTTCATTGGTGATTTCATGAGCGAAAATGATTTAAGTAATATTATTGATAAATCTTATTCAGTATTTAGAAAAAAAAATGTTGTTAATCTTATAAAAGTTGGTGATAGATCTGTGCTTGAGTTGTTTCATGGACCTACATTAGCTTTTAAAGATATTGCAATGCAACTTTTAGGAAATTTTTATGAGTATTACCTTAATAACGAAAACCAAAAAATTAATATTGTTGTGGCAACTTCAGGAGACACAGGAGCAGCAGCAATAGATGCTATTAAGGGTAAGAAAAATGTTAATATTTTTGTTCTTCATCCGCACAATCGTGTTTCTTCAGTTCAAAGAAAATTAATGACAACTGGAAAAGATCAGAATGTATTTAATATTGCAATTAATGGAAACTTTGATGACTGTCAAAATCTAGTTAAATCAATGTTTGCAGACAAGAACTTCTCAAATGAAATTAAAATGTCAGGGGTTAACTCTATAAATTGGGCAAGAATTATTGCGCAGAGTGTATATTATTTTTATAGCTATTTTTTAATAGAAGATAAGGATAGGCCCATAAATTTTTCTGTTCCTACTGGGAATTTTGGAGATGTGTACGCTGGATATTTAGCAAAAAAAATGGGCCTTCCTATTAACAAATTAATTGTTGCAACTAATCAAAATGATATTTTACATAGAGCAATTTCAAAAGGGAGTTATGAGGTAGAAAAAGTTGCAGAAACTATTTCCCCAAGCATGGATATACAAATCGCAAGTAATTTTGAAAGACTTATCTACGATTTAAATAATGGTGACGATACAGAAACCATTAAAGTAATGAGTGATATTAAAGAAAAGGGTAAGTATATAATAGACCATGAAAAATTAGATAAAATTAATACTAATTTTTTGTCATCTAAAATGAGTGAAGATGAAATTTTAAAAACTATTGAATTAGTTTATAAAAAATTTGACGTAGTTTTAGATCCTCATAGTGCGATAGGTTATGGAGCTTTTGATAAAGTGAATATAACTGGAAACAATATAGTTTTAGCTACAGCTCATCCTTGCAAGTTTCCTGATGCAATAAAAAATGCTATAGACTTAAATGCTGAACTACCAAAAGAACTAATCTATATTTTGAATGAAAAAGAAAATTATAAAATTATTGAGAATAATATTGATGAAGTAAAAAAACATATAAAAGAAAGAATTTAATGAATATAAAAGAAAATGACAATCTACCAAACTCTGAAGTTTTTATTCTAGAAGAAGGAGAACCAATTAAAAAGAATATTGAAAATTTATTTAAAAATAAAAAAGTAGTAATGTTTGGCCTACCAGGTGCATATACCTCGGTGTGTTCTGCAAAACATTTGCCTGGCTATGTCAATATGTTTGAAAAATACAAAGAAAAAGGAGTTGACCAAATTATTTGTATTTCAGTAAATGATCCATTCGTAATGAATGCGTGGGGCAAAGAGAACAATGTAGAAAGCAAAATTTTAATGATGGGAGATCCTTTTTTAAATTTTACCAAGGCAATAGGTGCAGATGTAGATAAAAGTGCCAGAGGTCTTGGTATTAGATCAAATAGATACGCTATGCTAGTTGATGATATGAAGGTTATTAAATTACAGGAAGAAAATGATACAGGTTCTTGTGAAATTTCAGCAGCTGAAAACTTCTTAAAATTATTTTAAAATTGCCGCTTTTTTAGCCAATTGGTCAACTTTTTCGTTCATTGTATTGCCAGCATGAGCTTTTACCCAATTCCATTTAACATCTAAAGTTTCATTCAAATTGTAAAGTTCGACCCAAAGATCTTTATTTTTTACATCCTCTTTTTTTGAAGTTTTCCAGTTGTTTAGAACCCACTTATTAATCCAATCAGTTATTCCAAGCTTTACATATTGAGAATCTGTATAGATTTCAATTTGTTCATTTTGTTTCATTTGTTTCAAAGCATTAATGGGAGCTAAAAGCTCCATTCTATTATTTGTGGTATCTCTTTCACTTCCACTAATCTCTTTAGTTTCACCATCTATATTTATAATTGCTGCCCAACCTCCATCTCCAGGATTTCTTAAGCATGAACCATCTGTGTAAATCTTAATCATTAAATTAAATAATCTTTATAAGAAATCAAACTGTTATGTGTAATAAGCTTCTGATAATATTCATTAGGATCTTTAATTTTTATTAATGCAGTTTTGGGTGTATTTGAATAATCATAAAGTCTAGTAAGTAAATATCTCATTGCAGCACCTCGACACAAAATATTTAATGATTTTTTTTCATTAAGAGAAATTTTTTTAATACTCTCATATCCTCTAATTAAATTTTTTATTTTTAATTTATCAATTTTAAATTTTGATTTTTTTTTATCAAAACAAAGTGCATTAATACAAATAGCTAATTCGTACATAAAATAATCATTTGCAGCAAAATAAAAATCAATAATCCCTGAAAGTTTATTATTTTTAAAAAAAATATTATCTATAAATAAATCACCATGAATAATCCCATTTGGTAATTTTTTTGGCCAGTTTTTTTTAATGTCTTTTAGATTATTTTTTAAAAATTTTTCTAAATTATTAAACTTCTTAGTTTTAAATTTTATACTTTTAAGTAAAGGATCTAAATTTTTAATACCCATAGAGTTTTTTCTAGTTATTTTAATATTTTTAGTAATAGAGTGCATTTGTGCAATTATCTTACCAATTTCAAAACAATTTTTTAAATTAAGTTTATCTTTATCTTTTCCTTGCAGGAAAGAAACGATGCATGCAGTTTTATTTTTTAATTTTATTAAATAGCTCCCGTTATTATTTTTTAAAGGTTTAGGGCAATTAATCTTAGAATCGTTTAATTTATCCATTAATTTCATGAAAAAAGGGATTTCTTTATTGGAAACTCTTTTTTCAAAAATTGTTAATATAAATTTATTATTTTTTGATTTTAATAAATAATTTGTATTTTCAATTCCCTTTTTAATACCCTGAAAACTAATAATTTTTTCAATATCAAACTTTTTATTTATTATAGAAATATCTTCTTTATTTATTTTTGTATAAACAGCCATTTAATTTAATTTTTTTGGGATTTTAAATACTACGTTTTCTTTAATTATTTCTACTTCATCTATACTTATAGTAAATCTATTTTTTAAATCATTAATAAAATTTTTTACCAAAATTTCTGGTGCTGATGCACCAGATGAAATTCCAATAGTATTTGAGTTTTGAATTTGATCATATGGAATTTTGCTTTCAGAATGAATTAGTATTGAGTTAATACAGCCTGACTTTTTAGCTACCTCAACAAGTCTTACGGAGTTAGAAGAGTTTCTGCTGCCAATTACAAAAAACATATCACATTTTTTTGCAATTTTTTTAACAGCCATTTGTCTATTAGTAGTTGCATAACAAATATCTTCTTTTGATGGTTCACGTATATCTGGAAATCTATTTTTTAAAATTTTTATCATCTCATGGGTGTCATCTACAGATAAAGTTGTTTGTGTGACAAATGCTATTTTTTTATCTTCATTATATTTATAATTTTTTGCTTCATTTTCATTTTGAATAAGATCAATAGCTCCAATAGGCAATTGACCCATTGTGCCTACGACTTCAGGATGATTTTGATGACCTATTAATATTATGTGATATCCAGCTTTATTAAGATTTTCAGCTTCTCTATGTACTTTAGAAACCAATGGACAAGTAGCATCCACATAAGTCATTTTATAATTTTTTGCATCATCAGGAATTTTTTTTGGAACTCCATGAGCGGAAAAAATAACTGGTCTTGATTTGTCTTTAATTTCTTCAAGTTCTTCAACAAATACTGCACCTTTATTCTTTAAATCATCAACAACATATTTGTTGTGAACAATTTCGTGACGAACATAAACGGGAGCTCCATATTTTTGAATTGATTTTTCAACAATTTCGATAGCCCTTTCTACACCAGCACAAAACCCACGTGGCGCAGATAACAAAATTTTTAATTGTTTATTTTTCATTTTTTTCGAGAAAATATTCCAGCAATATATGTGGAAAGGTTAAAGACGCCAAACCTATAAATATTATTTTTAATATTGAGCTATCAAAATCATAGTTATTATTTAATAGATAAAGACCAATTAAGCAAAAAATAGCAGTTAAAACAGTTAAAGGTAAAGCTTTTTGGCCAAATACCTTCAGACCATTTTTAAAATCATTTTTGTCTATTTCGTAAATAAGCGTAATGCTGTGTCTAATTGAATGTAAAAAACAAAAATAAACTGTAAATGCTATTAAAGGTGCTAGATAATAATTTAAGACCAAAATAGAAAAATAATCAAAAAAAACAATAAATTTTTTAATCTCAAATTTTCTTAAAAATAAAAAAATACTAGATAAGGAGCTTAAAATAATTGCTATGGGCAATATCTTATTAACTTCTATAAATTCCAAAGTAGAGTAAAAAATTTCATTATCAACTAATAACAATTTAAAAATAGCCACTGTTTCTTCAAAATGAAAAAACATTGGCGCTATAATTATTAATAAACCTTTAAAGAAAAAAAGTAATTGATTAAAATAAGAATTTTCATTTATTAAAAATTGAGTATCTTCTTTTCCAAAATGATAAGAGGCAACAAGTAAAAAAATCATCAAAGAAATGAAAGGTATTATTGTCCATATAATTATAACCAAAATAGCAATTAAAATGTATGAGAAATAAAAGATAGAAATTTTATTAATATTAAGAATATTAAAAAGTCTTTTACCCTTAACGTGGTCTAAAGATCCATGAGATACGCCAATAGTTAAAATTAATAATAAACATATTAATGGAGAGATATTAAAATTGTTTAATTTAAAAATTATTATTGAAAAAATGTTTGAAAATAAAAAAAAAATAAAAGAATGAGTTAGATTTATTTTTTTTATTTCATTATTCATATTTAAAATAATTGTTTTAAAAATACAAATTTGGGCATTTTAGAAATTATAGAAATATCCTCTAAAATATTACTTTTATTAGATAAAAAATTTATAACTGTTTTTGGAGAACCGTTAAACATTTTGTAAAATATTTGTGCCATTCTTTCAGGATTTTTTTTTAAAACTTTTAAAAAAATATTATCTAAAAATTCATATTTTTTCTTTATTGAAAAAATTTTTGTATCCTTAATATTTTCTATATTTTCTCTAATATATTTGCTTTGTTCTTGTATGTTTAAAAATGTATATCCAGTGCTTAGCCTTGTCATGCCTCCAGCAGTACCGATCTCAATTTGATTTATTTTTTTAATATTATTTGGATGAAATAAAGGAATAGCTCCAGTTTCCTTATAATTAATCTTATAATTTTTAATCTTTAGTTTATTTTCAATATAATCTTTTAATTGAATATCATAATCTTTTAATGAAGTGTTATTAAGATCTGAAATCCAAGTAGTTTCTATAAGTGCCTTTGTTTTTGAGAAGGGTAGTGTATAAAAAAAATGCACACTATTTTTTTGATCACAATCAAAATCCATTAAGTTGAATATTTTTTCATCAAAAAAATGTTTGCTTGTTTCAATTTCTATGCCAGAAAAGTGTTGCCACAAACTACTTTTATTATCTACTGTGTCACTTACACTGTTAAAAATGAAAGAATTTTCTGTATTTACTTCATTAATATTTTTAAAAAAATTGATGTTGGTATTTTGTTTTATTTTATCAATTATCTTTTGATAAAACAAACCACTATCAATTGTTTGATAGGGCATATTTTTACAGTCAATATGTTTAAGATGACTTGGAATATTAATTGTAAAATTATCCCAACTTTTTTTAATACAGTCTTCAAAGTTATGAGGTAAAACTTTCCAAAAAGACCACGTTTTATCTTTCTTATATTCTTCTCTAGGTTCAACAATTGCTAAAGTTTTATCTTTTAATTTTGAATGTAAATCCAATTCATAAGCCAAAGACAGCCCAGCACAACCACCTCCAATTATTATATAATCAAATTCTTTCATCTAGATTTAATTCCTCGTTAATTAATAAATGATCATGTTCGATATGATCGTCATTTTTATCTATTAATACTAATTTAATTAGGTCAAAAACAGAAAGAAAAGTTTCAATTACTTTTTCAAGATTTGAAACATAAATTTTTCCAGATTTTCTATAATTTTCTAAATTTTTCTTTTTTAAAATTTTATATCCAATTTTTCTGTATACTCTTCTTGCTACCAAGATAGCAAATCTAAAGCTTATAGGGATTTTACTAATTGAGTGAAAAGAGTTTTCATAAAATTTTTCTGCAAGCATTAAGGTAGATTTAATTTCTTCAAAATTTTCATTTATATAAGATCTATTGTTATTTAAATCTTCAACTACATCTCTTGATATATTTGTTAATTGCATTGCTATTCCCAAATCAATCGCTGACATTAACGAACTTTTTTTACTTACTTTAAGAATTTTTCCCATTAATAAACCAACTGTTCCAGCAACTCTGTATGAGTAAATTAATAGCTCTTTTTTTGAGTTTAATTTTACTTTTTCTTTTATATCAGATTTAATACCCTCAAATAAATCGTTAATAATTATTAATGAAATATTGAATTCATCTACAAGATCCCACATATTTTTAATGATAGGATCATCAAAATTTTTATTATTAAAATTACTTTCAAAGTTCTTAAATTTATTTTTCTTAGACTCAATGGTATCATTATCGTCAGCTATATTGTCTGCGACTCTACAAAAATCGTACAAAGCCGAACACTTCTGATAAGTCTGTTTTGGTAGAAAAAAACCTGCCCAATTAAAAGACTTAGCATAAATTGACAGGTAGTTTTGATTTGTCATTATATAATATTATCTAACACCTTTGCAGATGATAAAACTCCTGGAACACCAGCTCCTGGATGTGTGCCAGCACCAACAAAATAAAGACCTTCATAAATTTCTGACTTGTTATGAAACCTAAAATAAGCTGATTGAGTGAATTTTGGTTGTATAGAAAATCCAGAACCATATTTTGTATTTAAGTCTTCTTCAAAATAATCTGGTGTTAAGTAAAAGTCTTCAACTATATTTTCTTTAAGATTTGGCATCAGATCCTTTTCCATTTTATCTATAATTAACTTTTTCATCTTCTCTCCTTCTATTTTCCAATCAATTCCAGACTGGTTATTGGGAACAGGAACTAAAACATAAAAACAATCATTTCCTTCAGGAGCCATAGATTTATCTGTAGCTGACGGTCTATGAAGATAATAGCTGATGTCGTCGTTTAGTTTTTTTTTATTAAATATGTCATCGAGATGTTCTTTATACTTATTACCAAATTTTATAGTGTGATGCTCAACATTTTCATAAATTTTTTTGGTTCCAAAATAATAAACGAATAGTCCCATAGAATATTCCATTCTATTTTTTTTCCATTTAAATAAGACTGAATTATTACTTTTTCCATCTAGTAGTTTTTCATAGACAGCTGGAGGATCAGCATTACAGATAATATTATCAGCATCTATATTGCTATTATTATTCAACTGAACACCAGTGATTTTATTATTTTTTGAAATAATTTTTGCAACTTCATTGCCTTTGATTATTTTTATACCAACTTCGTTCATTAACTTTTCAAAACCTTTTATTATGTTTCCAGTTCCACCCATTGAATAATGAATTCCCCATTTTTTTTCTAAGTAAAGAATTAATCCATAAATCGAAGTTGTGGTAAAAGGATTTCCCCCAACTAAAAGTGGATGCATGCTTAGTATTCTTCTTAATTTTTCATTTTTTATATATGAAGACACTAAAGAGTAGACAGATTTGTAACTTTTCAGTTTTAATAAAGCAGGAAGTTGTTGCATCATCACAAATGGCTTATCAAAAGGGACATCAGCAAGTTCTGTAAATCCTTTATCAAAAATTTTTTTTGTAAAATTTACTAATTTTTCATAACCTTGCACATCCTCTTTATTTATTTCCTCAATTTGAGCTTTCATTTCATTTTCGTTACCTGAATAATTGAATTTAGATTTATCTTCAAAAATAAATTGATACCAAATTTTTAAAGGTGATAGTTCAATATAATCTTTTGGGTCTTTCTTAAATAATTCAAATAATTCATTAATCAAATATGGAGCAGTAATTACAGTTGGGCCACCATCAAATGTAAATCCATTTTTTCTAAATACCCGTGCCCTGCCTCCAAGATCTTGATGCTTTTCAATTAATGTAACCTCGTGACCTTTTGCTTTAAGGCGTAGTGCTGCTGCGATTCCACCAAAACCAGAGCCAATAACTATAGAAATCATTTTTATAATTTATAGTTTTTTGGGAAAATTGTAAGAGTATTATGAATTAATTTTTTTTAATTCTTCTTTAGTTTCATCTAAATTTTTTTGAAACACGGCATCAAGTTTAGATTTATCAACTGATGTTGTGATAATCTTTTTTACAGAGTCTACGGCTATTTTAATTGAAGCATCTTTTATTTCTTTAATAGCCGCCTCTTTCATTTGACTTATCTTATTTTCAGCTAAATTCTTTTTAATTTCTGATGATTTGTGAAATTTGTCATTTAATTCAATCATTAATTTTTCAGAGTCTTTTTTAGCCTCATCAAGAATTTCGTTACTAACAGATTGAGCGGTATCTAATTTATTCTGCGCATTATCTAGTAATGTTTTTGCCTCTGTTCTTAATTTTTCACTTTCATCAATCTCATTTTTTATGTCAGAAATCATTTTATCTAACATTTCAGTAACTTTTTGAGGGATCTTAAGATAAATCAAGCCTCCAAAAAAAATTACGAATGATACTGCTACCCAAAATGTTGCATCAATTGCCATAATATTTATCTCCATTTCTTCTAGATAAATCATCAACAATTGCAGATATGCTGCTATTATTTATTTCGGCACCAATAAGTTTTTGTACTAGTTCAGAGGATGTTTCAATTGCTATCTTATTAATCTTATCAGGCGCATTCTCTCTTAAGATCTTTATTTCTTGTTCAGCTTTGATAATTTCATCATCAATTTGTTTATCTAGCACCTCTCTTTTAGCATTAATGTCCTTTAATGCTTTTTCTCTAGCTTGATTGAAGATAGTTTTTGCATCAAGTCTACTTTTGGAAATAATTTCCTCATAATCTTTTAGCTTTGTCTCACTATCTTCTCTCTGTTTCTCTGCGGCCTCAATATTTTCTAATATTTGTGATTTACGCGACTCTAGATTTGCACTTATTTTTGGTAGTATTAGTTTGGATAAAACTAAATACAGAATTCCAAATGTAAGTGTTAGCCAAAAAATCTGTGAAATCCAAAATTCAGGATTTAATTGAGGCATACCACCGCTTTCAGCTGAAAAAGCTTCCATAGAAAATAGGAAACTAAAAAATATTAACTGAAAATATATTTTTTTAATCATTAAATTTAAAATGCAAAAAGAATGATTAACGCTACTACTAATCCAAATAATCCTGTTGCTTCTGCAAGTGCAAAACCTAAAAGCAAATTAGGAAACTGCTTTTGTGCTGCAGAAGGGTTTCTCATTGCTCCTGACAAATAGTTTCCAAAAATTATTCCGATACCAACACCGGCACCAGCTAAAGCTATTGCTGCTAAACCTGCTCCGATCATTTTTGCTGCTTCTAATTCCATTATATCCTCCTATGTTAATTAATGGTGTAAATTTAATGCATCATTTAAATAGATGCAGGTTAAAATTGCAAAAACATATGCTTGAAGAAAAGCAACTAAGATCTCCAAACCTGTTAATGCAACCGAAAAACTCAGTGGAAGCCATCCACCAACTATTCCAAGACTTATCACAAAGCCTCCGAAAACTTTCATCATTGTATGACCCGCCATCATATTAGCAAATAATCTAACTGATAAACTAACTGGTCTACTTAAGTAAGAAATAATCTCAATTACTACTATTAAGGGAAGCAACACTGCTGGTACCCCGCTAGGAACAAATAATTTTAAATAACCTAAACCATGTTTCATAAAACCAATTACAGTCACCCCAATAAAAATAAATGCTGCTAAGACAAATGTCACTATGATATGACTAGTTACAGTAAAAGTATAAGGTATCATTCCAAACATGTTGCAAAATAGTACAAACATAAAAAGGGAAAATATAAATGCAAAATATGGTTTTGCTTTTGATCCTGCTGTATCACTTATCATCTTTGATACAAACGTGTAACTAAGTTCTGCTAAAAGTTGAATTTTATTTGGAAGTAATGAATTTTTTTTAGAACCAAGATTAAAAATTAATAAAATCGCAACAGAACTTATAATCATAAACAAACTTGCGTTTGTAAACGAGATATCAAATGCTCCTACTTTAATTTCTGGTCCAATTCTATAAACATTGAATTGGGTCATTGGGTTTGCTGCCATAAAATTTTTCTATTTTTGCATTTTTTTTGCAGACCTGATTACATTTGTTATTCCAGCAACCACACCAACAAAAAAAAATATTAATATAAACCAGGGTGTAGTACCAAAGGTCTTATCAAAAATAAACCCAATAATTGCCCCAACTGCTACCGCAGCGACTAATTCTGTGCTTAATTTGAACGCTGTTCCAATAGATGAGGGGCTCTCATTTTTATTGTCCTGATTTTTCTCTGAAATCCTCTTTTTTGCAATCTCTAAGCGAGTTTTAAACTGATCTTTTGGCATTTAAATAGTTTATGCAACCATACTCTCTGCTTTTTGCAAATCAACAGCAACTAGTTGACTTATACCTTTTTCAGGCATTGTGACACCGTAAAGTCTATTCATTTTAGACATCGTTAAAGCATGGTGAGTTACAATGATAAATTTTGTATTTGTAATCTTTATTAGCTCTTCAAGAAGGCTACAAAATCGAGTTACATTTGCATCGTCAAGTGGTGCATCAACTTCATCTAATACACAAATTGGTGAAGGGTTGGTTAAAAAAACAGCAAAGATTAAAGAAAGAGCCGTCAGAGCTTGTTCGCCTCCTGATAATAAAGTTATTGATTGAAGTCTTTTACCTGGAGGACTGACTAGCATTTCAAGTCCAGCCTCAAGAGGATCATCGGAGTCAACTAATTCTAGTTTAGCATTTCCTCCATTAAAAAGTTTTGTATAAACTTCATTAAATTTTCTATTAACCTTATCAAAAGCTTCAATTAATCTTTCTCTACCTTTTTGATTTAGTTCGTTAATACTTTCTTTTAGTTTAATTATCGCAGTAACTAGATCTGAACGATCTTGCTCCATTTTTTTTATTTCATCTTCATACTTGCTAGTTTCTTCATCAGCTTTTAAGTTAACTGATCCCAATTTTTCTCTTTCTTGTTTCTTTTTATCTAGAGAGTCTTCTTGATCTACTGGATTAGGTAGGTCTTCAATACCATTCAGGTTTGAATATTCTAAAATATTTTCCTCACTTAAGTTTAGCTCTGAATTTATTCTATCTAATAAATCACTTTTTCTCTTTTGTAGACCTTCAACAGTAGCCCCAGAGCTTGCCTTTCTTTCTCTAATTTGAATCGATTGTTCTTGAATTTCATTTAATTGAGATCTTAAGTTTTCTATTTGTTTATCTGTTTCTTCAATAATTGTGTCGTTATCAATTTTTTCCTTATCAGATATTCTTAAGTTTTCAGAAATTTGACCTTTTCTTTCAGCTTGGGCTTTAGGTTGATTATCTAATTCTTTTAATTGATCTGTTAATTTATTTTTTCGATCAGTCAATTCTCCAACCATCTTCTCTGAATTAGCCAATAAATTTTTCCAACTTTCAACTTCTGTTTCTATAGTTTTTATTCTCTCATTACGTTTTATAGATTCGTTTTTAATTGATTGATTTTTACTATACGCATCAGCATACTTTTCTTGGAGTTGTTTAATATTTTGTGATTTTTCATTTACATTTAATAATTCCTCTCTTGATTTCTCATTTTTTAAATCATTTAAGAAATTATCAAGTTCTATATTACATCTATCCAATAAGGTGACTGCTTGATTGATTTCGTTACTATCAATTAACTCTTTAACTCTATTTATAGAGTTTTTAACATTTTTAATTGGGCCAATACTTATATTTAATGTTCCTTCAGCAATAGTGTTAACGACTTCATCAACAGCTTCTTGCTCTTTTTTTAGTTTTCTCTTGGCCTCTTCTAGTTCTTCATTAGATAATTTCTCTGTTTCAAAATACTTTGAATCTACGTCTATCAAATCAGTTTTTTCTTCTTTAAGTCTTTTTTCATTAGAATTAGCATCAATAATTATTCCTCTTTCTCTCGAAATATCTTCATCAAGAGTTTGAATTGATTTTTTAATACTTTCTATTTCATCTTGTGTTCTTGTGTTTTCTTCATCTAGACTTTGAAGCTCAAGATTAAGTCTCTGAATTCTAGAGAGATTTTCAATATTTTTTTCCCTAAGAGGTGAGACTTTATCTGTTGCAGATTTAATTAGGTTTTCTAACTCAGATATTTTACTATTGAAGCCTTCTACCTCTCCCTCTGCTTCGTTATTAATTTCGTTTTCTATTTTAATTTCTTTATCTATTTCAATTAATTTTAAATAATAAAGTCCAGCTTCTATTTTTTTTATTTCCTCAGTAATTGATTTATATTTTGAGGCTTCCTCAGCTTGTTTTTGAAGATTAGCCAGTTGTTTTTCTTGTTGCCTTCTAAGTTCATCAGCTCTTTTAAGATTGTTTTCTGCAGCTCCCAATCTTAGTTCAGCCTCATGTCTTCTGACATGTAAGCCTGAAATTCCAGCAGCCTCCTCTAAAATAGCCCTTCGGTCAGTTGGCTTTGCAGTTACCAATGCACCAATACGTCCTTGACTAATCATTGAAGGAGAATGCGCACCAGTCGATAAATCTGCAAAAAACATTTGAGCATCTCTTGCTCTTACTTCTTTATCGTTAATATAAAATTTAGAGCCTTTATCTTTTTCTATTTTTCTTCTAACATTAATTTGATCAAGTTCACGGTATTGAACTGGTCCTTCATTATTTTTATTTTCTACTTCAATTGAAACTTCTGCAATATTTTTAGAAGCTTTATTTGATGTTCCAGAAAAGATTACATCTTCCATTCCCGATCCACGCATACTTTTTGCTGATGTTTCCCCCATGACCCATCTTAAAGATTCAACAATATTTGATTTACCGCATCCATTAGGCCCAACAATTCCAGTAAGACCTTCTTCAATTAAGAAATTTGCTTTATCAGCAAAAGATTTAAATCCATTTAATTGGATTTTTTTAAACTCCATACACTAACTTATATCAGTTTTTCTAGTGCTTTTTTTAAATTTTTATAATTTAGAGTTTTTTCGAACTTTTTATCATTAATTATTATCGTAGGAGTAGAACTTATTTTGAATTTTTTAACTGCATCTATTCGATCATTTAAAACAAAATCCTCGATTTCTTTATCATTTATACACTTTTCAAAATCTACGTTATAACCCTCGCTGACTAAAAATTTTTTAAGATTTTCATTGGCTTCTTGTATTGAGCTACCTTTGACCCATTTTTGTTGGTTTGCATATAAACTATTTAAAATTTTCGAATCACCATCATTGTTACATTGAGAAACTTTTGAGGCATTAAAGGCTGCTATATCTAAAGGAAAGTGTCTAAATTCGATTTTAGCTAAACCTGTATCAAGGTAATTTTTTTTAAGTTCAGGGTACACATCTTTATGAAAATTAGCACAATGACTACAAGTTAAAGATTCATAAGCAATTATAGTTATCTTTGCATCTTTATCACCAACAAAAATTCTTTTTATTTCCTCTGCACTAATAGTCGAAATAGTGCTAAAAAAAATTGTTATAATTATTAGAATTTTTTTCATTTTTCTTTAAATACCCTGGTTAGTTCAATGAGTGATTTCTTAATTTTATCATTCTTAACACCATTAATTTTATTTTGATATTTATTAATTGCCACATTTTCCTGATTTAGATCTTTTTTTGAAAAGATTCTCTGCTCATCATCAAAGCTAATGAATTTGAGTTTTTCTACAACAGAATAACCAAAAAAACTATTCATTTTATCTAAAATATCTTTTTTTGAGTATTCCATATCAACCTCATGACCTCTTTTAACCATTACTATGAGAGTGCTAACTCCAAATTTATTAGAATTCTTAAATGTCTTTGGATAACAAATTTTAAATAGATCATCTCCAACAATATATCTCCAGTTACCAAGAGTTTCAGAATAAATATGACCCTTCTTATTAATGATTTTTTTTACATTTTTGGGTAAAGTGTCCTTAAAAGATCTTAAACCTTGAATGGTGACATTTCCGCGCTTAGTATTATTTTTAAATTGCATATGAAAGATCAAACAATAACAAATAAAATTCTTAATTGGTATGATATTAACAAAAGATCGTTACCTTGGCGAAAAAAAACTTCCTCAAAAAAAAAGCAATATTACACCTTGGTTAGTGAGTTTATGCTTCAGCAAACTCAAGTTATAACAGTGATACCGTATTTTAATCGGTTTATTAAAAATATTCCAGATCTAGAAACTTTAGCCAGTTTTGAAAATCGAAAACTAATTAAGCTTTGGGAAGGTCTTGGTTATTATTCAAGAGTTAGAAATTTAAAAAAAGCTGCTCAAATTGTTATTAAAGATTTTAATAAAACTTTACCCGACAATATTATAGACCTTAAGTCACTACCTGGAATTGGAGATTATACAGCAAGTGCTATTATGGCCATTGCATTTAACAAACCTGTTATTCCTTTAGATGGTAACATTGAGAGAGTTTTAAAAAGATACCTTTACTTAAAAAATGAAAATCAAATACAAAAAGATAATTTAACCAAACAAAAAAAAATATTTGGTACATCTTTAAGATCTAGCGATTATGCTCAAGCCTTAATGGAATTAGGAGCATTAATATGCAAGCCAATTAATCCTTATTGTGAAAGATGTCCTATTTCAGATAAATGTAAGTCTTATAAAAAAAAGGATTTTGTATTAACCAAATTTAAAAAAAATAACAAAGAGAGATTTTATTTACTTAAAGTTTATAAAAAAGATAAAAAATATTTATTAGTTAAAAATAAAAATTTTAATTTTTTAAAAAATTTAGATATTTTTCCAATGCAAGAAATTATTAAACCTAAAAACTTTGATCATAATTTGAATTTTAAAATGTCTAACATGAATATGAATATTAAAATTCAAACTAATAAGGTGAATAAACCTTTGCCTTTTTCTTATTGGATTGATCCTAAAAAATTAAAAAAATATACACTGCCAACTTTTACAAAAAAAATTGTTTACTATTTAGAAAATTATTCATGAAAAAAATTGCGATAATTGGTGCTGGAATTTCAGGTTTGTTTGTTGCAAATTTATTTAAAGAAAATCTTAATTACCAGGTAACTATTTATGAAAAAAATACTTCAATTGATTTAGATGAAGGGTATGGAATTCAACTATCTACTAATAGCATAAAACTTCTTAATAAAATTGGATTTAATACCTTGGAAAATAAAGATAGATTTCACCCAGATAAAATTGATTTTTATACTATCAAACCAGAAAAAAAAATATGTGATCTAAATATTTCAGATTTTAATTCTGAAGATTGTAAGTACACAACGCTTAAAAGATCGAAATTAGTTGAATTTTTAAAAGATCGATTAAACGATAATATAATTGAGTACGATTATAGTATCGAAAAAATTGAAAAAAATAATGATCAAATATATTTAACTTTTAATGAAAATAAAAAAGTAATTTGTGATTATTTAATTATTTCTGATGGTGTTTTTTCAAAAGGAAAATCATTAATTTCTAACAATGAGATAAAGTCTTCTTATAATAACTCCATTGCTATTAGGGGTAATATTTCAAGAAAAAAACTTCAGAATTTTAATAAAAATAATATTTCTTTATTTATGGGTCATAATTTTCATTATGTGATTTATCCAGTGAATAAAGATAATGAATATTATAATTTTATTGGAGTTTTGAAATATCAATTAACTGCAAAAGAGCAGCAAAATTATAGTCTTTTTAAAGAAGAAACTTTCATTCAAGGCATAAAAGATAAAATACAAAATGAATTTTCAATTAATATTCTAGAAAAAATTAATAATATTAAATGCTTCCCAGTTTTTGTTAGCAAAGGTTATCTCAAACCACGTAAAAATATCTTTTTACTTGGGGATGCATTTTTTGCTTTCCCACCCTCATTTGCACAAGGTGCCTCACAATCGATTGAAGGTGCATCAGAGTTATTTGATAATATTATGAATAGTAAAAAAAATTTTTACGACAACAGAGTTGTAAAAGTAAAAATGATTAACAACAGATCAAAACTAAATCAATTTGCTTTTCACGCATCTAACCCAGTGGTAGTTTTTTTTAGAAATATCAGCTTAGGAGTATTAACTAAAAATAAGAAATTTTTACAAAATTATTTGGGTAAAATTTATAAGAATTAATTTTTTGCAATTAATCTTTGTCTTAGATAGTCAATTGGATGTATTCTTCCATTGATGTCACAATGCCAATAAGTCCAACCGTTACAACTTTCGGCGCCTAAAATAGTAGCTGCAACTTTATGTATAGAACCTTCAGCCTGATTATGTTTAATACTACCATCAGCCATAATTTTAGCAGTAATTTTTTTCTTATTATCGAAAATATTCGTACCAGGTTTGATAATTCCTAACTCTACTAATGAGCCAAAAGGTATTCTTGGTTTAGATCTATTATTTTTAAGAGTATCTAATAAGTCATCTTCAATAGGTTTTGTATTTTTTAATCTTTGCTCAGCAGCTTTAAAATAATTTTTTTCCTTTTCTATGCCATAATAATTTCTACCCAATTTTTTAGCTACGGTAGCCGTAGTTCCAGATCCTAAAAATGGATCTAAAATCATGTCATCTTTATTTGACGATGCTAATAAAACTCTGTGTAGTAAAGATTCTGGTTTTTGTGTTGAATGTACTTTTTTACCATTTTTTTTAAGTCTTTCAGAACCACTACAGATTGGTAAGTTCCAATTAGATCTCATTTGCAGATCATCATTTAAACATTTTAATGATTGATAGTTAAAAGTATATTTTGATTTTTCACTCTTTGAAGCCCAAATTAAAGTTTCATGAGCATTAGTAAATCGTGTTCCTCTAAAATTGGGCATTGGGTTATTCTTATTCCAAATAACGTCATTTAAAATCCAAAATCCTAAATTTTGAATTGCAGTTCCTACTCTAAAAATGTTGTGATAACTACCTATGACCCAGATAGCTCCATCTTTTTTCAAAATTCTTTTACACTCAGCTAACCATTCATAGGTAAATTCATCAT
This sequence comes from Pelagibacteraceae bacterium AG-390-D18, assembly GCA_003279715.1. Classification (GTDB taxonomy): domain Bacteria; phylum Pseudomonadota; class Alphaproteobacteria; order Pelagibacterales; family Pelagibacteraceae; genus Pelagibacter. The sequence continues at coordinate 23,339 of QCGY01000006.1, forward strand.
AATTTTTAAAATTTTCAAAATGATCCCATTTATCATTCACGGCACTTACTTTAGATCTATCAGGTCTTGTCAGCTCACCTTTTAACTGCAAATTGTAAGGAGGGTCAGCAAAAACCAAATCAAAAGTTTCGCTCGGAATTTTTTTTAACTCCTCAAGACTATTTCCATTAATAATTTTATTTTTAAAATCAGTTGTCATTTGTATAAAATTATTAGACTCCAAATGGATTCTGGGGTCAACCTGAGATTGAATTATTTGGATTCGATTTGTGCTAAATAAAAAATAGTTAACTAGATATTGTGTATCTTGAGCCTAGAAATAGGAGAGAACGTTTTTCTATGATGCCTATTAATACCTAGTTTTTTAATTGCTTTTAAATGTTGTTTAGTCCCATATCCAAAATTTTGCTCCCAACCATATCCTTTATTATTGATGGCTAATGTAGTTATAAACTTATCTCTGGCAACCTTAGCTATGATGGATGCTGCAGAGATTGAAGCAACTTTTTGATCTCCTTTAATTACAGCTTTTAAATTATAATTTTTTAAATCAGGAACTTTATTTCCATCTATCAAAACTTGATTTGGTTTTTTTTTAAGTTTTTTAATTGCTCTTTTCATAGCTAGTAAACTTGCTTGTAAGATATTAATTTTATCTATTTCCTTAACAGATGCTTTACTAATAACCCAGATAGAGTTTTTTTTGATATATTTTGATAATAATTCTCTTTTATCTTTAGAAATAGTCTTGGAGTCTTTTAACAATTTTTTATCAATTCTTTTATTTAATATTACTGCTGCTGCATATACTGGACCTATTAAACTCCCTCTTCCGACCTCATCGACACCAGCTATAATTTTCATTTAAATTATTATAAAGTGATAAATTAATAACCCGACTAAAACTCCTTTTATAAAAGATATCCAAAGCAAACCATAATTAGAAATACTAAATATCTTTTTACACCATGAAATTAAGTTTTTATGTTGCTCAATCATAAAAAATTAAATGACAATCTTCATTGCATTTATTTTTTGTTTAATTTTTTTTAAATCTTCCCATGAATATTTTTTATTTTCTGGAAATCTAATTAGATAAGACGGACTAAATGAAATTATCAGTGGATAGGTTTTATTTTTTAATATTAATTCTTTCCATTTTCCTCTTTCTGAAGATATTTTAGTATTAATACCGGTTAAGGACTCCATAGCTGAACTTCCCATTAAAATAATAATCTTTGGATTAATAATTGAAATATGCTCTTTTAAGAAAACTGAATATCTTCTAATTTCATAGGTAGTAGGTTTGCGATCTTCTGGAGGTCTAAAATTGACCGCATAACTACAATAAATACTTTGTCTTTTTATTTCAATCGCAAGTAGCATTTTATTTAATAATTCCCCCACCTCACCTTTGAATGTTGTGCTGGTTTTATCTTCTTCAGCTCCTGGCGCTTCTCCAATCAACATAATTGAACTGTTTATGTTTCCATCTCCCAGGATAAGATTTTGGGAGTTATCTTTTAAATTACAATTTTCGATTGAATTAATTTGCTTTTTTAACTTTTCTAGAAGTTCAGCTTTATTAGTTTGATCATTATCATTATTATTTTCAATAATATTAAATCTATTTATCGGCTTATTTTTAAATACAAAATTTGGCTCTATAGTATCTATTAATTGCTCGTCGAATTTGCCTTTTTGATTTATCATTTTTTTAGTCATACAATGATCGAATGTTTAATAAACTAATAAAATTAATTGTAGTTTTTGGAGTATTATATCAGACGCCATTGTATTCTAAAAGTGCTAGTTTTAATGATTTTAACTCAAGAGATTTATCAAATTATTTCTCAGGAATTATCGCTTTTGAAAATAAAGATAATTCTGATGCATTAAAATTTTTTAATGCATCTAAGGTGCTTCTTAACAAACATGATGCATATTTAAAACGATATGTTTATTCTTTGGTTTTAGAAAATAAAGTTCCCCAAGCTATTAATGTAATAAAAAATAGTAGCAAAAAAGCAAATTTAGATTTTTTTGAGGCTTATTTGCTTTTAATAATTGATAATTTAAAAAAAAATAATTTAGTTCAAGCAGAAAAAAATTTAAATTTAAGTTTAAACTTTCAAAATGAAAACAGATTTAATTTGGTAATATTTGAAACTCTAAGACAATATCTCTACACTTTTAAAAATAATAAAACCCCACCTAACAAAAAAAATTTTGGCAACATCTCTATTATAAATCAAGCATTTCAAAGATGTTATTTAAAAAAGGAAAATACTAGATCATCTTTTTTAAATTTGATTAATAATCCTGATGGAGATTATTCAAGATACATATTTTTTTATATTAATTATTTGATCGAAAATGATAAAATTGAGGAAGCAAAAGCTGTCGCTGATCAACTTGAATATATAAATTCTACACTTTTATTATCTCAAAGCAAAAGCTGGATTGAAGATAAAAATTTTAAAGTATTCAGTAAGATTTTTTCATGTAGTAATCATAATGATATAATTGGTGAATTTTTATTTTTAATTTCAAATCTTTTTTCATCTCAAGGCGATGTTGAAAAGTCTAATTTCTATTTAAATCTTTCTGACTATTTAAATCCTAAATTTACTTTAAATTCATCGCTAGTAGCTGAAAATTTTTATATTAATGGAGAATATGAAAAGACTAAAAAAGTTTTAAAAAACTTTGATACAAAATATGAATTTTATTACTGGTTTAGGGTAAAAAAAGAAGCTCAAATTATTGTCAAAAAGAAAGGGTATGAAAAGGGGATAGAGTTTATAAGTTCAAAGTTTAATAAAATTAATAATCCAAATGTTAGAATGGTTTTTGATGTTGCAAATTTTTACAAAAATTCAAAAAAATATGAAAAAGCAATTAAATATTATACTGAAATCATCTCGTCTTTGAGTATCAATTCGGCTATTAAATCTGATTTGTTGTATAGAAGAGGTGGTAGTTATGAACGATTAGGTAATTATCAAAAAGCAGATGAAGATTTAAAACATTCTCTTAAAATTAATCCAGATGATGCTTATGTTTTAAATTATCTGGCATATTCATGGTTAGAGCGTGATTATAAAATTGATGAAGCAATGGAAATGTTAGAAAAAGCTTATGCTCTGAGAAGTAATGATCCCTATATAACAGACTCAATAGGATGGGCTTATTATTTGATAGAAAATTACATTGAAGCAGAAAAATATATTAGAAAAGCTGTTGAATTAATGCCAGAAGATCCCACCGTTAATGATCATTATGGTGATATTTTGTGGAAGTTGAATAGAAATATTCAGGCAAGGTACTTCTGGAACTATGTTTTAAAATTAGAAGATACTGATGAAAATATTAGAAAACAAATAAATATTAAAATCATAGAAGGTCTAAATAATTCTTAAATGAAAATTTACAAAGTTAAGTCATTTGCAAAAATAAATTTAGTTTTACATGTTATTGGCAAACTAAAGAAACTCCATAAAATTGAAAGTATTGTTAAATTTATTCAATTGCATGATTTAATTACTATTAAGACGACTAAAGGCAGTAATCACAAAATCTCTTTCAATGGACATTTTTCTAAAAATATAAAAAAAGACAATACAGTTCATAATTTATTTAAAATTCTAGATGAGAAAAATTTATTAAATAATAAAAAATTTCAAATTAATGTGAAAAAAAATATTCCACAGAAAGCAGGACTAGGAGGTGGATCAATGAATGCTGCTACTATTTTAAATTTTCTAATTGAAAAAAAGTTTATCAAAATTAATCAAAAAAAAATTTTAAAAATTACAAATTTAATTGGTTCTGACGTAATTTTGGGTATTAATCCAATAAGTACCATCCTGTCATCAAATGGAGCTGTAAAAAGATTTTTAAAGACTTCTAGTTTTTATACTTTATTAGTGCGTCCAAATTTTGGATGTTCTACAAAAAAAATTTATTCTGGAGTAAAAAAATTTAGTAAACCAGTATTGAATAATCCTAATAAAAATATGTTAAATTTAAGATTGTTATTAAAATATGAAAATGCACTTGAAAAAATTGCATTCTCGAAATACCAAAATCTAGAAAAACTTAAACTTTTTTTAGAAAAACTAAACCAACCATTATTTGTGAGAATGACTGGCTCGGGTTCAGTATTGGTTGCCTATTATCAAGGAAAGCGAGATTGTGAATTAGCAAAAGTTAAATTTAAAAGAAAATTTAGAAATTATTGGTGTAATACATCAAAAACTATATAAATTTTATTTTTTTGTGTTATACGAAAACAATATTGGGGCGTAGCCAAGTGGTAAGGCACTGGTTTTTGGTACCGGCATCCTAGGTTCGAATCCTAGCGCCCCAGCCATATATGGATAACTTTTTAGATAAAATTTTTTTTAGATCTCGTAATCTTGATTACATAAGTCAAAATCTTATTAATTTAACAAATCAAACACCTGCTAAAAGAATATTTGAAGCAATTAATACTTATTCAGAGAATAGTGAAGTCAGATATGTTGGTGGGTGTGTTAGAAAAATTATTAAAAAAGAAATAGTCGATGATATTGATTTAGCCACAAATTTAAAACCAATTGAAGTTTGTGATGCTTTAAAAAAACAAGATATTAATTATTATGAAACTGGCATTGAGCATGGAACTATTACGGCTATAATTGATGACTATAAGTATGAAATTACATCTTTAAGAAGAGATGTGTCAACAGACGGAAGACATGCAAAAGTAGAATTTTCTTCTGATTGGAAGGAAGATGCAGCAAGGAGGGATTTCTCAATAAATTCAATATACTCAGATAAAGATGGAAATTTGTTTGACCCTTATAATGGTAAAAAAGATCTTGAGAGTGGAATAATTAATTTTATAGGAGACTCAGAAGATAGAATTAAAGAAGATTATTTACGTATTCTTAGATATGTTCGTTTTTTTATAAATTATTCAAATCAAAGCCATGACATCAATATAATTAAAAAGATAAAAAAAAATATTGGTGGTGTTTCAAAATTATCATCAGAAAGATTGTTAGATGAATTTAAAAAACTAACAAGATCTAATGCATTCTTAAAAATATTTAATGATGAGATTAGTTTAGAACTTATAGAGATCATTTTTCCTCAATTAAAAAACTTAGAAAATTTCAAAAAATTAAATTCTTATGCCCTTGATAATCTATCTAAGATAGATTTTATTTTTTTATTATCATTATTGATTATCGATGGAACAGATAATACTGATTATTTTTTTTATAAATTTAATATATCTAAAAAAGATCAAAAAAGATTAAAATCAATTGATTCTTTCTATAAAGAAAATGTAAGTATAAAAAATTTTAATGAAAAAAATTTTAATAAGATTCTCTACTATAATGGCAAGCAAGCTGTATTTGATATTATTAATTATAAATTATTTATATCCCCTAAAGTTGAAAAAAAATTACTTAAATTAATAGAATCTTATAAAGATAAGGTTGTTCCAAATCTTCCAATTGACGCAAACATGCTCATGACTAAATATAATATTCCTGAGGGAAAGACCTTGGGTAATAAGTTAAAGTTAATAGAGGAAACATGGGTTGATAATAAATTCCAAATTTCAGATAAACAAATCCAAAAAATTATTAAAAGTTAAATATATTTAACATCTTTTATTTCAAAATTTTTAATTCCTGCAGGAGTTTTGATTTCGACTAGATCATTTTTATTTTTTCCAATTAAACCTTTACCAATTGGTGATTGAAAAAAAATTAGTTTTTGTTTTAAATCAGCTTCATCTTTTCCAACAATTTTGTAGTTAATTTTTTCACCATTATCTAGGTTTTCTAAAAATACAGTAGAGCCAAAGATTATTTTACCCTCATTATTTAATTTTGTAACATCAATGACATTGGCCCTTGCAATAATATCATTGATTTCTGTTATTCGTCCTTCGCTATGAGACTGCTCTTCTTTAGCGGCATGATATTCTGCATTTTCTTTTAGATCTCCATGTGATCTAGCCTCTGCAATTGCAGCTACAATTTCTGGTCTCTTTTTTTCTTTTAAAAAAACTAACTCCTCTTTTAGTTTGTTTAAACCATTCAATGTTATTGGTTCTTTATCCATTTTTTATTTCCACTTAGCTATTGGTGGTAAAGACATCAATATACCCTCAACATTTCCACCCGTTTGTAAGCCAAATTTTGTACCTCTATCATATAATAAATTAAATTCAGCGTACCTTCCTCTTTTAATATACTGCATCTCTTTATCTTTTAAAGTCCATTTTTTGTGAATTTTTTTTTCAATAATATTATTAAATATCATTTGAAATGTTACACCAACATCTCTTACAAATTTGAAGTCTCTTTCAAAATTATTTTTTTTGTAATCAAAAAAAATTCCACCAATACCTCTTGCTTCACTTCTATGAGGTAGATAAAAATATTTATCACACCATTCTTTATATCTTTTATAATATTTTTTATTATGACGATTACACATTTTTTTTAATGAGAGATGAAAATTTTCTTCTTCTTTTTTATCTTTAATTGAAGGTGTTACATCCATACCACCACCAAACCAATTTTGAGTTGTACAAATATATCTAGTATTAAAATGCATCGCTGGAATATGAGGATTTTGCATATGCATTACTATTGAAATCCCAGAAGCCCAAAATCTTGGATCTTTATTAGCTCCAGGAATATTTTTTTGAAATTTTTTTGGAAATTTTCCGTAAACTTTTGAAAAATTTACTCCTACCTTTTCAAAAATTTTTCCATTTTTTATAATTCTATATTCTCCTCCTCCTTCATCCTTAATTTTACTTCTTTGCCATGTAGTTGATTTAAATTTTATTTTATTTTTTTCAAGTTTACTAATGTCATCACAAATAGCATTTTGAAGAAGCTTGAACCAATTACTTACTAAGTCTTTTTTTATTTCATTGTCCATTTTATATTAATTTTGTTTGTCTTAAGCTTTCTGCTAAAACGATTGCAACAGAGGATGCTATATTCAATGACCTGGTATTTTCATTCATAGGTATTTTAAGTCGATCATTAATTGATTGATGAATCTTTTCGGGTACGCCAGCACTTTCTCTACCAAATAGTATTGTGTCATCTTTTTCAAATTTAAATTTTAAGTATGATATCGATGCTTTTGTTGTCATTAATATCACTCTATGATTCTTTTTCGCATCAAAGAATTTATCTGAGCTTTGATATATTTCAACTTTATCCCAATCCATATAGTCCATTACCACTCTTTTAAACCTTTTGTCATTTAAGTGAAAACCACATGGCTCAATAATTTCAAGTTTAGCCCCTAAACAAGCACATGTTCTAATTATTGCAGCTGTATTTTGAGGTATATCTGGCTCATAAAGTGCAATTTTAGGTCTTAGAATTGTTGAATTCTGTGTCATTCTTTCAGTAGTAAAATTATTATTTTATATTATATGAATTCGTATATTAAGTATTTTTAAATCAATAATAGACAATATAAACAACTAATTCATATGTCAGATAAAAAACCAGAAAGACGAGATTTTTTATTTACAGCCTCATATGCTGTAGGAGCAGTAGGTGTTGCTGCAGTAGTTTGGCCATTAGTTGATCAAATGAATCCAGATGCCTCTGTAAAGGCACTAGCAAGTACAGAAGTTGATGTAAGTTCAGTTAAACCCGGAAATACTATAACTGTGCTTTGGAGAGGAAAACCAGTTTTTATTAGAAGAAGAACTCAAGAAGAAATTTCAGAAGCTAGATCAGTTAAAATGGAAGATCTAATACATCCTGAAAAAGATGAGGATAGAGCCAAAGATCCAGAGTGGCTAGTAATGCTTGGTGTTTGTACTCATTTAGGGTGTGTTCCATTAAATGACAAAGGTGATTACGATGGTTGGTTTTGCCCATGTCATGGCTCGCATTACGATACATCGGGCAGAATTAGAAAAGGTCCCGCACCTTTAAACATGGAAGTTCCAAAATACGAATTTGTTAATGATAATACAATTAAAATTGGATAACTAATATTATGAGTGATCACGAATATACGCCTACATCAAAAGTTGGAAAATGGTTTAATGATAGACTTCCACTTTTAACTTTAGCAAATCACTTAACAGATTATCCTACACCAAAAAATTTAAACTACTGGTGGACATTTGGGGGAATTCTAACTTTTTGTTTAATAACTCAGATTGTAACAGGTTTAACACTTGCAATGCATTACATAGCTCATGCGGACATGGCTTTTGAAAGTGTTGAGCATATAATGAGAGATGTTAACTATGGTTGGTTAATAAGGTACATACATGCAAATGGTGCATCCATGTTTTTTTTAGCAGTTTATATTCATATATTTAGATCTTTATTTTATGGATCTTATAAATCTCCAAGAGAAATTATTTGGATAATTGGAATAATCATTTATCTATTAATGATGGCAGCTGCATTTATGGGTTACGTATTACCTTGGGGCCAAATGAGTTTTTGGGGGGCAACAGTTATCACAAATTTATTTAGTGCAATTCCATTAGTGGGTGAGGGAATTGTTACTTGGTTATGGGGTGGTTATTCTGTAGACAATCCTACTTTAACTAGATTTTTTACACTCCATTATTTAATTCCTTTTTTAATTTTAGGCCTTGTTGTTTTGCATATTTGGGCTCTTCATGTTCCTGGAAACAACAACCCGGTTGGAATTGATATAAAGAAACCTTCAAAGGATACAGTGCCGTTTCATCCATACATTGTTATTAAAGATGGATTTGCATTACTGATGTTTATGATTGTTTTTGCCTTTTTTGTATTTTATTCACCAAATATTTTAGGTCATGCTGATAACTATATTGAAGCTAATCCAATGGTAACCCCAGCTCATATTGTTCCTGAATGGTATCTTTTACCTTTTTATGCAATTTTAAGATCAGTACCTGATAAGTTACTTGGAGTTGTAGCAATGCTTTCAGCTATTTTAATCTTAGCTGTATTACCATGGTTAGATACTTCAAAAATAAGATCTGCAGTGTTTAGACCTTTGTACAAACAGTTCTATTGGATACTTGTAGCTGATGTTTTAATTCTAGGATATATGGGAGCTATGCCAGCTGAAGGGCTTTACTTATTAATTGCAAGAGTAGCTACTGCATATTATTTTCTTCATTTCTTGGTGATTTTACCAGTTTTAGGATTTAAAGAAAAAACATTGCCTATTCCATTAAGTATAACCGAACCTGTTCTTGGAGGCTCTACCAATTTGGCAATGGCTAAAAATAAAGAAAGTTTAGATAAATAAAGTGAAGAATTTAATTAAATTATTTTCAATTCTAGTCTTATTTTTTTTTACAGTTACTCAATTACAATCAGCTGAAAAAGTTGACTATTTAAAGACTGATTGGAGTTTTAAGGGACTTTTTGGTAAATTTGATAGAGGTTCACTTCAAAGAGGGTATCAAGTTTACACAGAAGTCTGTGCTTCCTGTCACTCAATGAAATATCTAAGTTATAGAAATTTAGGAGAAAAGGGTGGACCAGAGTTCTCACAAGCTGAAGTCAAAGCTATAGCAGCCTCATTTGAAGTAATAGATGGGCCAAATGCTGATGGTGAAATGTTTGAGAGACCTGCAAAATTGTCTGATAAATTTGTAATGCCATACGACAATGTCAAAGCAGCTCAAGCAGCTAATGGTGGAGCTTATCCTCCTGACATGTCAGTTCTTGTTAAAGCTAGAGGTGGTGGGGTAGATTATATTTATTCTTTGCTTCAAGGTTATGAAGATGCTCCATCTGGAATGACTTTAGATGAAGGTGTTCATTATAACAAATATATGTATGGAAATAAAATTAGAATGTCAGCTCCACTTTCAGATGATCTAATAGAATATGGAGATGGAACAAAAGCAACAGTTGAACAAATGTCAAAAGATGTTACGACATTTTTAATGTGGGCAGCAGAACCTCATTTAGAATCTAGACATCAAATGGGCTTTAAAGCAATTATTTATTTAATTATTTTAACTATCTTAGTTTATTTCAGCATGAAAAAAATATGGTCACGTGTTGAATCTGAAGTTTAATATATCACCATCTTTAACAATATAATCTTTACCTTCTAGTCGCATTTTTCCATTAGTCTTTGAATTGACCCATCCATCATTTGTTACAAAATCTTCATAAGAAACTGTTTCTGCTCTTATAAAACCCTTTTCAAAATCAGTATGAATTTCACCAGCAGCTTTAGGAGCTGTACAGTTTTTTTGTATAGTCCATGCTCTAGTTTCTTCTGGACCAGAAGTAAAATAGGTATCTAATTCTAAAACTTTATAACCTTTTTGAATTAACATACTTAATCCAGTTTCTTTCAAACCAATCATTTCCATATAGTTTTCTCTCTCTGAAGACTCTAGTTCATTGATTTGATTTTCTATATCAGCTGACACAATAAGAGTATTTTCTTCACCAAATTTTTCTATAAAATCTTTTGTATATTGATTACCCTCTTGAACACTTTCCTCGTCTACGTTACATACAAATATTTTTGGTTTAATGGATAATAAACCACTTTGATTAAGTTGCTTGATCTCAAATTGAGATTTTAGAATTGAGATATCCTTATCATTATTAATACAATCCAATGCAACTTCTAATATTTTTAATTGCTCCTCATCAACATTTTTTTTATTACTTTTTTCCAATCTCTTTTGAATTGACTCTAAGTCTGCTAACATCATTTCAGTTTCAATAATTTCTAAATCTCTGATGGGATCTACCGTTGGATTAACATTTTGAATATCATCAGAATCAAAACATCTAATCATGTGAATAATTGCATCCACTTCTCTAATATGTGATAAAAACTTATTACCCAAACCTTCACCTTTTGATGCGCCTTTTACTAGTCCAGCAATATCGACAAATGAAATTGTGGTATTTATGATTTTTTTTGATTTTGAAACTTTAGATAGGTTGTTTAATCTTTCATCTGGGACTGGAACAATACCAACATTTGGTTCAATCGTGCAAAAAGGAAAATTAGCTGCTTGAGCTTTACTTGAGTTTGTTAATGCATTGAATAGGGTAGACTTACCAACATTGGGCAAACCAACAATTCCACATTTAAAGCTCATTATTTATTGTTATTTACTGTGCTAGAAAATAAATCTAATTTTTTTTCAACTAATATAGAAATTGACTCATTAATATGATTTGAGATTTTTTCTATACCAATTAATTCTTCTTCATCAAAGTTTTGAAGTACAAAATCTCCAACTTCTACATTCTCTTTTGGTTTACCAATACCAATTCTTACTCTTGAATAATCTTTTCCTATAAATTTATCAATGGATGCAATTCCGTTGTGACCTGCACTTGATCCACCGAATTTTGCTTTAATCTTCCCAAACTCTAAATCTAAATCATCATGAAAAACAATTACATCTTCTGCGTCTATTTTAAAATATTCAATAAGCTCTCTAATACAAATTCCTGAATTATTCATAAATGTTAATGGTTTGATGGCATAAACTTTTTGATTACCAACATTCCCAGTTGTTAGTAGTCCTTTAAATTTTGGCTTTTGTTTTGATAAGCCAAATTTTTTATTAATAGAGTCTATAATTTTAAAGCCAACATTATGTCTATTATTCTCACTATCTGGAGTTGGGTTGCCTAGGCCTACAAATAAAAGCATATTTTTTAGTGGATAGTAAAATTTAACTTTGGCAGATTATTTCTTTTCTTCAGCAACTTTTTTGTCTTCACCTTCTTTTGCTTCACCTTCTGCAGCTGGCTTTTCACCATCTGCAGCTGCTTCAGATCCTGCCTCTCCTTCCGCAGCTTCCGCTTCAGCAGGTTTCTCAGGCTCTTTCATTACTGTAGGTGCAGCTAAAGTTGCTATAACAAAGTCTCTACCTTTAATAGTTGGAGCCACATCTGTTTCTAAGTCGATTGATGATATTTTAAAACTTTCACCAATCTCAACTCCATCCAGATCTATTACTAAACTTTCTGGAATCTTTTCACTTGGACATCTTAATTCTACTTTTCTTCTAACGATGTTCAAAACTCCACCTCTCTTCAAGCCTGGAGATTTTTCATGGTTAATAAACTGAACAGGCACTTCAATTCTTATTTTTACACCTGGAACCACTCTTAAAAAGTCTACATGAATAGGTTCATCTGAAATGATGTGATATTTAATTTCTCTTGGAAGAACGTTTTGAGGTTTTCCATCAACATTTAAAGTAACTATATTGGATAGGAAATTTTCTTTATCAATCAGAGACTTTAATAGTTTTTTTGAAATTGAAACTGTTTCATTTTGTGCTTCACCACCATAAATTACAGCTGGCACACCACCATTATTTCTAAGCGCACTAAGTTCACCCTTAGTTTTTGTGTTTCTAATGTTTGCGTCTAATGAAATCATAAAATCATGGGTTTTTAGCCCAAGTTCTTTAATAACTCAAGGTAATTATTTAAATAAATCTGAGACAGATGTTGAGTTAGATATTCTTTTAATTGCTTCTCCCATTAAGCCAGAAATTGGCAGAACCTCAATGTTTTTAGCACCCTTAATTTTATCATTGTTGTCAATTGTATCGGTAATAACAAGATTTTTGATTACAGAATTTTTAATTTTTTTTACAGCCTCACCACTTAATACTCCGTGTGTGATGTAAACATAAACTTCCTTCGCACCTCTGTCTTTAAGCGCTTTTGCAGCGTTTACTATTGTCCCACCTGAATCAATAATATCATCAACGATTACACAAGTTTTTCCTTTAACATCTCCTATCACATTCATTACTTGTGATTGACCTGGCTTTGGTCTTCTTTTATCAACGATTGCAAGTCCTACATTTAATAGTTTGCCTAAAGCTCTAGCTCTCTCAGTTCCACCTACATCTGGTGCAACACAAATAATATTTTTATTTTTTATTTTTTTCTTTGCGTGTCTTGCAAAAATTGGAGTTGCAAATAAGTTATCAACAGGAATGTCAAAAAAACCTTGAATTTGACCAGCATGTAAATCAACTGTTACCACTCTATCTGCACCAGCTTTAGTAATTAGATTTGATACAAGTTTTGCTGAAATAGAAGTTCTTGGAACAACCTTTCTATCTTGTCTTGCATAACCAAAGTAAGGAATGACAGCTGTAATATTTTTTGCAGATGATCTTTTTAATGCATCTATGCAAAGTAAAAGCTCCATTAGATTATCATTAGCAGGCGATGAAATTGATTGAATGATAAAAATACTATTTCCTCTTATATTTTCATTAATCTCAACATAAATTTCTCCATCAGAAAAATTTCTGATGCTAGAATTTACCAATTTAGATTTTAAATATTTTGCAATATTTTTGCTAAGAGGCTTATTGCTGTTACCGGATAATAATTTCATTAAAAACCTAATTAAGCATAATTATTGATATATTTCTACCATAATCATCATGATTTAATTTCAAAGCTCTTCTCGCACTAAAAAATTTATTTGTTTTATCAAAAGTATCAATTCTTAACATATCTATATTTTTAACTTTAATGGTTTTAAGCGAAGCATATATATACTTAGTTAAATCAAAGTATAATCTATTTTTTTTATTCTTAAAAAATATATAATTTTTTTTATCTTTTTTAATAAATTTTCTTTTAAAATCTTGTTTAACTTCATAATTTTTTTGAGAAATAGATGGACCTATAGCAGCTGTAATATTTTCTAATTTACAACCTTTTTTGATCATGAACTTGATTACTTTAGCAATAATACCTTTAAATGCTCCTTTCCATCCAGCGTGAATTGCTGCTATCATCTTCATTTTGTCTTCATAAATTAGTATTGGAGCACAATCAGCAGTTAGAACACCTATAGGAAAATTTTTTTTATTAGTAATTATAGCATCAACCTTAGGCTTCTCTTTATTGTCATATGCCTTATCAATGAATAAGAACTTATTACTATGTATCTGATGAACTAAAAAAATATTTTGTGCTTTTTTACTAATTTTTTTTCTAACTATTTGTAAGTTTTTTTTGATATTTTTCTTATTATCTTTTGAGCCAGGGCCACAGTTTAAACTTTTGTATATATTTTTAGAGTGACCACCAACACTATTAAAAAAGCAATGTTCCAAGTCCTTTATTCTTGCTAATTTTTTTGATCTAATCAATTTCAAAGCCTGTTTTGAATTTATTTTTTTTCTTTTTTATTAACATTACTTTAAATAGTTCACCCATTTGTTTTTTATCAATAAGTCTTCTTATTCTATAGAATAAATCTGATTTTTCAGAAAAAGGTAAATTTTCACTTATAATCTCAGCTCTTTGAACTATCCCCATACTTGTCAAAAATTTCTTATGGTTGCTAATTATAGAACTTAATTCATCGAATTGATTTGTAAATTTTTTAAATAAATCGAAGTTAATATTGTATGTTATGTCAGTTTCTCCAATATTTTCTAAAATATTAGAATATTTATGATTTTTGATAGCCTGTAAAGTTTCACGCATCTTAATATCTAAATACCCATAATCAATTATTAATACTCCACCATCATTTTTTTTTATTAAGTTACAAATATTTTTTAAATATTCAAATGAACCTGGTGAATATTCAATAATTTCTTGTTCTTTTGAAATAGCAAAATTTAAATTCTGCTCAATTTTTTTTATATTTGCTGGCTGTTCTTTAAATTCAGCTTTCCCTTTTTCTTTGAAATTAACAAATCTTTCAACCCAACCTTCTTCTTTTTTAAAAAACTGCTTAATTGGAAGTGCATCAAAAAATTCATTAGCTAAAAAAATAGTTGGATAGGAATTATTAGTATTTATATCTTCTATCCAAATTATTTTTTCAGACCTCAAAATTAACTGTTGTTTTTTTTTCAATAATTCACTTTTTTCATGAATTTGAAAATTACAGTTATGAAAACATTCTGGAAAATTTTTTAATGTTTCAATTATAACTTTCATCATTTCACCATTTCCAGCTCCAAATTCTAATAAGTTAAATTTTTTTGGTGATCCTAGACTTTTCCAAAAGGTCACTATCCAGATTGCTATTATTTCTGAAAAAACTCTTGTAATATTTGGGGCAGTAATAAAATCTCCTTCTTTTCCAAAAGGATTTTTTTTCATGTAGTATCCATCAACTTTGTCGTAAAGAGCGAATTCTATAAATTGATCTAACGGTAAATCTCTATTATTTGTTTTCATTTTTAAGGTAAAAGATAGCCATGCCAATAGAAGCAAATACTAAACTAATTATTTGGCCCATAGTTAAACTTAAAATTAAATAACCTATATGTTCATCTGGAACTCTAAAAAACTCAATAAAGAATCTAAATATAGAATAAAAAATTAAAAATAATCCTGAAATTAAACCAGGTTTGTTTAAATATTTTTTATTTGTAAAATAAATTAATATTATAAATAAAATTAAGCCTTCTAAAATTGCTTCATATAATTGTGATGGGTGTCTGGATAATTTATCTACTTTAATAAAAATTACTGACCAAGGTACATCTGAGACCGTTCCATAAAGTTCTGAATTTATAAAATTAGCTAATCTGCCAAAAAAAATTCCAACTGGAGCAACTAATGATACCTGGTCTAAATAAAAAAATGGATTTTGATTATTTTTTTTTGCAAAAATATAACTTGAAACAATTACACCAAATAATCCTCCATGAAACGACATTCCACCTTGCCAAATTTTAAAAATATCTAAAAAATTATCTGAGTAATATGAAAAATTGTAAAATACGATGTAACCTATTCTTCCACCTAAAATTATTCCAATGATGAGGTAGGTAATATAGTCATCAAATTTTTCACTTATATCTGATTGTTTGATGAATATTTTTTTGCATAAGATCCAGCCAATTACAATTCCTAAAATGTAAGCTAATGAATACCATCTAATTTCAAATGACATGATTTGAAAAGCAACTGGGTCAAAATTATTGATGAACATTTTAAATATTACTTATAATGTATATCTTAAATATGAAAAATTCTAAATTTTTAATTGATAGACTTGGTAAACTCTTTGAACAAGGTATTATTTCTTCAAAAGATCTTACTTCAGAACTTTTCAATATTTTAAAATCTAAAAGAGATGAAATTGTTTTTAAGTTGAAAATTGTTAGCAAAGATGAATTTGATGTATTATCTAAACGGGTCGAAAATTTAGAAAATAAAATAAAAAAATTAGAGACTAAGAAGAAAACTAAACGGGCAAAAAAATCTTAATACTTAGTCCGTTCATTTTAGATCGATCAAGAACGATATTTCCACCATGTGATCTAACGATATCTGATGCTATGGATAATCCAAGACCAACACTTGATTTTGAGTCTGCTCTTCCTTTATCTATTTTATAAAATGGTTTGAACACATTTTCATATTCTTCTTTAGGTATACCCAAACCATCATCATCAATTATAATTAATATATTTGTATTTTCTTTACTCAGTTTTATTTGAACTTTGTTCCCGTATTTTAATGCATTATCAATTATATTATTTAAACACCGATTAATTAAATTCTTTCTACCATTGAAATAAAGTCTAGGTGATAAATCTTTTTGGATATTTTTATTATTATATTTAATAACAGTTTGCTCTATTAATTCTGTTAAGTTGAACATTTCATCTTTTTCAATGTAAGATGAACTTGTAAACTGAAGATACTCATTAAGCATTTTTTCCATTTCATTAATATCTTCAGATAATCTTTTAGCTAAATCTTTATCTGAAATAAAAGCAACTTGTAATTTCATCCTTGTAAGTGGAGTCCTTAAATCATGACTTATGCCAGATAACATTTCATTTCTTTGATTTAGATGACGAAGTATTCTTTTTCTCATTTTATCAAATTCATGACCTGCCTGTCTAATTTCTAGAGCTCCTGATGGTCTAAACTCCTCTATTTTCTCACCTTTACCAAATCTTTCGGCGGCACGTGCAAGATTAGTAATTGGTCTAGTTTGATTTTTTAAAAATATTAACGAAATCATTATCATTATAATTGCTGGAACAGTTATCCAGAGCGCAAATATTCTTGCTGAAGAACTAGTAACTCTATCTCTAGGTACTAGAAATTTAAAATACCCATCTTCATATTTTATTCTTATATCAATTAATTCTTTATAGCTTGTTGTGTCAAACCAAAATTCACCAAGATTAAAGTTAGACTTTAGTTCTCGTCTAAGAGTTCTATCAATTGGGCTAAACCATCTTTCGTTGTATTGATAATCAAAGGTTTGATTATTCAACAACTCTATATTTAGATCTAAAAATAAAGAAGAGGTATTTTTTAAATCCTTTTTATCTATTTCTTTATTGTCATAAATTTCAACAAATAAATTAATTTCATTAATTAATGCTCTAGTCATTCCTTTATTAGTTTTAATCCAAAGGCTGTCAAAAAATACAATAGTAATAATTAATTGAAGAACTATGATAGGAGCAGCTATAATTAAAAGCGCTCTATAAAATAACCTTTTTGGTAATATTTTTTTTAAAAAACTACTCAATCCAAAGAACATATCCGGCACCTCTTATGGTTTGTAAAAATTTTGGATTTTTTGGATCAATTTCAATTTTTTTTCTCAATCTTGTAATGATTACATCTATAGATCTCTCTTTATCTAATTCAATTAACTTACCAATATCCTCTCTTGAAAAAGTTTTACCAGGGTTATTTATCATTTTTTCTAAAATTATTTTTTCTGTATTATTAATTTTGAATTCAATATTATTTTTTAAAATTAAAAGTTTGTTTAGGTCAATTTTAATATTCGCAAATTTAATAATTCTAACTTGTTCGGTTTTTATAGTTTTATTTAAAATATTCTTAATTCTAAGTATTAATTCTTTTGGTTCAAATGGTTTTGGCAAATAATCATCAGCGCCAATCTCTAAGCCCTCAACTCTTTCACTTGCTTCACCTTTAGCAGTTAAAAGAATAATAGGTGTGTCCAGCTTTTTTTTATGATCTTTAATAAATTCTAATCCATTTTTTCCAGGCATCATTATATCAAGAATTATTAAATCAAATTTTATAATTCCAATTTTTTCCGATGCATTTTCTGCACTATTTGCAGTAGTGACTAAAAAATTATTTTCATTCAAATATTTTTTAACCAAAGATCTTATTCCATCATCATCATCAACAACAAGAACATGTGCAATAAATTTATCCATTTATAATTTTGCTTAAGACATTATCAAAATTAATTACTTCCTCAGAACTTGAATTAAGTAATGCATTGTAAATTCTTTTCTTTTGTAAATTAAAAATTTCTTCAAATATTTTTTTTCCTTTTTCATTTAAAAAGACATGCTTGATCCTAGTGTCTTGATCATCTTTTTTAAAAGTTAAAATTTCTAATTTAATTAAGTCTTTAAGCACTCTATTTAAACTTTGTTTGGTCACTTTTAGGCGTTTTAAAAGTTCTGAAATTGAAATACCCTGATACATTGATACTAAATGAATAACCTTGTGGTGAGCTAATCCAATAGAATGTTTATTTAATACCTTTTTTGCGTCAGAAAATGTTTCTCTATAGCTAACAAATAATTTTTCAATTAAATCTTTTAGCTGTTCGTCTTTTAAATATAAAAGTTCTTTCATTATAGGTAAGTTATATTGACATATTAAAGATACAAAGATAATTTTTACTTAAAATTTAAAAATTTCATAAATGGTACCGTACGATAAAAGATCTGGAAAAATTTGGTATAATAGTGAGTTGGTTGATTGGGCTGACGCTAAGATACACGTTTTAAATCATGGACTTCACTATGCTAGTTGTGTTTTTGAAGGTGAGAGAGTTTATGATGGCTCAATATTTAAATTAGAAGAACATACTTCAAGACTTTTTTATTCAGCAGAAAGAATGGGTATGACAATTCCTTATACCGAAAAAGAAATAAATGATGCCTGTAATAAAATTATTTTAGTTCAAAATGTAGAAAATGGATATGTAAGACCTACGATTTGGAGAGGCAGTGAGATGATGGCAATTTCTGCACAGCAAACTAAAATTCATGTGGCTATAGCAACTTGGGAGTGGGGTTCTTATTTTGATCCAAAACTTAAAGTTGAAGGAATAAAACTAAATATTTCAAACTGGCGAAGACCTGCACCAAACACAATTCCTTGGGATACAAAAGCTTCTGGTCTTTATATGATATGTACTTTATCTAAGCATGAGGCAGAAAAACAAGGTTATACAGATTCATTAATGTTAGATCATGATGGAAATGTTGCTGAAGCAACTGGAGCTAATATTTTTTTCAAAGATAAAAATGGAGAAATTCATACTCCAATTCCAGACTCTTTTTTAGATGGCATAACTCGAAGAACAGTTATTGGAATTGCAAAATCTAAAAATATTAAAGTACATGAAAGAAAAATAAGTCCATCTGAACTCCCTAATTTTGTAGGATGCTTTTTGACCGGAACAGCAGCAGAGGTAACACCTGTATCATGTATTGCAGAAAATCAATTTAAGGTATGTGAAACTATAATTGATTTAAATGAAAGTTATCAAACTTTAGTAAGAAAGAAAAAGGCAGCTTAATTTTTTTTATCTTCTGACATCGCGTGATCAATTCCCTTTCGCATATAATCATATCCAGTGAAAAGAGTTAAAAACGCTGAAAGCCAAAGAAGTATAATCCCAATAGTTTGAGCATTATAATCTTGAAAACTAATAATTTTATTTCCAGTTTCACCTGAAAGTAAGAGAGCAATTGATACCATCTGCAAAACAGTCTTTAATTTTGCAAGATTAGACACAGGAAGTTTAATTTGTCCCTTAGCTAAAAATTCTCTTAAGCCTGAAATCAAAATTTCACGTGTAAGAATAATTATTGCTGCAATAACTTCATAATTTCTAATGGTACCATCCATTACTAATAAGATTAGTGCAGTAGCTACAATAATTTTATCTGCAATTGGGTCTAATAATTCACCTAACTTTGACTCCTCACCAAGCATTCGAGCCAGCATTCCATCTAAAAAATCTGTAAATGAGGCCACAATAAATAATATTAATGCAGTCAAATCTCCATAAAAACCAGGAAGATAAAATGCCAAAACAAAGAAGGGGACAATTATTATTCGTCCAATTGTTAATATGTTTGGAATTTTTTTAAGCATAATTATTCATGAAAAAAATTATATATTTTTTTTGCAACTTTTTCTTCAACACCTTCTACAGACTTTATCTCATCAAAACTAGCAGACTCGACAGATCTTGCAGATCCAAAATGGTTTAATAAAGCCCTTTTTCTAATAGCACCTATACCATCAATCTGATCCAACAATGATTTTGATAATCCTTTAGCTCTTTTGGCTCTATGCGAGTTAATTGCAAATCTATGTGCCTCGTCCCTAAGTCTTTGCATAAAAAATAAAGTTGGATCATTTTTTTCAAATTTATAACTTTTACCATTGTAGAAGAAAGTTTCATCTCCACTATTTCTCATTTTACCTTTTGCAATAGCTATCATGGGAAGATCATGAAGGCCCAATTCATCTAGTACTTCTTTTGCCGAAGAATATTGGCCTTTACCACCGTCAATTAGTATTAAATCTGGTAAAGTTAAGTAATTTCCTTTTTCTAAAATTGCTCTTTTAAACCTTCTAGATAACACTTCTTTAAGCATAGCAAAATCATCTTGTTCAGCTCCTTTTGATTTAATATCAAATTTTCGATATCTTTTTTTAACAAAACCTTCATTTCCAAAAGTAACCATTGCACCAACACTATTAGTTCCTGAAATATGACTATTGTCATAAACTTCAACAAGATTAATAACATTTTTTAAATTAAATTTTTTAGAAATACCCTCAAATAAATTTTTATTATTATTTGTTTCATAAAGTTTTCTGTTTAATGACTCTTTGGCATTTTTTTCAGCCATTGCTACAACTTTTGCTTTAGTTCCTTTTTTTGCTATATTGATAGAAATACTATTGCCTTCTTTTTTACTCAAAGTTTCTTCTATTAATTTCTTATCTTTAATATCGCTGTTGATAATAACTAATTTAGGAACAGTTTTATTTTCATAAAATTGCATTAAAAAAGAAGATAAAATTTCTGAAACTTCTTGATCTGGATCATGTTTTGGAAAGTAAGCTTGGTTACCCCAGTTTTGTTTTGATCTATAAAAAAATACTTGAATACAAGCTTTACCAGACTCTTTGTATCCAGCAATTACATCAGCATCAACTAAATTTGCTTCGTTAATTCTTTGAGAAGATTGAATAATATTTAAAGATTTTATTCTATCTCTAAAAATTGAAGCTTTTTCAAAATCAAGCTGATCACTTGCTGCTTCCATTTCTTTAGAGAGATTTTTTTGAATATCTCTTGATTTACCTGAAACAAATTGAATTGCTTGATCAACAGAACTTTTATAATCATCTTTATTTATGTAGCCTACACAAGGAGCTGAACATCTTTTAATTTGATAAAGTATACATGGTCTTTTTCTATTCTTAAAAGTTCCGTCATCGCAAACTCTTAACTGAAATATTTTTTGAAGCATTTTGATCGTCCAATTAGCAGTACCTGCAGATGCGAAAGGTCCAAAGTAAAACCCCTCTTTTTCTTTCTTACCTCTATGCTTGGTAACTCTTGGCCATTGTTCTTTTTCACCAATAAATATAAATGGAAAGGATTTATCGTCTTTCAGTAAAATATTAAATTTTGGCTTATGTTTTTTGATTAGATTAGCTTCCAAAAGTAAGGCTTCACTTTCATTTGCTGTAGTTGTGATCTCAATTTTAAAAGTTTGAGATAGCATTCTTTCTGTTCGAATGATGTGATTTTTTTCAGCAACATAACTTTTCAATCTATTAGGTAAGTTTTTAGCTTTTCCAACATAAAGAATATCATCTTTATGATTGAGCATTCTATAAACACCAGGGCTTTTAGGAATTAGTGGTAGCTCTTTTTTTATTACTTCTTTTCCAAGTTCAGAGCTTTTCATGACTTCTTTTTTTGGTAATTTGAATACCAACAGAGGTACATTCTTTTAATATTTCTAATTTTTCAATCTGTAGCATTATTTTGCCAATTCGCTTATCCTTAAACAACATATCAAAAACATCTTCTGCAAGCGTTTCTAGGAAGTTATAATGTTTATTTTTGGTAAGTTTTTTGATCAATTTTACAACTTGCCCATAATTTACAATAGACTTGATATCTTTATCGCTTGTTGGTTTTTTATCCTCATAATCAATTTCTAAGTTAAACTTTACTTTTTGAGGTTCTTCTTTTTCAAATTCATAATAACCAAGTTTTAAATCAAGAGTTAACTCTTTAATTAGGATTTTTTTTTCGTAATTAAATAAACTTTTATTCTTATCTATTTTTACAACTTTTAAATTATTCTTTTTCACTCTTTTCCTATTACATCTGGTGTTTGCCAGTTTAAATTTTGACCACTATCAATTGCTAAAACTTGTCCAGTAATAGATCTGTTTTTAATGAAGAAGTCAACAGCATTGCAAATTTCATTTACATCAACTTGTTTTTTCAATGGAGTTGCTAAATATTGTTTTTTAAAGTGTTTATCACTTTGTCTTTTATTCTTAATTGTTGGCCCTGGGGCAATTCCATTTACTCTAATATTTGGAGCAAAGTTCATGGCACTTGTTTTGGTCAAAGTGTAAAGACCAGTTTTACTTATTGTGTATGAAAAGAAATAAGGAGTTAGTTTAAACACCCTTTGATCAATTATGTTTATAATATTATTATTTTTACCCCTTATATTTTTTGAAAACTCTTTAGATAATAATGCAGGTGTTCTCAAATTTGTTCTTAAATGTTTTCCCCAACTATCAGTTGTAAAATTATCTAATTTATCATTTTCAAAAAGAGAAGCATTATTAATTAAACAGTCGAAGTATTTTAATTTTGATTTTGCAAACTTTACTATTTTATTAACATCAACTTCTTTGCTTAAATCACCTTTGACCAAGTAAATTACCGAACCATTCTTTTCTAATTCTTTTTTTAAAGCATTAGCTTTTGATATTGATTTATTATAGTGGATTAATATTTCTTTTTTTGGTCCTGATAATTTTCTTGCGATTGCCGCACCAATTCTAGTTGCACCACCGGTAATAATTATTTTATTTGCTTCCATTTTTTTTTACCTTTTTGTGCTCTTGTACCTGGAAGACCCATTGTTGATCTACCTTTTGGATAAATTTTATTTTTTGAACTATATTTTTTTACTTTAGGATTTAAAGTAATTTCTAATTCAGATGCTTCAAGTTTTCTAATTTCATCCCTAATTTTAGCAGCTTCTTCAAACTCCAGGTTGGTTGCAGACTCTTTCATCCTTTTATTAAGAGCCTTAAGATGTTTCTTAAGATTGCCACCAATATTTTCATCAGTACCGACTTTTACATAGTCTTTCTCATAAACACTCTCAAGAACATCTCCAATTTCTTTTTTTATACTTTTTGCACTTATGTTATGTTTTTTGTTGTAAGCAACTTGAATAGTTCTTCTTCTATCTGTTTCTTTAATTGCATTTTTAATACTTTTTGTCTCTTTATCTGCATAAAGAATAACTTTTCCATCTAAATTTCTTGCAGCTCTTCCAATAGTTTGAACTAAAGAAGTTTCAGATCTCAAAAAACCTTCTTTATCTGCATCTAGAATTCCAACTAATGCACACTCAGGAATATCAAGTCCTTCTCTAAGCAAATTAATTCCAACCAACACATCAAAGACACCTAGTCTTAAATCTCTCATGATCTCAATTCGTTCTAAAGTATCAATATCAGAGTGCATATATCTAACTTTGATACCGTTTTCATGAAGATATTCAGTTAGATCTTCAGCCATCTTTTTAGTTAAAGTAGTAACTAATACTCTAAAATTATTATTAATTACTTTTAAACACTCATGCATTAAGTCATCTACTTGGTTTTTGGCAGGTCTAATTTCAACTGGTGGATCAATTAATCCTGTTGGCCTGATTATTTGCTCTACAAATTTATTTTTTGTTTGTTTTAATTCCCAAGGCCCTGGAGTGGCTGATACAAAAACAGTCTGAGTTCTCATTGCATCCCATTCTTCAAATTTAAGAGGACGATTATCCATGCATGAAGGCAGTCTAAATCCATACTCTGCAAGATTACTTTTTCTAGATCTGTCACCCTTATACATTCCATTTAACTGTGGAACGGTTACATGACACTCATCTACAAAAATGAGTGTATTGTCTGGAAAATATTCAAATAGAGTAGGAGGTGGTTCCCCAGGTTTTCTACCTGATAAAAATCTTGAATAGTTTTCAATTCCAGCACAAGAACCAGTTGCCTCAATCATTTCTAAATCAAATTTGGTTCTCTCCTCTAATCTTTGTGCTTCAAGTAATTTATTCTGTTCTTTAAATTTTTTTAAAGTTACTTCTAATTCTCTTTTAATCTTAATTATTGCTTGTTCGATTGTAGGCTTTGGAGTGATGTAATGACTATTTGCATAAACCTTGATTACATCAAGTTCATTTACCAGATCTCCTGTTAGCGGATCAAATTCCTCAATTTTTTCAAGCTTATCCCCAAATAAGCTTAACCTCCAAGCACGATCTTCTAAATGAGAAGGAAAAATTTCTAAATATTCACCACGTGCTCTAAAAGTTCCACGATAGAAATTTTGATCATTTCTTTTGTATTGAAGTGCTACTAAAGATTTTATTAATTCTTCTCTGTTATAATCGTAATTTATCTTTAAGCTTAAAGTCATCTTGCTGTAAGCTTCAACCGAACCTAATCCATAAATGCATGAAACACTGGATACAATAACCACATCATCTCTCTCAAGCAAAGATCTTGTTGCAGAGTGGCGCATTCGATCAATTTGTTCATTAATCGATGCTTCTTTTTCTATATATGTGTCTGAACGGGGAACATATGCTTCTGGGGTATAGTAATCGTAGTAAGATACAAAATACTCAACAGCATTATCTGGAAAAAATGATTTCATTTCACCATATAATTGAGCGGCCAAAGTTTTGTTGGGTGCAAGGATTAATGCAGGTCTATTGGTTTTTTCAATAACTTTTGCCATTGTAAACGTTTTTCCAGATCCAGTTACACCAAGTAAAACTTGACTAAGTTGATCTTTATTAGCTCCGTTAACTAATTGATTTATAGCCTCTGGTTGATCACCAGCAGGTTTAAAATCAGTTTTCATCTGGAATTTTTTTCCACCCTCAAGTTTAGGGTTAATAGCAGGATTTTTATTCTGCACAGCTGTAATTAGATCTTGATAAGTATTCTGCATTATTTATAAAACTAGTAGATTAAAATTATATTTCAATGAGCATAATATCAGATAGTTTAAAAAGAATTAAACCATCACCAACAATTGCAGTGACCCAAAAAGCTAGAGAACTAAGAGCTGCCGGCAAAGACGTAATTGGTCTTGGTGCTGGTGAGCCTGATTTTGATACTCCAGATAATATTAAGAATGCAGCAATTAAAGCAATTAGAACTGGAGATACCAAATATACAGCAGTGGATGGAACCCCAGCATTGAAAAAAGCGATTATTGCCAAGTTTAAAAGAGAAAATAAATTAAGTTACTCAGCAGATCAGATCACAGTTGGAACTGGCGGAAAGCAAGTTCTATACAACGCATTCATGGCAACTTTAAATAAAGGTGATGAAGTTATAATTCCAGCACCTTTTTGGGTATCTTATCCAGATATGGTTTTATTAGCTGGAGGAAAGCCAAAAATAGTTAAATGTACTGAACAAGAGGGATTTAAACTTACACCTTCAAAATTAATAAAAGCAATTACCAAAAAGACAAAATGGTTAATTTTAAACTCACCCTCAAATCCAACAGGGGCAGGTTACACTAAAAAAGAAATTGAGGAATTAGCAAAAGTTTTAATAAAAAATAAAAAAGTTCATATTTTGAGCGATGATATTTATGAACATATTAAATATGATAATTTTAACTTTTATACAATTGCACAAAATTCTAAGTTAAAAGATAGAACTCTTACTATGAATGGCGTTAGTAAATCTTATGCGATGACAGGTTGGAGAATAGGTTATGCAGCAGGTCCAAAAGATATAATTAAAGCAATTGGTAAAATTCAATCACAATCTACATCTAACCCATCTTCAATAAGTCAAGCAGCTGCAGTTGAAGCTTTAAACGGAAACCAAGGTTTTATTCAAAAGAGATCAAAAGCTTTTAAAGAAAGAAGGGATTTTGTTGTTAAAAGTTTAAATAATATTAAAGGAATTAATTGTTTAACGCCTAATGGTGCCTTTTATGTTTTTCCTAGCTGCAAAGGTCTTTTAAATAAAAAAACTAAATTAAAAACAGATACTGATTTTGTTCAAAAATTATTAGAAAAATTAAATGTTGCAGTAGTACAAGGATCTGCATTTGGTTTAGATGGTTACTTTAGAATTTCTTATGCTACTTCGATGCAAAATTTAAAAAAAGCAATGGACAGAATAAAAACTTTCTGTGAAAGCTTATCTTAAGAAGTGAAAACAGCCTTATTATTTGGTGCATCAGGTTTAGTTGGAGGACACCTTCTAAATGAATTAATTCAGAATGATAATTACAGTAAAATAAAGCTTTTTGTTCGATCAGATCATGGGAGCAATCACTCAAAAACTGAAATTATTAAAACTGATTTTAATAATTTAGAAAATCATAAAGAAGATGTTAAAGGTGATGACTGTTTTTTTTGTATTGGCACAACTAAACAAAATTCACCAGATAAAAATGAGTATAAAAGAGTTGAACTTGATGTGCCTAAAAAAATTGCGCAAATTGCAAAATCTAACTTAGTAAATTCATTTGTTTTTATTTCTTCAGGTTATGCAGACCCTAATAGCTCAGGAGATTATTTAAAATTTAAAGGATTAGTTGAAGAAGAATTAAAAAGATTAAGTTTTAGTAAACTTGGAATAATGAGACCCTCTTTTTTAATGGGAGATAGAAAAGAGAAAAGAGCTGGAGAAAAAGTAGGGATATTTATATTTAAATTATTGTCACCTTTATTTTTAGGACCATTAAAAAAAATGAAACCAATTCATTCAAAAAAAGTAGCAAAAGCGATGATTAAAATTACCAATAGTGACTTTAAGCAGAATGTATTTGAGTCTGATGAAATAGTTGAAGTGAGCAACTCTTGATTTTTTAAATCCTAAAATACTCTCTTATATCTTTATGAAACAATAAATATATAGATGAAATCTGTATTAAAGTATTTAAACTTAAAACAAATCTTACACCCGTGGCAGTTAACCCTATTTCTGGTAGAGGTCCAAAAGGAGCTTCAAAACTGACCATAATTGCTCCGAATAAATCGAATAGACCAACTACATTCCATGAAAGTAATAGACCCCATAAGATAGCACTTGGTTTTTTTATAATGTGGTAAACCAAGAATATCGCAGTTATTCCAATTATAAAGTCACCTACAAAAGGGACTATCCATTCAGATGGTGCTGAACGATCATTTCCAGTGAAAGTCCAAAATAAAAATAAGCCTGATCCTAGTGCCCTGAAGGACATCCATCCTGTTGCAAAAATAAGCCAATTTAATTTCATATTTTTAATGGGATAAAAATTTTTCAGCTTCAAGAGCAGCCATACAACCCATTCCTGCAGCTGTAACGGCTTGTCTAAAAGTTTTGTCTTTAACATCACCCGCTGCATAAACTCCGGGGATATTAGTTTCTGTTGAATCTGGTTTAGTTAATAAATAACCTTCTTTATCCATATCCAACTGCTCCTTAAATAAAGCTGTTGCTGGATCATGACCAATTGCAATAAATAAACCATCAACTTTCATTTCTTTAATATTATTAGTCTTTAGATTTCTAATCTTAATACCTGTAACATTTTTTGGCTCTCCGTCTCCAATAACTTCATCGACAGCACTATCCCAAATAATTTCAATTTTTTTGTTTTCCATTAATTTCTTTTGAAGTAATTTTTCAGCTCTTAATTCATCTCTTCTATGAATTAGTTTTACCTTTGATGCAAATTTTGTAAGAAACATTGCTTCTTCAACAGCAGCGTTTCCACCACCAACTACTGCAACTTCTTTATCTTTAAAAAAGAAACCATCACAAGTAGCGCAAGCTGAAACACCGAAACCTCTAAATTTTTGTTCTGACTCTAAATTTAACCATCTTGCTTGAGCACCAGTTGAAATAATTATGCTATCTGAAGTATATTTTTGACCACTATCACCTATGGCTTCAAAAGGTGTTGATTTTAAATTTACTGATCCGATATGATCTTCAATCATTTCTGTACCAACAGCTTTAGCCTGTTCTTTCATTTGGTCCATTAACCATGGACCTTGAATTACGTCAGCAAAACCTGGAAAATTTTCAACATCAGTTGTTGTAGTTAATTGTCCACCAGGTTCAGAACCATAGACTAATATAGGACTTAACATTGCTCTCGCTGCATAAACAGCTGCTGTGTATCCGGCAGGACCGGATCCAATTATTAACACTTTTGTGTGTTTTGTTGGATTCTCACTCATACAAAAGTTATATAGGGATAAATGACAAAATTAAAAGGGATATTATTGACTGAGGGCATGCATGGCATGATCAGTCAAGTAGAAGGCTTAGCAAAAGCTTTAGATATAGATTTCACACACCACAAGGTTGAACTAAATCATGTTTGGAAATTTGTTCCACCAAACCTTAGTCCAATTTCACAAAATGTTTTTAAAAAAATTGATCATGATGATTTTGACGTAATTATATCTTGTGGGCGTAAAAGTGTTATTCCTTCAATCTATTTAAAAAGTACAACTAATAAAAAAGTATTTAATATTCATATTCAAGATCCAAAAGTAGATTTAAATCATTTTGATTTTATTGTAGCTCCAGAACACGATGAGATACATGGTCAAAATGTTATTAGCACAAAGGGTGCTATTCACTACCTTACAGAAAATGAGATTAGTGAAAATAAGGATTATTTAAATTCATTTATTAAAAGAGATAAAAGAAAAATTTGGACTTTAATATTAGGTGGTCCAACAAAATATTATGATTATTCAACAAAAAATATGAAACATATTTTTACATCTTTATATAAATTATTAAAAAAACATGATTTTCAGCTTGTGGTAATCCCATCAATGAGAACACCAATAAATACTATTCATTATACTAGAGAATTTTTTGGAAATAATCACACTATAATTATGGATGTTGATAAAAAAGCATATTTATCAGCTTTGGCGATATCTGAAAATATTGTAGTTACATGCGACTCTAGTTCAATGATTTCTGAAGCAGCCTTAACCGGTAAGCCAATTTATATAGCAAGTATTTTGCCTAGAAAAAATGATAAAAGATTCCAAAGATTTAGAAATTTATTTAGAGAATTAAATATAACAAGAAATTTAGGAGAAGAAGTAGAAAATTGGAACTATGAAAAGCTAGATGAAACAAATAGAGTAGCAAATATTATCAAACAAAAAATTAATTCTTAATGTCATTTTTAAATTCAATTCAAAATCAATCAAAAAAACATGAGTTTCCTTTCGATCATTGGGAATATAATAATGCTTTGAGTGATGGCTCTATAGAAGAAATTATTAAAGCAGATATTCCTGATGTAAGTAAACATAATCTTAATTATGATGGAACGAGGGCAATCGATGGTGGTGCAGCTGAATTTAGAGAAGGGATAGCGTCAGGGGGTGAAGCAATTAAATTTAGATGTTTTGTAACTAAAGAAAATGAAAAACAATTTCCAAATTTGGTAAGATTTATTAACGAACTTCAATCTAAAGAAGTTCATGAAACTATTTCAAAAATGATCAATAGAGATTTATCAAACTCATATGTTAGAGTTGAAGTTATCTGTGATCGAGAAGGTTTTTGGCTAAAACCTCATTGCGATATTAAAGAAAAGCTAATGTCAGGATTAATATTTGTTAATAATGCCAATGAATCTGAAGGCTTAGGCACAGATTTTTATAATAAAAAGTTGGAAAAAGTTAAAACAGTTCCTTACAAAAATAACTATGGCTACATGTTTACTAGCGGACCAAATACATGGCATGGTATGGAAAAGAAGACAATCGTTAAAGAGAGACGTTGTATTCAGGTAAATTATGTAACTTTTGAAACAGACTGGAAAGTAAATTCCTAAATATCTTGAAGTGAAGTTACTTCTAATTTTTTAGTTTTAAGAGATTTGATTGCTTCTAAGCATGCTTGAGCAGTAGACATGTTTGTACAATATGGA
This sequence comes from Pelagibacteraceae bacterium AG-390-D18, assembly GCA_003279715.1. Taxonomy (GTDB): domain Bacteria; phylum Pseudomonadota; class Alphaproteobacteria; order Pelagibacterales; family Pelagibacteraceae; genus Pelagibacter. The sequence goes on from QCGY01000006.1 coordinate 53,651, forward strand.
ACTTTATTTTTGAGAGTTGCTCTTCTAAGAGCAATTGCATCACTTAATCTGTGTTCAGTGTTTCCCCCACCCGTATTAATAACAAGTGCAATTTTTTTAGAGTCTAAGACATCTACAATATGAGGAGATCCACTACTTACTTTATTAATGATTTTACATTTAATTTTATGTTTCTCAAAATTCTCTGCAGTTCCTTTAGTTGCACAAAGTGTAAAATTTAATTTAATTAGCTCTTTTGCTAAATCAATTCCCTCGTCTTTATGAGAGTCTTTTAATGATACGAAAGCAAGTCCTTGTTTTGGTAACGAATTAGCCGCTGCAATTTGGCTTTTTGCGAATGCCATTCCAAAGTTTTTATCAAATCCCATTACTTCACCTGTTGACTTCATTTCAGGTCCCAAAAGTAAATCACTATTTGGAAATTTATTAAAAGGAAATACAGCTTCTTTTACAGCATACATACCCCTAGATTTATCTTTCAAATTAAACTTAGATAATTTTTCACCAGCCATAATACGTGATGCAATTTTAGCAAGCGGAAGACCTTTTGCTTTTGATACAAATGGTACGGTTCTACTAGCTCGAGGATTTACTTCGATTACATAAATTTCATCTTTCTTGATTGCAAATTGAATATTCATAAAACCTTTAACTTTTAAAGCTAAGGCTAGTTTTTTAGTTTGATTTTCTATTTCTTTAATTAAATATGGCTTAATTGATACTGGGGGCAAGCTACAAGCAGAGTCACCTGAGTGAATTCCAGCTTCTTCGATGTGCTGCATGATGCCTGCTACATGAACTTCTTTACCATCTGATATTGCATCAACATCAACTTCCATTGCATGATCAATAAACTTATCAATTAGAATTGGGTTTTCTTCAGCTGCTTTAAAAGCCTCCTCTACAAAGTTTTTAAGCTGACTTTTTTCATGAACAATCTCCATTGCTCTTCCACCTAATACATAAGATGGTCTAACCATTAAAGGTAAGCCTATTCTCTCTGATATTTGGATAGCTTGTTTAAATGTTTTAGCAATTCCACTTTCGGCCTGCTTTAACTTTAACTTATTAAGAAGATTTCTAAAAAGATCTCTGTCTTCTGCTAAATCAATTGAAGTGTACTGTGTTCCTAAAATTGGAAGTTTATTATTATGTAAAAATTTGGCTAGTTTAATTGGAGTTTGGCCACCAAATTGAGCAATAATCCCAATTAAGTTTCCTTTTTCTTTTTCTTTTTTAATTATATTAAAGACATACTCTTCTTTTAACGGCTCAAAGTATAATCGATCACTGGTATCATAATCAGTTGAAACTGTTTCAGGGTTACAATTAATCATGATGGTCTCAAAACCAGCGTCTTTCAATGCAAAACTGGCCTGACAACAACAATAATCAAACTCTATCCCTTGTCCTATTCTATTAGGCCCACCGCCCAATATTATAATTTTTTTCTTAGCTGATGGGTCAGCTTCACATTCTGAATTGATTGAAAAATTTCTTTGATATGTTGAATACATATAAGGAGTGAATGATTTAAATTCTGCTGCACAAGTATCAACTTTCTTAAATACAGGTAATATTTTAAGTGCTGTTCTTTTTTGTCTTACAGCATTTTCGGAAGTTTTTGTTAACTCTGATAGTTTTTTATCAGAAAAACCAATTGATTTTATTCGGTTAAACTCATTAAAATCCTTAGGAAGTCCTCTGTTTTTAATCTTAGTTTCATTATCTACAATTTCTTTAATTTGTTCTAAGAACCATGGATCAATCTTAGATAAAGTAAATATTCTTTTTAAATCGATCTTTTTTCTAATTGCTTCAGCAACTAGTAGAATTTTATTTGGAATACTTTCTTTAAGTTTCTTTTCAATTTGTTTTTTATTTAAATCAAATATTCTGTCTAATCCTGAAAAACCCGTTTCAAGTGACACCAAAGCTTTTTGAAGCGATTCTTTAAAGTTTCTACCGATTGCCATTGCCTCACCAACAGATTTCATTGATGTGCCTAATGTTGTAGGTGAAGTTGAAAATTTTTCAAATGTAAATCTTGGAATTTTTGTTACCACATAATCAATACTAGGCTCAAATGATGCAGGAGTTACTTTTGTGATTTCGTTTTTTAATTCATCTAATGTGTAGCCAACAGCAAGTTTAGCTGCAACTTTTGCAATTGGAAAACCAGTTGCTTTTGATGCAAGGGCTGAAGAACGGGATACCCTTGGGTTCATTTCAATTACAACCATTCGACCATTTTTAGGGTTGATTGCAAATTGCACATTTGAACCACCTGTCTCAACTCCAATTTTTCTAAGGCATGCAATAGATGCATTTCTCATTACTTGGTATTCTTTATCGGTTAAGGTAAGAGCAGGGGCGACTGTAACAGAGTCTCCTGTATGTATTCCCATTGGATCAATATTTTCAATTGAACAAATAATAATACAGTTGTCTTTTTTATCTCTTACAACTTCCATTTCAAATTCTTTCCAACCCTCCAAACATTCTTCAACTAGTACTTGGCTCACAGGAGACTCGTGTAATCCACTTTTAATAATTTTTAAGTAATCTTTTTTATTTTTTGCAATTCCACCTCCAAGACCTCCAAGTGTAAATGCAGGTCTAATAATTGCTGGTAAGCCAATTTTCTTTAAAACTTTTGAAGCTTGATTGATTTTGTTGACGATTTCAGATTTTGGCAAATCTAAACCTATATCGATCATGTTTTTTCTAAATTTCTTTCTATCCTCAGCATTTGAAATTGCTTTAGAGTTCGCACCAATTAGCTCTATTTTATATTTTTTTAGAATTCCTTTTTTTTCAGCTTCCATTGCAAGGTTAAGTGCAGTTTGACCCCCCATAGTTGGAAGAATTGCATCTGGTTTTTCTTTTTTAAGAATTTTCTCTAAAACCTCTAAAGTAATAGGTTCAATATAAGTTTTATCTGCAACATCAGGATCAGTCATTATTGTTGCTGGATTTGAGTTAATTAATACAACTTTATAACCCTCATCTCTTAGAGCTTTACAGGCTTGAGTTCCTGAATAATCAAATTCACAAGCTTGACCTATGATAATCGGTCCAGCTCCTACAACTAATATTTTTTTAAGATCTTTTCTTTTTGGCATTTTTTTTCATGTTGTTAATAAATTCTTGAAATAAATAAACACTGTCTTGAGGTCCTGGATTTGATTCAGGGTGATATTGAACAGAAAATACAGGTTTATTTTTTATTTTTATTCCTTCGATACTGTTATCAAATAAAGATTTATGAGTGATTTCAATATTTTTAGGTAAATTTTCTTTAACTACTTCAAAGCCATGATTTTGACTGGTGATTTCAACATTATCATGAATTAAATTTTTAACTGGATGGTTTGCACCTCTATGTCCAAGTTTCATTTTCTTTGTTTTACCGCCTAATGTCAATGCAAGTATTTGATGACCTAAACAAATACCAAATACAGGTAAGTTTTTATTAATTAAATCTCTAACTATTTTAATTGAATATTTTCCAGTTGCCGCTGGATCTCCTGGGCCATTAGACAAAAATATTCCATTTGGTTTGAGTGCTAGAATTTTATCAGCTGATGTTTTACAAGAGACAACAGTTACTTTACAATTAAAATCTGAAAAATATCTTAAAATATTTTTTTTTATCCCATAATCGATTGCAACTACGTGAAATGAGTTTTTATTATTTTTTTTGTAGCCAGTTTCTTTTTTCCAAGTTTTAAGACCTTTCCAAACGTAGTTTTTTGAGGTTGTTACTTTTTCTGCAAGATCAAGATTTTTTAATCCACTCCATTTAATAGTTGAGTTAGTTAGTTTGCTAATATTAAATTTTCCAGTTTTTGAATATGCAATAGTTCCTTTTGGAGCACCTTTGTCTCTTATAAAATTTGTTAAACTTCTGGTGTCTAAACCAGTAATACCAACTATTTTATTTTTTTTAAGCCAAGCATCTAAGTGAAGAAAAGATCTGTAATTTGATGGAGAAGTTATTTCAGAATTAAATATTACCCCTTTTGTCCAGATTTTATCAGACTCGTAATCTTCATTATTTGTTCCAACATTTCCTATGTGAGGAAACGTAAAGTTAATAATTTGTCCTGCATAGGAAGGGTCAGATATAATTTCTTGGTAGCCAGTTAATGAAGTATTAAAACAAACCTCACCTGTTGCTTCTCCTTGGTAGCCAATTCCAATTCCTTTAAAAATCCTCTTATTTTCAAGAACTAAAACGCCTGTACTGATTTGTGAATTTTTTGAGTTAGATTTTTTTGCTTTTTTGATCAATTACAACTCATGAGTTAGAGGTTAATACAATAATTGCATTATTATCGCAACAGAGATGTATTATAAAATTGTAAAAAAACAATTTTTCTTTTGAAGAATTTTATCTTTCAAGTAAATTAAAAAATTATGGCATTAAAAGAAACTATCGAAACAGAATATAAAACCGCTTTAAAAGCTAAAGATAAAACTAAAATATCAACCTACAGGTTAATATTATCATCGATTAAAGATTTAGATATTGTGAATAGATCTGGTCTTAATAAAAAAGACACCGATGATGAAGATATCAAGAGGCTTCTCAAAAAAATGGTTAAACAAAGAGCCGAATCGATCGATATTTATAAAAAAAACAACAGAACAGATCTTTTAGAAATCGAACAAAATGAATATGAAATTCTAACTGCATTTTTGCCTAAACAACTAGGTGAAGAAGAAACTAAGAAAATATGTGCAGAGATAATTTCAAAACTTGGAGCAAGCTCAGTTAAAGATATGGGTAAAGTAATGGGTGCACTTAAAAAAGATTATGCGGATGAAATTGATTTTGCAAAAGCAGGTCCTTTAATTAAGGAATTATTAGGCAGTTAATGAAATACCCAAAAGAGTACCTTGATGAAATTAAAACAAGGCTTAAAGTTTCAACTGTTGTATCAAAATCAGTTGTTCTAAAAAAAAGAGGCAAGGAATATGTTGGCTTATCTCCATTTAAGACAGAAAAAACTCCTTCTTTTACTGTTAATGATGAAAAGGAATTTTATCATTGTTTTGCAACATCAGAGCACGGAAACATTTTTGACTTTGTAATGAAAACTCAAAATCTAAAATTTGGTGAAGCTGTAAAACATCTTGCCCAGTTAGCTGGTATGCAGAAGTATATGTTTTCAAAACAAGATGAAGAAAGAGAAAAAAAATGGAAAGAGTATTTATCAATTTATAGCCGATATGTTGACTTTTATCACAGTGAATTATTAAAAAATGAAAAATACTCAAATGCTAGAGATTATTTAAAAAATAGATCTTTAAGTAAAGAAGAAGTTAAAAAATTTAAAATTGGTTATGTGGAAAAAAACCCTATTTTTTTTGAAAGAATAAAAAACGAATTTAGTGAACAAGCTTTAGTAGAAAGTGGATTATTTTATTTAGACGAAAAAAAGAAAATATATTTTGAAAGATTTAGAGGTAGATTAATTTTTCCAATTAATAATATATCAGGACAACCAATTGCTTTAGGTGGAAGAATAATTGAAAATTTAGATTATTTAGCAAAATATATTAATTCGCCAGAAACAACTTTTTTCAAAAAAGGTTCAAATTTATATAATTTAGATTTAGCTAGAAAATTATCTAATAAATTAGATCACATTTATTTAGTTGAAGGCTATATGGATGTAGTTGGTCTGAGTAAAAATGGAATTGAAAATGTAGTTGCAAATCTTGGTACCTCCTTAACCGATAAGCAAATTTTAACTTTAAATCAGTTCTTTGATGATATTATAATTTGTTTTGATGGTGATGAAAGTGGCTATAAAGCTGCTCTTAGAGCTGCCGAAAACTCTATAAAAGAATTAAGACCTGAAAAACAAATATCATTTTTATTTTTACCAGATAAAGAAGATCCTGATAGTTACGTTAACAAACATGGTAAAAACTATTTTGTTGATTTTACAAAACAAAGCAAACTATCCATTCATCAATTTATTTTTGGTCACTATAAAAAACAAACTGAAAATAATCCTTCTTCAATGGCAATATTTGAAAAAAAACTTAGATCTATTGCGAATACTATTAAAGATGATTTTATTAAAAAATATGTTCTTGAATATTTTTTGGAAAAAGTTGCAGAGCTAACACCTCATTCTAATCAAAATAAGAAAAAGTTTTATTTAAAAAAGGTAAAATCACTTGAATCAACTAAAAAATATTTTAACGAAAGCCAATCTGTAACAGGTGTAGAGTTGAAAGAATTTTCTTTATTATTTTTACTTTTAAATAATTTATCTTTTTTTCAAGCAAATATTCACTTAGTTGAAAATATTAAATTATTCACTGATATAAATAAGCAAATATTCAATTCTATAATAGAAAGATTAAAGTCTGGTGAACAAATAAGTATTAATGATCTCAATCTAGATAAACAATTACTAGACAAGATTAATAAGTTTGCTCCAATCAAACATATTCTAAAAAATAAATCTGATAATGATGATCAGGTAATTGAATTATTAGATGATATATCTAAAGATTTGTTTAATTATGACCTAGAGTTTAGAATCCAAGAATTAGAATCGAGGTTTTCAAAAGATATGAGTGAAACAACATTTAATGAGCTTAAAGAGCTTAAAAACGAAAGAAAAATCAACTAATCTTTATAAATTAGCAATGGATTTTTGCTAATTTGATATTATATAAGTCTTTCAAACTAATATTGCCGTGGAAAGAATAATTACAAAATCATTTGCTAGATTAATGGGTCGAGGCACTCATAGAGGTTTTATTACTCATGAAGAATTAAGCAAATCTCTTGGAAAAAGAAATCTCTCTGATGAAAATTTATCACAAGCATTTATTCATATATTAGATGAAGGTGTAGCATTAGTAGAAAAAAAATCTGATTTTAAAGTTTTAAGAAAAAAAGAAGGATCGTCAAAAGAAGACGGTAAGACAATGGAGAAAAGTGATGATCCAATTAGAATGTATTTACGGGAAATGGGTGGTGTTGAATTGCTTTCAAGAGAAGGTGAGATTGCAATTGCTAAAAGAATTGAAGCTGGAAAAGATATAATGTTGATTGCTTTATCACAAAGTCCAATGACTGCTCAACAGTTTTATGAGTGGAATGGGCAATTACAAAAAGATGAAATTTTAGTTAGAGAAATTATTGATATTGACACAAATTATATGGAAGATGAGTCCACAGGTCCTAGCGCAAAGCAAAAAAATGCTGGTGAAACTGAAAAAGATGAAAGCTCAGGTGATGGTGATGATGATGATTTTAACCCAACACTTGCAGCAATGGAAACTGAAATAAAACCAAAAGTTTTAAAGACAGTTAATACGTTAACAAAAGATTATACAAAATTAATAAAATACCAAAAAGAAAAATTAGATAGTGTTTTAAATTCAAAAAACTTTTCTCCTGCAAAAGAAAAAGGATATCAAAAAATTGTTGATGACATTTTAGAAAATATAAAGTCTCTTCAGCTATCACCTTCAGTTTTAGAAGATTTGGTGCAAAAACATTATATTGAAAATAAAAAAATTATATCTTTAGAAGGTAATCTTTTAAGATTAGCAATGGATCATAATATTCCAAGAAATGAATTTATTAAATTTTATATTGGTAATGAAATTAATCCAAATCTTAAAAAATTTTTAGATACTAACTCAATTTGGAAACAATTTTTTACAAAAAATAAGGAAGAGTTTAAAAATATTAGAGAAAGATTAATTGAGATTAGTCAAAAGCTAGGTATTTCAGTAACAGATTTTAAAAAGTTAGTTAGCAGGGTTCAAAAAGGTGAAAAAGAGTCAAGAATTGCGAAAAAAGAAATGGTTGAAGCTAATTTAAGATTAGTAATTTCAATTGCTAAAAAATATACAAATAGAGGTCTCCAGTTTTTAGATTTAATTCAAGAAGGAAATATTGGCTTGATGAAAGCTGTTGATAAATTTGAGTACAGAAGGGGATATAAATTTTCTACTTATGCTACTTGGTGGATAAGACAAGCGATTACCAGATCAATTGCTGACCAGGCTAGAACTATAAGAATTCCAGTTCATATGATTGAAACAATCAATAAGATTGTAAGAACTCAAAGATTAATTTTAAGTGAGTTTGGAAGAGAAGCAACACCTGAGGAATTAGCTCAAAAACTTAGAATGCCACTTGATAAAGTAAGAAAAGTTTTAAAAATTTCTAAAGAACCTGTTTCGTTAGAAAAACCAGTAGGAGATGAGGAAGATAGTAGTTTAGGAGATTTCATTGAAGATACAAAAGCATTAGCGCCTCTTGAACAAGCAATCAAATCTAATCTTGGAGAGGCAACAACTAAGATTTTATCAACTTTAACTCCAAGAGAAGAAAGAGTTTTGAGAATGAGATTTGGTGTTGGAATGAATACAGACCACACTTTAGAAGAGGTGGGTCTTCAATTTTCTGTAACAAGAGAAAGAATTAGACAAATTGAGGCAAAAGCTCTTAGAAAACTAAAACACCCTAGCAGATCTAAACAATTAAAAAGTTTCTTAGAAAGTTAATTTTACTGGGCCGTTAGCTCAATAGTAGAGTACTGCATTGACATTGCAGGGGTAGTTGGAGCGTAACCAACACGGCCCACCATTTAATTATTATCTACAATTGATAACCTAAGAAAAATGATATAATTAAATTAATTATTTTGGGCCTGTAGCTCAGTTGGTTAGAGCAGTACACTCATAATGTATTGGTCCCAGGTTCGAGTCCTGGCGGGCCCACCAAAATTACAATTAATTTTTTGAAAAATCTTCTAAAGTTTTAAACAAAACATTAATATCACTATTGTTTGAGTTTAGAATTGATGCAAACTCTTCTTTTTGTGTCCTAGCCAAGCTCAATCCTTCTATTATTAAGTCTCTGATCAATGGCTCATTAGGATTTTTTGTGTAAATTCTCCAATCAATTTTTACTTCAGGTCTATCAGGTGTACTAATCAATATGCTGTTAACAATTGTGTAATTTTTATTAATTATTTTTTTACTTTTAACTTCAATTTTTGGATTAGTATATTCAGACAATCTACTTGAAAAACTTTTCAAAAAATAATTTTCAAACAATTTAAAATATATTTTTTTTTCTTTATCATTTAGATTTTTTCTAGCTGAACCTAGAGAATAAAAACCTATTCCTCGTATATCTACTGTTTCTTTAGCTATAATTTTTAAAGCATTTATTTTTTCTTCTTTCGAGATATTCTTTGATAGAGCTTCTGATGCTCTATTTACGGTAGTTTGAACAAATACATCAGGCTCAGTAGAAAAAACATAATTATTAAATAGATTAAAAAATAATATAATTATAAGAATTTTTTTCATATTGATTCATTTTTTTATGTGAATTATTTGCTATCTATTTCTTCCCAGTCTTCTTCGTCTTTATAAATAACCTCTAAGCTTCCTCTTTGATTGTTTTTAATTTTATTTTCTCTATCTTGTAAATATAAGCTTCTTAAAGATGCATAAAAGTCTATTGAATTCTTTTCAAGATTTTCAAACGACTCTAGATTGTCTGATCTAAAATCAATACCACTCAAAGCTTTGGATGTAATATAAACTCCTTCGCTTAAAAACTCATTATTACCATGTATTGATGCGTTATACCAAGGGTCTCCTCCTAATATATTAGCAAAAGAGCCTGCAGTATCCCTAACAGTAGATGGGCCTAAAATAGGCAATACCACATAACAGCCTGGTCCTACACCCCACTTCCCTAAGGTTTGACCATAATCTTCTTTTTCATATTTTGGAAAACCCATTTTATTTGCAACATCAATAGTGCCCAAAAGTCCAACTGTTGTATTGACAACTAATCTGCCTGTATTTATTGCTGCTGTTTTTACATCTCCCTGCAAAATATTATTAGGTATTGTTATAAGATTCGATAAATTCTTAACCACATTGCTAGTACCTTTTTGAATTGGAGTTGGTAAATTTCTATAACCTTTTGCTATTGGCTTTATAAGCACTTTATCTAGACCTTGATTAAATGAAAAAGTCGCTCTGTTCAATTTTTCAAAACAATCTTTTATTTTCTCCGGTTGATCTTTTTTTAGAACTAATTCACCATCCGATCCAGCATTTGCATTAAACGCTAGTAAGAATATGTAAATTACAGTTATTGTTAATTTTCTCAACATGGTTAAATTATATTATATATTTATATTTTATAAAATAATATTTAATTTTAAAAATTGTCAATAAAGTGTTTATAAATAGTCAAAATTGAAACCCAAAATGAGTAAAAAAATAACTCTGAATTATTCTCCTAATTTTGACATAAAAAAAAGAAAACCAAATCAAATTAAATTTATTATTTTTCATTACACAGGAATGAAAAAAGAGTCTGAGGCAATAAATAGACTTACAAATATTAAATCAAAAGTAAGTAGCCATTATTTAATCAAAAATAATGGGGAAATAATTGTTTTGGTACCAGACTTATACGAAGCATGGCATGCTGGTGTATCATCTTGGAAAAATTTTAAATCTTTAAATAAGAATTCAATAGGAATTGAAATTAGCAATCCAGGCCATAACTTTAATTATAGAAATTTCTCTAAAAAACAGATTCAATCTCTAAAAAAACTCTGTAAATTATTACTTAAAAAGTACAAGATTGATAAAAAAAATATTTTAGGACATTCTGATATAGCTCCTATTAGAAAAAAAGATCCTGGAGAAAAATTTCCATGGAAATATTTTGCTAAATCTGGAATTGGTATGTGGTACTCATTATCAAAAAAAACCCTACTTAAAAATAGAGGTAAAAAAGTTACTCCTATAGATAAAAAAAATTTTTATTTTAATTTATCAAAAATTGGATATTCAATTAAATGTCCAAAAAAAATGAAAAAAGATAAATTTTTGAATTTTATAATTATTGCGTTCCAGAGAAGATTTAGAAAAGAGTTGATTAATAACAAAATTGACCAAGAATGCTTCCTAATAAGTCAAAATCTGGCAAAAAAATTGAATTAAAATTTCTTGAAGTTTTGAAGTTTAGTAATAAGTTACTTAAGCCAGATAAATGATTTATCGCTTTAATTTATTAAAGAGGAAAGTCCGGGCTCCACAAGGAAACAGTGCCAGGTAATACCTGGCGGGGGAAACCCTAGGGACAGTGCCACAGAAAATAAACCGCCATAACATGGCAAGGGTGAAAAGGTGTGGTAAGAGCACACCGGTTCTATTGGTAACAATGAACGCTGGAAAACCCCACTGGGAGCAAGACTAAGTAGAGATGACATTGTTGAAAAACTAAAAGTCTTCCTTGGCTAGTCATCAGGGTTAGTTGCTTGAGCTTAAGAGTGATCTTAAGCCTAGACAAATGATAGGTTTAAATGACAGAACCCGGCTTATAGTTTATCTGGCAAAACTATTAACTGTCTAAATAGCATCCAAAATAAATGTTCACGTTTTGACTCACTAATGAGTCAATAATGTTCTATTTTTTCAATCCCTGACACGTAGTACATAATTATAACTTTTAATTAATTGTCAGATTAGATATTAAAAAGTGGTTAACATCAGTCAAAAATGATCAAGATTCAAGGTTTGACAGTAAATTAAATTACCCATATATTCCCATATATTCCCAATTATGGAATTTATAAATTATAAAATATATGTTTTTATCTACTTACGAGAACAAACTAGACAAAAAGGGAAGAGTTTCTGTGCCTGCTAGCTTTAGATCTCATTTATCAAATCTAGGTTACAATAGTGTTATTTGTTATCCTTCATTTAATAATGCTTCAATTGAAGCTTGCTCACAAGATAGAATAGAAAAAATTTCTTCTGCTATAGACTCTTTAAATCCATTTGAAGAAAAAAGAGATTTTTTTGCAACATCAATTTTATCAGAAAGTACTAATTTACAATTCGATAGTGAAGGCAGAATTTCACTTTCATCAAAATTATTAAAGCATGCAAAGATAAAAAATAGTATGTTGTTTGTTGGTCAAGGCCAAACCTTTCAAATTTGGGAACCGGCAACATTTGAAAAATTTAAGGTAACAGCAAGAAAAAAAGCAAATCTAAATCGAGCAAACCTTAAATGGGAAAAACATTTAAACAATAATGAGGGGAAATAACAGATGACAATTAACTTTAAGGCACCAGAAATTAAAGAATTACAACCACGACTTTTAGTGATGGGAGTTGGTGGAGCAGGGGGAAATGCAATTAATGAAATGATTGAAAATAATCTTCAAGGTGTAGAATTTATTGCAGTTAATACTGACGCGCAGGATTTAAAGTTAAGTAAATGTAAAACAAGAATTCAAATTGGTTTAAATTTAACTAAAGGATTAGGTGCTGGTGCAAAACTTGATATTGGTCAAGCAGCAGCTGACGAGTCATTAAATGAAATTGTAAACACTTTACAAGGTGCAAACATGGTTTTTATAGCAGCTGGTATGGGTGGTGGAACAGGTACTGGTGCTGCTCATGTCATCGCTAGAGCTGCAAAAGAATTAAATATCTTAACAGTAGGTGTTGTGACTCTTCCTTTCTTATATGAAGGCCCCTCTAGAATGAGAAGAGCACAACAAGGTTTGGAAGAATTGAGAAAACATGTTGACACAATTATAGTAATTCCAAATCAAAACTTATTTAAAATTGCTAATGAGCAAACAACATTTGAAGATTCTTTTAATCTTTCAAATAATGTTCTAATGCACGGTGTTCAAAGTATAACTGATTTGATGGTTAGACCAGGTTTAATTAATCTTGATTTTGCTGATGTAGAAACTGTTATGGCATCTATGGGTAAAGCAATGATGGGAACGGGAGAAGCTGAAGGCGAAGGTAGAGCTCTTAAGGCTGCCGAGATGGCTATAAGCAATCCATTGATTGATGATTATACTTTAAAAGGCGCAAAAGGATTATTAGTAAACATCACCGGTGGAAAAGATCTTAAACTTTTTGAAGTCGATGAGGCTGTAAATAAAGTAAGAGCTGAAGTAGATCCAGAGGCAGAACTAATTATTGGAGCAATAACTGACTCTGAATTAGATGGAAAAATGAGAGTTTCGATTGTTGCCACATCATTAGATGGACAACAGCCAGAGACTAAATCTGTGATTAATATGGTGCATCGTATTCAAAATAGAAATCCAGGTTATTCAGATTTTTCAAATATGGGATCATCTGCATCTTTTAATTTCTCAAATTCAATTTCAAATCCAGTTTCTCATGGTGCAAATGCATTGAAGCTTGATAATGAAATCGTTCAAGAACAACAACAAGAGGATTTAAGCTCAAATGTTTCTAATGAAGAGTTGGTAAATAATAATAACTTTGAAACACAAAGTGTTGTTGAGGATACCTCTGTAAATGAAATGGAGAAGTCTTTTACTCAAGAAGCAATGGAAACACCCCAAGAACAAATAGTTGAAGAAAGTATTGAAGATGATGTTTCTAATGATTTAAAAGAATTTGGTGTGGACTCTGATGCACCAGATTTATTTAGTTCAGAAACTGAAAACTCAAGTTCGGAAGATTTATTATCTACAAATGATGAAGAAGATGACGATCTTGAGATACCAGCATTCTTAAGAAGACAAAAAAATTAATGGTCTTCAAAGAAATAAATGGACGCCACCATAGTACCGGAAGTACAAAAGCATTATCCGGTACTGCTAAAAGAAATTATTAGCATTATTTCCCCTCAATATGGTGGCACATTTATTGACTGTACTTTTGGTCAAGGTGGTTATTCAAAAAAAATACTAGAGTTTGAAAATACTAAAGTAATAGCTTTAGATCGAGATATCGAAAGTGAAGTAGAAGCTAATCAGTTAAAAAATAAATTTGATGATAGGTTTTTATTTAAAAACATTAAATTTAGCCAACTAAACAATCTAAAACTTAAAAACGAAAATGTTAAAGGAGTAATTTTTGATCTTGGTTATTCTTATGTTCAAATTAAAGATCCTAAAAAGGGACTGTCATTTGAATCTAAAGGCAACTTGAATATGCAAATGGGTTTGAATAATTATTCTGCCGAAGATGTAATTAATAAACTTGATGAAAAAGAGTTAGATAAAATATTTAAATTTTTTGGAGAAGAAAAAGAAAGTAAATTTATAGCTAGAAACATTATTAAGGAAAGATCTAAGAAAAAAATAGATACCCAAAAACTTGTTGAGATCATAGATAAAACAAAAAGAAAAAAAAACTTTAAAGTTCATAGTGCTACAAAAGTTTTTCAAGCTTTAAGAATTTTAGTTAATAGAGAAATAAGTGAATTAATTTTTGGACTAATTAATGCAACCAAGGTTTTAAAGAAGGATGGTGTGTTAGTTGTAGTTACATTCCATTCATTAGAAGATAAAATTGTAAAATATTTTTTCAAAAGTCTTTCTGAGAAAAAAAGTATATCAAGATATGCTCCAATTACAGAGCAGCCAGAAACATTACTTAAATTAAATGAAAAAAAAGCAATTACACCCTCTGATGAAGAGATTAGTGAAAACTTACCATCAAGATCGGCTAAACTTAGATATGCGATTAAAAAAAATGACTTTTATGAATTTAAAACTGACGTTTTAGAACAATTTAGTAACTTAATTGAGATAGAAAATTTTGGGAATAAGTTATGAAAAAAATTGCTCTAGTATTAATTATTTTTTCATTAATTTTATTTACTGCAATTATTAAAAATTCTGCTAAAAAAAATGAGGATAAACTTTTCACAGTAAAAGAAAATATTAGAATTTTAAATTCAGAACTTGAGAAGATCAAGTTGGAATTTGATTATCTGAGTTCTTCTGACAAATTATTAGAGTTTCAATCATTATATTTTGAAAATGATTTAATTCAAAAAAAAATTGAAAATATAAAAGTCTTTAAAATTACAAATAAAGACAAAGAGATTAAAAATTTAAAAATAATTAGAGAATAATGGAAAAATTAAGATCAAAAATTATTATTGAAGATTATAAAAATAATTTTGATTATAAAAAAAATAATTCAAGTTTAAATATTGAATTTAATAGAGTGGCATTTGTATTCTTTTTCTTTTTTATTATTTATTTAATTTATACTATTCATTTAATTCATCTTGGATCACGTAAATCTAAGATAGAATTAAATAATGATGTGCCAAAGTTTGCCAATAAACTCTATAGAGCCGATATAATTGATATAAATGGCAATTATTTAGCTAAAACAGTTAAATCAATTGATATAGGTATAAAGACATCAGATATAATAGATAGGAAAAAACTTTTATTAAGTTTAAATATTATATTTCCAAATAAAGATTTTAATAAAATTAAAAAACAACTCGATACAAAAAAGTTCTTTTGGTTAGAAAAAAAAGTCTCAGAGGAAAACTATGAAAAATTAATGAAACTTGGAGATAATTCTATAAAACCTGAGGAAAAGGTTTTAAGGATGTATCCTCAAAAAAATCTTTTTAGTCATATTATTGGTCAAATAGATGATGATAATAACGGAATTTCAGGTTTAGAAAAATCATTTAACGAGATTCTCAGAAATTCAAAAAAACCAATAAAACTTACAGTCGATAAGGATGTACAGTTTTTAATACGAAAAGAACTAATCAAGTATCAAGAAATTTTTAAAAGTAAAGGTAGTGCAGCAATACTAATGAATGTGAATAATGGAAATATACTTTCACTTATTTCATTACCTGATTTTAATCCTAATAAAAGACAAAATATAACTGATGTTAATTTTATTAATAGAGTAACTAAAGGAACTTATGAGCTTGGCTCAGTTTTCAAACCATTCACATTTGCAAGTGCTTTAAACGAAGATTTAATAAAACCAGAAACTGAATTTTTAGATTTACCAAAATCTATTCGTTGTGACAAACATAAGATTGGAGAATATGATAATAAAATTCCCTCAGATCTCACAGCAGAACAGATTTTAATTAGATCGGGTAATATTGGCTCTGTTAGAATTGCTCAGTTAGTAGGACCAGAAAAACATAAATCTTTTTTAAAAAAAGTAGGTGTATTAAGTACAATTGATTTTGATATAGACGAAATAGCTCCTCAAAAAGATTATAATTTTGGTAAATGTAGATTAGCTACAGCTTCATTTGGCCATGGTGTTGCAACTACAATTCTTCAGTTAGCAAAAGGTTATGCGGTAATATCTAATGGAGGTTATGATATTAAACCAAGTTTGATTGAAAAAACCACTAAAACTAAAGAAAAAAAAAGTAGATTAATTAATAAAGAAGTTTCCAGCCAAGTTGTTGTGGCTTTAAGAAAAATTGTAAATACAGAAGAAGGTACTGCAAAATTTGCTGACGTATCAAATTACGAGATTGGTGGCAAAACAGGAACAGCTGACCAACCAAAAGAAGGATCTTATTCTGAAGCAAAGATAAATACTTTTGCTTCAATATTTCCGACATCAAATCCACAATATGTATTTGTTGTTATGTTAGACACACCTCAAAAAGCAAAAGATTATTATTATAAATATAGGCATCAAAAAGGTGGTTGGAAGGGAACCTTGTATAATACAGCAGGTTGGACTTCAGTAGAGGTAGCTGGAAAAATAATGGATAAAATTGGGCCTATTTTAGCCACAAAATATCTAGAAATTAATTAATTATGTTCTTAGGCGATTATTTTCAAAATATTCAATCTAATTATAAAAAATTTTTTTTTTCAGGGATATCTTTTGATAGTACTCAAATAAAAAAAAATAATATTTTTTTTGCAATTAAAGGAAATAAAATAGACGGTAATTACTTTGTGTCATCTGCAATATCTAAAGGTGCAAAAATAATAGTAACTGAAAAAAAAATTAACGGACTTAAAAATGGTATTTTATTTATTCACTCAAATAATATTAGAAAATTATTAGCTGAAACATCATTTAAAATTAACAACAAAATTCCAAATAATATTATTGCAGTTACGGGTACAAATGGAAAATCCTCTATTTCTGATTTTTATTATCAAATATTAGATTTGAATAATAAAAAAGTTGCATCAATTGGAACATTAGGAGTTAAATCAAAAAAATATAAAAAAGATTTATCTAATACTACAATAGACCCAATTCAATTAAGTAAAATTTTGAGTAACTTAAAAAAACAAAATATTAATAATGTCATTATGGAGGCTTCTAGTCATGGTCTAAGTCAAAACAGGCTGGACGGCTTATTGTTTAATACAGGAATATTTACAAATTTATCACAAGATCATTTAGATTATCATAAAGATATAAAAAATTATTTGAAAGCGAAACTATATTTATTTGAAAAATTGATAAAAAAAAGAGGCAATATAATAACTGATGAAAAAATCCCAGAATTCAAAAAAATAAAAAATCTAGCAATCAAAAAAAATTTAAATCTTTTTTCATTATTAGATAAAAAAAATAATTTTCAATTCTTGTCTCATCAATATGAGGGTGAGTCTCAATTGTTGGAGATAAAATATAAAAATTCAATTCATAAAATTAAGCTTAATTTGATAGGAAAAATTCAATTTAAAAATGTATTAATGGCATTAATTGCCTCAATCAAAAGTAGTGTCAATATTAAAGACATACTTAATATAATACCAAAAATTAAATCTGTAGAGGGAAGATTTGAAAGAGTTGGCAGGATAAAAAACAACTCAAAAGTAATTTTAGACTACGCACATACACCTGATGCTTTAAAAACTTGTCTTAGAAATATAAAAGAACAATTTCCAGATAAAAAAATAACTCTAGTGTTTGGTTGTGGAGGAAATAGAGATCAAAATAAAAGAGCTAAAATGGGTAAAATTGCTGATATTTTTTCAGACAAAATTTATCTTACTGATGATAATCCAAGACTAGAACAACCTAGTAAAATAAGAAAAGACATAAAAAAAGGAATAAAAAAACAAAAAGTATTAGAATTTTCTAATAGAGCTAAGGCAATTGCAGAGGCAATAAAACATTTAAATACAGGTGAGATTTTACTTGTAGCTGGAAAAGGCCATGAAAAAGTTCAAGAAATTGGTGTAAAAAAAATTTTTTTTTCAGATAAAAAAAATATCCTTGATGCGATAAAGGTTAAAAATTTAAATTTATCAAATAATTTAAAAGTTAATATACTTAACGAGCTTAGTGTAGAAAAAAAAATCTCTAACCAAATCTCTTTGGAGAAAGCTAGAATTAATTCAAAAGAAATAAAAAAAAATGATATTTTTTTTGCAATTAAAGGAAAAAAAAATGATGGTAACAAATTTATAAATGAAGCTTTCAAAAAAAAAGCATCAATTGTAGTAGTTAATAAAATTAAAAAAAAAATAAATATTTCACATCAAATTAAAAGCAAAGATTCTTTAAAATTTTTAACAAAATGTTCTGAGTTATATAGAGAAAATATAAAAACAAAAATTATTGCTATAACGGGTAGCTGTGGAAAAACTACATTAAAAGAGTTGTTGGCCAATTCATTAAAACAGATATCCACAGTTGGTATTTCACCTAAATCTTATAATAATAAGTATGGAGTTCCGTTAAGTCTTTTTAATTTAGATCAAAAAAATAATTATGGAGTTTTAGAAATTGGGATGGATAAAAAAGGTGAAATTGATTATCTCTCAAAAATTGTTAAACCAGATGTTAGTGTGATTACTAACATTAATTATGCTCATGCTAAGAATTTTAGAAATATAAGACAAATTGCTTTAGCTAAATCAGAAATAATTAATAATACAAAAATTAATGGATTTATCGTTCTAAATGCCGATGATAATTCTTATACTTTACATAAAAAAATTGCTCATAAAAGAAAACTTAAAATTTTATCATTTGGTATTGATAATCAAAATGCAAATATAAGACTTATAAGTGTTAAAAAAATTGCCAATAAGTTTAAAGCAAGAATTAGGATAAATAATTTAAAAACTTATTTTTTTATTTCAAATAATTTTCAAAGTAATATCTTAAATATTTTAGCTGCACTGGCAGTAATGAGTATTTTTTTAGATATATCAAAATTAAAAAAAAATATTTTTATAGGTTTTAAAATACCAAGTGGTAGAGGAGATATTGCTAAAATTAAGATTAACAATAAAAACTTAAACTTAGTAGATGAAAGTTATAATTCAAATCCATTGTCTCTTAAATCTGCAATTTTAAATTTTGATAAAATCAAAATTGACAAAGGAAAAAAATTTATATTATTAGGTGATATGTTGGAACTGGGAAAACACTCAAAGAAACTTCATCAATCTATTGGAAAAATAATCAATAATACAAAGATAGACAAAGTCTTTGTAAGAGGAAGTAAAGTTTTGTTTACATACAATTCTATTTCGAAAAAGAAAAAAGGTAGAGTATTAAACAACAACTCACAAATTATTGATTTGATTAAAAATGATTTAAATAATAATGATTATCTTATGGTTAAGGCCTCAAATGCGACAGGATTCAATGAGATATTCAGTAATTTAAAAGGTTTAAAATAAATGCTTTATCAATTTTTACTTAATTTCGTTGATATATTTGGATTTTTAAACATTTTTAAATACATCACTGTTAGAACAGGATTATCCTTATTCACCTCATTAATTATAGTTTTGTTAATTGGGGGACCTTTTATAAGTTTTTTTTCAAATAGAAAAATTTTAGATCCTATACGTGATGATGGTCCTCAAGATCATATTATAAAAAAAATTGGTACTCCAACAATGGGAGGAGTAATAATTTTATTTGGATTACTATTTTCTGTTTTATGTTGGGGGGATTTATCAAACTCAAGTGTTTTGTTCTGTATTTATATTGCTATTTCATTTGGTTTGTTAGGAGCATTTGATGATTATAAAAAAATAAAACACAATAATTCTTCAGGTATTTCATCTAAATTTAAACTTTTATCACAGTTTTTATTGGCTGTAGTTGGAATTAGTTTATTTGTTTACTTTATAGATTATCAAGAAATTACTAATTTATATTTTCCATTTTTTAAAAATTTAATAATTAATCTTGGATGGTTTTTTATTCCTTTTTCTGTATTTGTAATTGTTGGTTCATCAAATGCAGTTAACTTAACAGATGGACTTGATGGATTAGCTACAGTCCCTGTAATTTTAGTCGCGGGATGTTTTGCTTTTATAAGTTATGTAACTGGAAATATTGTTTTTTCTGATTATTTACAAATTCCATACATTGAAGGGACTGGTGAGGTTTCAATTTTCTGTGGAGCTATAATAGGATCATGTTTAGGGTTTTTATGGTTTAATGCACCGCCAGCTAAAATTTTTATGGGCGATACAGGTTCTTTAGCGCTTGGGGGTTCTTTAGGAGCTGTTGGAATAATTACAAAACATGAAATAGTATTAGCAATTACAGGTGGCTTATTTGTTCTTGAGGCTGTATCCGTGATGGTGCAAGTAATTTCTTTTAAATTAACTGGAAAAAGAATTTTTAGAATGGCACCAATACACCATCATTTTGAAAAAAAAGGATGGCCCGAGTCAACAGTCGTAATTAGATTCTGGATCATTTCAATTATTTTAGCAATGATAGGTCTTGCCACATTGAAATTAAGATAATGATAGACAATATAAATATTTTTTTAAAAAAAAAAATATTAATCTATGGTCTTGGAAAAAGTGGGCTATCCACATATAAATTTTTAAATAAAAAAGCTAAAATATATTTATTTGATGATAATTTAAAAAAAAAATTTAGACATCAACCTAAGCAATGGATAACTAATATTAAAGAAATATCTAAAATAAAGTTTGATATAATTATTATTAGTCCTGGAATTGATATTTTAAATTGTAAATTAACTAAATTTCTTAAAAAAAATCAATCTAGAATTTATACAGATTTAGATATATTCTACTCATTTTACAAAAACAAAAGCATCACCATTACTGGAACTAATGGGAAATCAACTACAGCTAAAATATTGCATGATATTTTGTCAGATCAAAACTATGATTGTAGGTTAATTGGTAACATTGGAAATCCAGCATTATCTGAAAAAAAAATTACAAAAAAAACTGTTTTTGTGATTGAAGCTTCATCATATCAATTAGATTATAGTCAATTATTTACTTCAAAATACTCAGTAATACTTAATATAAGTCCTGATCACATAGAGAGACACAGAAACTTAAAAAATTATGTTAATGCTAAATTTAAATTATTAAATTCTCAGTCCAGAGAGTCCATAGCATTTGTTAGAAAAAATGATTTATTAATAGATAAAAAGCTTAATAGTAAAAAATATAATCCAAAAATTATTAGAGTTGATTTAAAAAAAGCAAATAAAAAAATTAAACAATTAAAGAATAAGTACTTTTTATCTGCAGGTAACCTGGAAAATTTATCTTTCGTCTTGAAGATTTCTGAAACATTAAATTTAAATATTAAAAAATTAATAAAAACTTTAAATAGATTTAAAGGTTTAAAATATCGACAACAAATTATCTATGAAAATAAAAATTTAACAATAATTAATGATTCTAAGTCCACAAGCTTTGCTTCATCAGAAAATCTGTTAAAAAATTTAAAAAATGTTTATTGGATTTTGGGAGGCATTCCTAAAAAAGGTGATCAATTAAATCTATCTAAAAAACATTGTAAGAATTTTAAAACATTTATTTTTGGTAATAATCATGAAGAATTTAAAAAAAATATCAAAAATAAAGTAACTATAAAGCATTATAAATATTTGAAAGATATATTAAATGAAATATTTTTTGATTTAAAAGATAAAAACTTAAAAAAAAATATTATTTTCTTTAGTCCAGCTGGAGCATCATTTGATAGCTTTAAAAATTTTGAAGATAGAGGAAAATATTTTAACCAATTAATAAAAAAATTCCTTAATGCAAAACAACACCTTTTTATATAAATTTTACTATCAATGGTGGAAGAGTATAGATAAATCAATCTTTTTAATTATAAGTTCGTTATTTGCAATTGGACTTTTTTTTTCATTAGTTTCAACATCACTAATTGCTTCAGATAAATTAGATACAAATAGTTATTTCTTCTTTTTTAAACATTTAATTTATATCTTAATTGGAATAATTATTATTTATATTTTTTCATCTTTGAAAACTGTTCAATTATTTCATTACTCATATTTTCTTTTTTTTATTACTTTAATTTCTTTATTTTTAGTTCCAATTATAGGTGTTGAAGTAAAGGGATCAAAGAGATGGATAGATTTATTTTTTTTACCAAGATTTCAACCAATTGAATTATTAAAACCTTTTTTAATTATTGTAATTTCAAGTATTCTTTGTAGTGTCAGAAGTTCAAATCTCTATTTAAAATATTTATTATCAATTGTCTTAGTATCAATAATCTCTTTACTTCTTATAATGCAGCCAGATATCGGCCAAACTCTTCTTATCGTTTTCTCTTGGGCAGTTCTAATTTTTACCTCCGGTATCAATATCTTTATTCTTTTTGGTCTTTCTATATTTGCTTTTATCTCATTAGCTTATTTGATTATGTACGTCCCTAAGTTTAATTATATTCAAAGTAGGATTTTTTCTTTTTTTAACAGAGATACAGGAACACATAATTTTCAATCTGATAAGGCTATAGAGTCTATTACAAGTGGCGGTTATTTTGGTAAAGGAATTGGTGAAGGAACTTTAAAAAATCGAGTACCTGAGGCACATACTGATTATATTATATCCGTAATTTCTGAAGAGTTTGGTGTTGTTGCCATAATGTTAATATTATTATTATTTTTAATGTTTATTTACATGGTCTTTAAAAAAATAAATTATGAAAAAGATGATAAAACTAAACTAGTTTTAATTGGATGTGTAAGCTTAATCCTAATGCAAGCAACTATTCATGTGGGTGTAAATATTAGACTATTTCCTACGACAGGTATGACTCTACCATTTTTGAGTTATGGAGGTTCTTCAATAGTAAGTATCTCGATACTCTCAGGAATAATTCTAAATTTAACTAAAAGGAAAATAAGAAATTAAATGAAAAGTAAGATTTTAATCTCCACAGGAGGATCTGGTGGACATGTTACTCCCGCAATTACAATGCATGATCATTTAAAAGAAA
The DNA here is from genome assembly GCA_003279715.1 of Pelagibacteraceae bacterium AG-390-D18. Taxonomy (GTDB): domain Bacteria; phylum Pseudomonadota; class Alphaproteobacteria; order Pelagibacterales; family Pelagibacteraceae; genus Pelagibacter. The sequence continues at coordinate 76,733 of QCGY01000006.1, forward strand.
ATTACGATATATTAATTTCAAGTGATGTAAGAGGTCTTAATTATCTTGATGATAAATTTTATAACATCCTTGTTATTGATACACCCAAGTTAAATAATTTTATTTTATTGCCTCTTTCAATTTTCAAAGTATTTTTTTTAACTTTAAAATCATTAATATTATTAAAAAAAGAAGAAATACGAATTCTCATTTCTACAGGCGGATATATGTCACTACCTTTATGTATAGCTGCAAGAATATTAAACATTAAAATTTATTTGTTAGAACCAAACATGGTAATTGGAAGAGCAAATAAATTTTTTCTTAAATTTTGTAAAAAAATCATATGTTATTCAGAAAATATTATTGGTTTTCCCAAAGAGTATAAATATAAGTTAAAAATTACAAATCCCTTAATAAGAAAGAAATATTATGACAAAAAATTAAAAGAAAATAATAATGAAAAATTTACTTTAATAATAATTGGTGGAAGCCAAGGTGCAAAAATATTTGATAAGATTTTACATCAGTCAATAATTAAAGTTTCAAAAATAAAACCTTTAAATGTGATTCATCAAACAAATCAAAAGAATATAGGTGATCTCAAAAATATATATTTAGAAAATAAGATTGATAATACCGTTTTTAGTTTTGATCAAAATCTTAACCTATTAATAGACCAAGCAGATTTATGTATAACAAGAGCCGGTGCCTCCAGTTTAGCTGAAATTTCTTTATCTAAAAAACCATTTATTGCTATTCCATTACCAAGTTCTAAGGATAATCATCAACTAGAAAATGCTAATTATTATAAAAATAAAGGTTGTTGTTGGATTGTTGATCAAATTAATTTTAACAAAATAAAATTTGAAGATTTATTACTAAATATATTGAGTGATAAAAACGAAATAGGTTTAAAAAAAAAAAATTTAGAAAAATTAAATTATCAAAATACGTGGAATAATGTTAATCAAAATTTATTAAATATTATTAATGAAAATTAAATTAGCAAAATCTGAAATTATTCATTTCATAGGAATAGGTGGAATAGGTATGAGTGGATTGTCCCTTATAATGAAGGGTAAAGGTTTTAAAGTTCAGGGTAGTGATATTGCTAGTAATAAAAATATTGAAAGATTAAAAAAAGAGAAAATAAAAATTGCAATTGGACATAAAAAACAAAATATAAATAAAGCTACCATTATAGTAGTTTCCTCTGCTATAAAAAAAAATAATCCTGAAATAATTGAGGCAAAAAAAAAACAACTACCAATTTATAAAAGAGGAGAAATGCTTGCAAATATTGTTTCTCTTACAAAAAATATTGTAGTTGTTGGCTCCCATGGAAAAACAACCACAACATCACTAATTGCTTCAATTTTCCAAGAAACCAAAATAGACCCAACTATTATCAATGGGGGAGTAATAAATTCTATAAATAATTCTGCTAAACTAGGCAAAAGTGACTGGTCAATCCTTGAAGCTGATGAGTCTGATGGTAGCTTTGTCTATATTCCACCCACTTATTCAATAATAACCAACATAGATAGAGAACATATGGATTTTTATAGTTCGATGAATGAGTTGAATAAATATTTTACTAAGTTTGTGAATAAAGTTCCACCCTTTGGAAAATCTTTTATTTGCATTGATGACAGGAATAATAAAAATTTGATTAAGAAACTAAATAATAAAAATTTTTATACTTATGGAACTGACACAAAATCAAATTTCTGCATTAATAATATCAAACAATCAAAAGACTATTCTTTGTTCGATTTAAAGATAATTTTACCAAATAAAAAAAACAGATTAATTAAAAAAATTAAGATACCACTTTTAGGAATACACAATATTAGAAATTCAGTTGCAGCATCAGCATTAGCTTTTACAGTTGGATTGACAGTTTCAAGTATTAAAAAAGGTTTAAAAAATTTTAAAGGAGTTCAAAGAAGATTTAACAAGATTTTTACATTTAATAAAGTCGACTTTTTCGATGATTATGCTCATCATCCAACTGAAATCAAAGTTGTCTTGGATGGAGTAAATAGCGTTTATAAAGGTTATGAAAAAATATGTATTTTTCAACCACACAGAATATCAAGATTAAAAGATTTGAAAAAAGAATTTACTTATGCATTTAAGAACGCTGATAAAGTAATTTTGATGCCTATTTATACTGCTGGTGAAAAAATATCATTAGGATTTAAATATGAAAATTTTGCTAGAGAAATAATCAAAAACTCAAAAGTAAAACTATTTTTAGCAGATGATAGGATTCAATTAGCAAAATACATTAAAAATAATATTTATGGAAAAAAAATAGTTATTGGAATGGGTGCAGGAACTATCTCAACATGGATGAGAGAAATGCCTAAATACTTTTAGTTAACATGAACAAAGAAGATTTATTATTTGAATTTAAACAAAATATTAAATTTGATTATAATTTAAAAAAAAAAAATTGGTTTAATATAGGTGGCAATACTAAAATTTACTACAAGGCAGATAATTTAAAAGAATTGACAAAATTCTTAAAAATAATGGGGGATAAAGAGAAAATATTTGTTCTAGGTGGGGGATCAAATACATTAATTACCGACAAAACTTATGATGGAGCTGTAATTAAGTTATCAAATAATTTTAATAATATTTCTCTTTTATCAGAAGATATAATTATTGCTGGAAGTTCTGTTAGTGACAAATCACTTTCAGAATTTGCAATGAACAATAGTTTGGGCGGATTTGAATTTTTATCTTGTATACCAGGCACAGTTGGGGGAGGTATAAAAATGAACGCAGGTTGCTTCAAAAGAGAATTTAAAGATATTTTGATTTCAGTACAAGCCATCAATAAATCAGGGCAGGTTATAATAATTCCAGCTAAAGAAATCGATTTTAAATATAGAGATAGTGGATTGTCTAACGATTTAATTTTTTTAAGTGCATCTTTTAAAGGTTTTAAAAAAAAATCAAATTTAATAAAGAAAGAAATAGTAAGATTAAAAGAAAAAAAGGAAAAAGCGCAACCTACAAAAATTAAAACTAGTGGGAGTACTTTTAAAAATCCATTAGATCAATCAGATAAAAAAGTTTGGCAATTAATAAAAGAGTCAGTCCCTTTAGAAAAATCATTTGGAGAAGCTTGTATTTCAGAAAAACATTGTAATTTTTTTGTAAATAAAGGTAATGCTAAGTTTGATGATATGAAAAAATTAATAGATTTTGTATCTGAAAGTGTTTTGAAGAAAACTGGTGTAAAGTTACAAACAGAAATAAAAATTTTAGAATAAATTGAAAAAAAAAATACTAATACTCGCTGGTGGAATCTCAAAAGAAAGATTAATTAGTCTTGATACGGGTTTGCAAGTTGCAAAAGAGCTTAAAAAAAATGGTTATAAAGTAAAAATTTCTGAACCTGATGGCAATTTATCAAAAAATATTAATCAATTTAAACCCAATATTATCTTTAATGCATTACATGGACAGTTTGGTGAAGATGGTTATATACAAACGATCCTAGAAGGATTTAAAATACCATATACTCATTCAGGAGTAATTGCCTCTTCATTAGCAATGGATAAAGTAATATCGAAAAAAATTTTTATTAAAAATAAAATCAATACCCCTAAATATATTAAATATTCTTATGAAGAAAATAATTTTGTTTTGATAAAAAATATTGAAAAGAAGTTAAAATTTCCAGTCGTATTAAAACCAATTAACGAAGGCTCAAGTGTAAATGTTTTTATTTGTACAAAAAAAAATATTTCAAGAGTTTTAAGTTCAATGAAAATATATAAAGAGATCATGATAGAGGAATTTATTGGTGGAAGAGAAATTCAAGTTGCAATCATGGGCAATAAAAAATTAGGAGCAATAGAGCTTAAACCAAAGAGAAAATTTTATGATTATGAAGCTAAATACAGCGTAAATGCAAAAACTGAACATATAATTCCAGTTAAGATTCCAAAAAATAAATTAAATGAGGTAATGGACTTGTCATTTAAAGCACACAAGATTATTGGTTGTAAGGGAGTTACTAGATCAGATTTCAAATTTTATAAAAATAAGTATTATTTGCTAGAGATTAATACTCAGCCAGGTATGACAAAATTATCTCTTGTTCCAGAAATAGCAAAATATAGAGGAATATCCTTTATAAAACTAATTGAGTGGATTTTAAAAGATGCAACAACGAAAAAGTAAAAAAATTTTAATATACTTTTTTTTATTACTGTTAGTTGGGTCAATAAATAATATTAATCTAAACACTTTAGAATTACAGAATATTAATGATATCAATATTGTTGGGTTAGAGGTTGAGGATAAATCAATTTTACATCAAAAAATAAAAAATTTTAATCTAAATAATGTTTTTTCAATTAGTAAAATTGATCTAATTAATGAAATTGAATCAAATTCTATAATAGAAAAATATTCTATTTTCAAAAGATACCCATCTTCATTAGATGTTAATATTGAAAAAACAAAATTTTTAGCAAGAATAAATAAAAATGGCCAAATTTTTTATATTGGCTCTAATGGACGATTTATTAAAAATGATTTTTTTAACAATCAATTACCTTTTATTTTTGGAAATCCAAAGTTGGATGAATTTTTTATAATTAAAAAAATTATTGATGAGTCTAAAATTTCTTATGCAGAGATAAAAAACTTATATTTTTTTCCATCTAAAAGATGGGATTTAGAATTAAGAGATAACACTATAATAAAATTACCAAATGATAATGTTAATCTTGCCATTAATTTAGCAATAAAATTTTTAGATGATAATGAATTTATTGATGCAAGAATTAAAAACCAAATTATTTTAGATGATTGAAGAAACTGATTTTGAAACTTTCCTTTATATTTCTAAAAATAAATATCAAATATTTGTTTATGATAAAAATAATTTAAAAGAGCTATACAATGAAGAAGTAAAGACTAATGTTGATATTGAACCAAATAATCTTTCTAAATTTATTGATGACAATATTTATAAAATTGAAAAAACAATAAATAATTTTATCAGAAATATTATTTTAATTATAGAAGATGATAAAATTTTAGATGTAACTATATCAATAAAAAAAAAGTATTATGAAAAAAGTATAGCTCAAAAATATTTAGAAAATAGCTTAGTAGAGGTCAAAGATATTTTTAGAGAAAATTATAATGATCAGATAATTATGCACATGATTATTGTTAATAATCACAAAATCAAAAATGATAATTTATTAAATAATTCAAATAAAAATGATGATTATTTGTTCTTAGATATAAATTTCATTTCCATTCCGAATAAATTTACTTTTTATTTTGAAAAATTGTTAGAAGATCATCAAGTTAAGATTAGACGCTACATGTCAGGCAATTATATAAAAAGTTATTTAAGTGAAGATGCAAACAATTTATCTGTGATGGCAAATAAATTAAATAATGGACTAAATAAAGATGAAGTTCAATTAGTCTCGAAAAGTATAGAAAATAGAGGTTTTTTTGAGAGATTCTTTCAATTATTTAGTTAAAAGTGTTTTTTCTAGTAACATTTGTTGTTTTCAAAATTTATTAAAAGCAAATTAAAAGACTTCTGTGTCTTATTTAACTCAAAAAACAATTAAAAATAATGTTTCATTTAGTGGTGTAGCATTACACACTGGGTTAGATGTGAATGTGTGCATAAAACCAGCTGAGCCCAATTTTGGAATTGTGTTTAAAAGAGTTGATTACAAAGAAAATAACTTAGTTTATCCAAATTTTATGAACGTTACCAATACTTCACTAAACACAACTATTGAAAATGAATTTGGAGTTAAAGTTTCAACTATTGAACATTTAATGGGCGCATTATTTGGATTGGGAATTGATAATGCATTGATAGAAGTAGATAATGAAGAAGTTCCAATTCTAGATGGATCCGCAAAAGAATTTATTGAAAAGATTATTAGTTCTGGATTAGCAGTTAGCGAGTCACCAATTAAAATTATCAAAATTAATAAGAAAATAAAATTTATAGATGGTGAGAGATTTATATCAATAGAGCCATCTACTTTGAGTTTGGATATAAACTTTGAGCTAAAGTATAAAAATCCAATAATTGGAAATCAAACTAATAAAGTTAAAGTTTTTGAAGATGATTTGACAGATGTCTACAATTCAAGAACTTTTTGTTTGTTTGAAGATATTGAATTGATTAAGAAAAATGGTCTAGCAAAAGGTGGAAGTTTACAAAATGCGATAGTAGTTAAAGATCATGAAATTTTAAATCCTGAAGGTTTAAGGAATGATAAAGAATTTGTTAATCATAAAATACTTGATTGCATTGGAGATTTATATACATCTGGGTATAGAGTAATTGCTAAAATCAAATGCTCTCAAGGAGGTCATTATCTTACTAACCAGTTGCTTAAAAAAGTATTTGAAAATAAAGATAATTTTTCAATTCTTGAAATAAAAGAAAAAAACTTACCTCATACTTTAATTAATAGAAAATTATTAAAATCTATAGCTTAAAATAAACATAGATTTTTAAAAGATATAAATTAAGGTATAATCTATTATGATCAGTCGTAACTATTTTTATTTTTTTTTAATTATTTTGTTTTGCTTTTCCTGTTCAAAAAAAGATATTGAAAAATCTACAATTAATAAAGTAAATTTAGATTCTCAAATGATAGAGGCTTATAAAGAAGGATTAAAGCAGCTTAAGGCTGGTGATGTTCTTTTTGCGGCAAAAAAATTTAATGAAGCAGAAATTTTATTTCCACAATCAGAATATGCTCCAAAATCAGCTTTGATGGCTGCCTACTCATATTATTCACAAAATTATTATGGAGATGCAATAGCTGAATTAACAAGATTTTTAAGAGTTTACCCTAACCACAAAGATATTGTGTATGCAGAGTATTTACTAGGATTGTGTTATTATGAGCAAATTGTAGATGAGAAGAAAGATCTTCAATCTATTATAAATGCTAAAAAAACATTTAAGAGTCTAATTTTTAAATATCCAGACACAGCATTTGCAACAGACGCAATGTTCAAAATTAATTTAATAGATGAGATTTTAGCTGCTAAGGAAATGTATATAGGTAGATATTATGTTGATAGAAAAAAATGGATTTCAGCCATAAATAGATTTAGGGTTGTTGTTGATAATTATGACTCTACAATTTATGTTGAAGAGGCTATTCATAGATTAGTTGAAATCCACTATATAATTGGGATGGAAACGGAGGCAAAGAAATATGCTAATCTATTAGGATATAATTATCAATCATCTGAGTGGTATAAGAAATCGTTTAATGTTTTTAATAAAAAATATAAAAAAAATAGAATAAAAGAGATCAAAAAAGAAAATAATTCTATATTAGAAAAATTTAAATCTCTATTTAGTTGAGATGAACAAAAAAAAAATAGAATCTCAGTATAAAAAAAAAATAAAATTATTAAATAATTATAATAAAAAATATTATGATGACAGTAAACCATTAGTAACTGATGAAGTGTATGATGATTTAAAAAAAAGTATTTTAATTTTAGAGAATAAATATTCTTTTCTTAACTCAGAAATCTCTCCATCAAAAACTGTTGGATTTAAACCGTCTAAAAATTTTCAAAAAAAATCTCACAGAGTATCAATGTTGTCTTTATCCAATGCATTTGACAGAGAAGATTTAATTAACTTTGAAAAAAAAATATTAAATTTTTTATCAAAAAAGAAGGATTTTAGTTTATCTTATAGCGCGGAACCAAAGATAGATGGTATATCAGCTTCATTGATATATAAAAATGGAGAGTATAAGATTGGTTTGTCTAGAGGAGATGGAAAAGAAGGTGAAGATATAACGGCTAATCTTGCAACTATTAAAGATATTCCAAAAAAAATTCAGTCAAATAATTTTCCTGAGGAGATTGAAATTAGAGGTGAAGTATTTATACAAAATAGTGATTTTAAAAATTTAAAGGAAAAATTTGCAAACCCTAGGAATGCAGCATCAGGATCGTTAAGACAAAAAAATCCAGATGAAACAAAAAAAATTCCGTTGAAATTTATTGCTTATACTTTCGGTTATGAAAAAGGACTTAAAGCAAAAAATCAAACAGATTTTTTAGAAGATTTAGATGCTTGGGGATTTAAAACAAATCCATTGAATAAACTAGTTACAGGAGTTGATAATTTATTGACCAATTATTCTAAAATAGAAAAGGACAGAACAAAAATTGATTTTGATATTGATGGTATAGTTTATAAAATTAATAATCTTGAACTTCAAAAAAGACTAGGGAATGTTGCAAATTCGCCAAGGTGGGCCATCGCTCATAAATTTGCATCCAATAAAGCTATATCTAAAATTCTTAATATTGAAATTCAAATTGGAAGAACTGGAGCATTAACTCCAGTTGCAAAAATTAAACCAATTAATATTGGAGGAGTAATCGTATCTAATGCAACATTGCATAATGAAGATGAAATTGAAAGAAAAGACATAAGAATTGGAGATTTAGCAACTATTGAAAGAGCTGGGGATGTAATACCTCATATTCTTTCAGTTGATAAAACTAAGAGAGAAAATAAATCACAAAAATTTATTTTTCCAAAAAAATGTCCTTCATGTGGCTCAAAAACAATTAAAGAATTTAATAATATTACCAAAAAAGAAGATGCAGTAAGAAGATGTTCTAGTGAAGGATATGAATGTGAAAAAATTGCAATTGAAAAATTAAAACACTTTGTTTCTAAAGATGCATTTAACATCGAAGGATTTGGCAAAAAAATAGTCAAAAACTTTTGGAACCTTAATTTAATAAAATTACCACAAGATATTTTTTATTTAGACTTTAATAAAATCGAAAGTCTTGAAGGTTGGGGTAGACAATCAATAGAAAATTTAAAATATTCAATTAATCAAAGAAAAAATATTTCACTAGAAAGATTAATCTATTCATTAGGTATTAGACATATTGGTTTAGAAAACGCAAAAATTTTATCAAAATATTTTAAATCATTTTCAAAGTTCATTAGATTTTCAAATGAAATGATCTCAGATGATATATTAAATATTGATGGAATAGGAGAAACACAACTAAAGTCAGTAAAAAATTTTTTTGATAATAAAGTTAATCTAAA